>NZ_JAKJKD010000001.1:670833-1341666 GCF_021845525.1 Nitrospina gracilis Nb-211 | reverse complement strand
CGGGTGATCGATCCGCAACGCGCGGTCATCGACGTCGAAGACTACCTCTATGCCACCCAGCAGTTGTCGCAGACCACGCTCCGCAGTGTGCTGGGCAAAAGCCAGCTGGACGACCTTTTGGCACACCGCGAGAAAATCAACGACCACCTGCAACAGGTGATCGACCAGCAAACCGAACCCTGGGGTGTGAAAGTCGCCAACGTGGAGCTCAAAAACGTGGATCTGCCCACCGAAATGCAAAGAGCCCTGGCCAAGCAGGCCGAGGCGGAGCGCGAACGGCGCGCCAAGGTGATCCACGCCGAGGGCGAATATGAAGCCAGCAAACGCATCAGCGACGCGGCGGACATCATCCACGCCCACCCTCCGGCCCTGCAATTGCGGTTTCTGCAGACCATGCTCGACCTCTCCGTGGACAAAACCAGCACCGTGTTCTTCCCGTTCCCGCTGGAGATGCTGAAATCACTGGCCGGGGCTCCCAAATCCGACGACAACAATCCGGGAACGGCTTGAAATCAAAGCCTTCCCGGGGGTCGGAGAAAGCCGGATTGTGGCCGGAATGATTTTCCGCTAGGGTCCTTTTGCGTGGGAAAATCCGCCGCCGATGTAATAAAATAATAGAGAACGTTCTTTTATGGATTCTTATCCGAATGGACCCGGCGCACCTCATTCATGATTTCCTCGACCGCGTTCGGCGCTACAGGACTCGGGTCAACCTCCTGTCGGGAACCTACCTGATTCTGTTTCTGATCGTGGCCGGAGCACTGGCCGCCAACCTGCTGGCCTATTTTTTAAAGGACCCCGGCCCCTGGCTGATCCCCTTCCTGGTCGTCTGGGCGATTCCGGTGGTGTACCTGTTCGGCCGCACCTACATCGCCGAGTGGTTTCTGCGCCTGAAGCCGGACCAGGCGGCGCTTCTGGTCGAAAACAAGGTCCGCAATCTCAACAACAACCTGATCAATTCCATACAACTGGAACCGCGGCTGAAAGAGAAGCGGCCGGACGGCATCTCGCGCGAGATGATCGCGGAACTCCTGGTCCGCACACAGAAAGACATCCGCGACCTGCGCCCGGAAAACATCGTTTCCACCGACCGCTTGCGGCACACGCGGCGCGCCCTGGTCGGGTCGCTGGCAGTCCTGCTGGTGGCCGCGCTCACTTTGCCGGACTTCTGGACGCGCGGCTACGAACACTGGGTGGCCCCGCCGCCGGAGGCCAATCCCATAAAACAAGTCAGCGGAACGCCGGACAACCCCGGCGCGGGCAAACCGGAATTCGAATACACCATCGAGTCGATGACTCTGGAATTCAATTATCCCGCCTACACCCAGTTGAAACGGATCACGTTGAACAACGCCGACGGCAAGATCAAGGTCCTGCCGGGCACGGAGGTGAAGGTCACCGCCCGCACCAACCATCCGGTCACCGGCGCCTCGCTGGTGCTGAACAGCCGCGACAACCTGTCGATGGATGCGCTCGGTGAACACCGCATCCAGGGGCGTTTCATCGTCAAGGAAGCCGGCTTCTACCAGTTCCGCGTCAAGTCCCCGGACGGACACAAGGTGCTCCTGCCGACGAAGTATCCGATTGAGTTGGGGCAGGACCGCGCGCCACGCATCATCATGTTTCTCAGCAATCCCAAGCCGGTGTACATGGTCACCGACAAGATCCAGTTTTATTACGAGGCGGTCGACGACTTCGGCCTGAGCCGGGTCAATCTAATCATGGATGTGGACGGACAGGTGACGCGCCGTACCATCAAGCGGTTCAAGAGCAACGAGAAGGACAGCAAGGACGGTTATACGTGGGAGTTGGCCACCATGACGCTGGAGCCGGGCAACCGCGTCCAGTATTACCTGGAAGTCGAGGACAACGACAACGTCTATGGACCCAACACCGGGCAGTCGGAGGTGTATTCGTTCGAAGTCTTCGACGAGCGGCAGAAACGCTGGGACCTGCTCGCCCTGCAGGATGAACTGGTGGACAAGATGGTCACCCTACTCGCCAAAACGCTGGTGTCGAACACCGAACCGCTGGCCGAAAAGCCGGAAGATCTGACTCGTTACAAAAAAACCCTGGCGTGGACCACCGATCGCCTGATCGAGATCATCAACCTGGCGCAAACCATCCAGACCCAGGCGCAGGAGGTGCAATCGTTCCCGAAACCGTACCTCACGCTGATGAGCAACATCATCGGCGGGTTGAATGAAATCCGCGAAGACCAGATTCAGGCGATGAACCAGATCAACAACGCTCTGTTCAAAACCACGCCCATCGCCTACAACGCGCCGCCCGGCGGCCCGGTGATGGAACGCCTCATCACGCATCTGGAGCGGGATATCCTGTTCCTCGTCAAACTGCTCAACCGCGAGCGCATGAACCAGGTGATGGACCTCGACCGCGAACTCGGCAACCTGGCGGAAAACCTGCGCGATGAATTTGAAAAACTGAAAGACAAGGACTCGCCGCAGAACACCGCCGAGTTCAAAAAGGCGATGGACAAGATCCGCGAGACGCTCCACAAGATCATGGAACAGTTGTCGCGGCAGATGCAGGGCCTCCCCGACGAGTTCCTCAACAAACAGGCGTTCGAGAACATGAACCTCGAAAACATGGACGCCTCGATGGAAAAGATCAAGGACCTCGTCGAGCAGGGAAAGATTGAAGAAGCCATGCAGGAGATGGAAAAGTTCATGGACGACCTGCGCGCGTTCTCCGAAAACCTGGACAACATGAACCAGAACCAGGAAAACCTGGTTGATCTGGAACTCATGAAACAGATCGATGAGTCTCTCCAGAAAATCGACGAGCTGGCCGAACAGCAGAAAGGCCTGCTCGACGAAACCATGAATATCAACAAAAACCTGCGTTCCCAGCAGTTGAAGATGTTCGAACAGCAGTTAAAGGATTTCTTCGAAAGCCTGAAGAAAGACGTCAACACCATCCAGGGCATCCTGCGCGAGGACGAACGCGTATTGGAAACGCACCCGGACATGCAGAAGCTGGTCGAGCTGATGGACAAGGAGGATGCCATCAGCCGCGACATCCGCGACCTCAACGAAAAAACACTGGGCTCGCTGGGCCGGGAAGAAGAGCACCGCGAAAACTTCGCCAAGCTCAAGGACAAGCGCGCAGAACTGGCGGACATCATGGACCGCATCCACTCCCTGCACATGAAGATGTTCCACGGTTTCAAGAACTACCTGCCGGAGTTGAACTCCAAGTACGACAAGCTGGAGGAGTTCACGGAGCTTCAGGACCTGTTCGAGTTCAATTCCATGTTCAAGCAGACGTACCCGGATGTGCTCCGCTGGCAGAACCATTTCCGCACCTCGCGCGACCTGAGTCCGCAACTGCTCGACCGCATGAACGACGACCTGTATGAAGTCGCGCAACTCAACAGCGAAATCTCCAAAAAACTCGGCACCATGATGCGGTCCCTGCAACAGAACTACCAGAGCCTGCTGAGCGACGAGGAAAAACAGCAACTGCAACGCATGGCCGAACAGCAGGAAGGCCTGTCGAAAGAAACGGAAGGGCTGTCCGAGCTGTTCAACCAGATGAACCGCAAGAACCCGATGATCAGCCCCGGCCTGTCCAACCGCATGACCGGCACCGGCCGCTACATGAAGCAGTCGCAAAGCCGCCTCCAGGACCAGCGCGTGCAGGACAGCATCGAGTCGGAGAACAACGCCCTGCAGGGGCTCAACGAGGTGCGCGACATGCTGGAGCAGTTGAAGAACTCCGGCCAGGGTCAGGGCAAACCGAAGTCCTCCCTGCAAATGGGACAGGGCCGCCAGCGCGATCCCCGCCAGGGCGGCGGCGCGCGCCGCCTGCGGGAGGAAAAAATCACCCTGCCGTCGGAAGACCAGTACCGCGTGCCGGGGCAGTTCCGCGAAGACATCATCGAGGCCATGAAGAACAAGTACCCGGAAAAATACGAACGCCTCATCGGCCAGTACTACAAGGAGCTGGTGAAATGACAACGCCTCTTCGCCGCACCGCGCTCGCCTTTATCACTGCGCTGTTGCTGTTTGGCGCGTCAGCCCCCGTCCATGCCAGCCTGCAGGAAGACATCAACCGCGGTTATGTGCTGATCGACCAGTGGCGTTTCGAGGAAGCGGAAGCCCACACGCGGTCGTTGATGGACAAGTATCCCAAGTCCGGCGACGTCACCTTCCTCCTCGCGCGGGTGGTGTTCTACCAGGGCGACTACGCCCGGTCGCTGGACCTGCTGAAACAGGTCGAAGACTCCGCCTCCACGGTGAAGGAGTTCAAACAACTGGTGGCGCAGACGCATGAAGCCACGCGGGGCATGGTCAGCCGCGAATCGGATCACTTCATCCTGAGTTACACCGACGGACCCGACTCCGTGCTCGTTCCCTACGCATTGGATGCGCTGGAAAAATCGTACGCAGTGCTGGGCGACATCCTCGGCCATCATCCCAAAAGGAAAGTGCGGGTGGAGATCTACCCCAGCCGCGAACCGTTCTCGCGCATCTCGCCGCTCACCTTCAAGGACATCATGACCTCCGGCACGGTGGCGCTGTGCAAGTACAACCGCCTCATGCTCATCTCGCCGGGTTCGCTGGTGCGCGGCTACAACTGGCTGGACACGCTGAGCCACGAATACGTGCACTTCCTGCTCAGCAGTAAAAGTCACAACAACGTGCCCCTGTGGTTGCACGAAGGCATCGCCAAGTACCTGGAGACGCGCTGGCGCGGCGACCCGAAACACCTGACGCCGATCATGGAAACGGTGCTCGCCAACGGACTCGACAACGATTATCTCATCGACTTCGAAGCCATGATGCCGTCGTTCGCCAAACTCAAAACCGCCGAGGACGTGCAACTCGCCTACGCCGAAGTGGCGACGATGGTGCAGTACCTCGTCGAGTTGAAGGGGCTGGAAGGCCTGGAGGCGCTGGTGGCGGGGCTGAAAGACGGCTCGCCGGTGGGCGACGTGCTAAACCGGCTTCTGCAAAAAAACCTCGACCGCTTTCAGGACGACTGGAAGGCGTACATGAAAACGCAGAAGCTGAAACGCATCCCCGGCCTCACGGTGATCAAGTTCCAGTTCAAGAACAAACGCGAAAACGGCACGGCCGAGGATGAAGAAGGCGAACGCGCCCTCATCGAAAGCCGCCGCGCCCGCGACCTCACCCTGCTGGGCGACATTTTAAAGAGCCGCGACCACGTGCAGGCCGCGATCATCGAGTACCGCAAGGCGATTTCGGAATCGGACACGCTGTCGCCGGTGCTGTACAACAAGCTCGCGGACACCTACATGCTGACCAACGAGTACGGTGAAGCCGAGGCCCTGCTCAAAAAGAGTCTGGATTATTATCCGCAATTCCCCACCACCCTCACCAACCTGGGAGAGGTGGCGTTTCTGCGCAAGGATTACAAAGCGGCGCGCGATTACTATGTGAAAGCGGAGAACCTCAATCCCTTCAACCCGGGGGTGCACCTGCGGCTGATCCGCATCTACGCCGCGCTGGGCGAAAACGCGCTCAAGGAAGAACAGGAAAATCGTCTGGCTTTGATACAATGAAGGTGAGCCGTACGCACCATACAATTCGACTGTTTGCCCCTCATTAGGAAGGAAAACTTTGCAAAACTTGGATTCGAGTAGCCAACCAATGGTTTGAATGCTACCCGAACAAAGGAAGAGTCATGAACCCCCCTCATCCTAACCTTCTCCCACCAGGGGAGAAGGAACCTTTAATTCCCCCTCTCCCTTGACGGGAGCACTCACGGAGTGACGGGCTGGGATGAGGGTGACTTCCTCTACCTTAATATGAAAAAATAATACTAGTTCCTTTTTATCCCTGACTTCAAAGAGACCCACATGGACCAAACGACGCCCGATCTCGAACTCGCCCGCGAACTGCTGGATGCGAAAAACCAGGTACTGAAAGAAATCCGCAAGGTCATCATCGGCCAGGACGCCGTCATCGAAGACCTGTTGATCGCGCTGTTCTCGCGCGGCCACTCCCTGTTCGTCGGCGTGCCGGGGCTGGCGAAGACGCTCCTCGTCAGCTCGCTGGCGAAGGTGCTGAACCTCAAGTTCAGCCGCATCCAGTTCACCCCCGACCTCATGCCGTCGGACATCACCGGCACGGAGATCCTGTACGAAGATCAGGCGACGAACAAACGCGACTTCCGTTTCATCCGCGGCCCCATCTTCGCCAACATCATCCTCGCCGACGAGATCAACCGCACCCCGCCGAAAACGCAGGCGGCGCTGTTGCAGGCCATGCAGGAACACCAGGTGACGGTGGGCTCGAACACGTACCACTTGGACGAACCGTTCCTCGTGTTCGCGACGCAGAACCCCATCGAGCACGAGGGCACCTATCCCCTGCCCGAGGCGCAGTTGGACCGCTTCATGTTCATCATCAACGTCGATTACCCGACCAAGGAGCAGGAGGTGCAGATCGCGCTGTCCACCACGTCGGGCGTGAAGCCGGAGTTGCAGGTGGTGATGGAAGCCGACCGCATTCTGCAATTGCAGAACCTGGTGCCGAAGGTGCCCGTGTCGGACCACGTCGCGCGGTACGCGGTGGATTTGGTTAGGGCGTCCAGGCCGGGGAACGGCACGACGCCGGCGTTCGTCACCGAGTGGGTCAGTTGGGGGGCGGGGCCGCGCGCCAGTCAGTACCTCGTGCTGGCGGCCAAGGCGCGGGCCCTGATGGACAACCGCGTCGCCGTCACCATCGAGGACATCAAGAGCGTCAGCCAGCAGGTGCTGGAGCACCGCATCCTGCTCAACTTCAAAGCCGAAGCCGAAAACATCAAAACTCAGGACATCATTGATAAGCTGTTGAACGAGGTGAAGGCTTAAGGGAAAAGCAAGGCCAAAACTAATGACTGTTACGATTTAAATGACTACAGGCCCTTAAGTCGCGATCAATTGCCTAATTTTTCAATCTGTGCAAAGGTAAGGAATGAAGCCGCAATTAACGATTGATGCTCTTATCAAGGAAGCAGAACGGTTTTCTGATCTTGAAAGCAAATACGACGAACCATCCCTTTATGGTGTTACTGATGGAAAGGCCGTTGGAACTTACTTAGAACATAAATTTAGAGGTTATTTAAGCGATCTATATACGTATGAGGCTGGTAATACTGCATCTGGAATCGACCTTCCAACTTTGGGAGTTGACATTAAAGTAACAAGCATCCGACAACCACAATCCTCATGCCCCTATAAATCCGCCAGTCAAAAAATTTATGGACTTGGATATAGCCTACTGGTTTTTGTTTATGAAAAAACAGACGACCATGAAAATCGCACGGCGCGCCTAAATATGAAACATACAATATTTGTAGATAAGAAAAGAACTGCGGATTTCCAGATGACGAAGGGCTTACTGGATATATTAAAGAACGATGGGAATATGGATGATCTTTTTGCTTTCATTCTGGATAAAAATTTGCCGGTTGATGAAATAGGAGCGAGAAATATCGCAGAGGAAATTTTAAAGAATCCCCCTACTCAAGGTTACATAACTATCTCAAATGCCTTGCAGTGGCGATTACAATATAGCCGGGTGATCCAAAAAGCTGGTCAAATCAAAGGTATTCAAAAATTGAGGTGAGGCGCATGCCATCTAAAAAAACAAAGGAAATTTGGGAATTTGGAGATTTCCAAACCCCTGATGAGCTTGCACGCTCGGCGATCCAAATTATAAAAAATTTAGATTTTAAACCCCGGTCAATTTTAGAACCAACTTGTGGAAGGGGTGCATTTTTATTCTCTGCGGTTGATACATTTCCAAAAGCCGAATTGACCATCGGGGTAGATATCAATAAAGCGCATCTAAACCATTTGAAAAAAAGAATTTTTAAAGAATACCGAAAAACACAAATTAAAATCTTAAACGCTGATTTTTTTGCACTTGATTGGTCAGAAATTTTAAAAGACCTACCAAAACCAATCTTAATAATTGGGAACCCACCTTGGGTAACGAGCTCAGAACTTGGAATACTCCAAAGCTCAAACCTGCCGGAAAAATCAAATTTTCAATCGAGAGCTGGATTAGAAGCTATTACGGGAAAAAGTAACTTTGATATCTCTGAATGGATGCTTTTAAAACATTTAGAATGGTTGCAAAAACAAAGGGGTATGGTGGCAATGCTTTGCAAAATGACCGTAGCCCGAAAGGTCCTTGCATACGCTTGGAAGCACGATTACCCCCTTCGTTTAGCTCGCCTCTATAAAATAAATGCCATGAAACACTTTAATGCTTCCGTCGATGCCGGTTTTTTTTTGATGGACTGTGGCCAAGAAACCGGCTCTAAGGATTGCGATATCTATGAAAAAGTAAGTGATTCAAAACCATCCCATACAATTGGTTATCACGACGGTATTGTTATTTCAGATGTGGACTTATACGAAAAGTGGAAATTTCTTCGAGGTACCGACAAAGCCTACATGTGGCGTTCTGGAATTAAGCATGACTGCGCTAGGGTAATGGAACTGAAACGTTCTCAAACCGGGTTCTTTAACGGCTTCGGGGAATTTATCCAGCTTGAAAATAAGTATGTTTACCCACTTTTTAAAAGCTCAGACATAGGAAACGGGCGTATTCGCGAATGCCGCAAATTCGCCTTAGTCACACAGCGATATATTGGGGAAGATACGACTCATATAAAAAAGAACGCTCCAAAAACTTGGGAATATCTCCAGAGCAATATGGAATCGTTTGAGAAACGTGCGAGCTCAATTTATCGTAACCGCCCACCATTCTCTATATTTGGGGTTGGAGATTACACCTTTGCCCCTTGGAAAATAGCAATATCTGGTTTTTACAAAAAACTGAATTTCAAACCCATTGGTCCTATTGAGGGCCGCCCGGCGATATTCGACGACACCATCTATTTTTTGCCAGCTTGGTCAGAAGGGGAAGCATACTTCCTTTCCGAAATTTTAAATTCAAAACCGGCTCAGGAATTTTTTTCTTCAATGATCTTTTGGAGCGATAAACGACCAATCACCATTGACCTTTTGAAACGTCTTAACATTCGAGTTCTCACTCAAAAGTTGGGGCGAGAAAATGAATACAATTCTTATGCAACTATACGATCGGCAAAACACTCCGTGCAAGATCAACTCCAACAAACCCTTTTTGCTGGATGATACATAATTGAAGATGTACCCAGTTCTACCGATGTGGGGATTTGAGGATGGTTTCGACGGTCCAGTCGACGTCCAGGCGCAGGCGCTGGCCGGTCCTGCCGTCGTACTCGACATAACCGTTGTCCCTGCCGAATAAAAACAGGTCGCGCGTCACGTTCACGTCCTGCTTGCAGTACGCGACGATCTGATCCAGCTTTTTCCTGTCGCCCCCCAGGTACTCCTTCCACCACTTGAGCGACGCCAGTCCGTCGGCGGACTTCGACGTGCCCAGCGTGCAGGACGCGAGGTTGTCGAGCTTGATCCTGTGGTTCTTCTGCTTGATGAAATCGACGAGGATGTCGAAGGTGGGGATGTCCAGCAGGTCGATGTGCCGCTGGCTGGCGGCGTACTGGATGACGGTGTAGTCGAAGCCGATGACGTTGAAGCCGACCACGAGGTCCGCCGACTTCAGGTGGTCGATGAGGTCGGTGTAGCCCTTCCCGTCTTTTTTCTCCGCTTCGCCGTAATAGACGTGGTGTTGTTGGTCGTGGCTGTCCCACACCACGCCGACGGCCATCAGCATGTCCTTGATGTTGCCCCAGCCGCCCACCTCGTCCGCGCTCTTCTGCGTCTCCAGGTCGAAATACAGGACGCGCGGCCCCAAATCCTTTTGTTTTTGGGGTTTTACCGGCTCTTCCACCGGGGGCTGGGAAAACAGGTCGAGTTGGTCGGACATAGTGACAGCCTTATATCACTTCCGCCGAAGCCGGTTCAAGCCCCAAACCCCAATGCCTGAAAAAACAAGGCCCTCCCCCCGACCCCGGAAATGCTTTTTTCCACGGGGGTTTGCGGCCCGGTTTTTTCCCTAAAGTCCCCGAAAAATTCCGCCGATAAATTCAACAGAAGCAGGCCACGGGTGCCTGCGTTTGGGAACATGGTTTAAGGTCATTAAAAGGCAGCAGAGGCAACCACTCTCACCCCAGCCCGTCACTCCGTGAGTGCTCCCGTCAAGGGAGAGGGAGCCAAGGTGAGGGACGCGAGCAGGACATTATCATGACCATCACATCCATATTCGGGTTGCAGTCGGGTTTCAACACGTCGGAGATCGTGGATAAGCTGATCGCCCTCCAGCAGAGGCCGCTGGAGGCGAAGGTGTCCGAGCGCGAATTGCAGATCGAGAAGCTCGACCTGCTCAAGCAACTGCGCTCGCTGGCGGATTCCTTCGAAAGCGTGGTGCGGCAGATGGATGTGCGCGACCGCCTGTTGAAGAAAGTGGGCGATTTCCTGGGCGACACCTCCACCGCCAAAGTGGGCATCAACACCAGCGTGTTCTCCCCCACCGGCTCCTTCGCCATCAACGTCACCCAGCTGGCCAAAGTCGGCATCGTGCGCTCCGACGACAACTTCAGCTCCGCAACCTCCGTGTACAGCCCGGACGACCCCGGCTCCATGGATATCACCGTGGGCGGCGTGCTGACCAGCGTGGCGATCACCAACACCGACACCCTGCAGGATGTGGTGGACAAGATCAACGCCTCAGCGGCGGACGTCACCGCCAAGGTGGTGGACAGCGGTTCCGGCGCCACTCCGTTCAGCATCGTGATCGAAGGCAACACCACCGGCTCCACCCAGACCGTCTCCGCCCTGTTCGTCGAGGCGGGTGCCGACCAGACTTTTACCAGCATCCAGACGGCGCAGGACGCCTTGTTCACGCTGGACACCATCAGCTACACCCGTTCCAGCAACACGGTCAACGACGTCATCACCGGCACGACGCTCACTCTGGACGCGCTGGGCTCCGGCGCCATCAACATCAGCATCGACGCCGACTCGATCCGCACCAAGGTCGAAGACTTCGTTGACAAGTTCAACGAGCTGAAGGAGTTCTTCGATGAGAATGCCTTTTTTGACAGCGACTCGCTGGAGTCCGGTCCGCTGTTCGGCCAGTTCTCGGTGCGCAATCTTAAAGAAACACTGAGCGACCTCGTTTCCAGCGAGGTGACGGGGCTGAGCAGTTCCTTCACCTTCCTATCGCAGATCGGCATCCGCACGCAGGACGACGGCTCGCTGGCCATCGACGATGCCGCCCTGACCTCGGCCTTGATCAGCGATCCCGAAGGCGTGGCCAACCTGTTTTACATCACCGGCTCCGCCACCAACGTCAACGTCGATTTCATTTCCGCCACCAGCAAAACGGAGGAAGGCACGTTCGAGTTGCAGGTCACCGGCGGCGTGCCGGAAATCCGCAAAGTGGGAGAAGCGTCCTTCACCCCGGCGGTGCAGGGACCGGGAAACACGTTTATCGGAGCGTCGGGAACCAGCGCCGAAGGCCTGGCATTCAGCATCGACTCCTCGGAACTGGGCACCGACGGCAGTAAGGGAACGATCACCGTGTCCGTGGGCATCGCGGAAAAACTCGACCGCCTGCTGACGTTCAACACGGACACCACGCAGGACGGCCCGCTGATGGGCGATATCAACACCACGACGGAGAAAATCGAGGACCTCAACGACGTGATCCTTCGGCTGGACGACCGTCTGCGGTTGTTTGAGGAACAGATCCAGCAGGAGTTCATCCAGTTGGAAGTGGTTCTCGGCCAGTTGGACGCACAGAGGCAGGCCATCCAGTCGTCCTTGACCAACTTGTCGGGCCTGTTGAAAAAGAATTAACGGCTAATGCAGACATCATCCAGAACTACAGGAGAGTGAATTCATGGTACGGACCCAGGGACCCAATCAATATCAGATCAATGAGGTTTCCACCTCCAACCAGGGCAAGCTCATTCTCATGATGTACGATGGGGCCATGCGCTTCGTCACCATGGCGATGGAGTCCATGGACCAGAACGACATCGCCCGCAAGAGCGCGTATATTCAGAAATCACGCGATATCGTCAACGAACTCATGGTGGCGCTGGACACCGACCGTGGCGGCGAAGTGACCCGCAACCTGGAGCGCCTGTACCAGTTCGTTCTGCGTCAATTGACGCACGCCAACATCAAAAATGATAAAGCCGCCCTGCAATCGATTTTGCGGGTGATGGCGCCTTTGCGCGCCGCCTGGGACCAGATCCTGAACCCGAAAGCGGAATCGGAAACGGCGGCAAACGGCACGCCTCAGTCCGGCTTCGCCGCCCGCTGTTGAATCCCCACGGCTGAATTTTCCACTTCCTCCTTAATTCTCACCTTTTTTCATGAGGCGTGGGTCCGTCCATCGTGCGTGCCCGGCCTACCCACGTTGCCTTTTCTGTGGCACACTGCTTTCACAACCCCCGCTTTTTTTTGACAACCTGAGAAAACCTGTGGTACAAAACGGCTCCCACGTTTGGATACCTATTTAATTCTTTCAATTTGAACCATGAAAATTCACGAATATCAGGGCAAAGAGCTCTTCAGAAAATACAAGGTACCGGTACCGCGCGGCATCCTGATTCATAACAAATCGGAAGCCGTGGCGGCGGCCAAGGAGATCGGCACCAACCCCGTTGTGGTGAAGGCGCAGATCCACGCCGGCGGACGCGGCAAGGGCGGCGGCGTGAAACTCGCCAAAAGCCCGGAGGAAGCCGAACAGCACGCCGGCAAGATCATTGGCATGACGCTGGTCACGCACCAGACGGGCCCGGAAGGACGGCTGGTGAAAAAGGTGTTGATTGAGGAGGGCATGCACATCGCCCGCGAGTTGTATCTCAGCCTCATCCTCGACCGCGAGACCAGTCAGGTCATGATCATGGCCAGCGAGGCGGGCGGCATGGAGATCGAGGAAGTCGCCGAAGCCACGCCGGAAAAAATCATCATCGAACGTATCGACCCGGTCATCGGCGTCAAACCTTACCTCGCGCGCAAGATCGCGTTTGCGCTGAACCTGGAAGGCGAGGTATTCAAGCAGGCCATTCCTTTCATCATCAACCTGTACCAGTGCTTCGTGAAGGAAGACCTGTCGATGCTGGAGATCAACCCGCTCGTCGTCACCGGTGACAATCGTCTTTTGGCGCTCGACGCCAAGATCGATGTGGACGACAACGCGCTGGGCCGCCATCCGGACCTGCAGGAGATGCGCGATCTCGACGAGGAAGATCCCAACGAGATCGAAGCCTCCAAGTACCGCCTCAATTACATTCAGCTCGACGGCAACATCGGCTGTATGGTGAACGGCGCGGGACTGGCCATGGCAACGATGGACATCGTGAAACACAGCGGAGGCGAGCCCGCCAACTTTTTGGACGTCGGCGGTGGAGCCAACGAGGAGATGATCGAGAACGCATTCCGCATCCTCCTCTCCGACAACAAAGTCAAAGCGATTTTCATCAACATCTTTGGCGGTATTCTGCGTTGCGACATCCTCGCCGCCGGCGTGGTCGCGGCCGCCAGGAAACTGAGCGTGAAGGTGCCGGTTGTCATCCGCATGGAAGGCACCAACATGGAAGAAGGGCACCGCATTCTCAATGAATCCGATATCAACTTCATCGTCGGCAACGGTATGAAAGACGCCGCGAAAAAGGTCGTACAGGCAATAAAATGAGCATTCTCGTAGACGAAAACACAAGGTTGCTGGTTCAGGGCATCACCGGCCGTGAAGGCATGTTCCACGCCGAGCAGTGCCAGAAATACGGCACCCAGCTGGTGGCGGGTGTGACCCCCGGCAAAGGTGGGCAGAAGGTTCTGGATAACGTTCCCGTATTCGACACGGTCAAACAGGCCGTGGACAAAACCAAGGCCAACGCTTCGATGATCTTCGTTCCCCCGGCGTTCGCCGCGGACGCCATCCTCGAGGCGGCGGATGCGGGCGTCGAGCTGATCATCTGCATCTCGGAAGGCATTCCGGTGTATGACATGGTGGAGGTGTACCGGTACCTCAAGGATTCCGACTCCCGTCTGGTCGGGCCCAACTGCCCGGGCGTCATCTCCCCCGGCAAGTGCAAAATCGGCATCATGCCCGCGCACATCCACAAAAAAGGCAACGTCGGCATCATCTCCCGGAGCGGCACGTTGACTTACGAAGCGGTGGGACAGTTGACGGCGATGGGCATCGGCCAGTCCACCTGCGTCGGCATCGGCGGCGACCCCATCATCGGCACCCGCTACATCGACGCGCTCAAGCTGTTCCAGAAGGACCGGGCGACCAAGGCCATTTGCATGATCGGCGAGATCGGCGGATCGGCGGAGGACGAAGCCGCGTACTACATCAAGAAGCACATCACCAAACCGGTGGTGGGATTCATCGCCGGGCAGACCGCACCCCCGGGCCGCAGGATGGGCCACGCCGGAGCCATCATCTCCGGTGGCCAGGGCACGGCGGAAGGCAAAATGAAGGTGATGAAGAAATGCGGCATCAAGGTGGTCAAAAGCCCCGCCGACATCGGCAAGACCATCGCCAAGTGCCTGTAGGCGTCACCCCTTCCCTACTTTCCGCAAAATCTGCTCAAAAATATAAAACCCCTTGGGATGATCTGCATCCCAAGGGGTATGAGCTACACTCTCAAATGCCCCAACTGTGGGGCGCGCAATATCAATAAAACCGCGTGGTGCGAAAAGTGCCTGACGCCGTTCAACCCGCCGAAAGCCGAGGACAAGTCATTGGACTGTCCGAACTGCCACCACATCAACGACTACCTGCTCGACCACTGCGAAGTTTGCCACGAGCCGTTGAAGCCCGGTCAGTCCGAGTGACAGGCGGTCACGCCTCTTCCATTCCGTCTGCGGCGGCCCTCACCAGCTGCTTGATGCGTTCCTGGTAATCGAGGTTGCTGAAGTTGTCGCCGCGGCGGAAGTTGGTGAAGTACAGGTCCGCATACACTGCGATGAGCTGGTGCAGAACCTCGTGCGGGTCCATGCCCATATCGACCAGGTCCTTGTACGCCTTGGCCACAAAGTCCGGCGCTTCGTCGCGGATCTGTTGATCGACGATCACATGCAGGACGGTGTGGACGAAGGGGTTGACCACCTTGCCCTCGATCTCCTGCGGGTACACGGCCATCTCCCCCATCTCCCAGGCCTGATCGAACTCCGGGTGCATGTCCATGATATTGGCGATGCATTCATCAACTTCCTCAAAGTCCTTACCCTGGTTGCGGTCGGCGGCAACGCGAAGAATGCGTTCCTGTGTTTCCTTATCGAATCTCATTATGTATGCTCCCAAACCCGGCGCGTGTCCTGAAGGCCCGGGGTTTGATGATGATTTAAGGTGTTTCGGAAAAATGCGAGCGGCGTTCGCGCCCTGCCGCGCCATACACCATGAACACCCGTTTGCCCTGGCGTATATGGTATTTGGCCCATGCCGGAGACTGGCCGTCGTAGCTGGCGTCCGGGTCTTCCCCTTCCGCTTTCAGGAAATCGGGGTAATCGAGCCCCGCGTCAAACACATCCCCCAAAAGCGCGTCAGAGGTGAAGCCCTTTCCGGTAAGCCGGATTTTACTCAGGAATTGCTGGATCTCTGCCGGATCGTTCAGTTCAATCGGTTCCATAATAATATCAAGAGAGTTTGCGGATTAAGATGTCTGCGGGGAAAAAAGGATTGTGATAATTTTTCGTTTCTAAAAAGATGAAGCCTTTACCCTGCGCATGCTTGTCTGGTATGCTTGAAATTTTGGAGTTTCCGGCTCGCCGGAGGCTCATCGTATCACAGGTTCTCGTTTCAGAAAACCGCGTGCAAACCATTTAAAGTCCTGATGGGAGCTTCCTTATGTTGACCGAGGAAAACCTGGTACTCACACGTTCGGAGCCGAGCGGTCATGGCGGTCTTCAGTTTGTGTACCGTATCCGGGATTACGGGGTCGCGGCGGTGAACTTTCCCACGGAAGACATCACCCAGCTGGAGTGGACCGTGGACGTGATCAAATTCCACGACGCGGACACCCTCCGCTATGAACTGTGTCACACTACAGAGCTGGCCAAGAGCACGCTCAAGTTCCGTAACGATAAGGCGGTAAACGACTTCCTGCAGAAGGCATTCACCTATTTGAACACATTCCAGTCCACGCAGGAACAGGCAGGCTGAGCCCTCTCGGGGTCGGGTGAGGGCAAAAATCCACCTCTGGGCCTAAAAAACCCTGCAAATTGGCGCAGAGCCCGCAAAGCCGAAGGCACTCCCCGATCCGCCAAAATTGCCACAGGCCTTTGATATTATTATACTTATAAGCAACCGGGGGCGAGTTCCCGGCGGCCCCAACCGGGCTCATCCGGGGCCTCTGCCAAATTTGCGTAAAATTTAATTGAAAATCTCCAATAAAATTGTATTAGAGGGGCAAACATGATAATTTGAACACCGCAAACCAAGTTGTTTTGATCATTCCTGGAACGGAAACCCCTCTTCCAGTTGCCCTTTAAATACAATAAATAGCTTTAAAGCTAATTATATTCAACATTTGGAATAAACATCTTTGCGTTGAGGAGTCGTTATGACCGAGCAAACTGCAACCCAAAAAAAAGAGGAATGGGTCCCTAAAGGCGACTTACAGAAAGTCGTTGACCCGGTGTGGTTGTTGAAAGAAGCACCCCGTGAAGTCGAATTCATCACCGGTAGTGAAGCCGCCCGCGAAGCCATTCGCCGGGCCAATGTCGACATCGCCATTTCCTATCCCATCACCCCGCAGAGTGAAACCATGCAGCAGGTCGGTTACCTCTACGACGAAGGCTACTTGAAAGATTATTACCGCGCGGAAGAGGAAATCGGTGTTATGACGGCCATTGGCGGCGCTTCCCGCTCCGGGGTTCGGTCTTTGACGGCGACTTCCGGTCCCGGACTGATGCGAGGTCTGGAAGCCATTGCTTCCTGGCCCGGCGCACGGACTCCTCTGGTTCTGCTGAACATGTGCCGCGTCATCAACACCCCGCTGGCCATTCAGCCGGACAACATCGAAATTTCCTTCCTGTTGAACACCGGCATCCTGCACGCGCATGCCGAAAACCAGCAGGACTTTTTCGACTATTCCCTCGCCGCTTTCATGGTGAGTGAGGAAGTCGACGTGACCCTGCCTGCGGTGGTCTCGGTAGACGGTTTCTTTGTCACCCATGCCCGCGGCAAAGTGGCCATGCCTTCGGAAGAATTCAAACTGCCGCCGCGGGATGGTTGGCGTTCCGCCGTACCGGCCATGGACAACGAGAACCCGCCGGCGCGGTTGTCCCGCGACGCTCCCATTCAGAAGTCCAACTTCATCAGCTACCACATGCATGCGAGCTGGCAGCAGGAAGTCTTCGCCGCTGTCGAACGTTCCGCTCGGCACTGGCGCAAGTACATCGGCGACCTGATCGAAGTGGTCAACCCGGATGCGGAAGAATTCCTCATTGCTTCGGGCTCGGCCGTTTCCCAGTCGCGCGAAGCCGTCCGTCAGGAAGGCGAAGCCGGCCGCAAAGTGGGTCTGGTTAAGGTCAAGACCATCCGCCCCTGGCCGCGGACAGAAATCATCAACGCCGTTAAGCACGCCAAACGGATTCTGGTTCCGGAATTCAACCAGGCCGGTTGGTTGCACAAGGAAGTCTGTTCCACGCTGTATGGAAATTGTAGTGCCAAGATCTCCGCGGGTCCGCGGGTTTATGGCGGCATGACCATGCCGACCGAGATGATCCTCGAGTGGCTCAGTGATGCACGCAAAGGAAAGGTGTGACTGCTGTAACACGACTGTTGCATTAGCCGTGTGAATCATGTAGGCTGATTTTTTTGGGTATTGTTGCAAAAACCCAATTTAACTTTAAAAAGAGTCAACCCTTGCAGGTAGAGGGTGCAAATAGAATACCAACTAAAACTTTCTTAAATTTATATATAGAAAGGTATTTCGATTATGTCTCTCGAAACCGTTAAACCGTCCCCTGGTTTTGAAGATCTTCTCCCTGTTGAATACCGCGATCTGGTCAAATACGGTCAGTATGGTCGTGAGGTGAAAGTCAGCGAAATGGGGAAGTTCAAGGAACTGCTGGAAGAACATCCGATGTGCGCAGGTTGTGCGATGACCCTGTTCATCCGCCTCACCATGCTGGCTTTGCCCAACCCTGAGCATACCATCAACGTAGGTACCGCAGGCTGTGGACGCCTTGCGATTTCCCAGGCCAACATCCCGTTTATCTACGGCAACTACGGTGACACCAACTCCGTGGCTTCCGGCCTGAAACGGGGCTTGGAGATTCGTTTCCCGAACCAGCAAAAGGATGTTATCGTTATGGCTGGCGACGGTGGTTTGATCGACATCGGTTTCCAGGCCCTGATGCATTCCTGGTTCCGCCAGGAACGGTTCACCACCATCATGCTGGACAACGAAGTTTACGGCAACACCGGTGGACAGGAAAGCGGCATGACCATGCAGGGCCAGATTCTGAAGATGGCCCCGCGCGGCAAGAAGACCGGCAAAATCGATGCGCTGGGTCTCGCCCGGGTTGCCGGCTGTGCCTACATCGCACGCATCGCGCCGACCAATCCGGCCCGGGTGGTTCGCACGGTTCGCCGCGCCATCATGATCGCACGCGAAATCGGCCCGACCTACATTCAGGCTTACACCTCCTGCAACATCGAGTATGCAATTCCTACTCCGGAAGTCATGCAGGATGCCTTCGATGTCGAAAAAGAACGTTACGGTTTCCACGAAGAAATGACCGATGAAGCCAAGGCGTACATCACCGACCTCGAAAAGAAAGAAAAAGAAAAAGCAAAAGCCGCTAAAAAATAACGAGGAGGTTTTCAATCCATGCCACAAGAAGTCAAACGTTATAACGTCCGCATGGCCGGTATCGGCGGCCAGGGTGTCGTCACCGCATCTCATATCCTGAGTAATGCGGTCGTAATCGGCAAAGGGTACAGTTCCCTCGTGCCCTTTTTCGGTTCCGAAAAACGCAATGCCCCGGTTGAAAGTTACGTGCGGATCTCCAACGATGAAATCTACGAAATCGGGGAGATCGTCTTCCCCAACGTCCTGATGATCTTCAGCGCTCAGGTCATCACGCTGGGCAAGTCGTACACCATGCCCTTCTACACGGGTTTGAAGGAGAACGGTATCATCCTGATCAACAATAAGGAGCCGCTCAAGCTCATCGCCGATGAAGAAAAGGAACTGCGGGACAAGAAAGCCAACATCTACTACTTGCCTGCAACCGAACTCGCCAACGATATCGCGGGAACTGATCTGGCCACCAACATGGCCATGGTCGGCGCCATTTCCGCCATCTTTGGCATGCCGGACATGGACTCGATTGAGGGATCCGTTAAGGATCGTTTCATCGGTAAGGGTATCGTTACTTCCGGTGGTACCGCCTCTCTGGACAGCGTCATCGAGAAGAAGTTCGCCAAAAAGCAGAAACTGCTCCAGGCGAACATGGACACCATTAAGGCCGCATATCAGTACGCGGTGGACCACAAATGGGGTATCCATGCTGATGCCAAAGAGAAACCGGTTGCCGTCTGAGGTAACTTTTTGAATTGGAGATTGAAGAAGCATGTACTACATTGCAGATGTAGATAAGGATAAATGCGCAGAAACCAACTGCCACCTGTGCACGACTTACTGTCCCGAAGCAAACTGCATTAATTACAGCGAAGAAGACAAATCCGCCTACGTTTCGGTGGACCGCTGTAAGTCTTGCGAAATCTGCGTTTACATCTGCAGAGACGTCGCCAAGCACAATGCCATCCAGATGAAATGGATCGACAATCTGGAAGATCGCTTCGTGATCAAGCGGGTGGGAGTGGTTCAACGCTGAACATCCTCAAACCTGTATTGGTTTTATAAAAGGAAAAAGGTATTTGGGGCCTCCCCAAATACCTTTTTTTTTCCCTGACGATTCCAAATTCCTATCAACCATTCACGCAGAAGAACCGGAGTAGCAATGGAAAGAACGTTCGCCATCATCAAACCCGACGCCGTAGAACGCAACCTCACTGGAAAAATCCTGGAACGCATCGAATCCAAGGGCTTCCGCATCGCCGCCATGAAGCGCGCCAAACTGACCCTGGAGCAGGCAGAAGGGTTTTACCACGTTCACAAGGAACGTCCTTTCTTTAAGGACCTGACCACTTACATGTCCACCGGCGGCCCCGTGGTCCTGCTGGTGTTGGAAAAAAACAGCGCCATCACCGGCTGGCGGGAACTAATGGGCGCTACCAATCCCAAGGACGCGGCGGAAGGCACCATCCGCAAGGAGTTCGCTGTGGACATCGAAAAGAATTCCGTACACGGCTCCGACTCAGCGGAGAACGCGGCGTTCGAGATTTCCTACTTCTTCAGCCAGACGGAAATCCAATCCTGATTGCCCTGAAAGGGGGTGAACCATGCAACGATCCCGACGGAACCCGGCCGCCCGCCTGTGGCGGGGCGCGCTTCTTTTCTGGACCCTCTGGTTTGCAATTTTACCCCCTGCCACGGCATGGACGCAGGACGAGCCCCGGCCGTACGTCCTGTACCAGAACTTCGAGAAACACGGCATCGTGGTCTGGCCCCGCGACCCCATGCCGCCGGAACTGAAAGATTTCATCGCCTCTTTGGGCTTTAAGGAAATCGCCCAGGGCCTGGCGGTCATGCGGTTCGGCGCGGTCAACCAGAACGGCACTTTCATGATGCCGGAGCCGGTACAGGAAAAGTTCGGCATCAAGCGGTTTATAATTCTCCAGATTTTGAGCGACCGGATCGGTATAATGGTAGGGATCTGGGAGCAGGAGTTCGGCCTCACCCTGCCGCAAAAGGTGTTCAATCTGGACGAGGTCAAGGAGAACATCCCGAAAACCTTGGATATTTTCCGGGAGCAGGAAGGCACCAAACCCATTTCCTGGCGACAACCCTGAGCCGGGAAATGGCGCCATCCTTGCCTCCCCCAAACCGGACAAGCAGGAGACACATTCATGCCGATTTACGAATACGAATGTGAAAAGTGCAAAGAACGAACCGAAGCCCTGCAGAAAGCGGACGATCCGCCTCTCGAAAAATGCGAGAAATGCGGCGGACCGCTTCACAAGTGCGTGGGCGGGGGCACCTTTCACCTCTACGGCCCCGGCTTCTACACCACGGACAATAAACGCAAATACCTGAAATAACCCGTCCTCAGGCACGAGGCCGAAGCGGAACCCAACGGCCCAGCGCCTGCTGGACCGCCTCCGCCCCGGCTTGATCCGCCGCCTTACTTTTACGGATATCGACCACGCTCACGCCGGAGCCCAGGGGACGCCACATTCCCGGATCGGTTTTTATAAATACCGCGATGGTGGGCAGGCCGAGCGCCGCCGCCAGGTGGGTCATCCCGGCATCGTTGCCCAGAAAACCCTGGCACTCACCGAGCAACGTGGCGCACAACGTCAGGGGAAAATTGTCCCATACCGGGAATCCGCGTTCCCGGCAAAAGGCGTGGACATTTTCGGCGATCGCCACCTCCGCCGGACCCAGCAGGAACACCGGCAGGGGACCCTGCCGATGCAACCAATCGGCCTGTTCCTGAAACCGGGCGAGCGGCCAGTTTTTGGAAACCCCGCCGCTTCCGGGATGCAGAACCCAGACGCCGTTTGAGAGTTGAGGAGAAGCCATCACCCGCCCCGCCTCCCCACGGTCCGATTCGGGAGCGTGCCAGGCCGGCGGCCAGTTGGGCCGGGACGGCAGGTTGGGAACCGTTTCCAGGTAATATTCGCTGACGTGCAGGCCCTCACGATAAGGAAACGGCGGGCGCACGATCACCTCCCCCGGCAGGCGTTGACGGAGCCGGTCCGCTACGGTGCCGCCGTGGTCCTGAATGAGGGCCACCACGCAATCGTAATCGGAAAGGAATTGCAAAGGCAGGCAATCGGCATCGTCGCCATACACCCGCCACCATTGCAGGTCGTCGGTGGCGAAAGCGCGATCGATGCAGTCGAAGCCTTCCATCAGAGTTTTCTGACGGGCTTCGACCACCACGTGGAGACAGGCGGGTTGCATGGAATGCACCGCCTGCAAAAACGGCAGAGTCATCAACACGTCGCCCAGCGCGCCGGTGCGGACGACCACGATTTTTTTCCCGGAAAGGCGATTCATATTACAAGCACAAAGGGCTTTAAACCCTGAATTCCATTGACAATCCGGGTCCCCTCCAATAACATGAAATGAAGAAAACCTATGATTTATATAACACGAAAAGTAGAATTTTGCGCCAGTCACCGGCTGTTCAATCCAACCTTTTCTGACGAAAAAAACGCCCAGGTGTTTGGCCTTTGCAATAACCCCAACGGTCACGGCCACAACTACACCATGGAAGTGACCGTCAAAGGGGACGTGGATCCAAAAACCGGCATGGTGCTGGATCTCAAGTTCCTGAAGAAGCTCGTCACAGAAGAGATCATCGACAAAGTCGATCATAAAAATCTCAACATGGACGTGGAGTTTTTGCAAGGGGTCATCCCCACCGCCGAAAATCTGGCTATCAAGTTCTGGGAGGTGCTGGAACCGAAAATCGGCGACGGGTTGCTTCACGAAATCAAGTTGTACGAATCTCCGCGCAACTTCGTAACCTATAAAGGACAAGTCAGTGAAAGAGTTGATTGAAAAATTGCTGCTCGAGCTGGGAGAAGATCCCTCCCGGGAAGGCCTTAAAAATACCCCCGAGCGGGTGTCCCGTTCCCTGAAATTTTTGACCGGCGGTTACTGGGTCAACATCGACGAGTTGGTGAACGACGCGCTGTTCACCGATGCCAACACCGATGAGATGGTGATCGTCAAGGACATCGACATGTTCAGCCTGTGCGAGCACCACATGCTCCCCTTCTTCGGCAAAGCGCACGTCGCCTACCTGCCGGACGGAAAAATCATCGGCCTCAGCAAAATCCCCCGCGTGGTGGATGCCTTCAGCCGCCGCCTGCAGGTGCAGGAGAGACTGACCACTCAGATCGCCGACTGCATCAACCGCGTGTTGAAACCGAAAGGCGTCGCCGTGGTCATCGAAGCCCTGCATCTGTGCATGTCCATGCGCGGTGTGGAAAAGCAGAATTCATACACCACCACGAGTTCCATGCTGGGTTACTTCAAAACCAACCCCAGCACGCGCGGCGAATTCTTAAGCCTGATCAACGGCAGTCCGCGCTACCGCACCTGACCGCCCGGCGGGCGGCCAATGCAAGCCAACCCTTTTAAAAGTAGTCATTTACAGGCTCCGGTATGCTTTGACATCGGAAATCAATGTCCATATAATGGGCTAAGGTCCATTCACTAAAGGTCGTCTCTGCTTGAACCACACCGCCTCCAGGGAATTGCTTCTCGAAAGCACGGAATACATTCCTGAAATTTTCGGCACCCAGGACGTCAACCTCAAACAGATCGAAAAAAAATTCAACGTCCGCATCACCACGCGCGAAAACCAGATCCGCATCAGCGGCGAACCGCACGAGGTGGAGGCGGTCGAACGCTTGCTCGTGCAGTTGCACGATATGCTGGCCAGCGGTCAGCGGCTGGTGAACGGCGACATCAAGTTCGCCATCCGCCTCATGGCGGAAGATCCGGACGTCGATCTCAAGGGGCTGTTCAGCGAGCGCATTCCCGTATCGCCCAAGAAGGGGTTCATCACTCCCAAGGGCAACACCCAGCGCAAAATGATCCAGGCCATCCGCCAGCACGATATCGTGCTCGCCATCGGCCCCGCCGGTACCGGCAAGACCTACCTCGCCGTGGCCATGGCGGTGGAAGGTTTTCTGAAGCGCCAGTTCCGGCGCATCATCCTCACCCGTCCCGCAGTGGAAGCGGGCGAGAAGCTGGGCTTTCTGCCGGGAGACATCGCGGAAAAAATCCAGCCGTACCTGATGCCGCTCTACGACGCGCTTTACGAGATGGTGGAGTTCAACCAGGTCCAGCAGATGATCGCCGAGGGCTACATCGAGATCGCGCCCCTCGCCTACATGCGCGGGCGTACGCTGAACGACTCATTCATCATCCTCGATGAAGCGCAGAACTCGACCCGCGAACAGATGAAGATGTTTCTCACGCGGCTGGGATTCCGTTCGAAGATGGTGGTCACCGGCGACATCACACAGGTGGACCTGCCGCGCGGCGTGCAGTCCGGCCTCATCCACGCCAGGGGAATTTTGCGGGACGTCAACGGCATCGACCTGATTGAGTTCGGTCAGAAAGACGTGGTGCGGCACGAGTTGGTGAAGAAAATCATCGGGGCCTACGACCGGGCCGAAAGCGAAGAGCCGCCCCCTTCTGTCCCTTCTGAATGAAAACGGTACCTTTCCTCATACCGCCCGGCCTGTCCCCCCTGCTCCACTGATATCATGCCCGTCCTGGTGAACAACGACCAATCGGCAAACAAAGTCGACGTGCGCTGGCTTAAAAAAGAAGCGCGGCGTGTGTTGAAAGCGCTGGAGTTGGAAGACGACGAACTCAGCATCCTGCTGACCGACGACCCGGGCATCCACGAACTCAATCGCCAGTACCGCGATAAGGACCAGCCGACGGACGTGCTTTCGTTTCCGCAGGATGACGGCGCGGTCAACGAAACCGGCGACCGCCTGCTGGGCGATGTCGTCATCTCCGTCGAAACGGCGGACCGGCAGGCACGCGATCACCACCTGTCCCTGCAAGAGGAGTTGATCCTCCTCCTCATTCACGGCATACTGCACCTGATGGGATACGATCACGAAACGTCGCGGAAGGACGCGCGTTTCATGAAAACGAAAACGCAGGAAGTCTTCGGCCACATTTTCCCCGGCCGGCAACCTTCCGGAACCAGCAACTTCTGATTTTCCGATTCCCCCCGGAGAGTGGACATGGAAAACCTTTGGGCCCCCTGGCGCATGGATTACATCAAGTCCGACAAAAGTAAGGAGTGCATCTTCTGCACGGCACCGCAGGCCAACGACGACATGGGCCGGAAACTGCTGTACCGCGGCAAGCTGAGTTTCGTCATCATCAACATCTACCCTTACTCCAACGGACATTTGATGGTTTCTCCATACCGTCACCTCGCCTGCCTGACCGACCTGACCGCCGAAGAGCTGGCGGAGATCGGACTGCTCACGCAGAAGTCCATGGAAATTTTACGCCAGTCGTACCATCCGACCGGCTTCAACGTGGGTTACAACATCGGCAAAAGCGGCGGCGCCGGGTTTGAGGAGCACATCCATTCCCATATCGTTCCACGTTGGACCGGCGACACCAACTTCATGCCTGTGCTTGCCGAAACCAAGGTGCACCCGGAGCATATTGAGGCCACGTTTCAACGGCTGTACCCCATCTTTCAGGAACTCAAAATTTAACCACACCCAGTCATGGCCAAAACCGCCAACAAGCAGAACGTTGTGGACGACGAAACTCCCATGATGCAGCAATATCAGAGCATCAAGAAAGAGTATCCCGACGCCATCCTGTTTTTCCGCATGGGCGACTTCTACGAAATGTTCAACGAGGACGCGAAGGAAGCGTCGAAACTCCTCGACATCGCCCTCACCTCCCGCAACAAGAACAAGCCAAACGCCATCCCCATGTGCGGCATTCCGCATCACTCCGCCAACATGTACATCAGCCGCCTGGTGAAAGGCGGCAAAACCATTGCCGTCTGTGAGCAGGTGGAAGACCCGAAGCAGGCGAAAGGGCTGGTTCGGCGCGAAGTCGTGCGCGTCATCACGCCGGGTACGGTGCTGGACGACAACCTGCTCGACCCCAAAAGCCATCACTTCCTGGTTGCGCTTTACTTCGGCAAGGAACAGACGGGACTCGCGGCGCTGGACATGTCCACCGGCCTGTTCAAAGTCACCGAACTTCCCCGGACTTCAGCCGACCTGCTACGGGATGAGCTGGGCAAGCTCGATCCCAAGGAAATCCTGATACCGGAAAACTCAACGAACGGCAATGAAGCCCACCCGCCAATGCTTCAGGGCACGGATTACTTCATCCAACCGGTGGAAGACTGGACGTTCCACCACAGCCAGGCACACCGCGTGCTGGTGGAACAGTTCAAAACCAAAACGCTGGATGGTTTCGGCTGTGAAGGCTGGCCCGCCGCCGTGTGCGCCGCCGGGGCTTTGGTGCAATACTTGAAGGAAACGCAAAAGTCTGCGCTCCAGCACATCACGTCGCTGTCCACCTTCAGCACGCAGGATTGCATGATGCTGGACCAGTCCACCATCAACAGCCTGGAACTGGTGCAATCGAGCGACGGCCAGCGCAAGCATTCCCTGCTGGGACACCTGGACGCTACCTGCACGCCGTTGGGTGCGCGGCGCCTGCGGGAATGGATTTTAAAACCACTCATCCGGCTGGAATCCATTCAACAACGCCTCGATCTCGTCGGCCACTACCGCGAACACCTGATTGAACGCAACGACCTGCGCGAGCAGTTGAAGCATATTTTCGACCTGGAACGCCTGCTCGGTAAAATCTCCATGTCCACCTGCACACCGCGCGACCTGATCGCACTGAAAAATTCCATCCGCGTATTTCCGGACATTCAACAAATGATTGAGCGCTGTCCCCTGCCCGCCATGCAGGCAATCAGCAGTGGCTGGGACAACCTGGAATCGGTGTACCAGCGGATCGACGAGCGCATCGAGGACGATCCGCCACTCAACATCAAGGACGGAAATCTCATCAAGCCCGGTTGCGATGAGGAACTGGACCGGTTGAAGGCCATCATGAAGGACAGCAACCAGGCCATCGCCAACCTGGAGGCGCGTGAGAAAGAACGCACCGGCATCCCGCAACTGAAAGTCGGTTACAACAAGATTTACGGTTACTACATCGAAGTCACCAAGAAAAACCTTGATCGCGTGCCCGACGATTTCATCCGCAAGCAGTCTCTGGTCAACACCGAGCGCTTCATCTCTCCGGAACTCAAGCAGTACGAAGCGGAGATCACCGGCGCGGAAGAAAAGGTGCAAGCCATCGAACAGAGATTGTTTCACGAAGTGCGGCAAGCCGTTGCTGACGAAGGGACACGCATCCAGGCGATGGCACGGTGCATCGGCGAGCTCGACGCTTTACTCGGCTTCGCGCAGATCGCGCACCAGCACAACTACTGCCGTCCGCAAATGAACGAGAGTGATGTGCTTCGCATTCAAAACGGGCGGCACCCGTTGGTAGAACTGATCGATCCCAACCAGCCGTTCATTCCCAACGACACACAACTCGACTGCAACCAACATCAGGTAGCGATCATCACCGGCCCCAACATGGCGGGCAAATCCACTTATCTGCGGCAAGTGGCGCTGATTGTCCTGATGGCGCAGATTGGTTGCTTCGTCCCGGCGGAAGAAGCGGAAATCGGTTTGGTCGATCGCATCTTCTCGCGCGTCGGTGCGCAGGATCATTTGCAGAAAGGTCAATCCACGTTCATGGTGGAGATGAACGAGACTGCTAATATCCTGAACAACGCCACGCGAAAAAGCCTGATCATTCTCGATGAAATCGGGCGCGGCACAAGTACGTTCGACGGCATCAGCATCGCCTGGGCCATTGTCGAGTTTTTGCAGGGCCCCGATCGCATCGGAGCGAAGACCCTGTTCGCCACGCATTACCACGAACTGACCGAACTCGAAAGACTGTTCCCTTCTGTCAAAAACTACAACGTACAGATTAAGGAATGGAATGACGAGATCATTTTCCTGCGCAAGATCGTTCCCGGCGGCGCGGACAAAAGTTACGGTATCCATGTTGCCCGTCTTGCCGGGTTGCCGGAAGAAGTGCTGAAGCGCGCCAATGAGGTGTTGTTCAATCTGGAGAACAGCGAGTACGACGAAGTGGGAACCCCCAAGCTGGCCCAGCCCCAGCCGCCCGCCGCCGGCCCCCAGCAGCTGGGCCTGTTCGGCGAGTCACCGTCTCCCCTGGTCCAGAAACTCAAGCAGTTGGATCTGGATAACCTCACCCCGCGCCAGGCTCTGGAGAGGCTGTACGAACTGCGCGACCTGTTGAAAAACGGTTGATTTGCGGGGTCGCCACCGCGACCGGCTCCGCCCTAAAAAAAACTCATTCAATTTCAAAGCCCTAAATTCCCGGTTCGCCTTCCCACCCGTTCTCCTTCCGGCCCACTGTTCCCTCCGCTTCGCGGGTCCACTAAATTCAATTTTTGTAATTATTTACATCCTTTTTAAAATACTTTAAAATATTCGAACAGGGATGGGGCTCTTACTGCTGTCATCTTACCTGTCGCTTTCTGAAGCCCCCAGCTTCGATTTATGTTTCCGATGTAAGCGGTAAAACTTAGAGGACGAAACCAAAATTGTTGGCACAAACTGTTTCAGGATGTATCCGGCAGAGCATTCTCACTGCGCTTTGCATTCTTTTCATGGCGGTTCCAGCATGGGCCAAACCGGTTCTGTCTAAAGTGACCCTGCACGCCGATCATGAAAAGGTCCGTGTGGATGGAATACTCGAAGACGCGTTCACCGATAAAATGATGGAAGCGTTGCATAGCGGCGTGCCGCTGACCTTCCATTATAAAATCGAACTTCTGCGTCATGTGAGCTTCTATCCGGACGAAATCATCAGCCAGAGCACCATTGCGCACACCGTGCAGTACGACACGCTCAAGAAAACCTACGAATTTTCATCGCAGGGCGACAACGTCGAGCGCAAGGTGGCGACCCGAAAATCGGATTTGTGCCGGGAATTGATGATGACATTGAAGGATGTTCCTCTGTCCTCGGTTTATCTGCTCGATCCCGATGAACGGTATTATGTCCGCGTCAAGGCGGAAATGATCAACGACGATGGCCTTTGGTTCCCCTTCAACTGGTTGTTATTCTTCGTGCCGATCCACGACTTTGAAACCTCGTGGACCGAATCCAGTCTGATCCAGGTGGAACCCAATAAGGGATTTCCCGCGGATGCGACTCAACCTCTTCGGAGTCCTTCTGGAACGCATGCCGGGGGATTGAACAATGCCGTTCGAGCCTTTAGTCAATAATCCCTACGATTCGCATCTCACCGAAGACCAGCTTCGCAGGAAAAGAATCCGGGCACGGCGCAACCTGGCCCTGATCGTCCTCGCGCTCGGTCTGCTGACTTATTTCGAGTTCTCCTACCTTCGCCAGCAGAACGCCACCATTTCGGACAACATTCCGGTTCTTCTGCTGTTCAACATCATTATCATCCTGCTGGTTTTGCTGGTGACGTTGATCGCGCGCCATCTGACCAAGCTGTACAACGAGCGTAAAAGCTTGATGATCGGCGCAAAGTTTCAAACCAAGCTGATCCTCGCGTTTTTGACCCTCGCACTGGTGCCTTCGGTCCTTTTGTTCTTCGTTGCCAGCAAGCTGTTCAGTTACAGCATCGGCACCTGGTTCAGCGTCCAGGTGGAGCAGTCGCTTCAACAGTCCATGGAGGTCGCGCGGGAATACTATTCTCACGTGGAAAAGACCAACCTGTTTTATGCGAAAAAACTGGACCAGTTCATCACCAACAACCAGTTGTACCTGGAAGACCGGCGCGAGCAATTGAGGCGGCTCGCGGAAACGAAGGTCGAAGAATACCAGTTGGGCGGCGTCATCATCTACGATCACGAGGGACGCGTGGTGGTTTCCTACGCCAGTCGTGCCATGCCGGAAACCTACACCAACAAGGATTACTCCGACCTCATTCGCGAAAGCATGGCCAACCAAACCATCACCGAGCCCCGTTCCTTCACCAAGGGCAACTACATGGTGGTCATCACGCCGCTCGTGCAAAACCTGGAAGACCGGCGGGCTACTTGGGGCTATATCCTGACCCTGTCGAAAATTCCACAGAGCACGCTGTTCAAAATCGAGAACATCCGCAACGCCTTTGAAGAATACAAAAAGCAGAGTTTTCTCAAACTGCCTGTCAGCGCCAATTACTTCACCACCTTCATTCTGATGACGTTGTTGATCCTGTTTTCCGCCATCTGGCTGGGATTTTACATGGCGCGGGGCATCACCGTTCCCATTCAGGAACTGGCACAGGGTACGCGGCGCATCGCCGAAGGCGACCTCAACTTCAAAGTCGATGTCGCCACCAACGACGAGATCGGCATGCTCGTCAACTCCTTCAACAGCATGACCGAGGAACTGAAACAGAGTCGCGTTAAGATCGACCGGGTCCATAGAAACCTGAGCGACACCAACATCGAACTGGAGCGCCGCCGGTACTATACGGAAACCATCCTCGAAAACATCGGCGCAGGCGTGGTATCCATCGACAAGAAAGGTGTCATCACCACCATCAACAAAGGCGCCAAGCGCCTGCTCAAAATGGGCGACCGCAAGGTACACGGGCGCAGTTACAAGGAAGCCTTCGACCCGGTCCTGCGCGACGCCATCCGCCACATCATCAAACAGATGGATGTCGGCCAACAGGAATCTTTCGAGAAAAAACTGGAGTTGACCGTCGGCGACAGCGCCCGCACGTTTCTCGTCAACATCAAGTTCATGCGCGATGGGGCGGGAAAGTACCTGGGGCTTCTGCTGGTGTTCGAGGACGTGACGCAACTCATCAAGGCGCAGAAGATTTCCGCCTGGCAGGAAGTGGCGCAGGGCATCGCTCATGAGATCAAAAATCCCCTGACGCCGATCCAGCTCAACACCCAGCGCCTGCGTAAAAAATATTACGAGGACAAGAAATCGTTCGCCAAGGTGTTCGACGAGAGCATCCGCATCATCACGCAGGAAGTGGAAGGCATGAAGGACCTGCTGAATGAATTTTTACGATTTTCGCGGATGCCCACTCCCCGGCCGCGCCCGGCGTCACTTCATCAAATCATCGACGACATTCATAAGCTTTACAAGACCCACACCAAAAAACCGCAGGTGGTCAAGGAATTCGATCTGGGCATCACGCTTCTCAATATCGATCCGGAGCAGATCCGCCGCGTGTTCATCAACCTGTTTGACAACGCGCTGGACGCCATCGATCCCGGCGGCACCCTGCGCATCTCCACCCGCCGGGACAAACGGTCGGGCACCATCCAAATCCAATTTTCTGATAATGGGAAAGGGATCAATCCCTCGGACCGTGACAAGCTGTTCCTACCGCACTTCACCACGAAGAAACGTGGCACCGGCCTGGGTCTCGCGATTGTCACCCGCATCATCAACGAACACAACGGGAGCATCCAGGTGGCCGACAACACACCGAAAGGCACGATCTTCATCATCGATCTGCCCGACACCTCCGCCCAGGCCGCCGCACCGGCGTCACAGGAACCCACCCTGCCCCGCACCGCCCCCCCGGCCTGATCCCTATTTCTCAATCCGTTCGGACGCCTTCCCAAAAAACGGATTTTTTAATAGAATATGGATCATACCCATTGATCATCAGGATGGAATCCCATGACTAAAAAACATGATTTTCTAATCGGAAGAAATTGGACCGGGGCCGTGGAAACGATTCCCGTGACCAATCCATATACACAGGAAGTGATCGCCGACGTCTCTCTGGCCACGCCGCAGGTAATCGACCAGGCCATCGGTCTGGCGGTCGAGACCTTCAAGACCACACGCAACCTGCCATCTTACGCCCGCAGGGACATCTGCAACCAGGTGGCGGACGGCATCGAGAAACGCCGCGAGGAATTTGCGCGGACGCTTGCGATGGAGTCCGGAAAACCGCTGATCTACTCCCGCGCCGAGGTGGACCGTTCCATCTCCACCTTCCGCGTGGCGGCGGAAGAAGCGACGCGCATTCACGGCGAGGTGCTGAACCTCGACATCACCGAGCCCGCCAAAGACAAAACCGGCCTTACCCGGCGGTTTCCGCTGGGCGCCATCTCCGGTATTTCGCCGTTTAACTTTCCGCTGAATCTGGTGTCGCACAAAGTGGCCCCGGCACTTGCAGTGGGCAATCCCATCGTGCTGAAGCCCGCCTCATCCACTCCGCTCACGGCCCTGTTGCTGGGCGAGGTGATTCTGGAAAGCGACGCTCCCGGAGGCATGTTCAGCGTGGTGCCGTGCAAAAGCCGCGACGCCACGGCGCTGGTCGAGGACCCACGCCTTCAGCTGGTGTCGTTCACAGGAAGTCCGCCCATTGGCTGGGACATCAAGAAGCGCGCAGGCAAGAAGCGCGTCATCCTGGAGCTGGGCGGCAACGCCGGCGTCATCGTCGAGCCGGATGCGGATATCGATTTCGCGGCCCAGCGGGTCTGCTTCGGCGCATTTTCGTTTTCCGGTCAGGTATGTATTTCCGTCCAGCGCACTTACGTCCATGAGGCGGTGTTCGACTCCTTCATCGACAAGCTGACCGCGGAAACCGCCAAGCTGAAAAAGGGGGATCCACTCGACGAGTCCACCACCTTCGGCCCCATGATCGATACCGGCAACTCCGAGCGCATCGAATCCTGGGTGAAAGAGGCTCTGGACGACGGAGCGAAACTGGTCGCTGGAGGCAAGCGCGACGGAGCTTTCTTCGACCCGACCATCCTCACCAACGTCAAGCGCGACAAGAAAGTCGTTTGCGAGGAAGCGTTCGGCCCGATTCTGGTGGTCGAGCCTTACCGGAATTTTCAGGAAGCATTGGACACCATCAACGACTCGGACTTCGGCCTGCAGGCCGGGGTGTTCACCAACCACTTGGGCAACTCCATGCGGGCTTTCAACCAGCTCCAGGTCGGCGGCGTCGTGCTCAACGACGTGCCCACCTTCCGCGTGGACAATATGCCTTATGGCGGCGTGAAGGATTCCGGATTCGGGCGGGAAGGTCTCAAATACACCATCGAGGAAATGACGGAAATCAAACTCCTCGTGATGAACAAATATCTCTAACCCCAAAACTTGAAAGAGTTTTTACCATGACCGAGCAGGCCCGCTTCGTTGACAACGGAAACGGTACCATCACCGACCACCAACTTCAGTTGATGTGGAAGAAGACCGATTCGTTTCAAGACACGAAAAAATGGCAAAACTGGTTTCGCGGCCACGAGTATATGCAAATCGTGAACCTGGAACGGTTCGGCGGGTTCGAGGACTGGCGATTTCCGTTTGAAGATGAGGCGTTCAGCCTGCTGGAATTGGATAAAACCAACAAGGACAAGTACGGCGACGACATTTACCTCGACCCGGCGTTCGAACCCGGGTCGGCTGGTGTCACTTGGACGGAGGACGTGAAGGAATCCGCGGCGCTGGTGATCCAGTACGAGGATGGGGTGAAGGTGTGGCCCTCTCAGTATGCCAACCTGAACATGGCCGTCCGGCTGTGCCGGGATCTCACCTGACCGGTTCCACATCCTTGCCCACGAGAGGCGGGTACACCACGTGGAGACTGGGCGGAGTGGGGCCAAAGTAATCGAACCACGGTTTGGCCACCACCTGGATCATATTCACCTCGGACGAAAACACTTTGGGAAACTGCGGATGCTTGCGCTCCGCCCACACCTCAATGCGCGCCATGCGTTCGGCGGGAAACTGAAAGTCGGGTCCACGCAGGGTGGTTTTATTGAGGCTGATGCGCACCGAGCCGTCCGGATCCGTCATGTACTCCGTCTCACCGCTCGCCGCCAGCCGCCACTGACGCCCCTGCGCCAGCAACAGCCTCCATTTATATGAGGTCTGAAATCCCCGCGCCTGTGCCACAAACAGAGTCGGGTCCAGAAACTGAATCCACGATTCTCCGTTTTCCAGATAGAAATACAGATTCAACACCGGCGTTTTGGACAACTGTTCCTGAAAAATCTTTTTCTGCATGCCGCCGCACCGCGGAAACTTGAGGATGGTTTCCGGGTCAACGCGCTGATTCGTCCACATCTCCTGACGAAGGAGCAGGGCGTCGGGCGATTGCAGGTAGCAACTGGCGGCGGCCAGTTTTTGGTCCACGTCTCGCGGACGCGGCGTCTCCACCGCTTTTTTCAATACCGCCATCAGTTTTTGATCGGCTTCGGGATGCGTGGTCCGCGCCGCTTCCTGCAGGATGTCCAATACCGCCTGCCAGTCTTCCTTATCGATAGCCTGCTGGAAGTCGGCCTCTATCAACTCCGCATACGCGCCTTCGCGTTTCTCAAAATATTCTTTTCCCCGAAACACCTTTTCCTTCATGAAGCGGTAACGCTCGGGGTTGGTGTAACGAAAGTATGGATAGTGGATGTACCCTGCGACGGCGTTGGCGAAATCCTCCATCGCGTTTTCGCGGGAATGAATGGGATGCTGGAGATCGGACACCGGCGCATAACGCATGATGTCGGGATCGTTGAGCAGGGTATAAATGAAATCGCTTCCCGGCTCCCCATCCAGCGCAGGCATATTGTGGATGCGGAATCCCGCCAACGTCAGCCAGTCCGCCTGGAGGCTGGGAAATTCGTGAAAAAGGTCAAAAATGTGACCCATCTCATGATGGACGATGTTCTGAAATACTTTCGTATCCAGATAAAAGAGGTCGTTATAAAATTCGATTCGCGGCTGTTCGTCGGCAACGACCACCAGATGGTGTTTCGCCGCCTGCCGGTAGATGGTGGTCAAGGGAGGAAACGTCGCGGCAAACACCTCTCCCGGCACCATCGCCTGCTTGCCTGCCTGCAGTTCGTTGGCGCGATAGAATCCCTTGAGTCCGGGAATGCGGTAAAAATTTTCGGGCAACAGCACAAAGGCTTCGTGCAGTTTGCGGATTTCGTCCGCCGTCCAGCCGCGGTCCAGATCCATCAACACGTACCCGAAGGCGGACTGGAATTTTTCCTTCAGTTCGTTGATCTCGCCGCGATAATCGCCCTTGTACTCGAAAAGAGGCCGTTTGCGGGGCGGCTCCTCCTCTTCCGTTCCCAAATGACTTGCCCAGGCGGGCGAGATCATCAGACTGGCCAGGAGGAAAACGGCCAGCACCTTATTGCGCTTGGTCTGGGGAAGGCGTGTCATGGATTTAGTGTACCTGAGCCGGGATCGGCAATACAAGCCAATTAAAAATGCCTTTTAAAACGGGAGGATGCGCAGGCTGAGGCCGCCAAAAACATTGATCGGCGGACCGGGTTCGAAAAAGCGGCCGAAGGCGGCATTGATGCGGACGTTGGCGTTGTACCGGTCGTCGAACAGATTGTTGACTCCGGCGAACAGCGACGCCTCCACGCACTCCCATTTCCCTTTCCAGCCGAAAAGAAGCTGACCCAGGCTGTACCCGGCACTGGTGGTGGTGTTGGCATTGTCGGCGAAAAAGCGCCCCACCCTCTGCACCCGGATCTGCCCGAACGCGCCGGACGGATGCGCGTAACTCACCCGCCCCTCCCAATGGTGTGCCGGTACGCCGGGAAAGGTGTTGCCGTCCAGGTTGACGTTGTTGGCCATGAACTCGTCAAACTCGAAATCCGAAAACGTGTAGGCGACCTCCGCCTGCAGGCCGCGCCACGTGGGCGTGGCCAGGCGCGTCTCCACGCCAAGGCGACGCGACTTCCCGGCGTTGCGGAAAAACGTCCGGCCGGGAAACGCGGGCAGTTCGAACGGTGTGATCTCGTCCCACGACCGGATGTAAAACACCACTGCTTCGTACTGCCACCCCGAGGGCGTACCGCGCAAGCCCAGCTCCTGGCTGAGGGAGGTCTGCGACTGGAGGCTGGGGTTGAACCCGCCCGCACCGGATGGATTGTTGATGAGTTCCGTGGTGGTCGGCGCTTCGAATACCGAAGCCACGTTGGCGTACACCTGGTGCCGGTCCGCCAGATGGTACACCAAACCCACGGTGCCGCTTCCCTGCGACAGGGTTTGCGAGCCGGACTGATCGCCGTCGGCGCCAAACGCATCGTCCACGCGGTAATGCAACCAGTCCCAGCGCCCGCCGATCACCACGTCCAATTTGTCCGACACTTGCCATTCGTTGCGGAAAAACGGACCGACGCTCTGCACGCGCTCAACCTGGTCGAAGGTCAACGCTCCCTGCTGGCCGTTGTTGTTGTCGTACCGCTGGCGGTCGTCGTTCTGGATGCCATAATCGACTCCGGCGAGAAAGCGATTCGTGCGGCCCGCAAGTTGACGATCGTTCTGCCACTGCGCCGCCAGACCCCCCACCCAGCGGTCGAACCGCACGCGGCCGCCGGAGGTGAACGGCAAACGGTTTTCAAAATCGCGGCGAAGCAGATGCGCCGTGATCGTCCATTCATCCTGTGCCGTCGGCATTTTGCGGTAGCGCACGGCAAGCTGTTCCTGGCCGACCTCTTCTCCAGCGTTGAACAGCAGGTTGCGTGACGCCGCCTGGCGGGGATTCGTCTCGGCCTGCTGAAACGTCAACCCGCCGGGGTCTTCGGTGAGTGGCGAATGAAATTTGCGGAACAGCACCATCCAGTCCGAATCCATTCCGCTATATATGTTGAACTTGAGTTGGGCGAACAGGTTTTCCATGCGGCTGTGGTCGCGCCAACCGGTTTGGCCCAACCGCGAGGCGAACAGACCGTAGTCGAACCCCCTTTCCTGTTTGCCCGCCCACAATTCCGTTTTGAAATAACCGAACGAGCCGAACACCTGCCGGGGAGCGAGTTCCAACCCGTCCGACTGCGGGTTGCGGGTGGTCATGGAGATCATGCCGCCCGACGCGTTGCCGAACAGCGACGCCGAGGGTCCGCGCACAATTTCCATACGTTGTATGAGAGACGGGTCGATGGAGTCCAACTGCGTCTGTCCGTCGGGGAGTGTCTGCGGGATGCCATCCACATGAACCTGGATGCCGCGCACACCAAAGGGCGACCGTGCGCCAAACCCGCGGATGGCGATGCGCAGGTCCTGCGCGAAGTTGAACCGGTTCTGGAAAAACACGCCGGGCGCGCTCAGCGCGAACTCCTCCACCGTCGCGCCGGGTTGATGGCGTTGCCAGGTTTCTCTCTCGATCAGACGCAGACTGTTGGGGATATCGCCGGGCGATTTTTTCGTGCGCGTGGCGGTGACTTCGATCGGGTCCAGCACCACGGCCTCTGAAGACTCTACCACCGCTTCCTCGCCCAGTGCCAACGGAACAAGACACAGCATGCCCGCAAACCAGAATCCGGTGCAAAGAAAAACGAAATTGAGGAGGGGGGCAAGTGGCAATCCAACGGGCACCAAACCCATTTTCCGGTCAGCCAGTCGCACAGAGGAAGGATTATTTTTTATCGAGGATTTCGAGAAGAGACTCCAGCTCTTCCTGAATTCGGTTTTTGAGATCGATGAAGGCACCGCGATCGAACCCGAAATCGAGCTGGGAAGCACCCTTGCGCCGCTGTTTGAGCCGCTGTTTCGCTCCGGCGATGGTGTATTTGTCATGATACAGCAACTGCTTGATCTCGAGGATGCGCTCGATGTCTTTCTTCTGGTACAGGCGCTGACCGGAGCGGTTCTTGTCCGGTTTCAAATCCTCGAACTCGTCTTCCCAGTAGCGCAGGACGTGTTGTTCCACGCCCGCGATCTCTGCGACCTCGCCGATTTTGAAAAACAGTTTGTCAGGAAGTTTGAGACTCATCGGTTTCACGGTTGGTGGACTGCAACAGTTGCTTGCTGGGTTTGAACGACAGAACCCGCCTCGGCTGAATGACGATGGGCTCACCCGTACTGGGATTTCTCGCCTTGCGGGCTTTTTTGTCACGCAGGTTGAAGCTGGCAAAACCGACGATGCGCACGTCCTCACCGCGGATCAGCGCATTTTTGATCTCCTCGAACACCACTTCCACCGCCTGTGCGGCTTCCTTACGTGTGAAGCCGACCTTGTCGTAAACCTTATCAACCAGGTCGGCCTTGACCACGGTTCCAATTTCCGGCGAGTTGGGCAAAAAGGCCTCTTGCGGTTCAGGTGAATATCATTGGGAAGCTTCTGCTTCCGCACGGGTTTCTTCGACAATCTTGGCGGTCAGGTGTTCCGGCACCACGTCATAGTGGTCGAACTCCATCACAAACACCCCGCGTCCACCGGTCAGCGCGCGCAGCTCCGGAGCGTAGTTGAGGATGGACGCCATCGGCACGTGTGCGCGAATGGTCTGGTCCTCGTCGCTCGCGTCCACGCCCAGAATCTTTCCCCGCTTGGAGTTGAGATCGCCCATCACGTCGCCGACGCACTCGCTGGGCACATTGACTTCCATCGTCATGATGGGTTCCAGCAAAATCGGTTTGCAGTCCTTGACGCCTTTCTTGAACCCGATCGACCCCGCGATCTTGAACGCCATCTCCGACGAATCCACATCATGATACGAGCCGTCGTAAAGGACAACCTTCACGTCGACCATCGGGTAATTGGCCACGGCGCCATGTTCCATCGCTTCCTGCACGCCTTTTTCCACTGCGGGAATGTAGGTTTTCGGGATGGCGCCGCCGACGATTTTGTTCTCGAACTCGAATCCGCGTCCGCGCGGCAGGGGCATGATCTCCAGCCAGCAGTCGCCGAACTGGCCGCGCCCGCCGCTTTGTTTTTTGTGCTTGCCCTGCACCTTGGTTTTGCCACGGATGGTTTCCCGGTACGGAACCTTCGGCGGCTTCGTGTCCACATCCACGCTGAACCGGCGCTTGAGGCGTTCGATGATCACATCGAGGTGCTCCTGGCCCAACCCAGACACCAGCAGTTGATGCGTCTGCGGGTCGCGCTCCACGCTGAGAGACGGATCCTCCTCCACCAGCCGCGCCAGCGCGTTGCTGATCTTTTCCTCGTCAGCCCGTGTCTTCGGAATCATGGCGCGGGCCAGCACTGGTTTTGGAAACTCAATGGGTTCGAACTTCACGCCGGAGGAGGCGACGGTGAGCGTGTCGTTGGTGGTGGTCGATTTCAGTTTCGCCACCACCGCAATGTCTCCCGCCGGCACCTCCGTCACCGGCACCTGTTTTTTGCCTTGCAGGTTAAGAAGCTGGCTCAATTTTTCCGAACCGCCCTGCGTGGCGTTGTACACGGAGGAATCCCCCTTCAACGTGCCCGAGAACACGCGGAACAGGGTCAGTTTCCCCGCATAGGGATCGACGATGGTTTTGAACACCAGTGCCGCCAGGGGGCCAGCGGGGTCCGGCTTCACTTCCACTTCCTTATCGTCTTTCAGGGACACCGCTTTTTGCGGTGGACGTTTTTCCGGTGACGGGAGATATTCCAGCATGGCATCGAGCAGACGGTCGGTGCCGATACCCTGCGCTCCCGCACCGAGAAGCACCGGGACCAGTTGTCCCTTCTGGATGCCCACCTGCAGGCCGGTATGGAATTCTTCGTCGGAAAGCTCGCCCTTTTCCAGATAGGTTTCGATGAGATCGTCGTCGGCCTCCGCCACCACCTCGACCAACTCCGCGCGGCTGGTTTCCACTTCGTCCACCAGGTCGGCGGGGATGTCTTCCGGCTGGCCCACGCCTTTGCCACCTTTTTCGTATTTGTAGTATTTGTTCTCGATCAAATCGACCACGCCGGAAAATGATCCGCCACTGCCGACCGGCACCTGCACGAGCATGGGATTGATCTTGAATTTTTTCTTGGCGGCGTCCAGCGCGGCCTTCAGGTTGGCCTTGTCGCTGTCCATTTTATTGATGAATATGATTTTCTGAAGATCCTGCTGGTCCGCCCATTGCCAGGTTTTTTCCGTGTAGTACTGGACCCCCGCCTCGGCGGAGATGACGACCACCACGCCGTCCACCACGCGGATGCAACCCGGCGTGTCCGTGACAAAGTTGTTGGAACCGGGGGTGTCCAGAAGGTTGAGTTTGTTCTTCTGATATTCGCAATAGGAAAGGGAAGCGCTGATGGAGTGACCCCGTTTGGCTTCATCGGGATCGTAGTCCATGACCGAGGAGTTGTCGCCGACCTTGCCCAGCCGGTCGGAGACGCCGGTGAGGTACAGGATGCTTTCAAGGATGGAAGTCTTGCCCGCCCCTCCATGCCCGATGAATCCAACATTCCGGATGTTTTCAGGACTGTACGGCTTCATAGCTCCCCCTTTTCATCATCTGCTGGAACACAGGCTTCCACCAGGAGTCAGGCGGAACCCAATCCTGCAATGAACTCGAGTTTGCGGCTATTTTAGAGACTGTCCCTTAAGCTTTCAAGGACCTTAGCATAGCACAGTTTGCAGTTTTTTCATGCGTTGATAAACCGTGCCAAAAAAGGAGGGATAGGATTTGAAGATTTTACTCAACTGCTGGGATTTGAGGCGCACGGCGGACACCCGTTCGCTCGCCGCCAAGGCATTGGAAGTTTTAGGCATATCCGTGACATGAAGGAGCTTTTGAATGGAACGCTCCTGGGACGTGATTTCGCCGAGAACATCGCCACTCGAAAGGAACACCCCTTCCGACTCTCCGCTTTGTTCGTTGGGGATCTGCACCTGTCCGGAGAGAATGACAAACACATCGCCCTTGCGGATGCCCTTGTCGAAAATCCTCTCGTTCTTGCTCCACTGCACGAGATCGCCTTCGCCCAGGGAGGCCACGAGGCCCGGACGGATGGAACTGTTGAAAAAGTTGCCCAGCTTGTAGAAGTCGTCGGTGATTTTCGGCAGTTTGACGCGCGAGTAGTATTCCTTCGGCACTTTGACCAGGGTCAGACGCGACATGGCTTTCACCGTGGCGCGCCGCCGCGGATTTTCGGTGGAGATAGCGAGTTCGCCGAAAAACATTCCTTTTTCGTAGATGATGGATTTGCGCTTGTTCAGGATGATCTCCGCAAACCCGTCGAGGATGATGTAAAACGAATCGCCGACATCGCCTTTGGCAAACACCACGTCGTTCGGCTGGTATTCCAGCACTTGCGAATGCTGAATGATGTCTTCCAGTTCCTTTTGCGGCGTGTTGCGGAACAGGCCCGCATGTTTGAGGTCCTCGACTTTCGGCTTGACCGGCATCGCCTGACCTTTGATCAATATCTCGGTCTGCCCCTCGTGCGCCGAGCGCATGTATGGATGTTCCGGCGGCTCCTTGTCGTGGTGGACCAGAACGACTTTGCGCGCCAGTGCGGGATCAAGATGCAACAGTGACTCAAAGTCGGTATGAATGGGACCACCTCCCACATCGTGCATGATGAGATCCGCATCCCAGATGAATCCCAGAATCTGCTCCCGCCGTTCCGGCGACAGGTGGCCGTTTTCGTACCAGGAATTCACCAGGTCGCGGTCGTATTTGGTATCGCCGGAATGCGCGATGGTCCGGGCCTTGCCGTTTTCATCCTTGTAGCTCAGCTTGAAACGGCCGGTGGGGATGGAGTGAAATGAATAATCGAACTCGATGAAAGTGCGCTTGAACCCTGGAAGCTTGACCTTCTTGTAGGGTTCGAGCTCGATAAAATCCACCAGGTTCTCCAGCACTTCCGCCGGGAACAAGGTAACCGCCTGGATCTTTCTGAGAAAGCTCTCGAAGATGATGCGGCTACTCAATACTTTGAGCCGCTGGCCGGAAAGAATTTTTTCAATGAAGCCCGCATCGTGATCGGAGTGAATGTGCGTGAGGAACATGTAGGGCACATCTTCGCCGGAAATGCCGTGCTGAACGATGGCGCGGTCGTTGTCGCTGAAGGCATCGACCATGATGCCCTTGCCCTCCGACCAGGCGATCATGCAACTGTTGTGACGCTTGTGGGTGAACCCGGAACCGACGCCGAGAAACGTCACGCCCATGAACGGTTTTTCCGCACGCTCAATCCGCGTCGGCACGGAATGGCGGTCGAGATTCAAAATATCGAATTGACAGCGGAGGATATTGTTCTGGTACACCTCAAATTCCGAGGGCCGGACCTGGCGGATTTTGAGTTTCTTGCGCTTGTCCACATCGCCCTTCACCTCCACCACGCCGGCGCTGTCAAACACATGGAAGTCCGCCACGTTTTCCAGAAAATCTTCGCGGTCTTCCTCTTTGGCCAGAGCGAACAGTTCCATCTCGACCTTCAACTGGGCGCAACGGGCATAATGCTGGGCGAAGGTGCGCTCGATATTCTTGATTTTTTTGGAAGCCAGCCACCGCTCGTTTTCCAGCAGGGTGGATATGGGCTCCGCCAGGCGGGCGTGCATGTCCTTGTCGGGCACATGCTTGGCGACCTGGCCTTCAAACACATGCCACAGCTTTTTGTTTCTGGACAACTTTTCCAGAAACGCCAGGTAGTATTCCCTCTCCTCGGAGGAGAAATGATGGATCCGGCCGAACCGGTAAAACTCCGCCTTGAGCAGGTTGTAAAAGTTGGGGCCGAACAGGGTTTCTTCGAAAATCGCCTTGAAGCGGTTTTTCTGGTCCTCGGTACAGAAGATGGAAACCTTCTGCCGACCGGGCTTGATGAACAGGTACGTGTAAAGAATGAATTCGAAATCGAACCGGTTGGTGCCGTTGACGAAGGTGCGAAGGGGGAGAACGTATTTGGACGGCAGGCTTTCCTCACGCTGGGAAAAGTCTTTCACCACACCCGGCGGGCAACCGAAACAGATGCGGCCGAAATCATCCGTTTCGAGGATGCGAAAGTTGTACCCCTTATGAAGGTCGAAGCTCATCCTGTGATTCCCTATTCATCCTGATGACGGGACGAAAAAATCATTCGCACCGGCGTTCCCGAAAAGCCGAATGCTTTTCGCAGGCTGTTGACCAGGTAACGTTGGTAAGAAAAATGGACACCCTGCGGGTAATTGACAAAGCATTCAAACGTCGGCGGGCCACTGCGAACCTGTGTCGCATAATAAAGTTTCAAAAACTTTCCTTTATAGGAGCTCATCGGGTTCCTTTGGATTGCTTTTTGAATGCAATCATTGAGTCGTCCTGTAGGAATTTTTCTCGAAAATTCCCCAAAAACCGACCGCACCTCTTCAAAGAATTTAGGAAATCCGAATCCGCTTTTAGCCGACACTTTTATCATAGGAGCAAAATCAACAAATTTCAATTTCAATCTAACCCGCGCCTCCACCTCCTCCTTTACGAGGCCCTTTTCCTGGACCAGATCCCACTTGTTGATGGCCAGTAAAAGGCCTCGACCGCGCTCAAAAGCGTAACCCGCAATGGTGGCGTCCTGCTCGGAGACGCCTTCCGCTCCGTCGATCACAAGCACCGCCACATCGCATCGCTCCAGCGCCTTCAATGCCATTATAACACTAAATTTTTCAACTACTTTTGTGGTTTTTCCCTTGCGCCGGATGCCCGCTGTGTCCATCAAAATAAAAGGGTGGCCCTCGTATTCCAGAGGCAGATCCACGGTATCCCGCGTGGTTCCCGGGATCTCCGAAACGATGCACCGGTCAGAGTTCAACAGCCTGTTGATTATAGAAGACTTTCCGGCGTTGGGCTTGCCCACGATGGCCACCCGGATGGCCCCGTTTTCAGGAAGTTCGATATCCGGCTCTACCGGAACGCGGGCCAACTCCTCAGCGACAATATCCATTAGTCCGGAAATACCTATATTATGCTCGGCTGAAATCGGAATAGTGAATTTTACCCCCAGCTCATAAAAATCGGAAATTCTAACTTCATGCACCGGATCGTCGATTTTGTTTACGGCTAAAATCAAGGGTTTTCCCGAGCGCCTCAGGAGTTCGATCACTTCCCGATCCTGTGGCAGAATGCCCTGCTGGCCATCCACAACGAAAACAATTACATCGGACTCTCGAATGGCCAGTTCTCCCTGCTCCCGGACCTGCAATTCGATGGTGTTGCCCCCGGCGAGATCAATGCCGCCGGTGTCGATCACCATGAACGGCTTGCCGTCCCATTCCGCCTGACCGTACATGCGGTCGCGGGTGACCCCCGGCATATCATGCACGATCGCCGACCGGCTACGGGTGATGCGGTTGAACAGGGTGGATTTGCCAACATTGGCGCGGCCAACGATGGCGATGTGGGGAAGCATGGGCCTCTAAATGGAAGGTGCTTTTTCTTTCAGGAACTCGTAGATGCCCTTGGCGATCGCTTCCGCCAGGGCCTTCTGATAGGCTTGCGAGCTCAGGCGTTTTTCTTCACGGCGGTTGGTGACAAATCCCACCTCCACCAGGATACTCGGCATGTTGGTGTCGTGAAGAACGAAAAACGGTCCTTCCTTCACCCCCAGATCATGCACATCCTGGTAGTGTTTTACCATGCTCCCGTGAAGGGTTCTCTGTACTTTGGACGCCAGCCTGGAAGAGTCGTTGATCTTGGTGGTGCTGATGAGGCTGGCGAGGATCTGCTGAACTTCGTCATCGGCGACGGAATAAATCAGGGTGCCGTTTTCACGCGAGGCTGTTTCCCGCGCCTGCTCGGTGGCGCCGCTTCCCAGGTAGTAGGTCTCAATGCCTTCGGCGGCCTTGTGCGGCGCGGCGTTGGCGTGGATGGAGACGAACAGGTCCGCGTCTTTCTGATTGGCGATCTTGCCGCGGTCGGCGAGTTCAATAAAACGGTCGTCGTCACGGGTCAGCACCACACGCAGTTTGTAACGATGGGTGAGAATGGCCGCGACTTGTTTCGATATGTTGAGGTTGACTTCCTTCTCCTTCAAACCGTGGTGGCCGATGGCACCGTGGTCCTTGCCGCCGTGTCCCGCATCCACCACCACCAGCGGCACATGCTTGTTTTTCTCCACCGGCTCGACGGTTTTGGGCGTCGTCTCCAGATTCTGCGGTTTTTGCGGGGTGAGGTGGTCTTTGCTCTGCGCCTCCACCACGGAGATGGGCGCCGGATTCGGCGTCGGGGCGTTCGTGATCAGCCTCACCAGCCGTTTCAATTCTGTACGCGAGGCCTCCACCTTGTCTCCGTCCGGGTACTGCTTGAGCAGATTTTGCAGGCGCTCACGGGCACCCTGGTAATCCTTGAGATGCAAATCGATGTCGGCCAGTTGAAACAGGCTGTCGTCATTCAGATGGCCTTCCGGATATTCCTTGAGCAAAATCGAGTAATACCGCCCAGCCTCCCGCAGATCCGATTCCAGATCCAACTTTTTGCCGAGCTTTTGATACAGGCGGCCGACAGTGAACGTCGCCTTGTAGGCCAGTTCAGTTTGCGGGTAGGTGATCAGCACCTTTTCAAACAGGCGAATGACGGAAACCCAGTCGTCCCGGTTCGGAACCCGCTTGGCGTTTTCCAACAGCTGGTAATAGGCTTTTTTGGCGTTGTCGTAAAGGCTGTGGGCCGGTGAGGCAGCGCTGGGCTTGGCCAATGCGGAGCCGGGCAGGAACCCGGATAGAAGGCATGCCACCGCCGCAATCTGGAGAACTCTTCCAAGCCTCCCTATCACAAAGGTTTGCCTGGTCATGGCCTGTTTTCCCGCTTGCAGAGAGGTTGATGGGGGCACAATGTGCCGGAAAGATCAAACTGCCGAAGGAATTATTTAACCCCTTCAATTTATTGGCGTTTTGACTATACCACCATCGAGGAAACGGGTCAAGGCGATAACTTGCGGATTTTCAGACACCTGCGGCCAAGCGTTCGGCCAGGAACGTGGGCAGGCCTTCTTCGTGGATTTTTTCCTGGGTGCACTCCACCTCGTATTCGAAACGATGAAACTCGATGGTTTTGGTCTCGGTGTCGTAGGACACAAAAGAAGCCTGCGGGTTTCCATCCCGAGGTTGTCCCAGACTGCCCACATTGATGATGTAACGGCTGTCCGGTTGCAGTTCGTACACGTCGGAAAGCCCGGCTTCGATGTTGCCGTCGGGCTCCTGTTTCAGGATCAGCGGCCGGTGGGTGTGTCCCACGAAGCAGAGTTGGGTGTCGAATGCGGGGAAATTGTCCACCCCGTCGTAGGGGTTGGTGATGTAATGCCATTCCTCCGGCTCGCAGGGCGAGGAATGGGCCCAGGTGATGCGGTATTTTTTCTCGATCGCGGGAAGCGATTGCAGGTATTTGAAGTTGTCCATGGTCAACGCCTCGCGGGTCCACTCGCAGGCCTTGAGCGCATGGGGATTGAAGTAGCTGGTATCCGTCTTTTCGACCACGGCGTAATCGTGGTTGCCGGCGAGGGCCAGGTCGGCATTTGCGCGCACCCAGTCCACGATCTCGTTCGGGTTGGCGTTGTACCCCACCAGATCCCCCAAACAGATTATTTTGTCATACTCGAGTTTTTTGCTGATACGGATGAAAGCGTTCAGCGATTCGAGGTTGCTGTGCAGATCGGACAGTATCAGAAACTTCATAGATAGACCCCCCAGTCACCCTCAGCGTTCGCTGGTGGATTCGACGACGGTTGATTTTTCTTTGAGGACTCTATCTAGTATACCATTGATAAAATTGGGCGAGTCTTCACTACCGTATTTTTTGGCGATTTCCACGGCTTCGTCGATGGCGACCTTGGGAGGCACCGAATTGCCGTACAGGATTTCACAGGTAGCGAGCCGCAGAAGATTGCGGTCGATGACAGCCATGCGGGATAACGTCCAGTTATCGCTGTATTTTTCAAGCAGGGCGTCGATGGCTTGTTTGTTGTTGAATATGGTGTTGAGCAAGTCCTCGGCGTACTGTTTGATTTCGGGCTGGCAGGTGTTGCGCTCCCAGAACTGATCGAGCTGTTCGGCGACGGGGCCTTCGTTCATGTCCACGAGATAGAGGAACTTCACTACAAGTTCGCGTGAGTATCGGCGTTTTCCCATGTCAAATCTGCCGGTAAAGGTTGACCATTTCGATGGCGGCAACGGCAGTCTCCCACCCCTTGTTGCCGCTTTTGACTCCGGCACGTTCCACCGCCTGCTCGATGGTGTTGGTGGTCAACACCCCGAACAGCACGGGGATATCCGCTTCCAGTGCCAGCGCGCCGACGCCCTTGCTGGCCTCTCCGGCGACGAAATCGAAATGGGGGGTAGCGCCGCGGATCACGGCTCCTAAACAGATGACGGCATCGTATTTGTTGCGGGCCACCAGTTTGCGCGCGCCCATGGGAATCTCAAACGCACCCGGCACACGGATCACATCGATATCCCCATCCTGCACACCGTGGCGCACCAGCCCATCCACCGCTCCGTCCATCAGGCGGCCAGTGATGAAATCGTTGAAACGGCTGACCACGATTCCATACTTGTGGCCCGCACCGTTGAGGTTTCCTTCCAACACGTTCGGCATGCTCGTTCCTTAAAATACGTTTTTGATCAGATGACCCATCTTCATCTGCTTGGTCTTGAGATAACGGATGTTCTGCTTGTTCGGCTGCACCTCGATCGGCACACGCTCGACCATCTCCAACCCGTACGCTTCCAGACCGACGATCTTGCGCGGGTTGTTGCTCATGATGCGGATCTTGCCCAGGCCCAGCGCCCGCAGAATCTGCGCGCCGATGCCGTAATCGCGAAGGTCGGGCTTGAATCCCAAAGACGCATTGGCCTCCACCGTATCCTGCCCTTCGTCCTGCAGGGCGTAGGCTTTCAACTTGTTGAGGATGCCGATGCCGCGTCCTTCCTGGTAGAGATACAGCAAAACGCCGCGCCCTTCCTTTTCGATCATCTCCAGCGCCTTCGACAACTGCTCGCCGCAGTCGCAACGGAACGAGCCGAACACGTCGCCGGTGAGGCACTGCGAATGCACCCGCACCAGAGTGGGCTCGTCCGATTTCAACTCGCCCTTGATGAGCGCGATGTGCACCTGGTCGATGAGCTTGTTGCGAAACGCCACGGCACGGAACTCGCCGAACTCAGTCGGCAATAAAGTCGATGCCACCTCTTCGACCAGCGTTTCGCTGTTCAGCCGGTACTCCATCAGGTCCTTGATGGTGATCATCTTGAGGTCGTGCTTTTTGCAGAATTTGGTGAGTTCCGGTACGCGCGCCATGGTGCCGTCGTCATTCATGATCTCGCAGATGACGCCGGACGGGGTGAGCCCCGCCAGCCGCGCCATGTCCACGGAGCCTTCCGTCTGCCCGGCGCGCACCAACACGCCGCCTTCGCGCGCGCGCAGGGGAAAGATGTGTCCGGGAATGACGAGATCGTACGGCCGCGCCTTCGGATCCATCGCCACCTTGATGGTGTGTGCCCGGTCGGCGGCGGAGATGCCGGTGGAAATGCCGTTTCTCGCGTCGATGGACACGGTGAACGGCGTCTCGAACCGCGACTGGTTGTCACCTGTCATCATTTGCAGGCCCAACTCCTGCGTCCGCTCTTCGGTCATCGCCAGGCAGATCAGCCCCCTGCCGAACTTGGCCATGAAGTTGATCGCTTCCGGCGTCACGCAATCCGACGCGATCATCAGGTCGCCTTCATTCTCCCTGTCCTCGTCATCGACGATGACAATCATTTTGCCCTGACGGACATCTTCGATGGCGTCCGCGATGGAACTGAAAACCGGTTTTTCTTTTTTAATATTTCCCTTGCTCATTTCAGACAAATCCATGTTGTTTCAAGAAATCTTGCGTCAAATTGCCGCCCCGGATGGGCCCGCCGAACAGCGATTCACAGGCTTTCAATACGTATTTGCCAATCATATCACATTCGATATTGACCCAATCGCCGATTTTCCGCTGGTTCAGGTTGGTGTGTTCCCACGTGAATGGAATGATCGAAACTGAAAATCCATTGTCACGGCAGTCGAACACCGTGAGGCTGATGCCGTCCACCGCCGCCGATCCTTTTTCGATGACAAACGGAGCCAGTTCCGGAGGATGTTCGAAACGAATTCGCACTTCGCCGGGATTCTGCTCGATGCCGGCCACCGTGCCGACCTGATCGACATGCCCGCTCACGAAATGACCGCTCATTTTTTTGTTCGGCGTCAGCGCTTTTTCCAGGTTGAGGTGCGTGCCCTCGGCGGTTTGCTTGAAGCTGGTGCGGCTCAATGTTTCCGTGGACAGATCCACGGCAAACCCGGCGTCCAGGATCTCCGCCACGGTCAGGCACACGCCGTTGCAGGCAATGCTCTCACCCAGTTCAAAACCGCGGAAACCCTCCGGCGTCTCGATGATGAGCCGCGCCTTCTCCGCACTGCGCTCAATGTGCGTGACGGTTCCCAGAGCTTCGATGATTCCGGTAAACATGATTACAGGTATCCTTCCACCATCCAGTCCTTGCCCACCGGGGTGAGCACGGAATTCTGGATGTGCAATGCGTCTTTTAATTTTTGAATGCCCGGGCCGCCGATCACGCTGACCGCCCCATTGCCGCCGATCAACATCGGCGCGACAAAGAACAAAACCTTGTCCACGATGCGCGCCTTCAACGCGGCGGCATTGAGACGTGCCCCTCCTTCAATCAACACGTGCGTCAGACCGTTTTCCGCCAGGCGGCGCATGACGCGCTTGAGCGGCACACCTTCCTTGCCCGCGCGTTCCACCCACACCTCGACGCCCGTCTTTTCCAGTCTGCGCAGGCGTACCCCCGGTGCATGCTCCGCGGTGACGTAGATGATGCGGTCACGATCCGTATTTTCAAACACCCGCGCCTGCAGGGGAACGAGTCCCTGCGAATCCAGCACCACGCGCACCGGGTTGCGTCCGCCGCGTTTGCCAAGCCGCGTCGTCAACTGCGGGTTGTCCTTGAGCACGGTGCCGGAGCCCGCAACAATGGCATCAACCCGATCGCGCAGTCGATGCACCGTCTTCCGCGCTTCGGGACCGGTGATCCATTTCGAGTCGCCGCTGTTGGTGGCGATCTTGCCGTCGAGGGAAATCGCCGCCTTCAAGGTGACGAACGGCATGCCGGTGCGGATGTATTTCACAAACACTTCGTTCTGCCGTTCACATTCTTTGCGCAGAATCCCGGTGGTCACTTCGATTCCGGCTTTCCTGAGCAGGCGCGCGCCCTTCCCTTTCACCAGCGGATTGGGATCCTGCATGCCGACATACACCCGGCGGATGCCGGCAGAAATCACCGCCTCGGTGCATGGCGGCGTTTTGCCGTGATGGCAACAGGGCTCGAGAGTGACGATCATGTCCGCCCCGCGCGCCTTGTCACCGGCTTTCCTGAGTGCCTCGATTTCCGCGTGCGGCTTGCCTGCGCGGTGATGGTAACCTTCGCCGACCACCGTATCGCCGCGCACGATCACCGCCCCGACCAGGGGGTTGGGCGAGGTGCGGCCTTGCGCCTTGGCCGCCAGGGTCAGGGCACGCCGCATCCATTGTTGCTGGGTTTCACGGTCCATTCACCCGTCCCCTGAGCAAGCCTCTCTCGAAAATAAACCCCTCATTTCTCTGGATGCTTAACAGTAGCAGAGTGATCCACGCTTGTCAAAGCTAACTGATTGACAAAAAACGGGTTTTGAATAGGCGAGGCGGACGGCCGGGGGGATCAGCGATTCAGCAGGTTCACCATGTGTTTGCGGATACTGCCGCGCTGATAAACGATTTCGATGCGGCGGTTGATGGCCCGGTTTTGGGCGCTGGAGTTGGGGACCTTCGGACGGTATTCGGCGAAGCCTTCGACCGACAGTTTCTCCGGAGGGAAGCCCTCGGCGATCAGCATGCGCGCCACCTCCGCCGCCCGGGCGGAAGACAACTCCCAGTTCGACGGAAAACGGTCCGTATGGATCGGCGTGTCATCGGTATGACCCTCGATCTTGACGTCGTAGTTGAACTGCTTGAGCAGGTCGAACACATCCTTCAACGTCTCGCGCCCTTTATAGGTCATGCGTGCCTTGCCCGCCGGGAACAGCACCACGTCGGAGATGGTGATGATGGCGCCGCGCTCTCCCTGCGAGACCTGCACCTGTCCGGAAAGCTTGTTCTTATAAACAAATTCCTCGACTTCGGAGGTGATCTCCTTGATCTCCTTGGACACCATCGCGCCGACCTCATCCACGGCATGAATGGTTTTCTTATCCATCTTCGCATCGGCCATGTCCTGGATGACCTCGAGCCCTTCGCGGGTTCCAAGTTCCGGCAATTGTTCGGTGCCCAGCGCACTGCGCAGGGATTCGCGGAGTTGTTTGAATTTCTCTTCTTCGATGGTGCCCATGGCGTAGAGGAGAATGAAAAACACCATGAGCAGGGTCACCATATCGGCGAAGGTGATGACCCAGGGGGCGAGGCCGCCGGTATCCTCGATGATTTCTTCTTCGTCATCGAGATGGATGTCAGGATTGGTTTGACCGGAAGGTTTGGTTCCCATGACCGTTCCTCACTTCGCGGCCCGGGGTGCGGCCCCCGGTGCCTGGCCAGGCGGGCGGGCCGGGCCTTTGGCGGCGCCCGGTTTCTTAGACGCGCCTTTGCGGGCTTCTTCTTCCGCTTCTTTCTTGATGTTCTTGCCCACCGCGTTGTCGATGTAGTTTTCCAGGGTTTCTTTCATGAACCGCGGGTTCACTCCTTTGCGGATGTAGGTGATGCCCTCCAGCACGAGGTTCATCTCCAGCGTTTCCGCCGCACTCCGCCGTTTCAACTTGACCGCCATCGGCAGGAAGACAAGGTTGGCCAGCAGGGCTCCGTAAAAGGTGGTGATGAGCGCCACCGCCATGCGCGGACCGACGGTGCTCACGTCTTCCAGCGACGCCAACATCTGAATGAGACCGATGAGCGTGCCCACCATGCCGAACGCCGGGGCGAACTTGCCCATGTCGTTCAGAATTTCCCAGCCGTCCTTGTGCGACTGCTGTACCTGCTTGATCTCCCGCTTCATCAGGGTCACCACCGTATGCTCGTCCTTGCCGTCGACGGTGAGGCGCAGACCCTTTTTGAGAAAGTCATTGTCGATCATATTGAGCTTCGACTCGATGGCCAGCACCCCGCCCTTGCGCGCGATACTGCAGATCGACACCATGGTGTCCATCAACTCGTACAGATCCGATTTGCGGGTGATGAACACACGGATGAAATGGCCCAACATGCGGAACAACTCGTTGACCGGGTATGCGACCAGCGTTGCCGCAAAGGTTCCGCCGAGAACAATCATCACCGAAGGGGCACTGACAAAAAGGTCCAGTCCGCTGTTCTGCAGAATGGAAGCGAGAATCAGGCCGATGCCGATGAAGATTCCGAGTAAGGTCGCAATATCCATAAAAACTATACTTTTATGACTTTAATGGAGCTGACGATGGGATCGAGGTTGTTGAACCGAAGCACGTTGCTCAAGGTGCTTCTGTCCAGAACGGTGCCTTTGCGCAACACGCTGGTACCGGACCGGGAATACATATCCGACGCCAATTGCATGCCTTCCTGAAGCGTGAACACGGTACACTCGATGGTATCGATGTCTTTGAATCGGGAGGAATGAACAAACTCTCCCAGCAAGGAAACGATATCTTCATCGTAACGGGTCCCCTTTTCCTTTTCCAGTAATTTCATGACCGCTCCCGGGGATTCGCCGGGATGGCTCACGCGGGCGTGATCATAAAAACTGGCAGCAGAAACAATCCGAGATCCTATAGGGATCATGTCGCCGCTCAGGCCTTCCGGAAGTCCGGAGCCGTCCACGTTCTCGTACAAATGCCGGATGATCTGCGCCGTCGGGTCGAATCCCGGGAACTGACGCAGAAGCATCTCGGCAAGGTGTGTGTGGTGGATGCGCGGCGGAGCATCTTCCTTTTTCTTTGCTGTATGACCGTTGCCGTTGGCGGGCTGGGAGACAATGCCCAGCTCATGCAGACGCGCCGCGGTGCGAATGTGTTCGATCTGGCTTTGAGGTAGCTGCATTTTTTGCGCCACGTAATCGGACATCTTCTCCACCCGCTCCGGGTGCCCTCGGTGCTTTGCCTGATGCAGTTCGATGATGTTGGTCAGCATGTTGACCGTGGCCTGGAAGGTGCGGACCAAGTCTTCGTTGAGCGCCTCGACCTGTTGTTTTTTGGCTTCCAGTTGCAGGTTCCTTTTAGTGACATCTTTCAATTTCGTTTCGAGGCGCTTGTTTTCCTTTTGGTAACCCTGCGCAATTCCGGTGATTTTATCCTGATACGTTTTTGCATCCAGGACGGCTTTTTCCAACTGCTGGTTTTTGTCCTGGAGTCCGCGGCTCATCGTGAGCATTCGCAAAACGTAATTCACGAAAAAATGAACTTCGTGCGCCTTCAACGGTTTGGGCAGAAACGCTTCCGCTCCCACCTTCTGTGCGCCCTGGGTCAGGCCGAGGATTTCATTTTCCGCACATCCGGACATCAATATGGCCACCGCGTGCAAACCGAATTGACGGATACGGCGGATGACTTCAAAACCGTCCGGCCCCGGTATCCGAAGATCACAAAAAATGAGATCCGGTTTCCACGCCAGGGCTTTTTGCACCCCCTCATCGCCGGACATCGCTTTCTGGATTTGCACCTGCGCTTGCGCCAATGCCTCTTTCAGATAGACCTCCACCAAGGCCGGAACGGTGGGGTCGTCATCGATCACCAATAGTTTTTTTGCAAGTTCAGCATTCATGAATAAAACAGACCGGGGTTCGTGGGTATCAGGCAACAATCCTATAGATTGACGGATATAAAGCCCGATTAGAATACCGATCCGGGTCCCCTCCCCATTCCGTTCCGGGTTTCCACTAAACATAACGGCGACAAAAGCCTTTTCTTTAAATGTTATGCGCTGAAAAATCAGAAAGAAGGCACCAGCCTGCCGCGAAATGCAGGCTTTATAATTGGTTGTAATTATTGCAGGTAAAATTCAGCCTTGGGGTGGAGTGAGCAACAGGCTTAATGCGAAAGGACAGGGGGACTTCAGTCGTCTTCCTCGTCGTCCGCATCGATTTCGGTGAAGGGGAGAGAGGTGCACCGGAAGCCGACGGCGGGATAGATGTCGGCCGGATCGAAGGAGTTCCGAAACGTGCATTTCGCCTGCACCATGTAGTTCAACCAGGAGCCGCCGCGCACGATTTTCTGGGTGGTGAACTTCGAGGCATAAAACTGCACGCACCACTCCCACACGTTGCCCGCCATGTCGTAACAACCGTAGGGCGAACTGCCCTCCTCGTACTGGGTCACGGGCGTGGTGTGTCCCACCACGAAGTCGGCGGTGTTGCAGTACCCTTCCTGGTATCCATGCGCTTCGCCCCAGGGATAGTCGCGACCGTTGGGTCCGCGCGACGCTTTTTCCCATTCCTTCTCGGTAGGCAGGCGCATGCCCAGCCACAAAGCGAACACGGTGGCTTCATAATAATTGATGCCGATCGCCGGTTGATCGTCGTCCTGCGAATAGGCGGGAAAGCGCGGAACGAAGTTCGGATCGAATTGCCGGAACAGAGAGTTGGTGACCGGGTATTTCATGATGGCGTATTCGTGCATGCCGATGCGGTCCTCGTCGTCGCGTTCATCCTGATAGATGAACGAGCCCGCGGGCACGGTCACGCATTCGCCCCACTTCTGCACGACTCCCCGGTCCACCGTTTGCGGGTCGGTGGCTTCGGCAAAGAACGATTCCAGTTCCGGAAGCGCGCGGACGCGGTCCCATTCCTGAGAATCGACCAATTCGCCCAACGCGATGCCGTGCAGAGCGCACACCAGTTCCAGCACGCCGAACAGGATGCGCGAGTCGCGCCGGTCGCGTTGCAACAGCCGCTTGAGCATCGGCCACAGGTAGTCCGCACCGCATGCCTCCATCACCTGCTCCACACGCACCACGCGGTTTTTCGCGAACTGCGGATACGTCTCCCGGCACTGGTATTTCAACAACTGGTTGACCAGCAGTCGCCGCGACTCGGAGACACCCTCGATTTCCGGAAGCACCTGCCCGGCCAGAAACACCGCACCGTGCTCGATGAACAGGTCGATCAATTCGTCGGCGCCTTCTTTCAACTCGCCGCCGAAAAACTGGAACACGTCGTACCATTTGGGATCGCGGCACCGTTCTTTTACCAGGTCCCGCCAGTCGGGAAGCTCCGCCAGTTTGCGTCCTGAAAAATATTCCTGAAGCGAGGGATGGCGGAATTCCCAGCGCTTGTGGTTCCACGCCAGCAGGCCGTCGAGGCCCGGAAGGACGTCCCCTTCTTCCACCATCACGTTGCGCGCGGGGGCGCAGTCGGAAAGCAGGGCCTTGTCGAATCCCGTATTCACCGTCTCCTGCCGCTGGTTGCGGCCTTCCTTGATCAGCCGGTACGACACCTGCTCCAACTGCCGGAACACGTCTTCAATCCATTCCTCGCCTTTCTTTGGAAACCGGCTCTTGAGGTGTTGCGTGATCCAGTGCCGGTACACCTGCGAGCGGCTTTTCACTTCCGCCGCCTCGTCCGATGCCGCCTCTTTCACCATGTGCAGGACATATGGCACCTGCAATGTTTCCGGAAAATACAACGCCAGATGACCGAGGTTCCGTTTCCACATCGATTCCGGCAGAAAATGCTTCCTCTGTTTTTCTTCCACCGGTTGAATGCGGACCCGGAAACTCGCGTCCTGTCCACGCCGCACGATGGAAGTGGTGGCGAGCGGACCGAACCCCACCGGACGCGTGGCGATCAAAATAAAATTGTCTTTCAACGCATCGCCATCGACGATCACATCCATGTAAAACCGGAACCGGTCTTCGGGAAGCATCTGCTCGAAACCGTCCAGCAGAAACAGAATCTGTCCCGTCCAAACCAACCGCTCCACGGTGCGGCCCAGAAGCTCCTCGTTGATGATGAGGTCTTCCTGCTCCTCCTGCTCGCGCAGAACGACATCCATCACCACACGATAGAACATCGGGTAGAACTGTTCGAACCCGGTGCCGTCCGGCAGACGCGACAGGTCGCAGATCACCGGCACGGGGTATTCCTCCGGCGTTTCCGCTTTCAGCATGCGTTCCTGGTACACTTTGAGAAAGGTGGATTTTCCCATGCCCGAAGGGGCTTCCAGAAAAACCTTGGTCGGGGAGACATCCAGCAGGTTTTCGGTGATCTCGCGCGGCGTGGGGAACACCTGTTCGTGCAGGCTCTGACGAAAGCGCACAGGATTGTTGTCGAGCAGGATGGGCTCGATGAACCGGTCCGCCTCGCGTCCCTCTCCCAGGATGCTGTCCAGTTCGTCACTCACTTCCTGAAGCATCTGCCGGCGGTACACCTCGATCACCCACTCAGGCGACTCTTCCGGACGCGGGATGGCTTTCGGCGCTTCGCTTTCGGGGTGGAGGATGGGTGTGTCTTCACTTTCACTCAAGGCGGTTTTCCCATATAATCGGTGGAACCTTCTTATTGTATCTGAATCGTCCCTGAAAACGTAGCATACAGGACCCGGCCACCCGGTTCAAACCGTCATGATTCCACTGCACGACGAAAACCCAACCCGTTCGTTTCCCATCCTCACTATCGGCATCATCGCCGCCAACACCCTGATATTTTTCTGGGAGTTGTCCTTGGCCCAGGAAGGGACCCAGTTCATCACCGAATACGGACTGGTGCCATACCAGTTGACGCACAACCCGCTGAAGAATTACTCGAACATCTTTTCATCGATGTTCATGCATGCCGGGCTGGGACACCTGGCGGGCAACATGCTGTACCTATGGATTTTCGGCAACAACATCGAAGACCAGTTGGGGAAACTGCGGTTCGTTCTGTTTTACCTGACCTGCGGGGCGCTGGCGGCGGCGGCGCACGTCTCCGCCGACCTGGACTCGACCATCCCCATGGTGGGTGCGAGCGGCGCCATATCCGGAATCCTCGGCGCATACCTGATGCTGTTTCCCTTCTCCCGCGTCAAGACGCTGGTGTTCCTGGGCTTCTTCATCACCATCGTACGCATCCCGGCGATCTTTCTGTTGTTGTTGTGGATTGGATTGCAGGTCCTGAACAACATGGCGGCGGGGCCGGACGGCGGCGGCGTGGCATGGCTCGCGCACATCGGCGGGTTCATCGTCGGCGCAGTACTCATCCATCCCTTCCGCATGAGCGCCCGCACCGGATGAACCCCCGGTTCAGAATGTCATCAACGAATAAAACAAAATCGACGCGAGCACCGCAAACAAAACAAGGATCGCTCCAAACATCCAGTTGGGCACACGCGGATAATCGGCTCCACTCGCTCCGTACGGCGCACCGCAGTAAGGGCAAATCTGGAAACCATCTTCAAACTCTTTTTGACACTGGTGGCACTGTATAAAAATCACGTTCCCTTCTTTCGTCACACTACTCCATCTCTCAGGCAGGGCGCCTGAATCAATACCGATCTCGGAGATTATTTTAACCCGATTAAGTGCAAACGGAGAAGGTTCAATGCGGCTTGCGCCGCACGTTCTTTATTGCGAACGCGGTCTTGCGGGAACACAAATTTCTGACATGAGGTAAGGCTTTCACCTGCGACGGAGATGTAGGTAAGACCCACGGGTTTGGTTGCAGTGCCACCGTCCGGCCCGGCGATTCCCGTCACCGCCACCGCCCAGTCGGTCCCGGCGCATCGCCGCGCCCCTTCCGCCATAGCGCGCGCAACCTCTTCACTCACGGCGCCATGGCGTTCCAGCAGTTCGGCATCGACGCCCAGGTTTTTAATCTTCGCTTCGTTGCTGTAGGTCAACCAGCCCTGCAGAAAATACCGCGAGCTGCCGGGAACGTTTGTCAGACGATGACCGATCAATCCGCCTGTACAAGATTCGGCAACAGCGACGGTTTCGCCGCGATCGGCCAAAAGCCGCCCCAACACACTTTCCATTGTTTGTTCATCCCTCGCGTAAATATAAGAGGAAAGCACATTGCTCAACAGCGTCTCCGCCTGCTCCAGTTTCGCGGAAGTTTCCTCGACGTTTTTGCCGTACGCGGTAAGATGAATGCGCACGCCGAGGTGCGAAGGCAACGACGCCACCTGCACGAGACTCTCCAGCGTATCCATCGGACCGAACATTTCCCAAAGCGCGGACTCGACGAGACCCGTGGTCCACAGCATGCGTTGTTGCAGGCACAGGTTTCCGGAAGGCGCGACATCGGGCAGGATGTACTGCCGCGTCAGGTATTCGGCTTCGCGCGGCACCCCGGGCAGAACGTAAACACGCTGACCGCCGCGCTCGAACATCAAGCCCGGCGCGGTGCCCTGGTCGTTGTACAACGTCCTTCCATCTTTCGGCACTTCCGCCTGGCGGAGCGCCGCATCGGGAACCGGCCTCTGCCGCTTTTCGAAAAATACGCGGATCATTGCCTCCACCTTTGGGTCGCGCGCCAGCGTGGTGCCAAAGTATTCGGCCAGCACGTCTTTGGTGATGTCGTCGTGCGTCGCGCCGAGTCCGCCGGTGACGATGACCAAATCGACCCGGGAAAGCGCCTGATCCAGCGCCGAGCGGATCGCTTCCGCATCGTCGCCGACCACGGAGATGCGCCCCACCTGCAAACCGTGCGAACGCAACTGGCCGCAAATGAAGGTCGAGTTGGTGTCGGACACCAGGCCGTTCAGCAGTTCGTTGCCGACAGCAACGATTTCGGCCTGTGGTATGTCGTTTCGGGTCTTCATGCAATTGGTTGGGAACCGCCGGCGCAATTCGAGCCGGGGTCCGGTTCTTCACGAAATCCTGCTTGTATTGGACCGGGGCGATCAAGTAGGCTTGATTGGACCACATTCGCCGGTGAAACTCAACGGCGAGAGCCCCAGCCCTGTCCATTTCTATTGGCATTATGAACGATATCGAACGGCTTTTGAACGACCTCAAAAAAGTGGACTCGAAAATCCGCAAGCAAGCCACGCAATCCCTCTGGATGCGCTGGTACCAGGAATGCGGCGAAGCGGCGGAACGCAGACTTTATGAAGGCATCCGCTTGATGGACGCAGGCGAGCTGGCGAGGGCCCGGTTTCACTTTGCCGACCTTGTGGAACAGTTTCCGGAATTCACCGAAGCCCACAACAAACTCGCCACGGTGCACTACCTGGAAGGGAACTACGAAGAAGCCATTGCCGAATGCCGGATCGTGGTCGAGAAAGCTCCGCATCACTTCGGTGCGTGGAACGGCATGGGCATGTGCCTGTTTCACCTGGGACGCCTCAACGAAGCCATCCACAGTTTTCAAAAAGCGCTGGAAATCCAGCCTTACGCAGAGGACAACCGCCATTACATCGGCCTCTGCCGCGGCAAGTTGAATTGACCCGCGAAGTGTTTTAGTCTTTTAAACAACCGATTGACACCGCCTCCCTGGGAACATCTTTTCCAAAGAGCAGTGCATTCCATCACAATCCCACGGCTTCGCAAGGAGTTACTTTGTTCGGATTTCGCGCTCTCTGGTCCGAGGACACCAGCGCCCCGCTGGATGCGGAAACCCGCACCCGCCGGACGTTCCGGCTGGATCTCGCCCGCGGCGTGTTCCGCGGCATTCTCACCTCCGGCACGCAGACGTTCGGCCTGTTCATCGCCATTCGCGTGTTTCAGGCGGGAGACACGTCCAAGGCGCTCATCGGTTCCGCACCGTTCATCGGCATGCTGGTATCACTATTATTCGTGCACTATGCGTCGAAGACGGGTTTCCGCAAATCCGTGCTGGGCTCCCTGCCCGCCGCCGTGTGCGGCGTGATGCTGTTCGCCGCGGCGTTCGCCGACACGCTGGCCGCGTACACCGTGTGCCTGGTGCTGGCGTTCATGGCGCTCACCAGCCTGGTGCCGTTTCTCACCGCCATCTACAACGACAATTACCCCGAAGACCGGCGTGGCATGTATTTTTCCCGCTCGGTGCTGGCGCTGGTGCTGGTCTCGGTGGTTGCAGGATTCCTCGGTTCCGCCGCCATGGACGCGGACCTCGACAACTACCGGTGGATCCTGGCAACGCTCGGGGTGGCAGCCCTCGGCAAAGCCTGCGTCGTGTACGCCATGCCTTCCGGCATCATCGAAAACGGCGAACACAAAAATCCGCTCGGCAACCTGAAGCTGGTGTTCGAAGACCGCAACTTCGGTTACGTTTTGCTGACATGGTTCATCATGGGTTTCGCCAACCTGTGGACCCTGCCCTTGCGTGTGGATTACATCACCTCCAGCAAATACGGCATCGAAGGCTCCGCCCTGTTCGTGGCGCTCATCATCACCGTCATCCCGGACCTCATGCGCGCCCTGTCCACGCCGTTTCTGGCGCGGCTGTTCGACAAAATGAATTTCATCGTCCTGCGCATGATTCTGAACCTGCTGTTCGCCATCGGCGTCGGTCTGTTTTTCCTGACGAAGGACCCGTATCTCATCGCCATCGCCTCGGCGTTCATCGGCATGGCTTTCGGCGGCGGCACCATCGCGTGGAGCTTGTGGGTCACCAAATACGCCCCGCCGGGAAAGGTGGCGGCGTACATGTCGGTTCACGTCGGGTTGACCGGAGTGCGCGGCACCATCGGCCCCATGCTCGGATTCTGGATGGTCAATCTGGTCGGACCGGTGAACATCGGCCTCATTTCGTTCAGCATGATGATCCTCGCCACCGTCATGCTGATTCCGGAAATCAAGCACGGAAGGCGCAAACGCGGGCCCATTCCGGCGGAGGATTTCGAGCCCATAGAGCCAAAATGACCCGCCCTCCCCGCCCTCTTGAACTGCCGCGGGAATCTTGCTATAAACGCAGGACTTCAATTTAATTTCCCGCACCCGTTCCGTTGAATGGGCGCGATCCCGTTTGCATATTTAAGGATTCTAACTGTGGCTACCAAAAAGAAGAAAAATCTGCCGCGTGTCGGCATTCTGATGGGAAGCGACTCCGACTTCACCACGATGGAAGAAGCGAGCAAGGTCCTCGAACAGTTCGGAGTGAATCACGAAATCCTGGTTTCCTCCGCGCACCGTTCTCCCGAACGCACGCGCGATTATGTCAACGGCGCGAAGAAACGCGGCATCCGCGTGTTCATCGCGGGCGCGGGCGGCGCGGCGCACCTGGCGGGTGTCATCGCGGCGGAATCCACCCTGCCGGTGATCGGCGTGCCCATCACCTCCGTCCTGCAGGGCCTCGACTCCCTGCTGTCCACGGCGCAGATGCCGGGCGGCATTCCCGTCGCCACCATGGCCATCGGCAAGGCGGGGGCGAAGAACGCCGGACTGCTTGCGGTGCAGATCCTCGCGATCGAGGACAATGATCTCGCCAAACAACTGTTGAAATACAAAAAGGACCAGGCCAAGCAGGTCGAACGCAAAAGCAAAAACCTGAAGACACCGTATGGCGAATCGTCTTCAAGTTGACCCGCAGTTTCCGCAGACGCTTCAGGCGGTCATCACGCCCATCAAACGGTCACTGGCGGAGGGCGGCTCCATCGCGTTCCCGACCGACACGTTTTACGGGTTGGGCGTGGACCCCGGCAACGCCGACGCCGTGGAAAAGATTTTCACCATCAAGGAACGTCCAGCGGGCAAGCCCATCCTGATCCTCATCGACGACCGTGAACGGTTGAAAGACTGGACGGTAGAGGTGCCGGAGCTTGCGGAAAAAGCGATGGACGCGTTCTGGCCCGGGCCGTTGACGCTGCTGTTCCCGGCCCGCGACGACATTCCCAAAGCACTGACCGCGGGAACGGGCAAGATCGGCATTCGCCTGCCGGACTCGGCGATCGCGCGTCAACTGGTGCACGATCTGGGTCACCCCCTCACCGCGCCCAGCGCCAACAAAAGCGAGACGGACAACCCGCTCAACGCCGACGACGTGAACCAGTCGATCGGCAGTGCCATCGACTGGATCATCGATGCCGGCCCCGCCCCCGGCGGCGCGCCCTCGACCGTCCTGGACGTCACGGTATCGCCGCCGGTCATCGTGCGCGAAGGCGCCGTGTCCCGCGCCGATATCGAAGCCGCACTCGGCACGCCGTTGGCCTGACCGCACGGCAAAACAGGCTTATCATTTCTCCGGACCTGTCCTATAATTATTAGAACTTATTCAGGTCGCTCATGATCCACGGTACAGGTGTTGACATCATTCAGATTTCCCGGATTCAAAAATCCATGGAAAAACATGCGGAACGGTTCGAACAGCGTGTGTTCACACCGCGCGAGATCGAATACTGCCGCTCCCGCCCGGAACCGTTCAAGCATTTTGCCGCGCGGTTTGCCGCCAAGGAGGCAATCCTGAAATCGATCGGCACGGGGATGGCCGGGGGCATCACTTGGCGCGACCTGGAAATCCTGAACCATGAATCGGGGCAACCCGCGCTGAACATCACCGGCAAGTGCCGCGAGATTTGCGATGCCCTCAAGTTGAAGGACATCCACATATCGATGTCCCACGACAACATGTACGCCATCGCGCAGGCCGTTGCGGAAACGGCCTGACCCCTGTCAAGGTCTGCATGTTCGCATTGCCTGTTCAAAAAATAGAGAATCAAGGTTGAGTTCCCGTAACACACTTTCCAGAAGAATCCGCTACCGCATCGAATACGCCCTGTTTCGTCCCGTGGCGGGCATCATCATGAGCCTTTCTCCCACCACGCTGTACCGGTTGTCGGGATTGATTGCAGGGCTCTTGTTCTGCGTGTCTCGCAAGCGTCGGCGCATCGCGCGCATCAATCTCGACATCGCCTTCGGCGACAGCAAGTCCCCGGACGAAAAGGACCGTATTATCAAAGCCTCCATGCGGCAGATGATCTTGTCCGCCCTGCAATGCATTTGGGTCAGCCGCGACACAGAAAACCGCGTGCATCAATTGATCGGCATGGAAGTGGAAGGCCGTGAATACCTGGACCAGTGCGAAAACGGAAATGTCGGGTTTCTCGTGCTGATGGCACACTACGGCAATTGGGAAATCCTCGGCCTGTACCACGGATTCCTGAACACCACCCAACACTACGCCGTGGCCAGGCGGCTGGACAACCCTTACCTGGAAAAGTTCTTCATGGACATGCGGCTGACTTCAGGCAACCGCATCCTGCACAAGGACACGTCGCTCATCCGCATCGTGCGCGCAATCAAGGAAAAAAGCAGCATCACGGTGCTGATGGACCAGAACGGCGGGGATCACGCGTTGTTTGTCGATTTTTTCGGGAAGAAAGCGGCAACGGCGCGGTCGTTAGCCGCACTCAGTTACAGCACTGGTGCGCCCATCCTGCCCATCTTCAGCATTCCTATCGGCAAAGGACGCTACAAGATTGTGTACAAGCCGCCGTTGAAGCTGGAAAAAACGGATGACAAGGAAGCGGACATTTTCCGCTGGACCGAGCAGTGCGAAAAAGTGTTGGAAGAGATCATCCGCGACTATCCGGAACCGTGGATGTGGTTCCACAGAAGATGGAAGTCGCGCCCGCCGGAAGAACGGCACCTGCCCGTTTACTGACCAGGTTATTTTAAAAGGGAAGGAACGGCACCGTCACTGCTTGATGTGCCATTTCTCCGAACGGGTGAGAAAGATGGCGGCGAGCGCCGCGATGAGGATGAAGTTGTACTCATAACCGTTATTCTGAATGTCGAACCCCTTCGACCCGGTAACGGTGAGGATGGCAACCAGCATGACGAAGATCAAAGGCAGGGCTGCCCACCGCGCGTACACACCGAAGATCAACGCCATTCCTCCCAGAAACTCGGCGAGCGTGGCCAGCCAGGCGTTGATGAGCGGCGAGGGCACACCCAGTTGCCCCAAAACGTTGGCAAACCCGTTCACGCCTCCCGGCCCGAACAACTTCAGCGAACCGTGATACACAAACACGGTGCCTACCGAAACGCGCAACACCAGCAATGCAATTTCCGGATACGAAAAAGGAATCTTGGGGATGAGTTTCATGCCTCACACCTCGTCAGCCAGGATGGATTTCAGTTTGGTCCTCAGCCGGAAGACCGCTTTGGAATGAATCTGTGACACGCGCGACTCGGTGATGCTGAGCACCTCTCCGATTTCCTTCATCGTCAGTTCTTCATAATAATAGAGCGAGATCATAAGCCGTTCTTTTTCCGGCAGGGCGTCGATGGCTTCGGCGATGATTTTTTTCAGTTCATTGAGGCGGATCTGGGTTTGCGGGTCGGCTTCCACGTCGCCCATCAGGCAATCGAGCAGGTTCTGCTGTTCCCCGGTTTCCTTGTTGATGCCCAAATCTTCAAGGCTGAGGATGGGAACACTGCGGGTCTCGTTCATCGCCGTGAAGAACTCTTCCATGCTGACACCCATCTCTTCGGCGATTTCTTCGTCTTCCGGCGGCCGGCCGAATTTACCCTGCAGACGGTTGGTGAGTGCGTCCATCTCCGACGCCTTCTGTCGAACCGACCTCGGCACCCAGTCGAGATTGCGCAGTTCGTCGAGTATGGAACCGCGCACGCGGAACTCCGCATAGGTTTTGAATTTTGCGCCGCGGTTGGGGTCGTACTTCTCGATGGCGTCGATCAAACCCAGGACGCCGACGCTGATGAGATCATCCACCTCAATATGGGAAGGAAGCCGCATGGCGATCCGGTTGGCCACGTACTTGATCATCGGAGAATACTCCAGAATGATCTGCTCCGTATTCTCCGGAGAGATGGAAATCTCTTGTGCCGGTTGCGGTTTACCTGCCATAGTCACTCATCCTTCACACCGTTTGATCCAGGTTTTGTCCCTTTTTGGAATTTTTCCTTTTCTTCTTTTTATCCTGTGGCTCGCTGGTCGCCAGTAAAGAACACACCGCCCAGGCGAACGCACCAAACAGCAGGAACCCTTCGATCCCCCGCAACACCGCCGCCCATACGCGCGCACCCGACACCCAACTGCCGATGGACAGTATGATGAATGCAAACACGGCGAACACCAATGCGGCTTTTCTTGCCTGGAACGGGGTCATCATATCTGCAGTACACTCCTCCACGCAAAGGGCCGATCGGAGTCAGGAGAAAACCTGTCGCGCTCCATGAGAATCCGTTGCGTTACCAGGTCGATGCACTGACTGACCTTGGAATGCGGGTACAGGTCCACAAACGGTCTCTGCTGGCGCACCGCCTTGGATACATTGACATCGTGCACAATGTATCCCATGTATTCCAGGGTCACGCCACCCAGGAACCGGTCCAGCACGGAAGACAGACGCTTGTATACTCCCAACGCCTCGCGCTCGTTTTTAACCGCGTTGACGATGAGACGGAAGCGTTTCTGCCGGTGTTGCTGAAACAGCACTTTCATCAGTGCATACACGTCCGTATGCGAAGTCGGTTCCGTGGTGGCGACCAGCAAAATATCGTGCGCCGCACTGCAGAAATACGTCACGTTGGAAGATATGCCCGCGCCGGTGTCGAACAGAAGAAAATCAAAATCGCCGCTGATGCGGTCGAGTTCTTCCATCAACAGCAGTTTCTTTTCCGAGTCCAACAGGGTCAACTCCTGCCAGCCGTTGCTCGCCGGAAGCACCTTGATGCCGCGCGGCCCGTCCACCAGCACGTCCTCGATTTTCTTCTCGCCGGCAAACACGTGGCCGATGTGAAACGGCGACGCAAGTCCGAGCAGAATGTCGATGTTGTTCAGCCCCATATCCGCGTCGAAGATCAACACCTTTTTGCCTTTACGCGACAGCGCGCACGCCACATTGGCCACCACGTTGGTTTTTCCGACGCCGCCCTTTCCGCTGCTGATGGCGAGAACTTTGGGAGGGAGTTTGTTGGAATCGTTTTGCATGATGCGCCTCAAGGTGTTGGCCTGGCGGCCCGTTTTTTCGGTTAGGCCTGAAAAAACCATAGGTTAGCCTTTTTAATTTAAGATGATTTCAGCCAAAAATCAAACGAATTACCCCGTCGCGCGCGGCCACTTCAATATCCTCCGGCACCCGCTGACCATTTGTAAAATACGAAAATGGAACGGAGTGCCGCGCCGCGATGTTATACACATGCCCGAACTGCATGCCCTCGTCTATCTTGGTCAATACAATGCGGTCCACACCCACCGGTTGAAATTGTTTCAGGGAATGCTCGAACACGCTTTCCTGTGCGGTGGCGCTCTGCACCAGGTGCGTTTCCAGGTTCGGCGCGGCGCTGAAAATCTGCTTCAACTCGCTCACATACTGCTCGTCGCGCGGGTTGCGTCCCATGGTGTCGATGAGGATCAGGTCCGCATCCTGGTGACGATTGAGAATTTGAAGAAACTCGTTGCGGTCCGTAGCCATCTCCACCGGCACGCGCATGAGGTCGCCGTAAATCTGCAACTGCTCCAACGCGCCCAGACGGAACGTATCGAGCGACACCAGCACCACCTTCTTGCGTTCCAGCAAAGCGAACCGTGCGGCGAGCTTCGCCGTGGTGGTGGTCTTGCCGGAGCCGGTCGGCCCCAACAGCGCCACGATTTTGGGCCCGATGGTATCGAGTTGAATCGGTCCGGCAAAGCGGAAGGCATCGCCGACGTGCTTCGCCACCCGGTTCATGTCCACAGCCGTTTCCGGGGATTGCCGGTTCAGCATCTCAAAAACGCCTGCCGCCAAACGCTCCTCGATACCGCGCTCGACGAGATGCTGATAGGTGTGAAGCTGTTCGGAATGGAGCCCCATGGATTTCGCCCGGTCGGTTTGCGACAACAGGGTGTAGATCAGGGACCGCAGTTCGCGGTCTCCAGTCTCCGAGCTCAAAAACGTCTGGCCTCCACCAAGGGATGCAGGGGCGTTGGCTTCCGGTTCTTCCGCCACCGTCAGCACATTGGCCGAATGCGAAGCGTCCTCCATGGCGGCAGTGATCTCCACCATGGAGGCGCCCTGGCCCCCTCCTTCCTGGCCAAACTTGATCGAACGGGTCTTGAGCACCAGGGCGTCCTCGCCCAGTTCTTCTTTCACGCGCGTCAGCGCTTCGGGATAACTGTTCGCCAGTATTTTTTTAATTCGCATTGAGCGTCACCACTCTCAGGGTTTTGATTTGCGCCGTGGACATGATCTCATTGTGCGACAGCACCACGAGGTCCGGGATGAACCGTTCCGTCAACCGTCGCACGTGCATGCGGATGGCGGGGGAGGTCAACAAAATGGGCGTCGTTTCAACCATAGGCAGCACCGCCTCCACGGCATCTTTGAGTCGTCTCAAAATCTGTTCCGCCACCGTCGGGTCCAGCGCGAGAAAGGATGTCAACTCCGTGCGCTGGATCGACTGCTGGATCGCGTCTTCGATGTTGCGGTCGAAGGTGATGACCGATAGCGTTTCGCCTTCGCCCGCGTACTGCTTGGTGATCGGCCGCGCCATCGCCTGGCGCACGTATTCGGTAAGCAAATCCGGATCGTCCACCTTCGGCGCGTAATCCGCAAGGGTTTCCAGAATGGTGCGCAGGTCGCGGATGGAAATCTGCTCGCGCAGAAGGTTCTGCAGAACCTTCTGCACCTTGCCGAGATTCATCAGGTTGGGGATCAGCTCCTCGATCACCTTCGGATTGGATTCCTTGAACTTGTCGATGAGCGCCTGCGTTTCCTGCCGGCCCAGCAGTTCCGCCGAATAGCGCTTGATGGTTTCCTTGATGTGGGTGGTGATGACCGTCGCCGGGTCGACCACGGTGTAGCCCGCCATCTGCGCCTCCTGCTTGGCGCGCGCCTGAATCCAAACCGCGGGCAGACCGAACGTCGGCTCCTTGGTGTGAACCCCCTCGATTTCCTTTTCAACCTGTCCGGGATTCATCGCCAGCAAACGGCCCATCATCACCGAGCCGCGCACCACCTCGACTCCCTTGATCAACACCGCGTAATCGCTGGATTTGAGTTGCAGGTTGTCACGGATGTGCAAAGGTGGCACGATAAAACCCATCTCCAGCGCAAACTGACGGCGGATGGACTTGATCCGGTCGAGCAGTTCGCCGTTGCGGTTGGCGTCCACCAGCGGAATCAACTCGTAACCGACCTCGAGTTCCATCACGTCGAGCGGCAGAATGGATTCCACCTTTTCCGGAACCGGTGCGCTCTGCACTTCTTCGATGCGCTGGCGCTCCACAGCCTCCTGCTTCAACCTCTCCTGGTACAAACGGTAGCTGATGTATCCCGTCGCCGCCGCAAGAAAGAAGAACGGAATGTGCGGCAGACCGGGAATGAGACCGAAGAAGAACAGCACGAAGGAAGAAATGGAAAATGCCGCCGGATTTTTTACCACCTGCTGGATGAGCTCTGCGGGCAGGTTGCGCTCCGTCGTGGCGCGCGTCACCACCAGGCCCGCCGCGGTGGAAACGACGAGCGCGGGCAATTGCGTGACCAGGCCGTCGCCGATGGTCAGCAGCGTATACACCCGTGCGGCTTCCCCAACGGCCATGTCCTGCTGAAACACACCGATGGCGAATCCGCCGATGACATTGATCAGCGTGATGAGGATGCCCGCCACCGCATCTCCCCGCACGAAGCGGATGGCACCGTCCATCGCGCCGTAAAAATCCGCTTCCCGTTCGAGATTGCGCCGCCGGGTGCGCGCCTCCTCTTCGGTGATGAGTCCCGCGTTCAGGTCCGCGTCGATGCTCATCTGCTTACCGGGGATGGCGTCCAACGTGAACCGGGCCGCCACTTCCGACGTGCGCACCGAACCCTTGGTGATGACGATGAAATTGATGAGAACGAGGATGATGAAGATGACTGCGCCGACGACGTAATTGCCACCAACCACGAACGAACCGAACGACTCGATGACCTGCCCCGCCGCGTGCGGGCCTTCGTCGCCGTGCAGAAGAATGATGCGCGTCGAAGCGACATTGAGCGACAGCCGGACCAGCGTGACCATCAGGAGAAGCGATGGAAACACGGAAAAGTCCAGCGCCGAAATCATGAAGATGGAGACTAGCAGGATGACCAGCGAAAAGGTGAGGCTGAACGACAACAGAAGGTCAAGCAGGAACGTGGGGATGGGAATCACCATCACCACCAGCACGGAAATCATGCCGAGAGCGATGCCGATTTCTCTCGGGCGCGATGCCATGATTGCCTGAACCTGGGTCTGCGTGGCCATGAAGCCGGTCATCCTTTCAAAATTTTGACGCCGTTCGCACCTGCGAGGAGCGTCCCCGGAACCCTTTATTCATAATAAGTTATCCTGCGGGCCGGGTCACGGAACGCGCTTTGGAACCGTTCCAAAACACATCAAAACAAATATTTAGCAATATCTATACCATTTTGATTCCCTTCAACCGGTACACGTATGCCAGAATTTCCGCCACGGCGCGGTAAAGCTCCGCTGGGATGTACTGGCCGATGTCCACGGTCTTGTACAACAGGCGCGCCAGCGGTTTATCCTCCACCAGCGGCACGTCGTTTTCGCGGGCGATCTCGCGGATGCGAAGCGCCACCGGCCCCATGCCCTTGGCCACCACCACCGGCGCATCGTGGCGGTTGCGGTCATATTTGATGGCAATGGAGTAGTGAGTCGGGTTGGTGACCACCACGTCCGCTTCCGGCACGGCGGCCATCATGCGGCGGCGCATCATCTCCAACTGCACACTGCGGATGCGTTGCTTGACCTGCGGACTGCCCTCCGTGTCCTTGCGCTCATCCTTCACCTCCTGCTTGGTCATGCGCAGGTTCTTCATGTAGGTGAAGCGCTGGAACAGGTAGTCGATGAACGCCAGCACGATGAGCGCCAGCAAAACCTGGATCATGATCTCCAGCCCGACACGGCCCATGAAAGTCAATATCTGCCCGACACCGAAGTCTGTCATCGCCGGGATTTCCGAAAAATGACTTTTGATCGTGAAAAACGCGATGAGCGAGATGAGCGTGACTTTGAACAGCGACTTGAACAGTTCCATCAACGCCACCATGGAGAACATGCGCTGGGTGCCACTGATGGGATTCAGCTTGTTGAACTTGGGAATCAGCGGATGGCCGGAGAATTTGAGTCCGCCCGTCTGCATGAGGTTGATGACAATGCCGCCCACCATGATGGAAAGCAGAATGGGACTCAAAATGGTGAGCACGTTCTGCACGATCCACGCGAGCAACTCCCGCATGGCGGGGATGGTCGGCTCCACCGTGTGCGCCTGGCTGATGAGGTTGTGCCAGGTGGCCATCATTTTCTTGGTGACGAAGGAACCGCCGAGAGTGAACGCGAGAATCGCCATCATGAGGATGAAGGCGGAAGTCAACTCCCGGCTGTGCGCGAAGTTGCCCCGCTCCTGTGCGTCCTGGATTCGTTTCGCTGAGGGCTCTTCTGTTTTCTGATCTTTATTCTCTTCGTCCATGCCTTTTTCCTCCGCTTATCCGCGGACGGTCTTCCGTCAATAAGTCTGCATGAGGCCCAGCACCCAGAATGGCAATTCGGCAATCTGCTTTTTGAACAGAACGGTGAAAAACGAAAACGTGAGGCCGACCATGAGGAGCCCCACCCCGATCTGCAAAGGAAACGCGACGATGAACACGTTCATCTGCGGCACCGTGCGCGCAACCAGCCCCAGGCCGACGCTGATGAAAAACAGGATCACCATCACCGGCGCGGCGATCTTGATCGCCACCACAAACGTCGCGGTAAATACCTGCAAAATAAATTCTGCCGTCGATGCGGAAAACGCAAACTGCTCGGGGTTGATCATCTCGAAGCTTTCCAGCAGGGCGTGGATGGTCAGGTGATGCCCGTTGAGCGCGAGGAACAGGAACATCGCAAAGATGTTCTGGAACTGCGCGGTGATGGATACCTGCGACTGCGTTTGCGGATCGATGACGTTGACCACGCCGAACCCCATCTGGAAATCCACAAGCGTTCCCGCAATCTGCACCGCCGTGAAGATCATACGCATGACATAGGCGATGGAGAACCCGACCAGCATCTCCGAGAACAGCATGACCGACAGGCCGAGAAGCCCTTTCGGCTGGGCGATGGCGCCTTCCGGAATTAGCGGATACAGGCTGACGCTGAGAAGCAGGATGAGGCCGGTCTTCAGCCGGGCGGGAAACTGCGGGCTTCCAAAGAAGGGAACGAAAACGATGAACGCCCCCACCCGGAACAGGACAAACAGGAACCGTTCGAAATCCGCGTAAGACAGATTGAACAGGTCCATCAGCCGATCAGAGACGGAAAGTTAGCAAGGATGTTTTCGGTGAAACCGATGATGATCTGCAAAAGCCAGGGAAAAAACAGAAACATCGCCAGGAACACCGCGAGGATTTTGGGTATGAAGGTCAGCGTGAGTTCCTGAATCGAAGTCACCGCCTGAAAGATGGAAACCACAAGGCCCGTGAGCAGACCGAAACCCAGCATCGGCGCGGAGAGCAGGAGCGTCGTCTTGATGGAATTCATTCCGAAATCGATGATGAACTGTTCGGTCATCGCAATGCCTCGTTAGAAAAAACTTTTAACCAGCGATCCCACCGTCAGGTGCCAGCCGTCCACCATGACAAACAACATCAGTTTGAATGGAAGCGAAATCAACACCGGCGGCAACATCATCATGCCCATGGAAAGCAGGATGCTGGCCACCACCATGTCGAGAATGAGAAACGGGATGTAGATGAGGAATCCGATCTGAAACGCGGTTTTCAATTCGCTGATGACGAACGCCGGCACCACTACGGCCATGCTCACCTCTTCCGCCGTGTCGGGGCGTTCGTCCTGCGAGATATTGAGAAACAGGTCGAGATCCTTGTTGCGCGTCTGGCGCAACATGAATCCCTTGATCGGCGCCTGCGCCCGCGCCAGCGCTTCGGTTTGCGTTATTTGCTCACTCAGATACGGTTGTAACGCTTCGCTGTTGATCTGCGTCAGCACCGGGCTCATCACAAAAAACGTCAGAAAGAGCGCCAGGCCAACCAATACCTGCGTCGGCGGCGTCTGCTGGGTGCCCATCGCCTGACGAAGAAACGACAACACGATGACAATGCGGGAAAACGACGTCATGAGGATGAGGATCGAAGGCGCCAGCGTGAGGATGGTGAGCAGGGCCAGAATCTGGAGAGCGGTGGACATCGCTTCCGGTTCTTCCGTGTCCTCCACGCCCACCTGGATGCTGGGCATGGGGATCGCCTCTGCGTCCGACACCGGGCCTGCCGCGAAGAATGCGGTGAGGGCCAGCACGCCGATGAATGTGAGCAAAAGTTTGCGCATCATTGATCCGAACTATCCTTCAAAGTTTTTTTCAAACGTTGCTCCAGCCCTTTCACCGAATCCGCACCGTCGCTTTCATTTTTGTCTTCCGCAAACTGCTTCACGAAGTCGGGAAACGGATTGGTGGTTTTGGACTGCTTCACCACCCGCTCGTAGGCATCCACGCGCTTGTGCGGCGGCACCGGGGGTTTCGGTGGTTCGGCAGTGACCGTGGCCGTAACCGGGACATCCTCTTCTGCCTCCATGGATTCCTCTTCTGCCGTGGTGGAAGGAGCGGGTGCCTTTACACTGGCCGGATCTTTCCGGCGAATGCGTGATGTTGGCGTATGTGCGCCGCCCTTGATGCGGTCGATCTGGTCCGGGTCCTCCACATTCGCCAGCAGGGAAATGTTCTCGTTGGCGATGCCGAGCACCAGCACCTCGCCCGCCACCTCGACCAGCGCGATGCTTTTCTTCGGTCCGAGAAATCCCGTGGACAATACTTTGATCGGTTTGTTCTCACTACCGAACACGCCGTTCTTCCAAACGTATCTTTTGAACACGTGGAACAACAGGAACATCAGCCCCAGCACGAGGGCGAGCGTGTAAAACATTTTGAGTCCGGCGGAGAAGATATCCGGTCCATCTGACGCTTCTTTTTTCTGCAATGCCGTGCCGCTTTCTTTTGTCGGAATGCCCTTGGATTCGGGCGCGGTCTTTTCGTTTTTATCCTTGCGAAATGCAGTGCCCACCATCTCCGACAGCGTTTCTTTTTTCGGCTGGGTGGTGGAAGGCGTCTTCTTTTCCACCGGTTCGGTTTTGGTTTTCGTCAGCAGTTCCATGAACGGATCGGCAGATTCAGGACCGGTTCCCGCTCCCGTTCCATTCACCACGGGTTGCGATTTCGTTTTGGGAGTCGTGGTGTGAGAAGGCCCCGAAGCCAGAAAATCATTTAAGGGGTCTTCCGTTAATTTGGAAGACGGCAGAGGATTGGATTGTTTTAAAGCGCCCGCCGCCCGGCGCACGAGGACATCGATATTGTTTCCGTTACGAGTGATCTGAAACCGTTTCTGAAACTCTTCCCGCGATTCACCCAGGATGAAACGGATGCGAAGCAGTTCCTTGTTGTACTGGGATGCATACACCTGGCGGATTTCGTCATCGCCCGTCGGGAAGTACTGTTTGGCCGGAGCCAGGTAGGCGAAGGGCACATCGACCTGCACCGAATTCTGGAAAAACACCGGTGTCTGGTAATTGTCGGGCGGTTGCCGGAACTGGAGCTGGATGTGGAGCCCCTCTTCCGTCTCCCGCACCATCACATCGCGAAGCTTGTTGTATTCCGTCAGCGGCAGAGCCCAGGCCGTACCTGCAACCAGCAGATTGAGCACCAGCACCCATGCCAAGCCAAACCGTTTGCACTCCATAACGCCTTCCCATCTTAAGGATTGACCGTGTCAAAAAACCCGACAGACATCGGGTCCATCCCTAAAATTGCAAAGGCCGTACCGTGATGGAATAAAACGTCTTGATTTTCAGTGTGTTATGAGGGGGCCATGCAAAACCCGTTACAAACAAAGGGGTTTTGAAGGTATTGCCGTTGAGAGGGAGATCTCACGGAACCGGAGGGAGAAAGAGGTTCACCCGGCCGGACGGGGGCGTGGGCCCTCCGGCTTTGGAAACCGGGCGGGAATTTTGGCGGTCGGAGAGCGTCAGCCCAAAGACTGCACACGCTCCATGGGAGAGACGATGTCGGTCAGCCGCACGCCAAACTTCTCGTTGACCACGACGACCTCGCCGCGCGCTACCAGTTTGTCGTTGACCAGCACTTCGAGGGGTTCGCCCACCATTTTGGTGAGCTCGATCACCGAGCCCTGCCCGAGCTGAAGCAGGTCGTGGATCAGCATCTTCGAGCGTCCCAATTCGACTGTCACCGTGAGCGGAATGTCGAGAATGAGGTCCAGCCGCGAGTCCCGTTTGGTTCTCTCGCCCTCGCCTTCCCCTTCTTCGCCTTCCTTGTCGAATTCGAAATCCTCGAACTTGTCCAGGTCGTCCAGTGCGCCCAGTTCATTGTCATCGAATTCAGCCATAGGTCACTCTTCCCTTTCAATGATTTTGGAAATCTGTACGGCCTTCATGCCCCGGGAGACGCCGGGGTGGCCCATGTACTTCTTGATGCCCTCCACCTTGACCGTCAGCGGATCGGAAACATCGTTGCCAAGCATGAGGGTGTCACCCACCCGCAACTGGAGCAGTTTGCGAGGCGTCATGATGGTTTTCCCCAGCTCCACCACGCATTCAACATCGGTCTGCATCAGCTCTTCGCGCAGGCGGCGGATCCAGACCTTGTCGGCCTCCATCCGCTCGCTCTGGAAGTTCGCTTTCAATTTCGGCAGAACCGGCTCGATCGCCGTGTACGGCAGGCAGATGGTGATGGTGCCGGAGGCGCGCTCCATTTCGATATCAAACACGATGATCAACACCACGTCCGTGGGCGGCACGATGGCCGCGAACTGCGGGTTGACCTCGGAGCGCACATAAGAGGTTTTGACCCGGTGCACCGGCTTCCACGCATTAGCCCAGTCTTCCAACGCCTGCTGGATGACGTTGCGCGTCATGCGCATCTCGATGGACGTGAAGTCCCGGCCCGTGTTCTTCATCTCGGAAGAACCGTTTCCGCCGAAGAAGTTGTCCACCAGCGCGAACACCAGGCTGCTTTCCATGACCACCAGCCCGAATCCGCGCAGAGGCTCCATGCGGAACACATGCAAACTCGATGGAACCGGCAGAGAACGCAGAAAGTCGCCGAACTTCAGCGAATCGGTGGACACCGTGCTGACGTCGGCGGAGCGCCGCATCATGCCCGAAAAGGAGTTGCGGAACAGGCGGGAAAAGAACTGGTTGATGATTTCCAGGGTCGGCAGGCGGCCCCGGATGATCTTTTCCTGGCTGGTCAGGTCGTACGGAACGACCCCCTTTTCCTCTTCGGTGATGTCCGCTTCCACCTCGATCTGGTTTTCGCTGACACCGCGAAGAAGCGCATCGACTTCACCTTTGGATAATACCTGTGCCATATTCAGAGCCTGGTAAAATCATTGCCGGAATCGGGGCCCATTGGGCCTTCTATCCAATATACACGCTCAAAATCCATTATTGAACGATGAATTCCGAGAAATAGACGTCCTTGACGTGGCCCATCACCAGGAACCGGTTCACCCGGGTGGCGATCTCGTCCTTCAACTTGAACTTGCCCTGCAGAGAGATGACATCCTCCCGCGTTTTACTGCTGAGCAGGAGCAGGATGGAATCCACAATCTTAAATTCGTTGGCCTTGACCTCCGGGCGCACCTCCGGGGAGCTGAGCTCCAGAGTCAGGCTGACTTTCAGGTACTGCTTGCCGTTGCTACGGGCGAGGTTGATGAGAAACGGCTCCAGAGGATACATCACCCCCATTTCCCGGGGTTCCTTTTCAGCGAACTTGGAACCCGGCACCTCCAGCGGCTTGCCCTGTTGGTTGGCTTCCATTTGCGGCTGTATGAAGTTCAAAAACGCAAAATAACCGCCCACCGCCAGTCCCGCGATCAACAGAAGAGTGAGCAGAAACCCCCGGCTCACACCGCGCCTGGGAACCTCTTCAATAATCTGATCGACACCTTCCTGAGTTTCCTGCTGAGCCATGCACCTTCCTCCCGGTTATTGGGAACTACGGCAAACGCGTTTCAAATTCGAAATATAAGGAGCAAAGACTGTGCCAACATCCCATCCGTCCCACCGGAACGTTAACTTACTTAATTATAACGAGTTATAAAAGCACAATCAATGCATCGCCAAATGGTCTCGCCCGAATAATGACGATTTACGTCAAGCAATTGACTTCCGTGGCGCAGGGCGGCCTTCTTCAAGCGGTTTTCCTCCTAGTTCTTTCACGGTAAAAACGGGAGAGACTTGAATGAATTTATGATTATTTTTTCAGCACCCTCGGTGAAAACGTCCCCAAAAACCAGCACCCCTGGACCCGCGTTTTTCGCCGAACGGACCTCCTTTATCTTTTTAACCCTGTGACCCACTCCACCCAACTCTTTCAATTAAAACCGCTTACCGGTTTTTTTCCAATTATTTGTTCTTCCAGCCTGTTATGGGTACAGGTTTTGATTAAGTCCTGTTATTTCGTGCCGCAGGTGCGCCGATTCCGCCTCCCCGGTGCGGGGGCGACTCCTTCAATAAATAAAGGACTAAAAGATGGGTCGATTTTTCCAATACGTGGTTTTTGCGATCGGATTCGGGTTGTGGTCGGTCCTCCCTGCCTATGCAGAGGAGGCCCCCCAGCTAAATGGAGCGGACACGGCCTGGATCCTCGTGTCCTCTGCGCTGGTCATGCTGATGCTTCCGGGACTGGCTCTGTTCTACGGCGGCATGGTGCGGCGTAAAAACGTACTGAGCACCATCATGCACAGTTTCATTCCCCTCGGAGTGATTACCATTCAATGGGTCCTGATCGGGTATTCGCTTTCGTTTGGCGGTGACATCGGAGGATTGATAGGGAACTTCGACAAAGTATTCCTTAACGACACTGATGTGAACACCCTGAACGGCACCATCCCGGATTACCTGTTCAGCATGTTTCAGTTGATGTTCGCCATCATCACCGTCGCCCTGATCAGCGGCGGCATCGCCGAGCGGGTGTCTTTCAAAGCCTACGTCATCTTTATTTTTATCTGGTCCACTCTGGTGTACGACCCCATCTGCCACTGGGTGTGGGGTGGCGGCTGGCTGGGTGAACTGGGCGCTCTGGATTTCGCTGGCGGCACGGTGGTGCACATTTCTTCCGGCGTCGCGGGGCTGGCGGCGGCGTTGTACCTGAAAAAGCGCCGCGGGTTTCCCGGTCCCATGATGATTCCGCACAACCTGCCCCTGGTTCTTCTGGGCGCGGGCCTCTTGTGGTTCGGCTGGTTCGGTTTCAATGCGGGAAGCGCCTTGGCGGCCGATCAGAACGCCGTTCTGGCCTTCACCAACACCCAGGTCGCCACCGGGGCGGGCATGCTGGGATGGCTGGTTGCGGAGCAGATGAAATCCGGAAAACCGAGCGCACTGGGCGCGGCCTCAGGCATCGTCGCGGGACTGGTGGCCATCACGCCGGCGGCGGGCTTCGTCTCTCCCATGTGGGCGATGGTCATCGGTGTGGTCGCCGGCATGCTCTGCTATATGGCGGTCATCATGAAGCACAAAAAAGGCATCGACGATTCCCTGGACGTGTTCGGCATCCATGGCGTTGGGGGCGCCTGGGGCGCCCTGGCTACGGGCCTGTTCGTCACACATGGAGGAACCGGACTTCTGGACGGCAATCTGAAGCAGGTCGGCGTGCAGATCATCGGCGTCGCCGCGGCGGCGCTTTATTCCTTCATCGTCACCTACGGTCTGGTGATGGTGGTGGACAAGATGGTCGGGTTCCGGGTGGATGAGGAAGACGAGGAAATCGGCCTCGACGCCACGCAACACGGAGAGTCGGGCTACAACCTCGTTTGACATTTTGAAATGAGGGATTCCGGTCTGAGGGACCGGAAAAATGGGTCAATCAGGATGCCGCAGCCGTACCGGGTGGGAGGATCCGGTACGGCGCGGTAACTTTATCCATGCCTTCTCAGGCAACCAAGGGGGAGTGATGAAAGGCAAATTTCGATTGCTGGCTGTGGGGCTGGCATTTTCATTGATAACCATCACCACCGGGGCGCATGCCGGTTCCAATGTATTCAAACTGCTGGAAGATGTCGAGGTCCACGGTTTCGTCTCATCTTCATACAGCTACAATTTCAACCGGCCCCTGTCGCAGACCAACTGCGGCGTCGCGCCGCTCACCGCCTGCGTCCGCATCTTCGATCAGGACGACAACAGCTTCAAACTGGACAACACCGAGCTGGTGTTTCTGAAGCAGGCCGATGACAAGGGGGACATCGGGTTTCGTTTCGACCTGACCTTCGGTTTCAGCCTGCCGGAAGGCGCCCAGCGCCTGCGCAGTTCGGCGGTCGCCGGGGGCACGCCGGGATTGTCCACCGCGGATGATGACTTCGACCTCCAGCAGTCCTACGTCACCTGGAACGCGCCTATCGGCAAGGGCCTGAAAGTCGATGTGGGCAAGTTCGTCACCCACGTCGGGGCGGAGGTGTTTGATGGATACGACGGTTACAATACGAACTTTTCGCGCACCTTTGTCTTCGGCTGGGGCATTCCCTTCACGCATACGGGCATCCGCGCTTCCTACGACATCAACGAACAGTGGAGCGTCATGTTCATGATCGCCAACAACTGGGAGGAAGCAGGCACCACCGACAACAACTCCGACAAATCCTTCGGCGCGCAGATCGGCTACGCTCCCTTCGAAAACATCAGCATCCTGTTCAACTACGTGGGCGGCAACCAGGGCACACTGGGCACCGATGCCGGCAACGACAACTGGCGTAACATCTTCGATACGGTTATCGACATCGGCATCACCGACCAACTGGCCGTTCAATTGAACGCGGATTATGGTTCCGAAGAAAACTCCGGGCCCGGTGCCGGCACAGCGGCCTGGTGGGGCGTGGCGGGAATCGTGCGCTACGACTTCAACAGATGGTTTTCGCTCAATGTGCGCTCGGCATGGTTTCGCGATCAGGACGGTTTCCGCCTGGGCGCCGTCAACAACAGCCTGCGCGAGTTCACCATCACCCCGGAATTCCGCATCCTGCAAAATATGGTGGTCCGCTTGGAGTACCGGCACGACGAGTCCAACCTGAGCGTGTTCGAAACCCGGACGGGGACGGGAACCCAGCATCAGGATACAGTGGCTTTCAACACCCTGATTCACTTCTGATGCCGGTTTGAGGCGGTCTCTTAGAACATTCTGGCCCCGGGGCAAACCCGGGGCTTTTTTTGTGTGTCATTTCGGACACTGTGAGGGGAGGACGCGGCAAAGGGCTTTGATCTGCCGGAGGGAACGGATAAAATAAATCAAGACCAACGACTCAGGACCCACCACCCGTTGCTGACCGACACGCAGAACTTCATCGTTTACCTCATGTTTCTCAACGGCCTGTTGTTTCTGGGATTGAACTTCATCGCGCACTCGATGGTGTTCCCCGGAGGCAAAGGGTCAAAACGCATGGGGTATATGCTGATCGTCGCGGTCGTGCTGGCGTTGGTGGTGACCCAGCAATACCGCCTGCTGGTGGCGCTGGAGTTCTCCCCCACCCTGGCCCGGCGGATCATCCTCGGCGGGTTTGCCGTGCCGGTCTTCCTTTTGTCTCTGGTGTATTACCGCATCAAGCGATTCCGTTCCGAAAAAAAACAGGATTGACCCATGCAGATCATCGACTACCGCAGTGACACCCTGACCCACCCCACCGACGCCATGCGCCGTGCGGCGGCGGAAGCCGAGGTGGGCGACGACGTGTTCGACGAAGACCCCACCGTGCACCGCCTGCAGGATATGGCGGCGGAAACAACCGGCAAGGAAGCGGCCTTGTTCGTGCCGAGCGGCACCATGGGCAACCTGGTGAGCCTGCTCACACACTGCCAGCGCGGCGACGAAATCATCCTCGGCCGCCGCAGTCACATTTTCATCAACGAAGTGGGCGGTCCCTCGGCCCTGGGGGGCATCCATCCCCATCCCGTAGCGAATCGGGATGACGGCACACTCGACATGCAGGAGGTGGAGGCGGCGATCCGCAAAGAAGACGTGCATTATCCGCCGACGCGCCTGATCTGCCTGGAAAACACACACAACTACTGCGGCGGCTATCCCCTCACCGCCGAATACATGCAGGAAGTGCGGGCTCTGGCGGACCGTCATGGGCTGAAGGTGCACCTCGACGGAGCCCGGCTGTTCAACGCCGCCGTGGCGCTGGGGGTGAAGGCTTCGGATCTCACCCGCGATGCCGATTCGGTCATGTTCAGCCTGTCCAAGGGCCTCTCAGCACCGGTGGGCTCGCTGATCTGCGGTCCTTCCGACTGGATAGGCCGCGCCCGCAAGTGGCGAAAGATGGTCGGTGGCGGCATGCGGCAGGCCGGGGTCATTGCGGCGGCGGGACTGGAGGCCTTGGTCCACCACCCGGAACGTCTGAATGAGGACCACGAAAATGCAAAAAAACTGGCACTGGGCCTGCATGAGACACCGGGCATTCGGATCGACTGCGACCGGGTCCATACCAACATCCTGTTTTTCCAACTCCAGCATCCCGACATGGGATCCGAGGCCCTGCTGAATTATCTGGATGACAGGGGCGTCCGTATTCTTCATATGGGTGCCGGCTGGTTCCGCGCGGTGACCCACAGGCACATCAGCGGAGACATGGTGGCCGCCACCCTCAAAATCATCCGGGAAGCTTTAAAATAGCCCCGTCCTCAGGAAAGCTTTGACAGGGATGCGGGAACTCTCTAAAATTTAACTTTTGCAACGTTGAAAGGTAAGGAAACCGAATGGACGAAATTCTTGTTTTAGAAAAGAAAGCACTCGATGTGGTGAAGAGCCGTTACCTGCTCTGCATCCTGGTGGCCCAGCGCATCCACCAGTTGGAAAAAGGAGCCCAGCCCACCATTGAGGTGAAAGAGGCGGAATACGACAACCCCAAAAGCTACTACGAACTGTCCTTGCGGGAAATCATCGAAGGCAATATGGATCTGGAACAGATCAGCGCCTGATTCGGACCGCCCTCCCCCCTCCTTTTATCCGCAGGCCCTCCAGTTTCTCCAGTACAGTACCGATCTTGCTTTTGAAATTGTAAAGACAATAAAAAAAGGCCCGCCTTTCGGCGGGCCTTTCTGGTTTTGCGTCGTTAAAGGGAATTAATTGGCTTTCCCTTCAGCGTGCATCTGGCGGGTCCGTTTGGTCATCCGCACCAGCCAAAGCTGGAAGCCGAAGAAAACGGCAGCCATGACAGGCGGCAACCAGATGCGCTCTGCGGGCAGAGGCGGCTCGAGAATGGTGTAAGCCCAAGTCGAAATCGCCATATGCTCGTCATGCTCTTTATCCCGACCTGCCCACTGCATGAAAGAGATCGGAATGAACTCCTTGGTCGGAATCTGAACGTCCGTCTTGTTCGGATTCTCGGTGGTCAGGGAGCGTTTGAACATGATTTTCACTCGGCCCTGATGGTACTTGGCGTTGACAATTTCTACACCACCGGGGGTTTCTTTTTCCTTCACATCCTCGAAACCGTTGCCGACCAACTCGACGACGCTGATGTCAAGATCATAGCCATCGGGGTTGGGTGCATTGGTGGTGGAGTAGTTCTTCGGAAGGAACTTGGCCTTCCAGATGTCAACCGGCTTTTTGGAATCGCCGTAGATGAAGTACGGTTTTTCCGCGCCGAAGAGCTCCTCCAGCTTGCCGGGCCACTGAATGGCCACAGCTTCCGGGAACTCAGGATCGTCGCCCAGAAATCGCTGATGGTACTCAACCAGGTAGTACACAGCCTTCTCTTCAGCACTCCACCGCGACATGACCCACAGGTTGTCTACCATCGGGTCGAAGTTGCGCTTACCACGGGTGATCTGACCAGCCAGAGCAATGTAATGCCATTTCTGGTCGCCCTGATAATCCTCCGCGCGTTTCACGATCCGCGGGTCATGCTCCGGAGCCTGCCACATCGGATCGTTGAAATCCGTAGAGACAGGGCCTTCCGTGTACTTGGAGCCAATGAGGAAGTCGTTGACCGGCTTGTTTGTCAGCGCGTCAATTTTCTTCCGCGGGCACAGAGAGTTGACGAAAGCCGCGAGCTTCCAGCGGTCTTCGACTGCGATCTGATCCTTAAAGTTCGGCATCGGGGTACCATTCAAACCCGTGGACACCGTGCGAACGATGTTGAAAGGATCATAGGGATTGCGGCGGCTACCACGGAAGTTCCAGCACTGCGTCCAGTCGGCGGCCACGATCGGGAATCCCCAGTCGTCTTTCATCGTCGGGTTACCGTCACCGCGGCCTTCACCACCGTGACACTCCCAACATTTGTTCTTCTGGAAGATTTCCTTACCGGCATCGATATCTTCCTGCGGAACACCGATGTAGTAAGGCTCCTTCACGTTCCATGGCATGGTGCCGAAGTTCTGAACAGCGAGTTCTTCGAAATCGCCGCTGAAGTCACGGTCCTGAACCAGCGTTTTAACGAACTGGACAACAGACACGATTTCTTCATTACTGAGAACCTCACCCCAGGCCGGCATAGCCGAACCCGGCAAACCATTTTTAACGGTTTTGATCAGGTTTTCATCCAACGGCAACTCACCCGAGTCCGTGGTTCGGATCTTGAAAGTACCCTGGATGAAGTTACGCGGGCGGGTGAACAACCGGTCCGCCGAGGGACCGTCACCGCCACCTTCCACCCCGTGACACCAGACGCACCGCTTGAAATAAACCTTCTTACCGAGTTCCAGCTTATCCTGCTGGACCGGATCCGGCTTGCGGTACTCCTGAGCAAAAAGGATGGAAGGCACGCTCAGTACGGCCAATGCTACTGCCGCCACCAGCCAGCGCCTAACGATCTTTTTGGAATTGCTCATCATGTTTTCCTCGTTCATGAAAGATATTTAAAACTTAGAATTTTCAATTCATTGAATGAACGGTTACTCACCACCCTTAACCGCGGATTCGTCGTCAAACGTACGTGGATGCCATCCGGTGTACCAGTATTCGAACAGGATGACTTTCCAGATTTCCTCGGTGTTGAGGTGTTCCTCCCAAGGCGGCATCGCCGAGGACCACGGAGTGGATTCGTTCGGCAAACCAGGTCCGCCCTTTGCAACACGCCAGAACAGGAACGATTCGCGCAACATGGCGATGGTTCCCGGGTCGACGAAGTTGGCGGGAGTCGGGTTAAAAACATGGGAGAACATTCCCAAGCCGTTCAATTGGTCACCGTGGCAGTAGTGGCAGTTCTGAAAGAATACCGTACCACCTTCGGTCACATACTTCATGTACTCCTGCTTGTCCGCATCCAGGAACGGGAAACTGTCCTTATAGTTATCCTGTTCATCGATACGGTAAGGGTTGGTCAACCCTTCCAACTGATAGGTTTTGCCATGAACCCGGGTGGTGGCAGGCGGTGCCGGATGGACCGTCCGCAACTCTACCGGCTCCTCAAACTTCGGCAGAAGGCCGTCGTAGGTGGCAAAACCAACAAGCAGGGGCAGTGCCGTGAATGCAATCATCCGGGCAATCTTGAAACCTTTGGTCTCAGCCAGGATGGTGTGAACGATGGGCTGACGAAATTCCGTAAACGTTTTCGGATCCTGAGAGATATACAAGAACGTACCGATCGTCCACAGCATCATGTAGGTGATCAACAACGTCCAGGGGATCGGCGGATACAGAATGAATTTGTAAAAGTACAAACCCGAAAGCCAAACGACACAAGCGTTCATAAACATCGGCGGCTTCAGCTTTAAAATGAGGTTGAAGGCCACAAAGTAAAGCATGAGGATGCCGAACCCGGAGTAGCGGTTCTGGATAAACAAATGGAACCAGCCGGACTCCCCGGATTTAAACCAGGGCAACAGGGCGGTATGGAAAACCGCCCAGCCCACGGCGTATAAAACCAAACCTATTACTACGTTTCTAACACCTTGATTCATTGAAATCCTCCAGGGTTAACCTTCAGGTTCCGTGTTGGCAATAAAGTCCACCAACTTATCGAGAGCCTGGACCGACAGTTTCTGACCGAAATCCTGAGGCATGACGCCATCCGGATACGGCTCGCCGGCTTCCTCATTAAAAACGACATACGCACTCGGGTTGAGGATCGACTCTTTAGTGTACTCATGCGGCGTCTTGGCTTTACCCTTATAGTTCGGGTCCTTCAAACGTTTCGGGGTATTGACCTTTTCGTACAGAGGCGGTCCCAGCTCACCCACCGCTCCCGGAATTCCCGGAATCTTGTGGCAGAGCGGGCAACCCAGCGTATTGATGATCTCTTCGATCGGCTCGTTGCCGGTTACAAAGACAGGCCGTTCCTCATCTTCACCGCCACCGGAACTCTCTTCCTTGGCGGCCTGATCTTCCGGAGAAGGCAGGGGAATGGTGACTTTTGCAAAGTCGCCAGGCGTATCCTTGGACTGCATCCAGGCAACAACCGCGTTCAACTCAATGCGACTCAAGCTGATCGGCGGCTTGTGAATGACCGGCATCGGGCTGACCGTATCGCCCGCTTTACCGAATCCTTCAACCACGTAACAGGAGGGACACATCAGAGACTCACGCAGGTAGTCCTCACCGCTAAGCTCATAAGGGCCACTGCGGCGATACTCCTCGGGAATCTCGTCAGGCTTACCCTTGATAATACCGGAAGCCTGATCCTTCTCACCAATCTTAATGGGCGAGTTCAGGTAACGGTCTTCCTTGATCCGCGTGTGACTTCGTTCCTCAACGCCGAACAAGTTCGGGCAACGGCCCATGTGGTCACCCGGATCGAAGGTGTGACACAGCGGGCACTGGCCCTTACCAATGGCTTTCTGGCCGGCCACCTGCTTCGCACCAAAAACAATGACGCGACCCAGCTCAGTAAACTCCTCCATGGTCATCTCGCCGGTAATAACGGCGCCACCCTTGGGCGGAGGATCACTGCGCTGCTGGGGCAACCAGTTGGTGTAACCCGCCAGCAGAATGGAAACGACCGCGAAAAAATAGCCAGCACGAATCAGAGGCTCGGACTGGCTTTCGATATCTTCGCTTTTAAAGAAATATCCCCAAACAAGGAGCAGGAGCAAAACAACCGGCAACTGTCTGAAGAAGAAGAAAAACATCTGGTCACGCTGAACCAGGCTGTACATGTGCACGGTCATCAAAAAGATGACCAACAAAAATGCGCCAAACACCACACCCCACTTCGTTGCATTCACTTCCTCTCTCACCCGGCAAATCCGGATGACGGAATTGAACACATACAGAGCGAAGATGGTGCACATAATTGTGAGAAAAGACCACAAAATATCGTGCTGCTCTGGAAGCATCCCTTTCTCCTCTCCTCGGCTAATACAAGACTAAAAACTTAAGTTAAATTCCCAAACAAGCCGCCGGCCCGAAGGCCGGCGGCCCGTCAATTCATTACTGTTGCTGCTGAGCAGGTACCGGTACCCCTTCGGGAACCTCTGCCGGCTTCTTCTTGGCAGTGAGTCCACCTACCCAGAAAACAACCACGAACTGCACCCATACAAACAGGGCGTTGAACGTGAGGATCTTACCCGCCTCACCAATGGTCAGGGTGTAGGCATCCACCGAGTTGTCACGCAGAACCTCGGTGACGTGCCAGAACAGCCGGACCGCCGAGCGGATATAACCCATGAGGCCCATCAGCCAGGTAAAGGAGATCGCCATCAAGAGAATGGCGTAGGTGCCCACTTTGGACTGGGTACCCCACTCAATCTCACCGAACGACTCCGCATCCTTGAACATGGAGATGTTGATGGCCGTGCCAACGAACAGAGTCGTCAAGGTGGTAGTTACCTGGGGAACGGAAAGACCTACGCGCTGGTTGGCGGGCAGGAAGTAACCATACACACCGAGGAACACGATGTTGATGGCCGCGCCGATGAAAATGGCGGTCAGCCAGCAGTTCCCGATGGTGGCCCAGGGCACCACGATCCTCTTATTGGACCGTTGATACAACAGAAAACACAGAACCGTACAGGTGATCATCAGGTTCACCGCGGTGTTCTTAGCAGACATTACACCGAAGTGTCCGACAACCGGATGCTGCGCGCCACCCATCGCTTTGAGCTCAGCCGGCGTCATAACGATGGTATGGGGGGTCATCCACGCCGTGAAGCAGAGGATCAACAGCAGAACCATGTACTTGCAATACTTCATGTAGCGATGCGATCCCTTAACGCGGGACATGGAGTTATGCAGGTAGGAGTTCGCACCGAAGAACAGCAGACCGATCATTACAGCCTGGATGATGAACAGCCAAGCCATGATGCCGCCCATCAGGGTGATGCCCATCTGCTGACGGAACGCATACACCTCTTTCATCAGCCAGTACCCTGCGAAAGGCAGCGGGATCAGGCCGAAGATGGCGATGAACATGGCGATGTAACATACCCAGTCGTAATGGGCTTTTTCTTCGGGGGTTTTCGCTTTGAGGTAATGATACGCGGCGTATGCACCAACGATACCACCACCGAACACGATGTTACCCAGGATGCGATGCACGCCGACCGGGTTCCACAGGGTGGAGTGGATGGCGTGCCAGATGTTACCCAGAAAACGTCCCTGCTCGTCGATACCGCCCGGCGCCTGCATGAAGGTCGCCCAGCTGTTCGCCAGGTACATCAGGATGGTGCCGACCAGGTTCAACAGAACCGACAGGGAGACGTGAATCCATTTCAGGAACGGATCCTGACTCATCTTGTCCCAGCCATAGTAGTACACATAAAGAACGCCGGATTCCGCCAGGAACATCAGCGCGTAAACGTGCATGACGGGGCGGAAGATACTGGCCATGTACTTGAAGAATCCCGGGAACAGGGTGATGAAGGAGAACAGCAGAATACCACCCAGAATCGCGGTCCAGGAATAAGCGGTCAGAGAGACCTTCATCAAGTCGTGAGCCAACCGGTCATACTTGGCAGACAGGACCGGATCGCTCTCCTTGGTACGAATACCAATGAACTCGATGAGCATACAAAAAATCGGTACCGCCAACACGAAGCTACCGAAATACAGATGCTGCTGGTTGGCGATCCAAATCAGGATGCGGCTGGGAACGAAAGAATAGCTATCGTAGTCGTTCGGTCCCAACTCAGGAGCAGGAGCACCGCTTACCGGACCTTTGAGCGGATTGCCCTCCCAGTCCTTATAAAATACGTCCTGACTCCACTCAACTTCCGGCGCACCTGAGCCTTCTTCACCGGCAGCTTCTTCGTCAGCCAGAACCTCTTTAGCAAACGCCTCCTCAGCAAAAACCTGCTCAGCAAACGCTTCCTTGGCTTGGGCCTGATCAACAAATACCGCGGGAAGAGCAAACAAGGTGAATGCCAGAACCAGTGCCAGGAACAGCACTTTGGAATTTCTAGCCTCTACGTTGAACATCGTCTAACCTCCTTAAGGAAAGATCCGGTATCCTAAAAGAATTACAATTACTTGAATAAAACTTCTATATTCAAAAACTTCTTCAATTTTCCTTATTTAAGAGCACTCCCACCCCCCGCAACAACGACAGAATCCGCCCACTGCCGAGCGGTTGCAGGATGCTTTTCTGAAACCATTTTCACGATCGCTGACCCCCAAGCGCCCCCCTAAGTGCCTGTTTTCAATAACCTTTATATAATAAGGCCTTAGGGTATCCAAGGGCTCTTGGACATAATAAGACGCCGATTTTTAACATGGCTACCGGGGGTTGTCAAGGAAATTCTAGTTTTTTGTTTTTAAGGGTTTCCGGGGATTAAACGGGTCATGAAATCCGGATTTTCACGGCTCGGGAATGGGCCTCCAGGTTCTCCATTTCGGCCAGCGAACAACAGGCCCGAGCCACCTTCCCCAGTTCTTCCTTATTATAGGAAATCAGGCTGGTGCGCTTGATGAAGTCGTACACGCCCAAAGGTGAAGAAAACCGTGCGGTTCCGCTGGTAGGAAGCACGTGGTTGGGGCCGGCCAGGTAGTCGCCGATGGCTTCCGGCGTGTAATGCCCCAGAAACACGGCGCCTGCGTTGTGGATCCGCTTCACCAGCTCGTGCGGATTGTCCACCGCCAGCTCCAGGTGTTCAGGAGCCACGCGGTTGGCCAGGTCCACCGCCTCGTCCAGGGTGCGGGTGACGATCAGTTGGCACTTGTTGTCCAGCGACGCATCGACGATCCCCTTCCGCTCCAACTCCTCCTTCTGCCGGTTGAGCTCATCGCGGGTGGCCTCGGCCAGCGCCTCAGACGGCGTCACCAGGATCGGCACGGCGTCTTCGTCGTGCTCCGCCTGCGACAGCAGGTCGGCGGCGATGAAATCGGCGCGCGCCGTGTCGTCGGCCAAAACCAGAATCTCGCTCGGTCCGGCGATCATGTCGATATCGACCAACCCGAACACCAGCCGCTTGGCGAGGGCCACATAAATGTTGCCCGGACCGACGATTTTATCGACTCGCGGAATGGTGGCGGTGCCCAGCGCCAGGGCGGCGACGGCCTGCGCCCCGCCCACCTTATAGATTTCGTCCACTCCGGCAATGTCCGCCGCCACCAGGCAGTGCGGGCTCACCTCCCCGCGCGGCGTGGGGCTGACCATGATGACGCGCTTCACCCCGGCCACCCGCGCCGGAATCACGTTCATCAGCACGGAAGATGGATACGACGCCTTGCCGCCCGGCACATACACGCCCACGGTTTCCAGCGGGCGAATCATCTGCCCGAGATACACTTCGCCTTCCTTATACTCCCACGAGTGCTGAACCTGCTTCTGGTGGTAACGCTCGATGTTGTCCGCCGCCAGCTTGAGCGCCTCCAGTTCATCCAACTGAACGGCGTCGTAGGCTTGCTGGATTTCTTCCTCCGTTACGCGCAGGTCCTCCACGCTGTAATCGGTCTGGTCGAACTGGTTGGTGAGCGCGACCACCGCATCGTCGCCTTCTTTTTTCACGCGTTCGATGATGCTGCGCACGGCTTCGTCCTGGGTGGAGAAGTCCACGTCGCAACGGTTCACCAGCCGCTCGATTTCTTCCCGGTAGTCGGGTTCGGAATATTTCAATAGCCTCATACGGCAGATTCCCAGTTCAGGTTCAATTGTTGAAGAAAGCGTAAGGTGTCGGCGTGTTCCTCAAGCCCGGTATGCTGAAGGTATTCCAGATGAGTTTTGAGAAACCGCAGATCCTCGGGGCGATCGACATCATACCACACGGGCAGAAGCAACAACGTGGCGCCGGACTGCTTCACCCGCTCCAGGGTGGCGGTCAGAACATGCTCGGACCCCCACTCGACGTCCTCGAACACATCGGTCACTTTGCGGTGCATGCCGATCAGGTAATAGCCGCCGTCGGTGCACGGTCCCAGCGTCATGTCGCGATCGGTGTCCAATGCCTGCCGGATATACGATACGGGCAGGGTCGGGCTGTCGGAACCGATGATCACCACCGTCTCGTAGCCTTCGGCGAAGCGTTGTTCGAACGCATTGCGCATGCGTTCCCCCAAGTGCCCGCCTTCCTGCTCGAACAGACGCACCCGTCCCGACTTCTCCACCGCGTCAAAAAATCCGGACCGGTGCGATGGGTGGATGCCGACAAACCGGTCCACCCCCTCCACCGCGCACACGTTGCGCACGCTGTCCGCGAGAATGTGACGGTACAGGTGGCAGGCGGTGTCGGCGTCCAGCCAGGGTTGCAGACGGGTTTTCACCTTTCCCGCCTGCGGGTCCTTGGCAAACAAAATGAGCGCCTGCCGACTGGAAACTCCCACTTCTTAAGGCCTTTCGGAACTGACAAAAGAATTGACTCCCTCCAGCAATGCCCATAGACTTGGAAACCGTTGAAACGCAACACGAATTGGACGCGCTGATGGAATTTGAAATCGCGGTATTGTACTGGATCAAGCAGAATTTGCAATTTTCAACATTGGATTCCTGGGTTGTCGTCCTGAACGACAAACGGGTCTATCTGCTTCCCGGTCTGGTGACCGCGGGTTCCTTGATTTATTTCAAAAAAGCAAAAGGCCTGTATTATGTATTGACGGCGGCGGTGACGGTCCTGCTCACCGATTTTCTGGTCCACGAGGTGTTGAAACCCATGTTTGCACGGCCCCGGCCCTGCCACGACTTGGAGTTTTTGAAGCCGCTGATCTACTGCTCAAACTCATATTCTTTTCCCTCGTCGCAGGGGGCCAACCTGTTCGCCTTCGCCACCATCACCGCCTGTTATTTCCGCCGCGCCTCAGTGCCGGTGTTTCTGTTTGCACTGGCCGGATGCTTCAGCAAACTGTACCAGGGAGTGCATTATCCCAGCGACGTGCTGGCGGGGATGGTTGTGGGAACGGTCATGGCTTTTTCCATATACAAAATCGCACCGAAAAACTGGAACCTGGCCTCGGAAGTCCTGCCGCTCAACGGACCGGGCTGGAACATCCGGCGCATCCTTCTGGTCCGGTTGAGTTCTCTGGGAGACGTGGTGCACACCCTGCCTGCGCTCCGCGCCCTGCGCCAGACCTTTCCCGACGCGCACATCACCTGGGTGGTGGAAGAAAAGTTTTCGGCCGTTCTCGACGGCAACCCCGACCTGAATGAGGTGTTGGTGGTGCGCACCCGCGAATGGCGGAAAAACCTCACTCCCGCCACGCTTAAAGAGATGCGGTCGTTTTACCGCGAACTGCGCGGACGCAACTTCGACCTTGCCATCGACATCCAGGGCCTCATCAAGACCGGCGTGCTGACCGCGCTTTCCGGCGCACCGCTCCGCGTCGGCTTCGACCGCACCGACTGCCGCGAGCAGTGGAACGCGCTGTTCACCAATATCAAGGTCCCGGCGGTGGGTCGCACCATTCACGTTGTCGATAAAAACCTGTCTATGATCCGCGCGCTCGGCGCACAGGACCTGCCACAGGAGTTTGTGGTGCGGATTCCCGAAGCGGCACAGAACCAGGCACAGGAATTTTTCGACAAACATCCGGACCTGGGCTCACACCCGGTGGTGGTGCTCCATTCCGGCGTCGGCTACAAAACCAAGCAGTGGGAACTGGAACGATTTGCCCGGCTGGGCGACCGTATTTCCAGCGAGCTCGGGGCCAGCATCCTGCTCACCTGGGGCCCGGGAGAAAAGGATAAGGTGGACCGCCTGTCGTCACACATGACCCAGCCGCACTGGGTGGCGCCGCCCAGCAGTCTGCACCAGAGCATGGCACTGTTCGACCGCGCCAGCCTGTTCGTCGGCGGCGACACCGGCACCCTGCATCTGTGCGTGGCGCTGGGGATTCCCACTGTGTCCTTGTTTGGACCCACCGATCCTGTTTATAATGGACCCTACGGCTCGCCGCACCAGGTGATCGTCAAAAAACTGCATTGCAGTTTCTGCTACAAGCGAACGTGCCCCACCCACAACGAATGCATGGACGGCATAACGGTTGACGAAGTCTTCGAAACGGTGCGCACCTGCCTGAACGGCAGTTCCCATCCGGCCCCACCCCGGACCCAGAACAGAATCAAGGTGGACTGAACCCGGAAAACTCATGGCATTTGATAAAGAATTACTCGATTTTCTCGTCTGCCCCCAGTGCAAGGGGGACCTGCAACTGTCCGCGCCGGAAGACGGCCTGCTCTGCGCAACCTGCAAACTGAAATACCCCATCCGCGACGGCATCCCCATCATGCTGTTGAACGAAGCGGAGGACACAGGCAAGACGGACGACATCCAGCCATCGAACTGACAACCCGCAACAGCAATACCAGAATAAGGAATCTCATGGCACACGTGGAAGAAAACAAAATCGGAATCAAAGGACTGGTGTTCGAAGAGCCCCCGGTGTTCGAGCTGGGCTCCCCCGGGCGCAGAGCGTACTCTCTTCCCACCAGCACCATTCCGGAAGTGGAACTGCAAACCCTTCTGCCGCCAGAGGAACTCCGCGACCCCATCGAGCACCTGCCGGAGTTGTCGGAGCTCGACGTGGTGCGCCACTACACGCGCCTGTCGCAGTGGAATTTCAGCATCGACAGCGCGTTCTATCCGCTCGGCTCGTGCACCATGAAGTACAACCCGAAGATCAACGAGGACATGGCGCGGCTTGCGGGATTCGCGCAGAATCATCCCTACACGCCGGAAGCGCTGTCGCAGGGAAGCCTGCGCCTGCTGCACGAACTCCAGGAGTTTCTGCAGGAAGTCAGCGGCATGGACGCGGTCAGCCTGCAACCCGCCGCCGGCGCGCACGGCGAGATGACCGGCATGCTCACCATCCGCGCCTACCACCAGGCGAAAGGCAACCAGCGGAGCAAGGTGCTGATGCCCGACTCGGCGCACGGCACCAATCCCGCCAGTTGCACATTGTGCGGATACGACGTCGTGCACATCCCCTCCAACGCGGAGGGATTGATCGACATCGACAAACTGCGCAAGCTGATGGACGAGGACACCGCCGCCATCATGCTCACCAATCCCAACACGCTGGGCATGTTCGAAAAAGATATTCTGGAAATCACCGAGATCGTGCACGGCAAGGGCGGCCTGGTCTATTGCGACGGTGCCAACCTCAACGCGTTGATGGGGGTCAGCAAGGTGGCGGACATGGGCGTGGACGTGCTCCACTTCAACCTGCACAAAACCTTCTCCACCCCGCACGGCGGAGGCGGACCGGGAGCCGGACCCGTCGGCGTCAAAAAGATTCTCGAACCGTACCTGCCGGTGCCGCGCATCGTGAACAACAATGGCAACTTCGCGCTCGACTACGACCATCCGGAAAGCGTCGGCAAGGTGCGCGCCTTCTACGGCAACTTCGGCATCCTGCTCCGCGCGTATGTCTATATCCGCACACTCGGACCCGACGGCCTGCGCCAGGCGTGCGAGTCGGCGGTGCTGAACGCCAACTACATCAAGGCCCGGCTCAAGGACACGTACTTCCTGCCCTACCCCGGCCCCAGCCTGCACGAGTGCGTGTTCAACGACAAACACCAGCTCAAGCAGAACGTGAAGACGATGGACATCGCCAAGGCGCTCATCGACAAGGGATTCCACCCGCCCACGGTGTACTTCCCGCTGATCGTCAAGGGTGCGCTGATGGTGGAACCGACGGAGACGGAGTCGAAAGAGACGCTCGACCAGTTCATCCAGGCGATGAAAGAGATCGCAAAGCAGGCGGAGAACGATGCGGAAAGTTTCCACGACGCGCCGTACCTGTCCAAGGTGTCGCGCCCCGACGAAGCCCGCGCCGCGCGCCATCCCAAACTGCGTTGGAAACCTGCGTCCTGAAACAGGACCTCCGGCCTTTCCTGCCCCCAACGCGCTCTTCCGTTTTTAATACCCGCCGTCTGCTATATAATGAAATTGCGCATTCACGCCACCCTTTGAGGAGGTGCTCATGAACGACACCACGCATCTGTCGCAGGTGGTCGAAGACGGCACCGCCGTCCTGACCCTCCACCATCCCCCGGTCAACGCCCTCAGCCAATCGGTGCTCGACGAGTTGGCCTGCCGTATCCAGCACATCGCGGGCGACTTCAACATCTGCACCGTCGTCATCCACAGCGCGCTACCCAAATTCTTTTCCGCCGGGGCGAACATCCGCGAACTCGCCGCCATCCGCAATTCGAAAGAAGGACGCGCCTACGCCGAACGCGGCCAGGCGGTCCTGCACCAGATCGAGCATCTGCCGAAACCGGTCATCGCCGCCATCGACGGCGTCTGCCTGGGCGGCGGACTGGAACTGGCGTTGGCCTGTCCCCTGCGCATCGCCACCACCGCCTCGCGGCTGGGACTGCCGGAGGTGAACCTGGGCCTGCTTCCCGGTTTCGGCGGCACGGTGCGCCTGTCGCGCATCCTGGGGGTGACGCAGGCGATGAACATGATTCTCCTGGCGAAGGAAATCGACGGCGCGGAGGCGTCGCGCCTTGGCATCGTGCACCAGGTGGTGAAACCCGGTGCGGCGCTGGAAACGGCGCTCGATCTGGCACGCCAGATGCAATCGAAAAGCAAGGGATCGGTCAACGCCATCCTCGCCACCCTGCTTCCGCGCGACGACGAGTTGGAAAAACACGCGTTCGAAAAAGAAGCGCGCCTGTTCGGTGCGCGTTTCGATACGGAAGATGCGAAGGAAGGCATCCGCGCGTTCCTGGAAAAACGCGTGCCGAAGTTCACCGGGCGGTGAGGCTCAGCCGATCCACCCTTGCACCACCCACACCATCCAGAACGTCACCAGCACCGCTCCCACCAGATTGAGGAAGAAACCGGCCTTCGCCATTTTGGGAATGGTCACCCAGTCGCTTCCGAACACGATGGCGTTGGGCGGCGTCGCCACCGGCATCATGAAGGCGAACGACGCCGACAGCGTGACCGGGATCATGAGCAGGAGAGGATGGTACGGCATGGCCGACGCGGCCCCGGCGATGACGGGCAGGATCATGGTCGCCGTCGCGGTGTTGGAGGTGAACTCGGTGAGAAACGTGATGCCGAGGCACAAAACGAGAACCAGTCCCCAGAGAGAAAGCACGCCGTTGGTCGCCGCGATGCGCTCACCGATCCACAGGTCGAGCCCGGTTTCGCGGAATCCCGCCGCCAGCGCAAAGCCGCCGCCAAACAACAGCAGGATGCCCCACGGCACCCCCTCCTGCACGGTTTTCCAGTCGAGCGCAAAATACTGGCGCCGCTCGTCCAGCATCATGCCGCCGGGGTAGCCGATGGGCGCGATCAGAAGAATCAGCCCCATCGCCATCGCCACCGTCGCATCATGAAGATAAAACGCCCACGGAAACGCTTCCGACCAGCCGGGGATGCGGAGCGCGCCCACTGCGATCGGCTTGCGAAAAATCCACAGGAAAGCGGTGCAGACAAACACCGTGCCGACGAATTTTTCGGCACGGCTCATGGGTCCGAGCGATTCCAGTTCGCGATCGATGACACCCTTCGTGCCACCCTCCACCCGTAGCTGAAAAACCGACACGCCCGCCGCGAACCGGCACAGGTACAACCACACCAGTGGCAGGAACACGATGACCACCGGCAGGGCGTAGCCCATCCAGCCGGTGAAGGTGATGTCCGGCTCCTCGGGAAAGCTGTTCTTGTAGAACCCGGCAAAGACAATATTGGGCGGCGTGCCGATGAGCGTCCCCACCCCGCCGATGCTTGCTGAATACGCAAGCCCCAGCATCAGCACCAGGCCGAACTGTTTTTTGATGACCTCCGGATCGACAGCGCTACCGTCACGCGCTCGCGTTTGCGCCGCGATCTGTTGCACCACCGCCATGCCGACGGGAAGCATCATCATGGTGGTCGCTGTGTTGGAGATCCACATGGAAAGAAACGCCGTCGCCACCATGAAGCCGAGCACAATGCGGCTGGGACTGCCGCCAATGGCACGGATGATGACCAGCGCGATGCGTTTGTGCAGGTTCCAACGCTCCATGGCCAAGGCGATCATGAACCCGCCGAGGAACAGGAAAACGAGGTGGTTGGCGTAGTGCGGGGCAACGTCCTTGCTGGGCAGGATGCCGATCAGGGGATACAGCACGAGGGGAATGAGCGCCGTGGCCGGGATGGGGATGGCCTCGCCAACCCATAAGACGGCCATGAGGATCGTCACCGCCGCCATTTTCTGCGCGTCGGCGGTGAGTCCAGCCAGGGGCGGGCTGACCACAAGCAGGCCGAACAGGAACAGGCCCCCTGCCATCAACGCCAGCTTTTTGCGGATCAGGAATTTTTCCGTAAACATCGCACACCCAGTGTAACAGGGCGTGCGAATCTCTCAAATCGGATATTTAAATGTATAGATTTTGGAGGGGCCCGATCAGGCGTGCTGTTTGAGGATGTGGTCGATGCCCGCGGTGGAGACGATGTGCGTGTCCATGCCGATCTCCTCCGGCGAGAAACCGAGCGCCAGCGCCACCAACTGCGGCAGGTGCAGGATGGGCATCACGTATCCCGCCTCGCGCAGACTGTCGATCTCCGGCTGGTAGGAGTCGAGGCTCAGGTGACACAAGGGACAACCGGTGACGACCACGTCCGCGCCCTGCTGGGCGGCGTCGATGAGCGCGTTGCCCGCCATTTCGTGCGAGGCTTCCTTGTTCATCATGATGATGGGGAAACCGCAACACTTGATGCGCTTGTCGTAGTACACCGGCGTCGCGCCGAGGATTTCGAACAGCTCTTCGAGTTCGGTCGGGTTGTCCGGGTCGTCGTACTCGGACAGTTCCGACGGGCGCAGGACGTAACAGCCGTAAAACGCCGCCGCCTTGAGGCCGGTGAGCGGACGCTTGATCTTCTCGCGCAGGCGCTGCTTGCCTTCCTCGGTGGCAAGGATGTTGGAGAAGTGCTTGATCTGGATCTTGTCGCCCTGGTACTGGTGGCCGCCTTCTTTCAGGATGTAGTTGATGCGGTCCTTGTATTCGCCGCCGTCGTTCAGGTTGCACTCGGATTTTTTCAGGTTGCCCTGGCAGGTGGAGCAGATGGTGATGAGATCCAGTCCCTGCTCTTCCGCGATGGCGAACGTGCGCGCGTTGAGCGCGTCGGTGAGGGTCGGATTCTTTTCCGAGAGCACACCCGCGCCACAGCAGGCGGCGCTTTTCATTTCCACGAAGTCGATACCCAGCGCCTGGGCGGATTTCGTCGTGGCCAGCATCAACTCGCGGGTTGCGCCTTTCGACACGCACCCGGTGAACAGTGCAAACTTCATTCTCCCAACTCCTCGAAGATACGCTTCACGTCTTTCTGGTCATCGATGGAACGATGGATGATCGGCGGCACCTTGCCCTTGAGCACCATGCGCAGGCCGACGGGCAGAAGGTCCATGAGGCCCTTGATGTTGAAGTAGCCGACCGACTCAACGGGCAGAGTGTTCTCATTCAACCGCCCGCTGTGCTTGATCGATTTGGCGAACGACAACGCATGCCGCGCGCCGTTGTTGTTGGTCACGCCTTCGTCCAGCGCCACCTTCATCAATTCTTTAATCCGGTAAAATGGCCGCGCCGGTTTCGGACAGCGCTCGACGCATTCCGCGCAGTGGGTGCAGTCCCAGATGCCGCCCGGCTTGCTGAGTTCCTTGATGCGTTCCTTCCTCGCCTGGTCGCGCGAGTCATCCACGAAGCGCTGGGCCTTGGCCAGCGCCGCCGGACCGAGGAAGTTGTCATCCACCTCCAGCATGTTGCAGTCGGAGTAGCAGTTGCCGCACATGATGCAGGTGCTGGTGTCGTCGAGCAGTTTGAACTGCTCCGGACTCATGCGGTGTTCTTTTTCCGGCGGCTTGCTGCTGTTTTCCAGGTACGGCTTGACCGCGTCGATCTTGTCCCAGAACGGCTTGAAGTCCACCACCAGGTCCTTGATCGGTTTCATGTTGCCGAGCGGTTCGATGGTGATCTTGCCGTCTTTCAAAAGGTGCGCGGCCTGGCGCTGGCAGGCGAGCACGGCACGTCCGTTCGCCTTCATGCCACAGGAGCCGCAGATGGCGCTCCGGCACGACATGCGGTAGGTCAGCGTGCCGTCCATGTTCCACTTGATGTGGTTCATGCAATCCAGCAGGGTCGCCCCTTCCGGGAAATCGTATTCGAATTCCTCATAATACGGTTCGGCCTGTTTTTCCGGATTGAACCGCTTGATGCGAAAAGTAGCCATCAGTACGTTCTTTCCTTCGGTTGAAAACGGGTGATAACGACCGGCTTGGTTTTCAGATCCAGCCCGCCGTTCTGCGAATAAACCAGTGTGTGGTGCAGGTATTTTTCGTCGTCGCGTTTGGGGAAGTCGGTGCGGTAATGGCCGCCGCGGCTTTCTTTCCGGTTCAACGCGGCGGTGGCGATGATCTCCGCCATCATCAACATGTTGCCCAGTTCGATGATCTCATACAACTCGGAATTGAAGACCTTGCCCTTGTCGGTGACTTTTCCCTTTTTGAACCGCACCTGCAGGGCCCGCATGGACTCGACGCATTCCTTCAGGTTTTCTTCACTGCGGAACACACCGCACAGGCGCATCATGGTCTGTTTCATTTCATTCCGGACATCATTGTAGCTTTCCGTGCCTTCACGTTGGAAGATTTCCTCAATGGATTTCAACACCCGGGCTTTTTCCTGCCCTTCGTTGACTTTGTCAAACGCCGCCCCACGGCCGTATTCCAGCGCCGCGCGACCCGCACGTTCTCCAAAGACGGTGGCATCCAGAAGGGAATTGGTGCCGAGCCGGTTGGCCCCATGAACGGAGACGCAGGCGCACTCGCCCGCGGCGAAGAACCCTTCCACTGGCGTGCTGTCGCCATCGCGCACCACCTGTCCGTGGATGTTCGTCGGGATGCCGCCCATCGAGTAATGCGCCGACGGCTGGATCGGCAACGGATCCTTCACGCAATCGACGCCGATGAAATCAATGCCCAACTGCCGGATCTGCGGCAGGCGTTCCATGATGCGTTTTTCGCCGAGGTGCCGCAGGTCGAGGTGGATGAAATCCTCGCCGTTGACGCCGCGACCCTCGTCGATTTCGCTCTGCTCGGCGCGCGCCACGATATCGCGCGGCGCCAGTTCCATGCGTGACGGCGCATATTTTTCCATGAAGCGCTCGCCCTTGCCGTTGAGCAGGAATCCCCCCTCTCCCCGTGCTGCTTCCGAAAACAGAATGCCCTGCCGCCACAATCCGGACGGATGAAACTGCACGAACTCCGGATCTTCCAGAGGCAGTCCCGCGCGGATGGCGGCGATGGCCCCGTCCGCCGTGCTGGCGAAGGCGTTGGTGGTGATCTGAAACACACGGCCGTAACCGCCGGTGGCCATGATGACCGCTTTGGCCTGGATCACTTCCACCTCGCCCGTGCGGATGTCGCTGACCACCACGCCCTGGCAACGGTTGTCCTGGATGATCAGCTCATGGAAGTACCACTCGGAATAAATCTTGATCGACTTGCTGTTTTTGAGAACCTGTTCGTGCAGGGCGTGCAGGATGGCGTGGCCGGTGCGGTCGGCAGAGAAACAGGCGCGCGGTTTGGAGTGCCCGCCGAAACTGCGCTGGGCGATGCGCCCGTCTTCCATCCGGCTGAACACGCAACCGAAATGCTCCAGTTCATAGATCACGCGGGAAGCGGACTTGCAATACTCCTCCACCGCATCCTGGTCGTTCAGGTAATCACCGCCTTTGACGGTGTCGAACATGTGCTCTTCCCAGGAATCATCCTCGGAGTTGGCCAGTGCGGCGGCAATGCCCCCCTGCGCCGCACCACTGTGGGAGCGCGAAGGATAGACCTTGCTGAGAATGCCGACATCCAGTTCCTTGCACACTTCCAGGGCGGCACGCATGCCTGCCAGTCCCGCCCCCACTATCAATACGTCGTGCTTAATCAATCGCCACCTGCTTGGTTTGAAAAAGAGTTAACTGGTTGATTTATCTAGAATTCATAGCGCTGTCCGGCCTTAAAACGGGCCCGGCGGGGGTGCCCCCGGCGAAGTATTCCATTGGCGAGATGTGTCGCAACCTGTCAGGGAAGCCGTTAAAATAGAAGGGGCATTGAACCACCAACCCGAAGGGGTTGTCAAGAAAAATGAGGTAATGGTTTGCAAACCCCAATAGGTGGTATATACTAGCGCAACTTGTAAAAAATCAATACCTCGTGCCGAAGTCCGCAATCTGCGGAACATCCAGAAATCGATCCTGTGCGGGCCGCCTAACCGGCCTCCTCCACTGGTGAACCGGAAGACAAACTACCACTATGGAACAAGTTGAATTTGAAAGCCTCCTCCTGCCTGAGGAGGTCATGCAGGGAATCCGCAGTGCGGGGTTCAAACACTGCACTCCCATCCAGGCCAAAACCCTTCCCCACGCCCTCGAGGGCAAAGACGTCGCCGGACAGGCGCAGACCGGCACCGGCAAAACCGCCGCGTTTCTGATCGCGCTGTTCACCAAACTGTTGCGGACGCCGAAGCCCGAACAGAAAGGCAACACCTGGGTCGCGCCGCGGGGACTCGTCATCGCGCCGACGCGCGAACTCGCCATCCAGATCGAACGCGACGCCAAGGAGCTGGGCCAGCACACCGGTTTCCGCACCGTTTGCATCTACGGTGGAGTGGATTATGACAAACAGAGGGAAGAGATCAGAAAGGGCGTGGACCTGCTCATCGTCACTCCGGGCCGCCTGATCGATTTTTACAAGCAGAAATTCTTCAGCCTGAAATCCGTCGAGGTGCTGGTCATCGACGAAGCCGACCGCATGTTCGACATGGGTTTCATCAAGGACCTGCGCTACATCCTGCGCAACATCTCGCCTTACAACAAACGCCAGTCGATGCTGTTCTCGGCGACACTCAACCACCGCGTCATGGAACTGTGCTACGAGCACATGAATGACCCCATCCCCGTGCGCATCGAGCCGGAAAAGCTGGTGGTGGACGAGGTGGATCAGAAAATGTACCACGTCGGCTCGCACGAGAAGTTCAGCCTGCTCCTCGGCCTGCTCAAGCAGGAACAGGGCGACAAGGTGATCATCTTCACCAATACCAAGGCGGAGGCGGAAAACCTCGAGTTGCGCCTGCAACACAATGGCTACAACGCCGCACAGATTTCCGGCGATCTGCCGCAGAAAAAACGCATCAAGACGCTGGAGCGGTTCACCGAAGGTGAGCTCGATATCCTGATTGCGACCGACGTCGCGTCGCGCGGACTGCACATCGACGACATCACGCACGTCATCAACTACGACCTGCCGCAGGACCCGGAGGACTACATCCATCGCATCGGACGCACGGCGCGAGCGGGCAAACGCGGCGACGCCATCAGCCTCGCCTGCGAGGAATACGTGGACAACCTGGTGCGCATTGAAGAGACATTGACCACGAAAATTCCCGTCGAGTGGCCGGAAGAGGAACTGTTCGAGGAAGAGCGTCCGGGCACCCCGCCCCGGCGCAAGCCGAGACCGTTCGGGCAGAGACGCCCCGGCGGCGGCTCCGGTCCGGCCCGCAACGGCCGCCCTCCGCGCGGTTCGGGAGGAGGACGCGGCGGCAGTGGTGGTGGAGGTGGTGGTGGCAACCGGTCACGCGGCCGCAGACCATCCGGCCCCCGGCGCCGAAGCGGTCCCAAACCCTCCAGCTCCTCGACCAGCTGAGTCATTCCTTTTTTCCTCACCACTCCCACGTTCAAATTCAGTTCGGATCCGATTCCTGCATAGAGCACTTAAACCCTCCCCTCCTTCTCAAGGAGGGGATCAAGAGGAAGTCACCAATGACTGCTCCTCAGTTCTCTTATGGGAAACGAAAGAATGGCTGTCCTCACCTGCCGGAAGAAAATATTTTCGAGATCAGAGAAATGAAAACCCCCGGCACGCAACCGATGTCGAGGAACAGGGGGGCGAGGTACAGTTTGTGAAGAATGGGGACAGGGAGTGTGAGGAATCCGATCAAGCCGAAGATGCCGCCGAGGAAGGGAACGCCGGAGCCGACTTTTTCTTTACGGATCACGCCTTTATAAAACACCGCCGCATTGACCACTGCGAACAGCAGGAACAATCCTATAAGCAACCCGCCACCGATCCACGGTTTCCATTCGTCCATACCCAGAACTCCTGGTAACGGTTTCCCTTAACGGTTCACTTCCCCTTCAACAGTTTTTCAAACGCGGCTTCATCCAGCACGGCGACGCCGAGTTTTTTCGCCTTGTCGAGTTTACTTCCCGGGTCCGCACCCGCCACCACGTAATCGGTTTTCTGCGACACGCTGGACGTCACCCGCCCGCCGGCCTTGTGGATGAGCGCCTTCGCCTCCTCGCGCGTGTGGTTCTCCAGCGTCCCCGTCAGCACGAACTGCTTGCCGGAAAGCGCACCGTCGCCTGCCACCTCCGCGCGCTCTTCTTCCATCACCACGCCCATATCTTTTAAGTGCGCGATCTCTTTTTTGTTTTTGTCCTCGTCGAAAAACTGGCGCAGGCTCTCGGCGATCTTCGGGCCGATCTCGTCGATCGACTCCAAATCTTCAAAGCTCGCCTTCTCCAGCGCGTCCATGGTGTGAAACGTGTTGGCCAGCACCTGCGCCACGCGCTGGCCGACGAAGCGGATGCCCAGCGCATGGATGAGGCGGCTCAGGCCCGCCCGCCTGCTCTTTTCGATGGCGTCGATCAGGTTCTGCGCCGACTTCTCGGCGAAGCGTTCGAGGTTCTTCACTTCCTCGTGTTCGAGCGTGTAGAGATCGGACACCGTCTTCACCCGGCCGGAGTTGACCAGTTGTTCCACCACCGCCGTGCCCAGGTGATCGATGTCCATCGCGTCGCGCGACGCGAAGTGCAACAGGTGTTCCTTCAACTGCGCCGGGCACGAGGCGTTGACGCACCGCCACGCCGCCTCGCCTTCCTGCCGCACGATCGGCGTATCGCATTCGGGACAGGTTTTGGGCATGGTGTATGGCTTGCCGCGTTTCGATCCTTCCGGCGTCACCACGCGCACGACTTTCGGGATGATCTCCCCGGCCTTGACGATGATCACGTCGTCGCCGACACGCACGTCGAGGCGCTTGATCTCGTCTTCGTTATGAAGCGTGGCGCGTTTTACCGTGGTGCCCGCCACCAGCACCGGCTCCAGCTCCGCCACCGGCGTGATGGCCCCCGTCCGCCCCACCTGCACATTGATGGCGTTCACTTTCGTCTGCGCTTCCTCCGCCTCGTACTTGTACGCCACCGCCCAGCGCGGGTGCTTGGCGGTATAGCCCAGTTTGTTCTGCGACTTGATGCGGTTGACCTTGATGACCAGCCCGTCCACGTCGTAATCCAGGGTCCGGCGTTTTTCCTGCCAGCGGTCGATGAGTTTCCGCACCGCGTCGAAATTTTTGCACAGTTCGGTGTGCGGGTTGATGCGAAAGCCGAGTTGCTTGAGAGTCTGCAACGCTTCGTAATGCGTGTCGAACGCCGGGCCTTCGAGGTGCCCGACGCTGTACACCCAGATGCGGAGCGGCCGCTCGGCGGTGATGGACGGATCGAGCAGGCGCACGGACCCGGCGGCGGCGTTGCGCGGATTGGCAAACGGCGTCTCGCCGCGTTCCTCGCGCGCGGAATTGAGTTTTTTAAAACCGGTATGATCCATGTATACCTCGCCGCGCACTTCGAGGTATTTGTGTTTCAGCTTGGACGTATCGAGGGTGAGCGGCACCGAGCGGAGGGTTTTGAGGTTGGCGGTGACGTCCTCGCCCACCTTGCCGTCGCCGCGCGTCGCGCCCTGCACGAAGCGGCCGTTGTCGTAGGCGAGGGTCACGCCCAGGCCGTCGATCTTGAGTTCCACCACGTACTCGACCTCTTCCGTGCCCAGCGTTTTGCACACGCGTTGATGAAAGTCCTCGACCTCCTCGACGTTGTACGTGTTGTCGAGGCTCATCATCGGCACCTTGTGCTCGACGGGATCGAACTTCTCCGACGCCTTGCCGCCGACCCGTTGCGTCGGCGAGTCCGGCGTCACCAGTTCCGGGTGTTTTGCCTCCAGCTCTTTCAGCCGGTCAAGCAGGCGGTCGTATTCGCGGTCGCTGATCTCCGGTTGGTCGAGCACATAGTACAAATGGTCGTGGTGGTGGATTTCGCGGCGGAGCTGTTCGATTTCTTTTTCGATCTTGGAAGCCATCGGAGGCGTGCGGGATTGGGTTGGATTTGCGAACTCAGGGAAGCTCCAGGTTCAGGGTGACATAATACCCGGACTGGCCGCGTTGCACGAGCAGTAATACGGAAGAATGTTTGCGCGCCTCGATGAGCGCCTCGTTGAAACTCGCCTGATCCGTCACCACCACCTGGTTGACCTGCCGGATGACATCGCCGGGACGGATGCCGATCTGGTACGTCTCGCTGTTGCGCCGTACGCTGACGATCACCACGCCCTGCGACGTGGCCAGGCGGAAGCGCTGGCGCAGGTCCGGCGTGATGCCGCGCACCTCAATGCCCAGTCCCTCCTTGGCGAACTGCAACGCGGCGCTGTCCGGTATCCTCACCACATCCAGGCGCAGTCGGGCGTCACGTCCGGCGCGGCGGTAGGTGACCTCCATGCTGTCGCCGACGGTGTACGATGTCAGCTTGCGTTTGAAGTCGGCCTTGTCCAGCAGTTCGTGGCCATCGATGGCGGTAAGCACGTCGCCGGGTTTCAATCCCACGCGGCTCGCGGGGCTGTTCTCGAACACCTGCGTGACCAGCGCACCGCGGGTGTGTTCCATCGCAAACTGGCGCGCCAGCATCGGGGTCAGGTCCTGCACGGCGACGCCGATCCAGCCGCGGAACACCTCGCCGAACTCGATGAGGTCCTCGACGATGCGTCGTGCGGTATCAATGGGAATGGCGAAGCCGATGCCCTGCGCGTCCTGAAAGATGGCGGTGTTGATGCCGATCAGCTCGCCGTTGATATTGAGCAGGGGCCCGCCGCTGTTGCCGGGATTGATCGACGCGTCCACCTGGATGAAGTCGTTGTAGATTTCCCGTTCACCGGCATGGATGGTGCGGTCGAGTGCGCTGATGATGCCGGAGGTGACGGTGTGCTTGAGGCCGAACGGGTTGCCGATGGCGATGACCGTCTCGCCGATCATGAGGTCGTGCGAGCGACCCATCTTCACGTACGGCAGGGGCTGGTCGGAGTCGATCTTGATCACCGCGAGATCGGACTTGAGGTCCGCGCCGATCAGCTTCGCGTCAAACTCGCGGTTGTCGATGAGCGTCACCTGGATGCGCACGGCCTTGGCGATGACGTGTTCGTTGGTCAGGATGTAGCCGTCCGGGTGGATGAGCACGCCGGAACCGAGACTGCGGCGCTGTGATCCCTGCGAGTTGAACTGGCGGAAGAAAGGATCGAGCAGGCCGTTTCCGAAAAAATCACGGAAGGGATTTTTGACTTGAGGAGGAGCTTCTTCGGTGAAAATGTTGACGACGGCGGGTCCGACCTGCTGGACCGCCTCGACCACCGGAGTGCGGCGGGGAAAAGGCTCCGCATGCGAAACTGAAGTCCTGACCGATCCACCAGCCAGCACGATCGCACCCAGCAGGCAAACGGCACGAACCCATCCGTTTATCATCATGATTCGTCAGGCGAGAAAAACCATACGGAGCGGGAGGGGCCCCTGCCCCGCCGCTCCGTATGTGATTGTGGAAAGTGAGATCCGCTGGATCAGTTCAGCTTCACCGCGATGTAGATCGTGGTGCCGCCGCGTTTGACCAGCATCAGCGCCGTGTCTCCGGATTTCAAACCGCGGACCGCCGCCTGATAGTCCTGGGTGTTGGCCACCGGCTTGCGGTTGACCTCGGTGATGATATCGCCGCGGCGCAGGCCCGCCTCGCCGCCGGACTCGCCCGGCGTGACGTCGGACACCAGAACGCCATCGGTCGATTCCAGTTCCATGCTCTGCATCAACTCGGGCGTGATGTCCTGCGTCTGGATGCCGAGCGGATCCAAAGCCGCCAACTTGGTCTCTTCATCTTTCAGGACCTCGATGGTGACGGAGATGTTCATTTCCTTGCCATCGCGGATGACTTTCACGTTGACCGCTTCACCCGGAGGCGTAGCGGCGACGATCTTCGGCAGGCTTTCCATCGTTTCCACTTTTTCCTTGCCGAACTGAATGATCACGTCTCCACGCTTGATGCCCGCCTGGTCCGCCGGGCCGCCGGGAATGACATCGCCCACCAGCGCGCCTTCAAACGAACTCAGGTTAAAGGAGTCCTTGAGCTCCGGCGTGATTTTCTGAATCATCACGCCCAGCCAGCCGCGGGTGACGGCGCCCTTTTCCTTGAGGTCGGGCAAAATGGCTTTCACCATGTTGATGGGGATGGCGAAACCGATGCCCACGTTGCCGCCCGTGCTACCGGAAATGATGGCGGTGTTCATGCCGATCACCTGGCCCTTGATGTTGAGCAGAGGCCCGCCGCTGTTGCCGGGATTGATGGATGCGTCGGTCTGGATGAATTCGTCATAAGGGCCGGAGCCGATGGCGCGGTCTTTCGCGCTGACCACGCCCACGGTCACCGTGTGGCTGAGGCCGAAGGGATTGCCGATCGCCATCACCCACTCGCCGACTTCCAGTTTGTCGGAGTCGCCGAATTCGAGGTGGGGGAACTTGACCTTGTCTTTGCCATCCAGAACCAGCTTGATGAGCGCGATGTCGGTTTTGGGATCACTGCCCACCAGGGTGGCTTCGTATTCCTTTTCGATGGCGCCGCCATCGTCGATATTGACCAGAATCTCATCCGCACCCTGCACTACGTGGTAGTTGGTGAGGACCAGGCCTTCGGGACTGATGATGAAACCCGAGCCCATGCCCCGGCGCGGTTGCGGGTCCTGCTGACCGAAGAAGCGGTCATAAAAATCCTGGAACGGCTCGCGCGGCTCACCGCGAAACTGAGGTCCCCGAGGCGTCCGCGAACTCATCTGCGCCTTCCCCCGGATGCTGATGTTGACCACAGCCGGATTTTTTTCCTTGGCGATTTCCACGAATATGTTGCTTCCCAGCGGCATGTTCTGACTGCTGAGGGCATAGGCGGGGTTCACCAGGCTGACGCCTGCCATCGGACCGGTGAAAGTCGCGGAAAACGTCCACAGAAATACCAGGAAGCTGACGGCGGAAACTCTTTTCAACTGATTAAGCATTGGGAATCCTCGTTATAAAACCGTGTGGGCAATGGTTTGGAAAGCCGGGCGGGTTAGGCGCGCCCGTGCCCCATTGTCGGATAAAAGCGTGATCAAAACCTGCGGTCAACAATCCTTGGTACGTTCTCAGGGGGGCACATCGACCGCAACATTCAACCCAGATGAATGCGGGAATCCGGAAAAACCTGTTTCAGGATTGGTCAAAAATCATCGACTTGCACTAAATTATATAATGTCCATTTCTGCATTTACAACTCAAAATCCGGCGGTTTTATCCTATTGATTCAATTACATATTGACTCATGACGGCGGATCAAAGATAATCAAAAACGACTATCGGCGGGGCATCTCCGGGGGATGTCCCGACAGACCCGCAACCTGATAGCCAACCGTTTTGAAATCGGGGCGGCCTCCCCTTGCATCCGCAACGCACGAGAGGCGCCCATCCTTGCCCCAACCATGACGAGACAGGAACTCCCCACGGTGAACACGCCATGAGTCTGTTCCTCACCGCCATCGGACTGATGATGATTTTTGAAGGCATCCCCTATTTCTGTTTTCCGGACCAAGTCAAAGCCCTGGCAGAAAAAATTCCATCCATCGAAAACGGTGTGCTTCGGGGATTGGGGTTCGTCATCATCATCCTGGGACTGGTCGTCGTTTATTTTGGGAGGTTAATGTATTCCAATGACTGAATCGATCCAACGCACCGTTGCCGCCGCTCTCATTTTCGCCCTGTTTGGTTTCTCCGGTTGCGCGGACACTCCGAAAAAAACCGGCGACTCCGCACCGGAACAATCTCCGCCCCCTTCGGTGGCCATGCAGTTTCCCAATGTCCCGCTTCCGAAAGGCATCGAGCTGGACCGGGGCAAAACGTTTATCTACGAATCGGGAAGCGGCAACATCAAGGTGGGACGGCTGGTATTCTCCGTCTGGAACAAGGCCGAGGACGTGGTCGATTATTTCCGCACGGAGATGGTCCAGAACGGTTGGACCCCTTTGCAGATCGTGGAGCACGACACGCGCACCATGCTCTACCAGCGTAAGGGGCAGGTCTGCACCGTCAGCGTGACGCCATCTCACCTTGGCAAGACGCACATCGAAATCCAAATCGGCCCGAAATAAACATCCCGGCATCCCGGCGGGTGCGGTTACATTCATGAGGCGGTCCCGCGCCCGATTCGTTTTCTGCGGAGGGGTTCCGGGACCTTGAGGCAACCGGTCCATGTCTCGTCAGGATTCCAACAGCCGACAACGCATTCTCAACTTTCCCGTTCATCCGGAATACACCTTCGACAACTTCATCGTCTCCCGGGAGTCCGAGTTTGCGTGGACCACGGCGCGGCAGTTTGCCCTGCCGGAAGCCATTCCTGCCCAGAGCCTGTTCATCGCCGGTGCCACGGGCCTCGGCAAAACCCACCTGCTGATGGCCACCGGCAATCTCGCCTCGGAAACGCAGTCGGCCCTCTATGTACACTGCGACGATTTCCTCACCACCGTCGCCGCGGGGGAAGAATCCGCCGCAACGGCACTGGCTCCACTGGAATCGGTTGACCTGTTGCTGATGGACGACATGGACCGCATCGCCGGACATCCGGCGGCGCAGGAAAGACTGTACCTGATTTACAACACACTGCGCGAACGCGGCAAACGCATCGTCTTTGCCGGGCGCACGCCGCCCAACCGCCTGCCCGATACGGAACGCTATCTGAGTTCGCGCTTCCAGTGGGGCGTGACGGCCGAACTCGGTCCCATCGACGATGCCACCACGGCGCGGCTGGTGCCCAAACTCGCACAGGATATGGGGCTGGAGATTCCAGACAAGATCACGCACTATCTGCTCACACGCCTGCCACGCGACTTTTCGTCGATCAAGAACGCCGTCACCCGCATCAACGCCGAATCCCTGGCGCGCCAACAAAAGGTCACCCTGCCCCTGGTGAAAGCGGCGCTGGGCCTGGAGGACGCGTGAGATGACCGCCCCCTCCGTAGAAAACATCGCCAGCCTGCTCGACAACCTGGCCGCGACCATCCCCAACCGCGACGCGATGGTGATGCCGCGCGCCAACAGTTGCCGCAGAATCACCTTCCACCAACTGCAACGGGAAACGCACCGGCTGGCCGACGGATTGCGCCGCACCGGATTCGTCCACGGAGACCGGGTGCTGGTGATGGTGCCGTTCGGCATCGAATTCGTCACGCTCACCTTCGCGCTGTTCCGCATTGGCGCGGTGCCGGTACTGATCGATCCCGGCCTCGACCGCAAGCAGGTGCTGACCGGCATCGAAAATGTCGCGCCGACCGGGTTCATCGGCGTGCCCAAGGCGCACCTCGCCCGCCTGACTTACAGAAAACGTTTCCGCTCCGTGGAGCGTCTGGTCACCGTGGGCCGACGCTGGTTCTGGGGAGGCTTCACGCTCCGCTCCGTGCGAGCGTTCGGACGGCGCGATCCCGTTCCCGTCGCGACCCAGCCGGACGACGCGGCGGCGATCCTGTTCACCAGCGGCAGTACGGGGCCGCCCAAGGGCGTGCTCTACACGCACCGCATGTTTGCCCTGCAGGTGGACAAAATCAAACAACTCTATGGGATCTCGGTCGGCGAAGTGGACCTGCCGACGTTCCCGTTATTCGGCCTGTTCGGTGTGGGCCTCGGCATGACCTGCATTCTGCCGGACATGGACCCCACCCGCCCGGCAAAGGTGAACCCGGAAAACATCCTCGGCCCCATAAAACAATTCAACATCACCAGCAGTTTCGGCTCGCCCGCGCTGTGGGACACGGTGACGCGGTATTGCATCGAACACGGCAAGAAACTGGATTCGCTGAAGCGCGTCCTGATTGCGGGGGCGCCGGTGCCGGGTTCCCTGCTGGAACGCTTTGACCGTATTTTAAATCATGATGCGAAAGTGCATACACCCTACGGTGCGACGGAAGCCCTGCCGGTGTGTTCGATCGAGCGCCGCGAAGTGGTGGACGAAACCTGGCCGCGCACGCAGGAAGGCGCGGGCACCTGCGTCGGCAAGCCGGTGGAAGGAGTGGAGCTGAAAATCCTCAATATCACCGACGATCCCATTCCAGAATGGAACGCCTCGCTGGAAGCACCCGCCGGCTGTATCGGCGAGATCGCAGTCACGGGGCCCTGGGTCACACGTGAGTATGTGGCGCTGGACAAGGCCAACCGCCAATCAAAAATCAAGGACGGCGACCGCACCTGGCACCGCATGGGCGATGTCGGCTATCTGGATGAACAGGGACGTTTGTGGTTCTGCGGCAGGAAGAGTCACCGTGTGCTGACGAATGAAGGGCCCCTGTTCACCATCGTGTGCGAAGCCGTGTTCAACCGCCACCCGCAGGTGAAGCGTTCGGCGCTGGTGGGTGTGGGTGAGGGAGGTCAGCAGGTTCCGGTCATCATCGTCGAACTTCATGATCCGGAATCCGCAAAAGACCCGACGGTGAAGACCCGTCTGCTTGCGGAACTTCTGGCGCTGGGCGCGGGCCACGCGGCGACGAAGTCCATCGGCGCGGTGCTGTTTCATCCCGCATTTCCCGTGGACATCCGTCACAACGCCAAGATCCGTCGTGAAGCGCTGGCGCAATGGGCGGCGGCCAGGCTGATGGGTTGAAATAAGGTCAGGAGCGGATTTCGTTGAGGTGGCCGAGGACCATGTCCAGCAATTTCTGATCGAACAGTTTGCCGACAAGGCCTTTCCGCACTTTCTCTCCGACTTCAAAAAACTTCTGCCGCTCGGCATCCAAGGGCATGGGCACCACCTTCAGCCCGTTTTTCTTCATCACCTCAATGGCCTTATCGTTGTCCTTCTGCACCTGCTGAACCAGCTTTTTCAGATGTCTGGCACTGATCTCCCGCACCGCTTTCTGATGCGGGACGGACAGTTTGCGAAACTGGCGTTTGGACATGAGTACCCCACCGGTGGCATTGGCCATGCTCAGTTCCGACATGTAACCCACTTTCGTATACCACTGCAAGGCCAGCGCGCCCACAGGCGAACTGTAAATAGTGTCCAGCATACCGGTCTGCAACGAAAGCAGGACATCGGTGACGGACATGGGAAGCGGCGTGACGTCCAGGTGCTTGTAGGTTTCCTGCACCAGCGGATCGCCTTCCCACATCCAGGCTTTTTTATCGTGCAGGTCGCCGACCTGTTCGATCGGTTTCTGCGAAAAGAAATGAACCCAGCCGACCGGCACCCAGCCAAGCAGAATGTAGCCTTCCTTCTCGAACTGTTCGGAGAAATAATCCGTCATGCGGTCATAGACGTGTTCGATTTCCCTGTCGTTCTCAAACAGAAACGGCAAGTCAAGCACGCGCACCTCCGGCAGGATTTCTCCCAGCCCCACGCCGGTGAAGCCCGCGGCGTGCACCTGGCCGATGCGCATCTTGCGGATGACGTCGATTTCGTCACCCGACACGCCGCCCGGATAAAACTTGAAGGCCACCTCGCCGTTCGTCGCCTTCTCCACTTCCGCCGCCAGTTCATTCATGCGGTTCATCCACGACGACCCTTCCGGCGCCAGCGTGGATAATTTGATGAAGGTCTGGGCGTGAACCGGCGTGGCCTCTACGGTCCACATCACCAGCGCAAACAACAGGGACGCCAGAATGCCGCAGGCGACGCACAGAAACCGCGTACGTTTCGTGCGGGGCGCTGGGGAGTTTGCATTGCCGTCGTTTCGATTAGAAAAGAACATCCACATCCTCCAGAAGTTGTTTCGCTTTCAGACGCGCCACTTCGTTGGCGAGACGCTGGTCGGGGGGCGCGCCCTCCGGTGCCTCGACCACTTCATTCAAAAGTTTAGTGAACAGTTCCTTGTCCTGCGTCTGCACCGCCAGCGTTTTGGCGTACATCACCTGAATGATGAGATATTTGCGCTCCGTTAATTCAAGCGCGCGCTCAAAATGTTGCCGCGCCTGCTCCGGCCTGCCGCCCAGCATGGGCGAACGCGCGCCGTAAAATCCACCGAAAAACAAATGCGGTCCAGCGTGATAGTATGTCTCGTCCCACTCCAGCACCTGACGCATGGCCGCTTCCACCTTCGGGAATGCCACGAGGGCTTCCATGTCTGTCAGGTTGAACATCAGCCACGCCCCCCAGCACTGGCCCGTCCAGAACAGGCCGGAGAGCTGTTCCCGGTCCAGTCCCTGCAACGCCGCCTTGAACTCGTCCGGCGGCAGTTGCGTCAGGTTTTCCGGCGCACCGCTCAGGACGAGCGACCGCACGGCGTGGTCGCGTCCGCGCAGATACAGGTTGGAAGCACGGCGGTTGTCCTTACCCTCGATAAAGCTGAAGGCGTAACCGCAGAAACCTTCCGCCAGTTTGCGATGATACGAGGCGTTTTCGGGATCGGCCTTCACCAGCCCTTCCAGCATCTTGAGACTGGCGGGAATGGCGCTTTCAGCCAACTTGGGGTCGGGCTCTTCGTTGAGGGCCGCTGCCTGTCCTTCAAACAGAGGGGACGCCATGCGGAGAACCATCTGGCGCGGGGTGCAGGCCTGGAGAAGAAACAGAATGATCGCCAATGCGAGTAATCGGTATGCCATAGTCCTGAGATGATAGCAAAACGCACCCGCCGCAACAACACACCAGCTTTGTTTTGACATGAATCCGCCATATTGCTATGTTTTAAATTTATTAGGGAAAAGCCCGTGGGTCCAGTTCCCAAAATGGGTCGCGCCCGTTTGGCCCAACCTTACAGCCTGGTGCCTTCAAACCGTTTCTCAGGGGTTTTGCCATGAGCAAAGACGAAGAAGAAAAGGAAAAAAGCAGTTTCAGTTTCCAGGATCGCCGGTCCTCCCACCTGTCGGAACAAGATAACCAGCAACAGGAACAGGAAATCAAGAAAGAGCAGGAGAAACAGGCTCAAAAGCATGCCGAGCAGGAGGACACGCACGCACACGGTCAGGCGGGGCAAATGGAAATCAACTTTTCCACTTTCGTGCTGTCACTCACCTCGTCCGCTTTCTATTACCTGGGCGACATCCCCGATCCCATGACCGGCCAGGTGCAGGAAAACCTGCCCGCGGTCCAGCAGACCATCGATATCCTCACCATGCTCAAGGCGAAAACGCAGAACAACCTCGACCACGAGGAACAGAAACTGCTGGAGCAGTTGATCTACGAGCTTCAGATGAAATACATCGCCAAGCAGAAAAAAGGCTAGGCGTCCTCTCCCGTTTTTCATGACCCACTTCACCGGTTGCCCCGCTTCGGTCCCGAATGGTATCTTGAAGGCATAACGCAACCACGGGGACCGCACGATGACCACCCAGTTCGCCGACCACAATGGCATTTATCTTTACGGCATGACCGACCCGGAAGACCTGCGCCGTTACATCCAGCAGAAGTACGCCGAGGCGGAAATCCAGTACGCTTACGAACACCTGCTGGAAGGCGCGAAAGCGCTGGCGAAGCAGGAAAAGATTCCACCCATCCAGGCGCTGTGGAAGATCCTCGATCGCGCTTATGAAGAAAAAGCGCCGCCTCTCACCTGTCAGAAAGGATGCGCCCACTGCTGTCACACCGGCGTCATGATCACCGAGCTGGAATGGGAAGAGATGGTGAACGCCGCGCGAAGAAAAGGCATCGACCTTAACGACGTCATCGAGCGCGCCGGGAAAAGCATACACAAGGTGGAGAAGACGCTGGAGTCTGGCATCGACCCGGACAAGGTGGACTGGTACACCATGGTCATCAACCAGCCCTGCCCGTTTCTGGAAGAGGACCAGAGTTGCGCCATTCACGAGAACCGGCCGCTGGACTGCCGCACCATGGTGGCGTTCCGCGAGGTGTGCGATTCCAAGAAACTGGAACACGCGCAACGCGGCGCGGTGATAGAGGAAGCCGTCGCGCCGACGGTCATCGCACGCCTGCAATACGAGCAGACGCCGAAGTTCAAGCGCCGCAAGTTCACCGGGTCGCAGAAACTGCGCCTCATCCAGCACTGGCTTCTCGTATGGAAACAGAAGCAGAAGAAAAAGAAAAAAAAGTAACCGTCGATTGACCACCCCGCAACCGGAGGCCGCATCATGCCCCGCGCCGCCACATTGATTTCACCCCGAACGATCGAATTGCAGGACCGTCCGCAGGCCACGGCCGGTGAAGGAGAAGTGGTGATCGGCGTCGAGCATGCAGGCGTCTGCGGCACGGACCTCGCGCTCTTTTCCGGCGATTATCCGGTCCCCCTGCCCCTGGTGTGTGGTCACGAATTCGTCGGCACCGTCACCGCCACCGGCGACAACGTGGACCCGGCGTGGAAGGGACAACGCGTCACTGCCGAGATCAACAACACCTGCACCGCTTACGGATCGCCCACGCCCTGCCGCGCCTGTCAGCGCAACATGCCCAGCCACTGCCAGAGGCGTACCGTCACCGGCATCATCTCCAGGGACGGCGCCTTCGCCGATGAAGTGGTGGTGCCCGCAGGAACGCTTCACGCCATTCCGGACGGCGTCGACCCCGTCGCCGCGACCCTCATTGAACCTTTGGCGGCGGCACTGCAGACCTTTGTCATGACGCCGCCCAATAAAAACGACGTGGTGGTGGTATTGGGACCCGGCCGCCTCGGCATCCTCATCGTGTTCGTCGCCTCGGTGGTGCACAACCTGGAGGTGGTCGCCGTCTCGCGAAGCCGGGACAAACGCGACCGCGCGCTCCAGTTCGGCGCGTCGCTCGCCTGCCCGCCGGAAAACGCCCGCGATGTGATCCACAGCATGACGGACGGGCTGGGCGCGGACATCGTGGTCGACGCCACCGGCCGGCCGGAAGGCTTCGCGCAGGCGCTGGGACTGGTCCGGCCGCAGGGCACCATCTCCGCAAAAACCACCTGCGGCCTGCCCGCCGAAGGGCTGGACATGACCAAGCTGGTGGTCGATGAGCTGTGCGTGCAGGGTTCGCGTTGCGGTCCCTTCGCGCCCGCCGTCGAAATCCTCGCCCGACACCAGGATCGGCTCCGGTCGCTCATCACTTCTTTACAACCGCTCGCCAACGCTCAAGCCGCCATCGAGTCCGCCTTCTCCGAAAACAAGGTCGTGCTCAGCATGCAGAAATAAAAAAACGATCTGTAAGTTTTCGGCCCGGCGCCCTACCAACTGCCAAAGTCGGGTTTCAGGCGGAACAGCTTTATGAAATCCTATGTTCACCTGCAATACAGGGAGGCGTCATGGAAAAAGTCACCACCAAAGCACAGGAACTCCTCGACGAAGCGGAAAAAGGATTCGGCTTCGTGCCCAATGTTTTAAAAGAACTGGCAGTCAGCCCGGAGACATTGGACCTGTACCTGAGCGGCACGAAGATCATGAACGACACCGTGCTCGACGAGCGCGAGAAGCAAATGGTCATTCTTGCGGTGTCTACTTACAACGGTTGCGGTTACTGCAAGGCGGCGCACGGCATGGTGGCGAAAAAAGCGGGAGCGAGCCACGGAGACATCGAGGCGGTCAAAAACAAAACGCCGCTCAAAAACGAGCGCGACCAGCATCTGGTGGACGCCACGTTCCACACGCTGGAGAAAAAAGGCCGGCTGAGTGCCGACGACCTGAAAGAGTTCGAGGACTGGGGCATCGACCGCCGCCAGGTGTTCGAGATCGTCGGCATCATCGCGCTCAAAACCATCACCAACTACGCCAACCACATCGCCCACACCGACCTCGACGACGTGTTCAAACAGGGATGAAGGACGCCGGGGATCACGTCCCCGGTTCGCCGTACCCGCCCCCGCCGGGAGTGAGCAGGCGCAGGCGGTCGCCGGGTTGGACGCGGACTTCATTCTTGCCGCCGAGGTTATCTTCCCTGCCGTCTTTGCGGAGGAGCAGGTTGATCCCGCGTTCGGCAGAGCCACCGCCGTTCAATCCAAACGGCGCGTGCACGCGGCGTTCGCACAGCAAAGTCACCTGCAATGGTTCTAAAAACTCGAGCTCGCGGACGAGTCCGTCGCCTCCCCGGTACTGCCCCGCCCCGCCCGATTGTTTGCGGATGGAGAACTCGCGAAGCAGTACGGGATAGCGTTTCTCCAGCACCTCGGGATCGGTGATGCGCGTGTTGGTCATGTGCGTGTGCACGCCGGAGCGGCCGTGCCAGCCCAGTCCCGCCCCCGCACCGCCGCCGACGGTCTCGTAATAACCGAAGCGTTCACTGCCGAAGGTGAGATTGTTCATGCACCCCTGCGAGGCCGCCGCCGCACCGAACGCTTTCAGCACCACGTCCACCACACGTTGCGAGGTCAGCACATTGCCCGCCGCCACCGCCGCGTGTTTGGAGGGATTCAGGATCGATCCCTCCGGGATGACGAATCGCACCGGGTTGAGGCATCCCTGGTTGAGCGGGATATCGCGGCGCACCAGACAACGCAGGCAGTAGAGCACCGCCGAGTAGGTCACCGCCAGCGGCGCATTGCAGTTGCCCGCCACCTCCTTCCCCGTACCAGTGAAATCGAACACCGCACCGCCGTCTTCGTCCAGCCGGATCCGTAAGGCAATCGGCGTGCCGTCGTCCATCCGGTCTTCCGCCGCCAGCGGCCGTCCGCCATGTTTCCGGTACAACTCTTTCAACACGTCGCGCACCGCCATCTCCGCGCTCTGCTGGATGTAGCCCATGTACGCATGCACCACGTCCAGCGAGTATTCTTTCATTAGCGAACGGAGGAGATCGATGCCCCGCCGATTGGCGGCGATTTGCGCTTTGAGGTCGGACACATTGTCCGCCAGCGCGCGCGTGCCGGAAAGCGCGCCGGGGTTTTCATAACCCGGGATGTCCGGCGGCGTGGTGAGCAATGCCTTGAGCGCCTCTTCCTGAAACACGCCGTCTTTCACCAGGTGAAACGATTCGACCGCCGCGCCTTCTTCCTCGATGCGCGTGGAGAAGGCGGGCATCGACCCCGGCGTACTGCCGCCGATGTCGGCATGGTGCCCGCGGCTGGCGACAAAAAACACGGCGCGTCCGTCTTCGAATACGGGAGTGATGACCGTCATGTCCGGCAGGTGCGTGCCGCCCGCCCGTGGATGGTTCGACAGAAACACGTCGCCGTCCTGCATGGCGTCGCCGTGGAGGCGGATCTGCGCGCGCACCGCCTCGCCCATCGACCCCAGGTGCACCGGCTGGTGCGGCGCGTTGGCGACGAGCCCGCCCTGCGGATCGAACACCGCGCAGGAAAAGTCCTGCCGCTCCTTGATGTTGGTGGACACCGCCGTGCGTTGCAGGGTGTGCCCCATCTGCTCGGCGATCGACATGAAGCGGTTGCTGAACAAGGCAAGCTGGACCGGATCCCAGCGCGTGTCCGTTTTCGTATCCGAGGCGGCTCCGACCTCGATTTCCACATCGCCGGTGACCGTGATGCGCGCCGTGCAGTCCGGTTCCACCAGAAGGGTGGACGTGTCGTTGAGCAGGATCGCCGGACCCGCAATCTCCTCTTCCGCCCCCATCCCATCCAGCCGGAACACCGGCGTCTTTTGCCAGCCGTCTTTGAAGTAACAATCCGTATGAGCGGCAGGTGAAGTGAGCGCTTCTTTGGAAGCGAGCGGCGGCACGTCCGGACGGGACGTTTTGCCGATGCCGCGCACACGCAGACCGTCGATGAGAATAGCGCGCCCTTCCAGCTCAAACCCGTACTCGCGCCGGTACAGCGCGCGGAACGGGGCGGCGAAGTCGTCGCCTGAAGGACGCCAAACCATAACGGCATGGTCCGTCCCCTCATAGCGCAGACTCAGAAATTCCTGCACCTCGATGGAGGCGCGATCGAATCCTTCCGCCTGCAAGGCATCTTCGGCCTGTTCGCGCAACGCCGCGAGGCGCGGTTCCCACTTGAGCCTGCTATCCGAACCCCATACCCACGACGCCGGTTCTTCTTTTTCCACCACTACGTCGGCGAGTGCCAGTCCGTAAGCCGAGAGGATGCCCGCGAAGCGGTGGACGAGGATGCGGCGGATGCCGAGCGAGCGCGCGATGGCGCAGGCGTGCTGTCCCCCGGCGCCGCCGAAACAGGCGAGCACATGGGTGCGTACGTCGTGGCCGCGGGCGATGGAGAGTTCGCGGATGGGCCGCGCCATGGTTTCGTTCGCCACCTCGACAAAGCCCAGCGCGATGGCTTCCAGACTCAACGGCGGCTCGCCGCGTTGTTTTTGTTCGACGTTGATGTCTTGAGCCAGTGATTCGAAGGCGCGGCGCGTGGCGTCCGTGTCGAGCGGTTCGTTATGTTCGGGACCGAAGATGCGAGGGAAAAACTCCGGCACCAGCCTGCCCAGAAACAGGTTGGCGTCGGTGAGCGACAGGTGGCCGCCTTTTCTGTAGCAGACCGGCCCCGGATGCGCGCCAGAAGATTCCGGCCCCACCGCCAGCATGCCGTTCTGGAAGAACAGGCGTGAGCCGCCGCCCGCCGCCACCGTGCGGATATCCAACTGCGGCGCCATCAGGTGCACGCCCGCGATCTCCGTTTCCTGCACCCAGTCGTAGTGGCCGTCGAAGCGCGACACGTCGGTGGAGGTGCCGCCCATGTCGAAACCGATGAGCGGTTGCGGTTGGTTGGGATCGAACCCCGTCGCCGCGTAGCCCACCACGCCGCCGGCGGGTCCGCTTAAAATCGCGTTCGAGCCTTTGAACTGGTCGGCACCGACGAGCCCCCCGTCCGACTGCATGAACAGCAGATCCGCCCTGGGGTTCTGAAAGCGTGCGCGGAAGCCTTCGAGGTAACGCCGGATGTGCGGTGTGAGCGCCGCGTCCACCACCGTGGTCTGGCCGCGTTCCACCAGCTTGATGCGCGGCATGGTGGCCGACGACACCGACACGTGGCCAAAGCCGATCTCGCGCGCCAACTGCTCGATTTGTTTTTCGTGCGCGTCGTAGGCGTAGGCGTGGAGCAGGACCACGGCAAGGCTTTCGATGCCCTCGTCCTTGAGGCGTCGCAGATCGGAACGAACCTGATCCCAGTCGGGTGCCATCAGCACCTCCACCGCGTCGCCGGAAGGACACAGGACGGCGTGGGGAGTGCGGTCGATCTCTTCCGGTTTGAGCAGGCGCAGGCGTTCGTCGATTTCAAGCACTGCGGAGTAAAGTGGTTGCGGCGTGGGAATGGCGAGTTCGAACAGGTTTGGCCGGTTCTGCTTGCCAATGGCCAGCGCATCGGCAAACCCCTTCGTGATGACCAGCGCCGTCCTCGCGCCCTTACGTTCCAAAAGCGCGTTGGTCGCCACTGTCGTGCCCATGCGCACCCACTCGACGGCGGACGCATCGAACCCTTCCCTCGGCAGGGGCGTGCCCAGCACCTCCTCCAGCACCCGGCGGATGCCCTCGACCGGCGCATCGGCATAGTGGTCCGGGTCCTCCGACAACAGTTTGGCCACGCGGTATCCCGGCTCGCCGGGGACTTCTGCGTACACGTCGGTGAAGGTGCCGCCGCGGTCTATGGAAAATCGGAAACGGTTTGGGTCGGCCATCGGCGCTCCTCCCGGTCAATGCCTAACCCGCCAGGCGCAGAGGAAGAGCGGGCCGTACCGCATGACCTGGAATCACTCCGCCAGCAGGTCGAAGGTTTTTCCCTCGCGGGCGAGGAAGCAGTTCAGGGGGGATTCGCCGCCAATCGCGGCCAGGTACTTGCGGGTTTTGTCGAGGATGTTGACCAGCTTGAAATCGCTGTAAGTGGGTTCGTGGTGATAGAACGCAAGGTTGCGCACGCTCGCCTCCAGAGCGATGTCCACGCCGATGAACGTCGAGCTGTGCCCCCAGTCCTCTTTCTCCACACCCTCAATGAAGGTGTACTGCGAGTCGAAGACCAACAGGTCCGCATCCCGGAAAAAATCGATGGTGGGTTTGAGACTATCCGGCGACAGTTTTTTGTATTCCGCATCGGTGGCGTACACCACGGACTTCCCCCGGTACTCCACGCGGTAGGAAAAACTCATTCCCGGGTGATCCATTTCCTTCCAAGTGACGGTGATCGGGTCCGCCTCATCACCCAGCACGACGCTTTGCTTTCCGTCAAGGGTGAGCACTTCGACATCGGCGGTGAAGGAACTGAACGCCACCGGAAAGTAGCGTGGGTCCTGCTGGTTCATGAGCCGTTCCCCGATGTCCTTGTGCACGCCGTAGAACCGGATGCGGTTGCCCTTGGTGAACAGCGGCAGAAAGAACGGCAGACCCATGATGTGGTCCCAGTGCGTGTGCGACAGGAAGATGTTCACCTCGCCCCTGCCTTTTTGAAACTCACGTTCCATCAAATCCAGGCCGAGGACCCGCAGGCCGGTGCCGCAATCGAACACCAGGTTCTTGCCGCCCACTTCCAGTTGCACGCAGGCCGAGTTGCCGCCGTAACAGCCGCGGACGTGTTCAGGAAGCGTGTCCACGAAATTCCGGCGGCTGGCTTCATCCTGCAAATCTTCCGGCCTGGCCATCTCCAGGGCCTTCAGGATTTTTTCCTCGATATGGTGACTCAACAACGGGGAAGGCAATGATCCGCGAACACCCCGGAAGGTGACTTGAAATTGGTCTGCTGACATGGTGCGTTACTTGGAAAACCGTTTCCGAAATCAGGGTTGGATTGAACGCCGTGCCCCAGACCGCAGGGTCCGCCGCGTACCTTTGATGTCGCCCCGGCTGGAACGAGCTTTTAATTATAAAGGATTGGATTCATTTATAAAGCACTTCCTGCGCCATATGCAGACTGTCGCGGGTTTTGTCGATCATCTCATCCAGCAGGTTGGGGGTCAATCCATAAGCCTGAAGGAAAGCACGGTCCAAGTCCTCCTTGTAGGCGGATATCCCGTGGTCCATTCCGTGATGGTTGGCGATGCTGTTGGCCATGATGACGCTCAGGAGAGTGGGAAACTTTCTTCCTTTTTCCGATAGGTGGAGGAAATGCTTTTCCACGGCAAGGGTGACGTTGGAGGGAATCGGCCACCATTTCCTTATGAACTCCGCGCCCAGTTCCGGATGGGCGATGCCGAATCGCTTTTGTTCCAGTAAGTGCAAAGGCTTGTTGATGCCGCGCACCTCCTTGAGGAAGGCGTCGTATTCCTTCGGCACCACAAAGCTGAAGACCATGATCCCGATGTCGTGCATCAGGCCGGAAAGGTAACACGGGTCGGGATCGCAATTCAGCTTCTTTAAATTCTCCCCCAGCAGGCGCGACAAAATAGCCACCGCCAGGGAATGTTGCCAGAATTTCTTTTGACTGATAACGCTTTTCCCCTGGAACAGCTTGGGCAACTCCAGCGTGTAGGCCAGGTCGAGGATCATCTTCAGGCCGAGCCGGATGATGGCGTCGGGAAGCCGGTCCACCTTGAAACTGGTCCCGCCAAAAATCACGCTGTTGGAAAGCTGGATCAACCGCCCGGACAGAATGGGCTCGGTTTCAATGAGGATGGCGATGTCGCTGATCTGGCTTTTCGGACTGCCAATTTTAGCCTCCAGCCGGTGCAGGATATCCGGCAAGGGAGGGATATTCTTCTTCTCCTGGATGGTTTCCAGAATTTGTTCCCGCATGTGAAGAAATATTCAAAAAATTGTTGATATGCAATCAGTTAGCCAACCAATGTGGCAGCAAAAGGGGGTTCCGCCTAATGATTGTCACTGGTTTCTCCAAACCTGTCAATGATTTATGGGAATACAGATCGGGTGCCGAACACACCAGATTGGGGTTGACCCGCCCCTCCCAAACCCATACAATCGAAGGGGTTTTTCCCATAACCAATTGACTTTGAATAAGTTACAAAAAAGTGCTCAAGCACGCACCCGGCTCCTTCCCCAACGGTTGCCGGGTTTCGCCCGGTTCCCGGCTCAAGCCAACGCTTTTATTGACAGGATCACCCTATGCCAATCCGACGACACACGCATTTCACAAACAAGCTGGTCCTTTTGTTGATGGTGGTGGGAGCCTCCGCCTGCACACACAACCTGACCCCGGCGCTCGGCTCTGGAGGGGAACGGGGTGGCCTGACCCCGGCCCTGGAACGGACAGAATTCACCAGCTCAAGTGTAAAGCAAATCAAATCAACTATTTCTGAAGAGACTAGCCTGGACGAAACCATGCCTTACGATGTGGACGGCAAGGTGTATCAGCCGCTGGACCGCGCCGACGGGTTTTCGCAGGAAGGAACCGCCTCCTGGTACGGAGACCCGTTTCACGGCCAGGCAACATCCAATAAAGAAGTGTATAATATGCATTCCCTGACAGCGGCGCACAAAACCCTGCCGTTTCATTCCCGCGTCCGCGTGACCAATCTGGAAAATGGAAAGGAAGTGACCGTCCGCATCAACGACCGCGGGCCCTTCGTGGGCGACCGCATCATCGACCTCAGCTACAAGGCCGCGCAAATGCTGGGCATGGCAGAGCAAGGCACGGCACGGGTGCGGCTGACGGTGCTGGAATCGGGGACGGCCGAGGGCCCCAAAGTCACGCTGGCCAGCGGGCCGGGCCGGGTTTTTTACAGCATTCAACTGGGGCTGTTTGAAAACCGGCAATCGGCGGAACGGCTCTCCCGCCAGTACGGCGGCGAAGTGCGGCCCGTGGACCGCAACGGCCGGCCCTGGTACCAGGTGCTCGTCGGGGAAGCTCCCGAATACGAGGACGCCATCCGCCTGCGGGAAAAACTCCGTGGACAAGGACAGGAAGATGCTTTTATTATAAGGAACTGGCGGCCCGCCCCGGCCACACTCAATAACTGACTCCCCTGACTTATCAATGGGTTTATATTCATGCGATTGCCGATCATTGACAAACTCGAAAAAGCTTTAATGGACAGCAAACGGGAATTGGAAGTGGACATTCCCAAAGCCCTCAAAGTCGCCACCGACATGGGCGACCTCAGCGAAAACGCCGAATACAAAGCCGCCAAGGAGCGGCAGATGTTTCTCGAATCCCGCGTCTCGCAATTGCAGAAGCGCATCAGCGACATCGTGTCCATCGACATCAACCGCATTCCCAAGGACCGCTCCGGACTGGGAAGCATGATGCTCTTGAAGGACCTCGACTCCGGTGAAGAAAAAACCTTCAACCTGGTGTTTCCGGAGGAAGTGGATCCGGAAAAGGGCAAAATTTCCCTCGCCTCGCCGCTCGGCAAGGCCCTGCTGGGAAAGATGGAAGGCGACGACGTGGAGTTGAACTTTAATGGCAAGCAACTGGAATTCGAAGTGCTCCAGGTGACCACCATTCACGACACCATCAACAATTCGGGTCATTGACCCCCTGAACTCAAAACATGGCCAAAAATTATTTACCTTTCGAGAAGGTTCAGGCGCACCCGTATTTTCTGGACATTGCGGAATGGCCGGACTGGCGCCAGGCGTTCGGCAACGACAAGCCTCTCAAACTGGAAATCGGGTTTGGCAACGGCAATTTTCTCATCGACATGGCCGTACGCGAACCGAACAGCAACTTTGTGGCGATGGACTTTTACCACAAAGGCATCCGCAAAGTGATCACGCGCCTCGACCGCCTGCAGATTTCCAACGTGCGGCTGGCATACGGCGACGCCAAGGAACGCATACCCGGTATTTTCCGGGACGGCGAGCTGGATGAAATCTACATCAACTTCCCGGACCCGTGGCCGAAGAAACGGCACCACAAGCGGCGTCTGCTGAAGCCGCCATTCATCGCCACCCTGTCGCGCAAACTGAAAATGGAAGGATCGCTGAGGCTGGCAACGGATCACGAGGATTACTTTCAGGAGATGATCGAATTCCTCAACGCCGAGGCATCTCTGCAAAACCGTCACCCGGACAAAGGTTACGCCACGTCGCGGGAGGACACGCCCCGCACCAAATATGAACGGAATTTTTTGAACGCGGGCAAACCGATTTATTATATGGACTTCATCAAATGTGCCGAGGTCGCGGAGCCCGAACCCGCTTCCGCCGCTCTGGCGCCCTGATTTTCAATTTCGCTGAATTGCAAAACGGAGAAGACTGTTGGCTAATAAAGAACGTGTGTTGATCGTCGATGACGAAAAAAATATAGTCGGTTCCCTGCAGGAAATCCTCGCCGACGAGGGTTATGAAATCGCAACCGCCGACGACGGGCTGGACGCGCTGGAGATCGTGCAGAACGATCCGCCGGACCTCATTCTGCTCGACATCTGGATTCCGGGCATGGACGGCATCGAGGTCCTGCGCACGCTGAAGACGTATTACCCGGAGATCGAAGTGCTGGTCATGTCCGGCCACGGCACCATCGACACCGCCGTCAATGCCACCAAGCTGGGCGCGTTCGACTTCATCGAGAAACCGTTTTCTCTGAACCAGATCGTGCAGTCGGTGGGCAAGGCACTGGCACAGAAGACATCGAAAAACGGTATCAACGGACACGCCCCACAGAAACACGAACTGCCGCACTGTTTCCAGATGATGGTGGACGTGAAGAAAACCATCAAACAACATGCCCGTTCCAGCCGTCCGGTACTGATCCAGGGCGAGGCGGGAACCGGCAAGGAGTTCATCGCGCAGGCGATCCACCAGCAAAGCCGGAAGAACAACATGCCGTTTGTGAAACTGAACTGCGGCCTGCGCCCCACCAACCAGATCAAGTCCGAACTGTTTGCGCAGGAAAACAGCGGCAAGACCAAGGGCCGCAAGCGGCTTCCGTCGCGGTCGCATCCGTCGCGCCGCCGCGTGGTGTACATGAAGAACATCGATGCCCTGGCCGCACCGGTACAGGAGCGGCTGGCTGAATGCCTGAATCCGGAGGCCCCGGCGGAAGTCTCCGCGTACCTCCTGCCGTCGCGTATTTTCGCTTCCACCAACCGCGACCTGGAAGACATGGTGGAAAAGGGAGAGTTCAACGCCGATCTGTACGACATACTGAAAGAAAACACCGTATACATCCCGCCGCTCAAGGAACACGCGGCGATGATCCCCTCGCTCGTCACCCGTTTCTTTGCAGAGCAAGCGGAACGCGGCGAGCTTCCCGCGCACCATGTGTCTCCGGAAGCGATGGACGTGCTGAGCCGCTACGACTGGCCGGAGAACCTGAAAGAAATGCGCCTGGTGTTGGAACAATTGAGCCGCAAGGTGCACCCGGAAGACGAGATCACCGTCAACCATCTGCCACCCGCCATCCGGCGCATGCAGACCGCCCCGGCGGCGGCCACCGCCAATTGCAACGGCAAGGGCCACCTCAGGCAGAAAACCCTGAAACGCAGTGTGGTGCTGTGCGGAAGTGGGTTGCACTCCGGCATCAAGACCGGGCTCATCATGCAACCCCTGCCCCCGGGAAGCGGCATCATCTTCGGCGACATCTCCAGCGGTGCCACCATCCCGGCCCGGCTGGAGAACGTGCAATCCACGGAATACGCCACCTGCCTGCGCCGCGGAACAACGTCGGTGTCCACCATCGAGCACATCATGGCGGTCCTGCACATGTACCGCATCAACAACCTGCTCATCAAGATCGGCGACGAAGCGCCGGTGATGGACGGCTCGGCCAAAGACTTCTGCCAGTTGGTCGAGGATGGGGAGTTTGAGGACCAGGAAGATTATTACGAAGAGCTGGTGATCAAGGAAAAACTCAGCTTCGGTGACGATCCCAACAAGGCGCACATCAGCATCGAGCCTTACGACGGGTTCAAGGTGTCCTACCATATGGAGTACCCGGAACCGATCGGCGTGATGGATCACACGTTCGACTTCACCGGTTCGGACCAGTTCAAAAAGGAAATCGCTCCGGCGCGCACCTTCGGGTTCATGAAGGACGTGGCCATGCTGATGAAGATGGGCTTCGCCGCGGGTGGCAACCTGGACAACTTCATCCTGCTTGACGAAAAGAAGGTCCTCAACACCGAACTGCGTTACGAAAACGAATTCGCCCGCCACAAGATTCTGGATATCCTCGGCGATTTCTACCTGCTGGGCAAACCGGTGCGGGGTTACATCAAGGCGCATAAATCCGGGCACACGCAGAACATCGGTCTGCTCAAACAGATCCAGGCGGCCTACTGCGGGGTCGGCGCAGGCCGTTGATTCCTCTTTTCCGCTGGTGGTAATCTGTTGGCAGTCAAACCGTATTCACCGGCGATCCGCCAACTCCTTGTCGAAACTTCATGAGCCCGAACGCATTCAAACTGGGAGTCCTCGCCTCCGGGCGCGGCACCAACCTGCAAGCCATCATCGACCATATTGAAAGCGGACGCCTGATCGCTGAAATCGCCATCATCCTGAGCGACAAGCCGGATGCGCAAGCCCTGGAGCGCGGCAGGAAGCACGGCATCGAAACACAATTTGTCGATCCCAAGGCCTTCGCCGGTAAGCAGGCGTACAATGCGGAACTGGTGAGAATCCTTCAAAGCAAGGCGGTCGATCTCGTCTGCCTCGCCGGGTACATGCGCATCGTGCGCGAACCGTTTTTCGAGACGTTTCCGAACCGCATTATCAACATCCACCCGTCGCTCCTGCCCGCGTTCCCCGGACTCGACGTGCAACAGAAGGCCATCGATTACGGCGTCAAGTTTTCCGGATGCACGGTGCACTACGTGAATGAAGAAGTGGACGGCGGCCCCATCATCCTGCAGGCGGTGGTGCCAGTGGAAGACGGCGACACGGCGGAAACGCTGTCCGCGCGCATTCTGGAACAGGAACACGTCATTTATCCCAAAGCCATCCAACAGATCGTGGACAACCAACTGCGCATCGAAAACCGCCGGGTGGTCCACGCAAAGAGCCCCGAAAGGCAATCATGAAACGCATCGTTCAAAGCATCGCAGGCATCGCCCTGTTTTTTCTTCTCGCCACCCCTCTGATGGCGGAGTCGAAGCAGGACATCATCGCCGCCATCCAGAAAAAGTACGACGCGACGCAATCTTTCCAGGCGCGCTTCGTGCAGAAATCCTACCTTAAAGTGATGGACCAGACGCAGGAAGCGCGGGGAGAGGTGTTCATCAAAAAGCCGGGCAAGATGAAATGGACCTACAACGCGCCGGACCCGCAGGTGCTCATCAGCAACAACAAACTGTTGTGGCTGTACCTGCCGGAAGAGTCGCAGGTGACGCGCATGAAGGTGGACAGCATCTACTCCTCGAACACCCCCGCCCTGTTCCTGTCCGGCGAGGGCAAGCTCACCGAATCATTCAATGTAGGCGAAATTCAACGTGAAGACGGCAACCTCGTGGTGGAACTGATTCCCAAAACCGAAGAACAGGGTTTGGACCGCCTGCTCCTTGTGGCCAACCAGAATAATTTTCAAATCGTCGGATCGAGTGTGTATGATAAATTGGGGAATCGGACACAAATGATGTTTACAGATATTGAAAATAACCCCGGCATTTCCGATTCCCAGTTTCAGTTCGAGGTGCCTCCGGGCGTGGAACTGATCGATCTTGCCGCACAACCCTGAAACGTCCACCATGTTTGACGCCGCCGCCATTACCCTGGATTCCGTCGCCGCTTTCGGCGTCGACATGCTCGTGTTCCTCCTGGGCCTCGCCGCCCTCATATTCGTGCACGAACTCGGTCATTTCCTGATCGCGCGCCGGTGCGGTGTCATCGTCGAAAAATTCTCGCTCGGCTTCGGGCCGAAGATCGTCGGTTTCAAGCAGGGCGGCACGGAATACCTCATCGCCGCCATCCCGCTGGGCGGCTACGTGAAGATGAAGGGCGAAGACCCCGGCGAGGAGCTGGCGGACACCACGGGTTCGTTCTCCCACGCCAACGTGTACCACCGCATTGCCATCGCCTTCGGCGGCCCCCTGTTCAACATCCTGTTCGCCATCCTCATTTACGTGATCGTGTACATGAACGGCGTGCCCGCCTTGAGCACCACCGTCGGCATGGTGCGCGACGACTCCCCGGCGCTGGCGGCGGGCATCGAGACCGGCGACCGCATCGTCGAGGTCAACGGACAGGAAATCCGGTTCTGGGATCAACTGTTGGAAATCGTCCACGACGCGCCGGGCGAGCCCATGCAGTTCGTGGTGGAAAAAAACGGCGAATCCCTCGTCGAAAAAACCATCACCCCGGTTTCGGAAGAGATTGTCAACCTGTGGGGCGAAAAGGAAACCGTCGGCCTCATCGGCATCACGCCGCTGGTGCGGCGCATCGCGGATGTGGAGGAAGGATCGGCCGCGGATAAAGCCGGCATCCAGAAAGGCGACGTCCTGCTGGAGATCAACAACACGCCCATTCGCGGCTGGCAGGACCTCAAGACCGCCGCCATGGATCATCCGGGCAAGGAACTGGATGTCACCGTGCTCCGTGAAGACGGCATGACTTACGATCTCAAGCTGACGCCGAAACCGGAGAAGATGAAGGATGAAACCGGCAAGGACATCACCATAGGTCAGTTGGGTGTCGCCCTGCAGGGCGAAATGGAAGTCGAGCAGTACGGGCTCATGGGTTCCATCTGGCGGTCGGTCGAGGAGACGTGGAAGCTCACCTACCTCATCGCCGTCAGCGTGAAGAAGATGATCTTCGGCTCGGTGTCGGCGGAGAACATCGGCGGGCCCATCATGATCTTCCAGTTTTACGGCCAGCAGGCGGAACAGGGATTCAACCAGATCATCCGGCTCACCGCGCTTCTCAGCATCAACCTCGGCCTCATCAACCTGTTCCCGATCCCCATTCTCGACGGCGGCCACATCCTGTTTTTCCTGATCGAGATCATCAAGGGCAAACCGGTCAGCGAGCGGAGCCGCGAGCGCGCGGCGCAGGTGGGGCTGTTCATGATCCTCTTCCTCATGATCTTCGCGTTCTACAACGACATCATGCGCATCATGAAATGACTCTAAACCCGGTGCGCCCATGCCGCCAGCCGAACCCGACGATGCTCTCACGCGACAGCGCCTGGACGACCTGCACGCCGTCACGCAGAAACTGAATATCGAAATCCAGGTCACGCGGCTCGATGATACCGAATACCCCGTAGCCAGCGGCCACTGCAAAGTCCACGGCCGGGACCTGATTGTGCTGGACAAAACGCTGAGTCCGGTTCAACATATTGAAATCATTCTGAACGTGTTGAAATCGTTCGATCTGGAAACCATTTACGTTCCAGGCTGGATCCGCGAAAAGCTGGGCGGCCCGGATCAGGAATTCCCATCGCCATGACCCTTTTGAACAAAACCCTGCCGGAAGAACGGCGCGGCAAGCTGAAACACATGCTCGCACAGGGCCAACTGGTCCGCGCCATCGAAGCCCACAATGGACTGAGCGGCATCATCGCCGACAACGCCCGCATCGAAGGACAGGACGTGGACGGCAACCAGGTGATCCGCGAATTCGACGCCATCTGGGAAAGCAGTCTCACCGACTCCGCTTCCAAGGGCCATCCGGATATCGAGGTCATCAGCTTCGACTCGCGCCTGCACACCATCCAGGAAATCCTCGCCGTCACCAAAAAACCGATGATCGTGGACGGCGACACCGGCGGCGACCCCAACATGTTCGAATACACCGTATCGAAGCTGGAACGCGCGGGCGTCTCCGCCGTCATCATCGAGGACAAGGTGTTCCCGAAACGCAACAGCCTGGAGGCAGGCACCACGCAGACCCTGCAGGAGCCGCAGGCGTTCGCCTACAAGATCAAGCGCGGCAAGGCGGTGCAGATGACCGACGACTTCATGATCATCGCCCGGCTGGAAAGCCTAATCGCGGGACTGGGCCTCGACGACGCCCTCGACCGCGCCCGTGCCTATCTCGAAGCCGGGGCCGACGGCATCATGATCCATTCCAAATCGAAAGACCCGTCGGAGATTCTCGAATTCGCAAAACGTTACCGCAGCCTATTGGCCGAGTTGGAGATGGACAAACCGCTCATCTGCGTGCCGACCACGTACAACAACATCGTCGAGGACGAACTCAAGAAGTCCGGTTTTCACATCGTCATCTACGCCAATCACCTGTTGCGCACGGCGTACAAGTCGATGCTCGAAACCGCGCGCACCATTCTGCTCAACCAGCGTTCGTTCGAAGCCGATCCCATGTGCGCGCCTTTGCGCGATATTTTCGATGCGGTGGGCTTCCTCGACGTGAAAGAAAAAGACCGCCTCGACGAGTCCAACAAGAACACGCCGGTCATCATTCCGGCGGCGGGCCGCGCCCCGGATCTGGAGCCGGTCATCGGCGACACGCCGAAAGCGATGGTCGACATCGCCGGCAAAACCCTGCTCGCCCGCCAGATCAAATCGCTCAACATCAACCGCCTCACCGACATCACCGTAGTCACCGGTTACGGCAAAGACAAGATGCAGGCGGAGGGCGTGAGCTTCGTTGAAGCGCCGGACTACGAAAAGAACACGGAACTCGACAGCATCCTCGCCGCCGAGAGTAAGATGTCCAACGGCTTCATCATGCTGTACTCCGACATTCTGGTCGAGTACGGCGTGTTCGCCAAACTGCTGGCCTCGCGCGAAGACATCGTGCTGGTGGTGGACAACTCCATCCAGTACCTCGACCAGGTGGACGGCAAGGCGACCGATTACGTCATCAGCCGCAATAAGAGAAACCCCAGCAGGCGCGCCATCAACTTCGATTACCAGAACACCATCGGCAAGATCGGCAAGAAGATCGACCCCGCGCTGGCAACGCACGAGTTCATCGGCCTGGCCAAGTTCACCAAAACCGGCGCCGAGCAGTTTCTCGAAACCTATCACGACGTGCGGCAGAACCTGCGGGGCCAGATCCAGGAGGCGGAAGACGTCTCCAAGTTCCGCCTCACCGACCTCGTGCAGGAGATGATCGACCGCGGCTTCAACGTGCATTACCTGGAGATCCACAAAGGCTGGCTGGAAATTCATTTCCCGCAGGACATCGAACTGGCCAACGAGCTGTTCGTCTCCACCGCCTCCGATGCGCCGCAGATTCCCACCTCTTGACTTATTCGGCAGGTTGCTTATCATCCCTCAACCGGTTTTGCCGGTCTGAAACCAACCGACGAGAACACGCATGCGCTATTCGCAGTTACTGATCCCCACTCTTAAAGAAGCTCCGTCCGACGCGGAAGTCATCAGCCACAAACTGATGGTGCGCGCCGGGATGATCCGCCAGCTTGCCAGCGGCATCTATTCCATCCTGCCGCTCGGCCTGCGCGTTTTGCGCAAGGTGGAACAGATCATCCGCGAAGAGATGAACGCCATCGGCGGGCAGGAAGTGTTTCTGCCCAGCATCCAGCCGGCGGAGTTGTGGCAGGAAAGCGGCCGCTGGGATTTTTACGGCAAGGAACTGCTCCGCATCATCGACCGCCACGACCGCAAATTCTGCTACGGCCCGACGCACGAGGAAGTCATCACCGACATCGTGCGCCGCGAGGTGCGCTCCTACCGCCAGCTTCCCTTGGTGCTGTACCAGATCCAGACCAAATTCCGCGACGAGGTGCGGCCGCGTTTCGGCGTCATGCGCGGACGCGAGTTCACCATGAAAGACGCCTACAGCTTTCATGCCGACGAGCAGGACGTGCAGAAAACCTATGAAGACATGAAGACCGCGTATAACAACGTGTTCAAGCGGTGCGGGCTCGATTTCAAAATGGTGGAAGCCGACAGCGGCACCATCGGCGGCAGTTTCTCGCACGAGTTCATGGTGCTGGCGTCCTCCGGCGAAGACGCCGTGGTGTTCTGCGATGCCTGCGGCTACGCCTCGAACCTGGAAAAGGCCGCCGCCCGCCCGCCCGCAAACGGCGCAGGGACCGACGGCACGGAAACGCTCGCCGAGGTCTCGACGCCCGGACAAAAAACCATCGAAGCGGTGACGGCATTCCTCAAAGTACCACCGCAGAAGCTGGTGAAGACGCTCATCCTCGAAAACGAGAAGGGCCTCGTTGCCGGACTGGTGCGCGGCGACCGCCAGCTCAACCCGATCAAACTGAAGAACCTGATTGACTGCGAATGGCTGCACCCGGCGAGCGAAGAGTTGATCAAGGAAAAAACCGGACTGCCCGTGGGCTACGTCGGGCCGGTCAACCTGCCGATTCCGGTGTACGCCGATCATGAGGTGGCGGCCATGCAGGATTTCGTCACCGGTGCGAACAAACCCGACGCGCACTTCACCGGCGTGCAGTTCGGCCGCGACCTCAAGGTCGAACAGGTCGGCGACCTACGCACGGTGGAGGAAGGCGACGCCTGTCCGCACTGCGACGGCGGGACGTACCAGATCCGGCGCGGCATCGAGGTGGGGCACATTTTCATCCTTGGCACCAAGTACAGCACGGCGATGAAAGCCGGGTTCCTCGACGAGAACGGCAAGGAGAAAACGCTGGTCATGGGGTGCTACGGCATCGGCGTCGGGCGCACCGCCGCGGCGGCCATCGAGCAGAACCACGACGACAAGGGCATCATCTGGCCCGCGCCCCTGGCTCCGTTCCAGGTGGTGGTCCTGCCCACCAATTATTCCGACGAGAAGGTGAAAGAAGCCGCCGACACCGCCTACCGCCGCCTCACCGAGTTGGGTGTGGAGGTGTTGCTGGACGACCGTGCGGACCGGCTGGGCGTCAAGTTCAAGGACGCCGAATTGATCGGCTTCCCCCTGCAACTGGTGATCGGCCCCAAAAACCTGGAACAGGGTGAGGTCGAACTCAAAACCCGCCGGACCGGCGATTCGGCGAACCACCCCTTCCCCGCCATCCTGGAAAAAATTCCGGCGCTCCTTTCGGACCTCTGATTTTCCGTCCCGCCCTTCCATTTCATGAATTTATCTTGCAAGCCCCGCCGAATTTCGGTTAAAATTTACACAAATTGAGCGGTCTGCATTGATGGCGGGCTTCCAGCCCGCTTTTTTTGTATCAGATCATTCGGGCCGCACGTCAATTTTCCGGACCAATGAGTCTGGAATTTTGACAAACCATGCGAACTGGCAACATCGCGGCAACCGGCCACACCATGTCCAAAGGCTCAATACCACAAGCAGTTGAAGCGCTAGTGGAGCCCGTCGTCCAAGCTCAAGGCTTGGAGTTGGTGGACGTCGAGTACAAGCGGGAGGGGCGCAGCTGGGTTCTCCGTATTTACATCGACAAACCCGGCGGTGTGGGCGTGGAGGACTGCAAGAAGGTCAGCCGCATGGTGGAAGACATGATTGAGGTGGACGATATCGTCCGCACGCATTACATCCTGGAAGTGTCGTCGCCGGGTCTGGACCGGCCGCTGAAAAAAGAAAAAGATTTTCGGCGCTACTTGGGCAAGAAGGTCCAGATCACCACCTATGCCCCTATCGGCGACCGCAGAAACTTCAAGGGTACTCTGACAAACTTTGTGGACGGCGACGTGCATGTGGATGTGCAAGGGCAGGCCTTTGCCATTCCACTCAAAAACATCGCCTCCGCCCGTTTGGAAATTGAATTCAAATTATGACCGCTGAAGTCATTCACATCATCGACCAGTTGTGCCGTGAAAAAGGCATCGACCGCGAAGTGCTGATCAATGCGCTCAAGAGTGCGGTGGAGGCCGCCGTCCGCAAAAAACTGCCGGACATCGAAACCCTGCAAAGCCGGTTCAACGAAGAAACCGGCGAGGTGGAGATTTTGACCGAGCGCACGGTCGTCCCCCGCGTCAGCGATCCCGAAACGCAGATCACGAAAAAGCAGGCGCAGAAGCTGTACCCCGACGCGGAAAACGGGGATGTGGTGCTGGTGAAACGGGAGCTCGAAGACCTGGGCCGCATCGCCGCGCAACTGGCGAAGCAGGTCATCCTGCAGAAGGTGCGGGAAGCGGAAATCGAAATCCTGTACAACGAATTCATCGACAAGAAAGACGACCTCATCAACGGCATCGTGCAACGCTTCGAGCACGGCGACATCATCGTCGATCTCGGCAAGGCCGAGGGCATCCTTCCGCGCCGCGAGCAGGTGTTCCGCGAATCGTTCAACCGCGGCGACCGCGTGCGCGCTTATGTGTTGGACGTGCGCAAGACGGCGAAGAACACGCTGGTGATCCTGTCGCGCACCCACGTCGGGCTCATCAAGCGCCTGTTCGAGCTGGAAGTGCCGGAGATCAGCGAAGGCATGGTGGAGATCATGGGCATCGTGCGCGAGCCCAACGGCAGGACCAAGATCGCCGTGCGCACCAATGACCGGGATATCGACGCCGTCGGCGCCTGCGTCGGCATGCGCGGTCTGCGTGTGCAGTCCATCGTGCAGGAGTTGCGCGGCGAGAAGATCGACATCGTTGAGTACTCCGATGACCCGGAGATCTTCATCCGCAACGCACTCAGCCCGGCAAAGATTTCGCGCATCCTGATGAACAAGGACGCAAAGCAAATGACCATCATCGTCGCCGACGACCAGATGTCGCTCGCCATTGGAAAGAAGGGGCAGAACGTGCGCCTGGCCGCCAAGCTGGTGAAATGGAAGATCGACATCAAGGGAGAGTCCGAAGCCGGCGGCCTGCTGGAAGCACCCAGCCTGTTCCAGAAATCCACGTCCCCGAAAGAGGACTTTTTCGAGATTCTCAAGAACACGAAGGGTTTCGGCGAGAAAATCGTCTCCATCCTGTTCAATGACAACATCATCTCCTTTGACGAAGTGGTCAAACGCGGCACCGCCGGCATGCAGGAGTTGCCCGGCATCGGCCCCAAGAAGGCCGAGTCGCTGGTGGAATTCGCGGAGGAGCAGATCGCCAAGCGCCCGGCCGCCGAGGAACCGGCACCGGCTCCCGCTCCCGCTGTGGTCAACACGGTGGAAGAAAACGACAATCTGGTGTACACCTCTCCCAGTCTCAAGAAGCCCGCTTCGAAAGCGGGGATTCTGGACTCTTTGACGGAATCCACTGGGACCGAGGAAGAAACGATCGACGAAGTCGGCGAAACCGTGGCACCCCCCGTGACGGAGGAACCCCACGCCGAAACCGCCGCGGAGGAAACAACCGAAGAAGAGGAATCGTCCGAAACGGGTTCCCCAGAGAGCGAAGAGGAAGAGCAGGAACTCGGGCTGGAAGCCCTAGCAGGCGTCTCCCCCTCCATCATCGATGCCCTGTCTGACAACGGGTTCCAGACCATTGCCGAATTGTCCGTCACCGCGGTGGAAGAGTTGACAGCCATCGAAGGCATCGACGAAGATGCCGCCCAGGCCATCATCACCCAGGCCAAACTGCTCATGGAGAAGTACGAAAACGTTTGAGGGGATGATTATGAGGACCTAAAATAACATCCACAGTTCAGGAGGTTGCCTTTGGCTAAAATCAGGATTAACAAATTGGCGTTGGAACTCAACGTCCAGAATGACCAGATCATCGACGAGCTCAAGAAAAAAGACTGCCCGGTCAAGAACCACATGAGCTCCATCGATGAGGACATGGCCAATTACATACGGGATCTTTTTACCGAAAAACCGGCTGACGGTGCGGGTAAAAAGAAAGGCGCGACCGCCAAAGCCAAGGCCACCAAAAAAGCCACGACCAAAGCCGTCACCAAGAAAAAAGCCGCGACAAAAACCGCCACCAAAGCCGCTACAAAACCCGCAGAAAAAAAGGAAGACGACGGCAAAAAAACCGCCAAACCCAAAGCCTCCCAAAAGACCGAAGGCAAGGAAGCCGCGAAACCCAAGGCCGACGTCAAACCCGCGGCCAAGAAAGAGGAAAAGGAAGCCGAAACCCCGGCCCGGGAAGCGGCGCACAAAAAGGGACGAGGGGAAAAACCGTCCGCCAAACCGAAAAAGAAAGACGCCACACCTCACGGCCGCGAAAAGAAACCGTCCGAGCAGGAAGATGTCGATGAAGATGGTCAACGCGGTGGGCGCAAGCTGGGTCTCAAGATTGTAAAGAAAGAGGATCAGGACAAGGAAACTCCCCAAAAACCGACCCGCGCCAAGGGCAGGCCACAACCCGCACAGAAAAAAGGCGGCCGCAGAGATGACCGCCATGGCGGGAAACGTCCGGCGGTGGCGCAGGCGGCCCCCTCCGCCGCGCCTGCTGTGGTCGCGGAAGAGGGATTTGAAGTCGTACGGCTTCTGGACAACACCCCCCTGCGCGATCTGGCGGCGAAGCTCAAGTGCACGCCCAACGACCTCATCAAGGACCTGATGGGCCTGGGCGTCATGGCCACCATCAACCAGAGCCTCGATTTCGATATTTCCTTCAAGCTCGCCGACCAGCGCGGGTTCGAAGTGGAACGCATCACCCCGGAGTCCGAAGTGGGCTTCGAGGACGAGGAAGAGCCGGATAACGAGAAGGACCGCGTGCCGCGTCCGCCGATCGTCACCATCATGGGACACGTCGACCACGGCAAGACGTCCCTGCTGGACGCCATCCGCAAGACCAACGTCACCGAATCGGAAAAAGGCGGCATCACCCAGCACATCGGCGCGTACCAGGCCAAAATCAACGGCAAGCCCATCACCTTCCTCGACACGCCCGGCCATGAAGCCTTCACCGCCATGCGGGCGCGCGGCGCACAGGTGACGGACATCGTCGTGCTCGTGGTGGCGGCCGACGACGGCCTGAAACCGCAGACCAAGGAAGCGATCCACCACGCCACCGCGGCGGGCACCCCGCTGGTCGTGGCCATCAACAAGATCGACAAGCCCGACGCCAAACCGGACGAAGTGAAAAAACAACTGGCCGACCAGGGCCTCATTCCGGAAGAATGGGGCGGGCAAACCATCATCGCCGAAGTATCCGCCAAAATGGGGACTGGGCTTGAAAACCTGCTCGAAATGCTACTCCTGCAGGCGGAGATCATGGAACTGAAAGCCAACCCCAAAGTGCGGGCGCGCGGCACGGTCATCGAGTCGCACCTCGACAAGGGACGCGGCCCTGTTGCCACCATCATCGTCGAAAAAGGCCGCCTGAAAGTGGGCGACCCGTTCATCGTCGGCAACTACTTCGGTAAGGTGCGCGCATTGACCAACGACCAGGGCCACCCCATCGACGAGGCGACGCTCGCCATGCCGGTGGAAGTGGTCGGCATCCCGGAAGTGCCGGATGCGGGCGACAAATTCATGGTGGTCAAGGATGAGAAACGCGCGCGGCAGTTGAGCCAGCTCAAACTTCAGCGTCAGCGCGAGACCGCACTTTCCGCCAAGCCGCGCATCAGCATGGAAGACCTGCACCAGCAGATCATGGAAGGCAAGATCCAGGAGTTGAACCTCATCCTCAAGGCCGACGTGCAGGGTTCCATCCAGGCGGTGCAGGAAGCCGTGACGCGCGTCGGTACGGACAAGGTGCGCATCAAGGTCATCCACGACGCGGTGGGCGGCATCACCGAATCCGACGTGCTTCTGGCCAGCGCCTCGAACGCTATCGTCATCGGTTTCAACGTGCGGCCCACGGAGCAGGCGGCGACCATGGCCCAGCAGGAAAACGTGGACGTGCGCATGTACGGCATCATTTACGACGCCATCGAAGATATCAAAAAAGCGATGGAAGGCCTGCTGGAGCCGACGTTCCGGGAAAAAATCACCGGGCGGGCGGAGATCCGCGAGGTATTCACCATCCCGAAGGTCGGTGTGGTGGCGGGCTGTCACGTGCTTTCCGGCACGCTGGAGCGCAACCGCCGCGCCCGCCTCCTGCGCGACAACGTGGTGGTGTACGAGGGCAAGATCCAGACGCTCCGCCGGTTCAAGGAAGACGTGAAGGAAGTCGCCTCCGGGTACGAGTGTGGCCTGTCGCTGGAGAAATTTCAGGATGTGAAGCAAGGCGACATCATCGAGCCGTTCGTGCTCGAGGAAGTCGCCCCGTAAACGCATTCGGCACGGCGCCGGTTCTTTGCAAGGGCTCGCCATGAAAGTGGGATGTTGCGCCATCAAATTGTTTCTGCACGGCAACGAGTCGCTGAAAGGCAAGCGCAAGGTCATCCGCGCCATCAAGGACCGGGTGAAAAACAAATTCAATATCAGCATCGCCGAGGTGGGAGACCAGGACAGGCACCAGAGCATCCATCTCGGCATTGCGGCGGTCAGCGGTGACGGTCCTTATGTGGAGGGCCTCATGCAACAGGTGGTCAATTTCATCGACCAGATGCACCTGGCCGAAATGACGGATTACCAGATAGAAGTTTTGAACCTCGGCAAAGGCTGATCCAGGAAGCCGGGAAATCATCATGTTTCGCTATAAACGGTCCGAACGGGTCCAGGAACTGCTCCTGGAAGAGCTGTCTAAAATGGTCCAGCACGAGCTGAAGGACCCGCGGATCGGCTTCGTGACGCTGACCCGGATCGCCCTTTCGGACAACCTGAAACACGCCAAGGTGTTTGTCAGTATTCTGGGCACCGATCAGGTACGGGAAGAAGGCCTGAAGGGGCTGAACAGCGCAAAGGGTTTTCTGCGCAGTCAGTTGGGCAAACGGCTGTACCTGAAAGCGATCCCCGAGCTGGATTTCAAGCTGGATACCTCCGGGGACCAGGTGGACCGCATCACCCAGCTCCTGAGGCAAATCCACAAAGACGACGATGAATAAAATCATCAATCTGTACAAGCCCGCCGGGCCCACCTCGTTCGACATGGTGCGGTCGGTCCGGCGCCTGCTGAAAGTCAAAAAAGCCGGACACATCGGCACCCTGGACCCCCTGGCCGAGGGCGTCCTGCCCATCTGCCTCGGCCAATCCACCAGAGTCATCCAGTTCCTGACCCCGCTGACCAAAGTGTACCGGGCGACGATGACGCTGGGTGTCAGCACCGACACGCAGGACCAGCAGGGCAAGGTGCTGGAGCGGCGCGATCCCGCCGGGGTGACGGAAGAGGATGTGAAAGACCTTCTGGCCCGGTTCGTGGGGCCCCAGAAACAGGTGCCCCCGATGTATTCGGCCAAAAAAAAGAATGGGATTCCCCTTTACAAATTGGCCAGAAATGGTATTACTATCGACAGAAAACCGGTGGATATCCGGATCCATGCCACCGAGTTTATCGAGAAGATCGACGAGCAGGTCCATTTTCGCGTGCATTGTTCCGCGGGGACCTATGTCCGCACCTTGTGTCATGATATCGGCGAAACGCTGGGGTGCGGCGCCCACATGTCGCACCTGATTCGGGAGAAGGTGGGCGAATTCGATTTGGAGTCTTCCCTGTCTTTGGAAGAGTTGGAACTCGCCAAGGAACAAGGCAACCTTTCCACCAAACTCCTGCAAACGGAACAGGCTCTGGATTTCCTGCCCGAAATTCAGGTCCATCCGGATCGAGTCCAATCCATTGCCCACGGCCGTGCCCTTTCCAAGGCCTGGGTTCAGCATTCTCCCAACCGGTTTGGACCGGGAATGAATTTCCGTGTGACAAACGAAGACAACCGCCTCGTGGCCATCGTCGAGCCGCTGGTGGATCAGGACCGGTTTATCAATCTGGAACCGGACGAAATTGCTTTTAAGCTCAAACGCGTTTTGATTTGAGTTTGTGACTTACCTGCCGGAGGGGCTGGAATGTTTTCGCAGGGAAAATTCCGCGGACACACTGAACTGAACGACCGTGGTGTGAATTTTTTCTACGAAAACATTCGGCACATCTCCGGCAGAACGCAGAACCAATTTAGGAGGTGTCAGCAATGGCATTAACGAAGGAGAAGAAACAAAACATTATTGAGAAGTACAAGGTAACCGAGCAGGATACCGGGTCTTCCGAGGTGCAGATCGCACTCTTGACCGAGCGCCTGAACTACCTGAACGACCATTTCAAAACCCACGGCAAAGATCATCATTCCCGCCGGGGTTTGATCCGTATCGTCAACAGGCGGCGCAAACTTTTGGACTATTTGAAACGGGAAGACCTGGAACGATACCAGAAGATCATTCAGGATCTGGGTATCCGACGCTAATTTTATTGGAGACAAGTGAATGCAAAAGAAGGTAGAGACCGTCCTGGACGGCAAAACCCTGTCGCTGGAAGCCGGATGGCTGGCCAAGCAGGCCAACGGCTCCGTCGTCGTCCGCCAGGGCGACACCATGGTGCTGGTCACCGCAACGATGGCCGCCAGCGCCCGCGAGGGTATCGATTTTTTTCCGCTGACTGTTGATTTTCGCGAACGCACTTACGCCGCGGGACGCTTCCCCGGCGGTTTTCTGAAACGGGAGGCACGGCCTTCCGATCCCGAAACGCTGGTCTGCCGGTTGATCGACCGGCCGATCCGTCCCATGTTTGAGGACAATTTCAAAAACGAAACGCAGGTCGTTTGTTTCGTCATTTCTCACGATCAGGAAAACCCGGCAGACGTCGCCGCCATCACCGGCGCCTCCGCCGCCCTGCTCATCTCTGACATTCCCTTCCACACTCCCGTTGCCGGCGCCCGCGTCGCACGCGACAAGGAAGGCAAGTTCCTCATCAACCCGACTCTCGAACAGATGGCGGAAAGCGACCTGAACCTGGTCATGGCCGGAACGGCCGACGCCATCACCATGGTCGAAGCGGGAGCGCAGGAACTGGACGAGGCGACCATGATCGAAGCTCTGGCTTTCGGCCACGAGCACATCAAGGAAATCGTGAAAATCCAGGTCGAACTGCGCGAGATGCTGGGCAAGGAAAAAGCGAAGGTTGAGGTTCCGGAGGTCAATACCGAGCTTCAGGACAAGATCGTCGCCTTCCTGACCCCCGGCATGGAAAAAGCCATGCAGATCCCCGGCAAGCAGGACCGCCAGGATGCCATCGATCAGTTGAAGGAATCCATGAAGGAGCAGTTCAACCCGGAAGCCGATCCGGACCTGGAAGCGGAGATCAAGGGGCACTTCAAGAAAGTGGAAAAGGAAGTCATGCGTCGCCAGACTCTGGAAACGCAGACCCGGGTGGATGGACGCAAACCGGACGAAATCCGGCCCATCACCTGCCAGACGGGCTTCCTGCCCCGCGCGCACGGTTCGTCCATCTTCACCCGCGGCGAGACCCAGGCGCTGGTCACCACCACGCTCGGCACCTCGTCTGACGAACAGCGCATGGACACGCTGGACTTCCGCGGCAGTAAAAGCTTTCTGCTCCATTACAATTTCCCGGCGTTCTGCACCGGCGAGGTGAAATTCATCTCCGGTCCGGGCCGCCGCGAAATCGGCCACGGCATGCTGGCGGAACGCGGCCTCGCGCCGATGCTCCCCAGCCGTGACGACTTCCCCTACACCATCCGCATCGTCTCCGACATCCTGGAATCCAACGGATCGTCCTCGATGGCCTCGGTGTGCGGCGGCAGTCTGTCGCTCATGGACGCGGGCGTGCCGGTGAAAAAAGCGGTAGCGGGCATCGCCATGGGCCTCATCAAGGAGCAGGACCACATCGCCATTCTGTCGGACATCACCGGCACCGAAGATCATCTCGGTGACATGGACTTCAAGGTTGTCGGCACCGATGCCGGCATCACCGCCCTGCAGATGGACATCAAGATCGACGGGTTGACCAAGGAGCTGATGGCACAGGCACTGGAACAGGCCCGCGCCGGACGCCTGTTCATCCTGGGCGAGATGGCCAAGGCGCTGGAAGCACCGCGCCCGCAGATGTCCAAGTACGCGCCGCGCATCACCACCATAACGGTTCCGGTGGACAAGATCCGCGACGTCATCGGCCCGGGCGGCAAGGTGATCCGCGACATCATCGACAAAACCGGTGTCCAGATCGACATCAACGACAGCGGTCTGGTGACCATCGCCTCGGCGGACGAAGCCGCCGCGGAAAAGGCGATCGGCATCATCCAGAACCTCGTGCAGGACGTCGAGGTCGGCAAGATTTACATGGGCAAGGTGAAGAAGATCATGGACTTCGGCGCCTTCGTCGAAATCTTCCCCGGCACCGACGGGTTGGTTCACATCTCGCAAATCTGCGACCGCCGCATCAAGCGCGTCAGCGATGAAATCTCCGAAGGAGACGAAATCGTGGTCAAGGTGATCGACGTGGACCGCAACGGCAAAGTCAAGCTGAGCCGCAAAGAGGCCATGCGCGACGAAGCCGAAGCCGCTCTGCACTGAGTCGCAAACCAAACGCAAAACGGGTTCAGGGATTGTCCCTGAACCCGTTTTTTTTGTTCCTCGCTTAGAGGTTCAAAACTCCAGCTTCCATTCCTTGATGCGGTCCAGCGCATCGTGCCGCGTCAGGTCGTAATGAATGGGCGTGACGCTGATGTAGTTCTCGCGCACCATCTCGCAATCGGTGCCCGGCTCCACTTCCATGAATGTCATCTCTCCCGCCAGCCAGTAATAAATGTTGTTTCTCGGGTCCACGCGTTTGTCGAATTTTTCAATAACCCTCGACTTGCCCTGCCGCGTCACCGCCACGCCTTTGATCTTCTCGCGCGGCACGGCGGGAATATTGACGTTCAACGACACGCCTTCCGGCAGGCCGTGTTCCAGCACCAGCGGGTAAAGCTTGCGGATGAACTCGGTGGCCACGCTGAAGTCGCGGCTCTCCCACGAATCCAAAGACACCGCAATGGCGGGCAGGCCCATGGTCGCCGCCTCCGTCGCCGCCGAAACGGTACCGGAATAAATGATGCTGGTGCCCACGTTGCCGCCGTGGTTGACGCCGGAGATCACCATGGCCGGAGGCTCGTCCAGCAGTTCCGTCACCGCAATCTTAACGCAGTCCGCCGGGGTGCCGGTGACGGCATAGCCGATGAGGCCGTGCTCCTGGTTTTTCACCGGAAGCGCTTTCAGCGGGCTGGCCAGGGTGATGGCATGCCCGACGGCGCTCTGTTCGCTTTCCGGCGCTACGATGATCACGTCGGTCAGCGGCTGGAGCGCCCGCCACACGGACTGGATGCCGGCGGCGTAAAATCCATCGTCATTGGTCAGAACAATCATAAGCAAAAAAAACAGGCGGAGCCCGCAGGTTCCGCCTGCCTGTCTGGAAGAGCCGTCAATAATGAAGCTCTCGGTGAATCAACCGTGTTTCTGGAAATACTCCTGCGACTCCTGCGGGCCGGGCTTCATGGCATCCTTGCCCTGGCTCCAGTTGGCCGGACACACTTCGCCATGCTGTTCATGATGCTGGAGTGCGTCGAGCATGCGGATGGCTTCGTCGATGTTGCGGCCGAGAGGCAGATTGTTGATGAGCTGGTGTTGCACCACACCGTCCTTGTCGATCAAAAACAGGCCGCGGAAGGCGATGCCACCGTCGGCGAGCACGTCGAAAGAAGCGCTGATATTTTTATCCAGATCCGCAACCAGCGGGTAATCGATCTTGCCGAGACCGCCCTTTTTGCGGTCGGTGTTGCGCCACGCGAGATGGGAAAAATGGCTGTCGATAGAGACGCCCAGCACCTCGGCATTGCGTTTTTTGAATTCGTTGATCTTGTCGCTGAAAGCAATGATTTCCGTCGGGCACACGAAGGTGAAGTCGAGCGGGTAGAAAAAGAGGATTACATATTTTCCACGGTAGTCCGAGAGTTTGATCTCTTTGAAGCTCCCATCCGGCATGACGGCCTGAGCGGTAAAATCGGGGGCTTGCTTTGCAACTAATGTCGCCATGTTCAACTCCTCTTTCTATAAATGTTAAATTAAAAGGGTTTCAATGTAGCACAAACGATTGTCCGGCTTCAAATGAAGCGAACGGCGGCAGGGGGCCCCGAAAACCCGCGCACAACCCCGGTTTTCCGCGCCCTGCGGACCGCCTTGACAGGCTTTCCGGCTCCACCTAAAATGAGAAAGCTCTTATAAAACTGGAATCTATCTGGTTTTCCGGAATGGGTGTCGCTTTTAGAATTAGATGCCCCTCCCCCACCAAAGTTTCAAAATAATGAAAACCGTCCTCGTCCAAAACAAACTGAAACTGGCCATCTTCCTGACCTCCTTCGTCATGGTGGCGGAAGCCGTGGGCGGCGTTCTGGCGCACAGCCTGTCCCTTCTGAGCGATGCCGCTCATATGCTGACGGACGTCTTTTCGCTGAGCCTCAGTTGGCTGGCCCTCAAAATCGCCGACAAACCGGTCACCGCCACCAAAACCTACGGCTACCACCGGATGGAGATCTTCGCCGCCCTGCTCAACGGAATTCTCCTGTTTATCATGGCGTTGTGGATTCTTTGGGAGGCGTTCGAGCGGTTTCAGTCGCCCCTCCCGGTGCACACGCCGACGGTCATGGTGGTCGCCCTGCTGGGCCTCGCCACCAACCTGTGCGTCATGTATTTTCTGAAGGATTCCGTCGGCCACGGGCATCACCACGACCTCAACCTGAAAGGCGCGTTTTACCATGTGATCGGCGACACCCTTGCTTCCGTGGCGGTGCTCCTGGGCGGCGTGGTGATGTGGTACACTCAATGGTACGTGCTGGACGTGGCGATCGCCACCCCGATTTCGCTCATCCTGATGTGGGGCGCGCGCTCGATCATCGCCGACTCTTTCCACATCCTGCTGGAGGGCGTGCCGCGCGGCATCTCGCTGAAAGATGTGGAGCGGGAGCTCACGGCCATCCCGGCGGTGGAGGACATCCACGAACTGCATGTGTGGTGCATCTGTTCGAATATCTATGCGCTCAGCACGCACGCACTGGTGAACAACAGCAAGGTCTCCCAGGTGGAAGACACTTTGAAGGAAATAAAGGCGCTGTTGAAGGACCGCTTCAACATCACCCATTCAACCATCCAGTTCGAGTTCAGCCCGTGCGGTGCGTCGGAAGCGTTGTGTGACATGAAACACTGAACGGTCTGATATGAAACTCGTCTTTCTCGGAACGGGCACCTCCACCGGCGTGCCCACCATCTGCTGTCCCTGCGATGTCTGCCGCTCCGACGACCCGCGCAACAAACGCCTGCGCGCTTCGGTCATGGTGCAGAACAACGGCTTCAACCTGTTGATCGATACGTCCACCGATCTGCGCCAGCAGTGCCTCAACCACGACATCGACCGCATCCACGCCGTGCTCTACACGCACCATCATGCCGACCACGTGCACGGCATCGACGAACTGCGCGTGTTCAATTTCTTTCACAAAAGCGTCATCCCCTGCTACGGCAACGCCATGACGCTGGAGGCGATTCAGCGCAACTTCAACTACATCTTCAACGGCCACAAACCGATGGGCGGCGGCATCCCGCAACTCGACCCGATCGTGATCGATTCCAACCCGTTCGAACTGGGCGGCCTCCGCATCCTGCCCGTGGACATCACCCACGGCAACATGACCATTCTCGGCTACCGCATCAACGACCTCGCGTACGTCACCGACTGCTCCGGCATCCCGGAGGAAAGCGTGGACAAGCTGGAGGGGCTGGATGTGCTGGTGCTGAACGCACTCGGCTTCGAGCCGCACCCGACGCACTTCTGCCTCGACGACGCACTCAGGGCCATCGACAGGCTGAAACCGAAACGCGCCATCCTCACGCACATCAATCACAAGTTCGATCACGAATCGGTGAATAAAGAACTGCCGGAAAATGTGGAACTGGCTTACGACCGGATGGAAGTGGAGGCGTGATCAGTCGAGGTCGAAATCGCGGAGGGGTTTGGAGCTGTCCTTGTCCACGTGCTTCTGCGCTTCCTTGAACTTCTCGTCGAGCAGGCGGGAGCGGTCCTTTTCAATTTCATTCTGCTTCTTGAACAGGCTCTCGGCTTCCTTGCGGTGGCGGTCGAGGTCTTTCACCATGTCGGAAAGGTTGCCGACGGGCTTTTTCTTCTCTTCTTTCCACACCACCTGCCCGGTCTTCTGATCCACCTGCAATTTGGCTTCACAGCAGGGACAGAGAATTTCAATCTTGTTGCTCATAAAACGCCTTGTGGGTTGAACCGATAAAACGACTCCAATGACCCAAATTATATCAGAGAGCCGGGGCCCTGAAAAGGGAGCCTCCGGCCAAATTCACATTGGCAACGCCCGCCGCCTTGCCTACAATGAACGAGTTTATTAACGGAGATCCCTGTTCATGTCCGCAAATGGATACTTCATCACCGCCACCGACACCGGCATTGGCAAAACCGTGGTCACGGCGGCGCTGTTGACGCTGTTTCGCCAGCACGGGCGGAACGCGGGATTCATCAAGCCCATCGAAACCGGCGTGGACACTCATTGCAGTTCCGCCGCCAACTCCGATGCCAAATTTCTGCTGGAATGTTCCGGACTCAATGAGCCGCTGGAAGTCATCTGCCCCCTGCGGCTCAAAACCCCCGCCGCGCCGTACCAGGCCGCCGAGGTCGAGAACAAGGAAATCGACCCCACGGCCATCGAGGCCGCCTGCCGCAAACTCGCGGAGCGGTACCATCCGTTATTGGTCGAAGGCGTCGGCGGACTGCGCGTGCCCATCACCCCGAGTTATCATGTGATCGACCTCATCGCCGCGCTGGGCTTTCCGGTCATCCTCGTTGCTGGGTTCCAGCTGGGCACGCTCAACCACACCCTGCTCAGCCTCGACGCCCTCCACGCACGCGGCATCCCGGTCAAGGGCGTGATCTTCAGCGACCGCAAGGAGGAGGGGCTGACGGACGTTGAAGCCCTGCAACCGGCGCTCATCTCGCACCTGTCTAAAGTCCCGGTGCTGGGCCGCCTGCCGTTCATCGACGACCTGTCCACCGACAGCTTCACGCCGGAAGTGTGCGCCCACCTGGAACAGATGATCAACCTGCCCGCGCTCCTCGATGGATAACGAAGCCATGTCCGACGCACCCGACCTGAACGGCGCGCGCGTGCTGGTGACGGGTGCCGGCGGATTCATCGGCAGTCACCTGGCGGATGCGCTTCATCGACAAAACTGCACGGTGCACGCGCTGGTGCGGAATCCCAAACGCGCAAGGTGGCTCGACGAAAATCGCATTCAAGTCCATACCGGCGATCTCCTGCAACCGTCCACCTACCGCGACCTGCTGAAACAAGTGAACGTCGTTCTCCACTGCGGCGGCACGGTGCGGGCGCGCCATCTCTCCGACTTCAACCGCAACAACGTCACCGCCTGCAACAGCCTGTACGAAACCTGCCTCGAACACGGCAGGCACCTGAAGTCCATCGTGCACCTGAGCAGTATCGCCGCCTCCGGTCCCTCGCCCGTGGACACGCCAATCGACGAGACCGCGTCGTGCCGGCCGCAATCGGATTACGGCCATTCCAAGCTGGCGGGGGAAGTGATCGCCCTCACCTTCTCGCGCTTCCTGCCGATCACCGTCCTGCGCCCGCCGGTGGTGTACGGCGAACGCGACAAAAATCTTCTCGACTACATCAAACTCATCCGTAAAGGCTGGAACGTGCACCTCGGGCGCAAACCCAAAATCCTGTCGCTCATTTATATCGACGATCTCACCCGCGCCATCCTGCACGCCGCCGCACGCACGCAGAAAACAGACCGGGTGCTGTTCGTCACCGACGGCAAGTGCTACTCGTGGGATCAAGTCGCCGGGGTGGTGCAGGAAATATTGAATGTCCGCGCGCGGCGTATCGTGCTGTCGCAGACCGCGCTCACGGCGTTGGCTTTTTTGTCCGAAACCTTTTCGAAATTCAGCAAGGAACCGCCGCTTCTCGACCGCCAGCGTGTGCGCGACATCGATCAGGGTGCGTGGACCGCCTCGCCCCAGCGTTTTTTTGACACGTACGGATTTCGACCGCGTTATGATTTAAAGGAGGGGCTGACCCGCACCATCGACTGGTACCGCGAACACCGCTGGCTGTAATCTTAAAGAAGAGGAGACGCCATGCCATCCGATTCCCCCACGCCGCAACTGCAACCCATCGCCGAAATCGGCGCGAAGCTGGGCCTGACGGAAACCGACCTCGTGCCCTACGGCCACACCAAGGCCAAGGTGCGGCTGAACGTGCTGGAGAAGCATCCGCCGAAGGGCAAGCTGATCCTCGTTTCCGCCATCACTCCCACCGCCGCGGGCGAAGGCAAGACCACGACCACCATCGGCCTGGGCCAGGGTCTGGCGAAGCTGGGTCAGCGCGTGTGTCTGGCTCTCCGCGAGCCCTCGCTGGGACCGTGCCTCGGCATGAAGGGCGGAGCCACCGGCGGTGGTAAAAGCCAGGTGCACCCGGCCGACGAGATCAACCTCCACTTCACCGGCGACTTTCACGCCGTCACTTCCGCCAACAACCTGCTCTCGGCACTCCTCGACAACCGCATCTACCACGAGGGCATGAGCCAGATCGACCCGCGCCGCGTTCAGTGGCGGCGCGTCATGGACATGAATGACCGCGCCCTGCGCCACATCGTGCTGGGCCTCGGCGGTATCCTGCAGGGCGTGCCGCGCGAGGGAGGATTCGACATCACCGCCGCCTCGGAAATCATGGCCATCCTGTGCCTGGCGGAAAACTTTGACGACCTCAAGAAACGGCTGGCGCGCATCCTCGTGGCGTTCACCCACAACGACGAACCGGTGACCGCCGACTCGCTCCACGCCACCGGCGCGATGACGGCGCTCCTTAAAGACGCGCTCATGCCCAACCTCGTGCAATCGACCGAAGGCGTGCCCGCGTTCATCCACGGCGGCCCCTTCGCCAACATCGCGCACGGTTGCAACTCGGTGATCGCCACCAAGATGGCGATGGGCCTCGCCGACTGGGCGGTGACGGAGGCGGGATTCGGCTTCGACCTCGGCGCCGAAAAATTTTTCGACATCAAGTGCGTGAGCGCGGGGCTGGACACCGCCGCGGTGGTGCTGGTCGCCACCTGCCGTGCGCTCAAACTGCATGGAGACGGCAAGTCCAACGACCTCACCCGGCCCGATCCGGAAAAAGTTGCGAGAGGCCTGGTCAACCTCGACAAGCACGTCGAGAACATCAAAAAGTTTTGCGAACCGCCCATTGTCTGCCTCAACCGTTTCGACACCGACACCGACGCCGAAATCCAGATCGTACGCGAACATTGTGAGAACAAACTGAAAGTGCCGTTTGCGGTGAGCGATCATTTCTCCAACGGCGGCGCGGGCGCGATGGAGCTGGCGCGGGCTGTGATGCAACATGCGGAGAAAGTACCCGATCCGTTTCATCCCCTCTACGACTGGACCGAAGACATCCCGACCAAAATCTGGAAGGTCGCCAACGGCATGTACGGCGCGGAGAAGATCGAGTACAGCAAAAAAGCGGAACGCGATCTCAAAAGCCTGGTCAAATGGGGTTACGACAAATTGCCGGTGTGCATCGCCAAAACGCAGTCGTCGCTCTCCGACGACCCCAAGCTGTACGGGCGGCCTTTGGGATTTACGGTGACGGTGCGGGAGATTCTATTGTCGGCGGGGGCGGGATTCGTCATCCCGGTGACGGGCGAGATCATGCGCATGCCGGGCCTGCCCGCCAAGCCGCAGGCGGAGAACATCGACGTCGTCGATGGACACATTGAGGGGATTAAATAAACCGCAGCATGTTGTTGGGCTAAGGGAATTTATTCAAAATAGGCGGCGCCGCTTTCCGGAGTTTCGTACACCTCGACCCGCTTGACGCGGGCGTGCTGTTTGGTGATGGATGCCTCCAGCTGCTTGAACAGCCAGCGCGCGATGTTCTCCGCCGACGGATTTTGCGTATCAAACGGCGGCACCTCGTTGATGTTGTGGTAATCGAGCTGAGAGAGAATATCATCCACCTTCTTTTTCAACTCGACAAAGTCGATGCCGACGCCGATCTCGTCGAGTTCCTTCGCCTCGACGGTGACGTTCGCCGTCCAGTTGTGGCCGTGCAGGTTTTCGTACTGGCCGTCGTAGCCGCGCAGTTGGTGCGCGGAGGAAAATCGGGTGGTGATATAGACTTCGTACATTCAGACCTCGCTCAACACGTCATGGATACAGTCGCGCGCCGTCATCATCATCGATCGGATGCTGTCCGGATCGATGACCAACGGCGGAATGAAATAAACCACGTTGCCCAGCGGGCGCAGGAACAGTCCGCGCTGGAGCGCCTTCTTATAAATCCGGTACCCCACCCTCTGCGTGATGGGAAATTCGGCGAGCGTGTCGCGGTCGCGCACCAGTTCGACGGCACCGATGAGTCCCGTTTGCCGAAACTCGCCACACCACTTGAGTTCCTTTAAAACCTCGCCGCATTCTTTCATGGTGGCGATGCGCTCCTTGAGCGCATCCCAGAATCCGTCTTCCGCGAACAGTTCGAAGGTGGCATTGGCGGCGGCGCAGGCCAGGGGGTTGGCGCTGTAACTGTGGCTGTGGATGAACAGCTTGAACGTCTCGTAGTCGCCGTAAAACGCCTGGTAGATGCGGTCCTCGGTGAGCGTCGCCGCAAGCGGCAGATAACCGGAAGTAATGCCTTTCGACAGGCACAGGAACGTCGGCTTGTGGCGCAGTTGTTCGGAGACGAACAGTCCTCCGGTGCGGCCGAAACCGACGGCGACCTCGTCATAAATCGTATGCACGCGCAGGGTCTCGCAGGTGGTCTGCAGTTTTTCGAGGTACACCGGCGGGTACATCTTCATCCCCGCCGCGCCTTGCACGAGGGGTTCGACGATGACGGCGGCGATGTTCTGGTGTTCCTCCACCAGCGCCTTTTCCATGGGTTCAAAACATTCCGCCTGACAGGTGTCGCGCGTGAGGCCGTAGGGACAGCGCAAGCAGTCGGGCCCTTCCACTTCCAGGTTATCCATCAATACCGGTTCGAACTTGTCGCGGAACAGGCTGATGCCGGACACCGACAGCGCGCCCAGCGTTTCACCGTGGTACCCGCCTTTTAAATAGATGAAGCGTTTTTTCTCCGGCCTGCCGGTCTGCGCCCAGAACTGGAGGCTCATCTTGAGCGCCACCTCGACCGACGTCGAGCCGTTGTCGGAGAAAAACACCTTGGTGAGGTTCGGCGACGACCATTCAATCAGCTTGTGCGCCAGGTCCACCGCCGGCTGGTGCGTGATGCCGGCGAACATGACGTGCGCCATCTTCTGCAATTGATCGGTGATGGCCCGGTTGATATGCGGGTGGTTGTGGCCGAACAGGTTCACCCACCACGACGAGATGCAGTCCAGGTACCCTTTCCCTTCCCGGTCATACAGATAGAGGCCCTCGGCGCGGTCGATCAGCAGAGGCGGTTCGGCCTCGTGATCCTTCATCTGCGTGCACGGATGCCAGATGTAATGGAAGTCGCGGATGAGATCTTCGTCGCGCGGCGGTGCGTTTTTGGGGAGTTTCATAACGTCCGGTTTGCGTTCACATGTCGTAGCGCGCCGGATCGAACTCGGCGATCAATTCCGGCACGTCGCCTGTCACGATCCCGGCCATGTAGTCGGCCTGGTTCGGCGTCTGTAAAATTCCGTTACGGAAATGGCCCGTGGAGTAAAACAGGTTGCCGAATTTACTGCTGGCCCCCATGACGGGCATGCGGTCCTCCGCGGCGGGACGCAGGCCCGCCCAGGTTTCGATGAGCGGCGCATCCTTGATGGCGGGCAGGATGGCGGCGGCGCGATCGATGATGGCCTGAATGACATCGTCCTGGATGAGGCCGTCGAATCCCTTGTCCTCCATCGTCGAGCCCAGCACGAATCCGTTGCCCTGCCGCCACGGTGCGATATAAGTGCACATGCCGTGGATGGTGTAGGCGAGCTTCACTTCGTCCACATCGACGCGGCACATCTGGCCTTTTATGGGACGCACCGGCAGGGAGACGCCGAGCACCGTGCCCAGTTGTTGCGACCAGCTCCCGGCCGCCAGCACGAAGCGTTTCCCCAAAATCTCGCCGGTGTCCGTGACGGCGGCGTACACTTCCGAGTTGTCGCGGCGGAACCCGGTGACGCTTGCGGTCTCGACCATGACGCCGAGTTTCGCCGATGCCGCCACCAGCGCGTCGTGCAGTTGCCGGTTGTTGATCTGTGCCTCGCCGACCCAGATGCAGGCGCCGACGTCCGGCGACAGGTGCGGCAATCTTTCCTTCACTTCGGCAGGCGACCACACCGCGTGCGGCACGTTTTCCGATTTGAAGAATTGCAGACGCTCGTCCCACTGGTCATCAAGGGATTTCTCCGGCATGATCGATCCCGCGTCGGACAGAAAAACGTCTTTCCCGCTCACCGCGGACACCTCTTCGATGAAACGCGGGTATTTGTCGAGCGACTCGCGGCAGAAGCGGAAAAAGCGGTTGGCCTCCCGGCATTCGCAGTAGGGAGCCAGCATGCCCGCGGCGGCACGCGAAGCCGCAAGGGAGTGCATGGGGTCGCCCAGCACCACGATGTTCCAGTCGGGGCGGGCCTGTTTGATTTTGAAGGCGATGCTGTGGCCGATGACCCCGGCCCCGACGATCACCACATCATACTGCGGCACTGCGTGAATCCTTGTTCCATTGCGGGTTATTCAAAGCCTCATTGTATACGACTTTCCCGGGCCAGACCACACAAAGCCCGGATTTTACATGCCTCCAGCCGTCGGGCGGCCGGGCGCCCGCCCGGAGTTTGCTTGAACTGCCGGCGTGGGATGTGGTACTTTTTTACCTGTCCAGAACTCTTGCCAGGCGGTTCCCGATCCATTTCATCCGATCCCTGGACGCCCGGCCTCAATTCACGTCACGCAACCTGAAGGATGGACCATGTCCAAGAATACCGAACAGACCGAGACCAACGCTTCCGAACGCATTGAACCGATGCTGGCGCACCTGAAGGTGGGCGGCCAGAACATCGACCTCGACCGTATTCGCACCCACTTCAACCAGATGTGGGAATTTGAGAACGGCGACACCCTGTCTGAGGAAGAGCAGTATCTGACCACCATCGGGCTGTTCATCTACACCTGCCACAACGCGCTGGAGGACTACAGCATCAACGTCATCCGGGCGCGGCAGTACATCACCGACGCGCTGGCGGCGTGGCTGGCCCCGGAAACGGACAAACAGGTGGCGGAAGAGAAGGCCTCGGACAATCCCTTCAAGACCTTCGTGGAGAAGGAACAGCCGCGGGCGGAGGATTACTTCAGTTGGCGGCACTTCCTGATGGAAGTCAAAAAGGCGAGCGACAAGGAATTCCAGTTCAAAATGAAATCCTGCTGGTTCCACAGCCTGTTCATCCGGCTGGGACGGGCGGACTACATCGAGACCGCCTGCAACTTCGACCGCATTCCGGCCGAAGCCCGCACCGATTACGTGAACCTGAAGCTCAACAACACCTTCGCCAAACTGGGCACGTTCTGCCAGTTCCGCTACACCCCCGCAGAAGGCGAGTGATCCACCGCGCGCTCCTGTCAGGGGGCGTCAGGACCCACTTCCTCAGCCCAGGATGCCTTCCACCTTGTCGATGAAAATCACTTTATAGGCGGCGACGGCCTTCTTCACGCCGCGCGTCATGGACCGCACCGAAAGGGTGGCGCCGGTGATGTTGTTGATATTATTGAAGGGGTCTTCTGAGTCTCTGCCGAAAAACTGGCGCATGAAGGGCTCGAACCGCACCTCCCAGCCATGCGGCTCGCGGTACACCATGATTTCCACATCGCGCACCGTACCGTCCGGATTGATGACCACCATGAAGGTGATGGGGTAAGAACGGCCGATTTCATTGCCCACCACCATGTACCCCGTGGGTTTTTGATTGTCGTCCAGGCCAATGTACCAGGTGAGACGGCGTTCGTCGTAGCTTTCTCCCAGAATGTTGGAGATGGCCTCACGCTGGGCTTCACTGAGCCACACTTTTTTCTTTTTGACGACGCGGACATTGGGAAACGCGAGCTTCAGCGCTTCCATCTTGGTCAGAAAGACGGTCTCCACGTACTCTTCTTCACCGAACACCGCGAGGGTGGGGAGAAGGACAAAGGTGGCAATCAAAATTAAAAATACAAACCCGCCCAACCCGGACCGGCAGTCCGGGTGGACGGGTTTATAACCCGGTGTTTGCATAGGGCGATATTATAAACAACTAACTGGATTTGTCCAAAATCATTTGGTTTTGTCCAAAAACAGCACCTTATACACGGCTACGGCCTTTTTCACACCATTGGCGATGACCCGTGCGGAAACGGTAGCCCCCGTGATGATGGTCGGGGTGAAGTCCGAGTCGGCCTTTTTCCCCTGAAACTGCTCGGCCCACGACTCGTAACCGCCCCGCCAAACGCGGGCTCCTTCAAAGCTCAGAACTTCGACAGCCTTGACGGATCCGTCCTGATTCAACACGGTCACGTAGCTGATGGGCCAGGACCGGTTTTTGACCGTTTCAAAAACGGCGTAGCCGAGCGGAGTGCTGCCCTGCATGCCGACGTACACGTTGATGCGCTGCTCGTGTACTTTCTGATCGGACATTCTGGCAATGGCGTTGCGCTGTGCCTCACTGAGCCAGATTTTTTTCTTAATGACCTTGGTGACTCCAGGGAACAGGTGCTGAAGCGCCTCTTCCTTGGTGCTGACACTCAACGCATGGGCCGGAACTGCTGTCAGCCCGATCCACATTGCCAGCATGATCAACGCCAGGCCCCCATAAAGCGGGTTGGGTTTCTTCGCGTTCAATTTATTCATGAGCGATCCTCTTTGTGAACAGCTAAATATTAACAAATTTATTATGACCGGGCGGCTGAACAGCCGATTTTTTCCTCCTCTCAAACCACCCGGTAACGGTTTTTCTTAGAAGAACATGTAAGCCATGCCCAGGTTGACCTCCTGCGAGCTGGTGTTATTACCCCGGTCCTGATTGGTGTAATCCAGCTTGATGGCCACGTTCGGCGTCGGGAACCAGGCCACACCGCCGGTGAATACATCGGCTTCCTGGCTGGGATCCGCCGCAGAGCCGATCGGCATTTCGTCCTGGGTGTCGATGCGCTCATACATGCCGTGCAAAACCAGATCATGCGTGGTTGCCACCTTCGCCAACTGGAAAAGATGGATACCTGCCTGCAGATTCCATGCAAAAATATTGGTCGGAACCTGCGAGGTGGTAGACGTCCCCGGCGTGATCACGTTGTTGGCGGCATTGAACTTGTTAATTTCCCGCGCATTATTGATGTGAATGTTGACAATGGTGGCGTTCATTTCGAACCAGCGTTTCCGGAACTTAACGTCCGCTTCCACCAGCGTCGTCCGGGCACTGCTGTCGATGAAGTTGTGCGAGGTGTCGCCGGTGTAGAAAGACATGCCGAACTGAAGACCCGGCACCATATTGGGCAACTCCACGCGACCCGTCACAGCCAGGTCAGAGGCGATCGCCTCATCGGGCTGAAGCCGTCCACTGCGGATACCGCTGGAACCGGTGAATTGCCCCTGATTTCCACCAGCACCATGACCGTTGCTGAAACCCACCGGGCGCAAGGATTGCAGGGAATTGACTACGTAGAAACGGTAGTTCATACCACCCAGCACGTTCCCAAAGGTACCGAACAAACCACCACCGGTGCCGTTCCAGGACGTCGGGATGACCCGGGTTTGGATTTGCGGGCGCTCCACCGTCCAGAAGAAAACCGGCTCGTGGAATTCGTTGAGGAAGCCCACGGGGATCAATACCGTACCCGCCCGGACGTTCACGCGCGGATCCAGCAGGAAGTCGAGGTAACCCATCTCGAATTCCAACTCCTGCGCCGCGTGCTCGTAATCGATTTCCGCGTTCAGGAAGATCCAGTCGTTGAACTTGGCGTTGATGCCGATGACGAAGCGGTGCGCGTCGAACTCGCTGGTCCGTTCGTCCATGGGCATCTTCAGATGGGTTTCACCGTAACCGGTGACGTTGACGTTCCTGCGGAAAGTGCCGACTTCGTCGCGCAGACCGTCGATTTCTTCCGCCATCAACTCAACCTGTTTCTCCAAAGCTTCCAGGCTGGCGCCCTCTTCCTCGATGATGATGATCTCACCACCTTTGCCGATTTCCTGCTCTTCAATGATCAGATCTCCGGGCTCGGCCCAGGCGGGAGCCCCGCCCAGAATCATGCCCAGACACACTAACGTTGCAAGTGTTTTTTTCATTACCTCCTCCAGATTTTTCAGATCGCGCCCGTATGGGATAGCTAAATCTTTCAGGGCGAATAGACTACAAAAAAATGCCGACACCCCACCCTTACGGGAAGCCGACACCTACCTTGGCAACCATCTTTTTTAACTGTTATGGAAAATGGAATTTCACTCAGGAGACCTGCGCAACAACTTGAGAAGCACATCCTTCGGTTTGCGCACTTTGATCACACGATCCGGCGAGTCGATCTGCACCGCCGCCCCCCCGCCGCAACGGCCCATGCACCTGGACCCGCGAACCTGTCCCATAGCTTCGGGATGCTCCCGGTAATGACACCGCAATGTGCGCAGAACACTCTTCGATCCCCAGGCTTTACAGCCTGGGCCCTGACATACCTTGATGGAAGTGTCGTGGCCAATCATGGATCTGGATGCCTCCAAAAATCAAAGATTCTGAAATTCATTATCATTCTTATAAAACCATTAATAGCGAAATTGAGAATCATTGTCAATAGAGTTTCACAAATATTTTCCAAATACAACCTAACCTATTTATTTACAACTATTTATGACAAAGAAAGGCGGGCGGACGTCTTTGCAAAATCGCTGGGTTTTGCCGGTTTGAAAAATGAAAATGGTGGGTCGGGTTAGCCGGTATAAGGGAGACACGGAACGCGTTCAGATAAAAAAAAACCGCCCGGGTTTCCCCGGGCGGCCTGGAAAACGGGTTGGAGTCCGTGTGAGAAGTTTTATTCTTCGGTCTTCATGTGTTCGGTGAGGTAATTCTGAATGCCAATGTCCTTGATCCGCGAGAACTGGGTTTCCAACCAATCACAGCTCTCTTCGGAGTCTTTCAGAATGTCATCCAGCAGTTCCTTGGTGACGAAGTCGTTTTTGTCGAGGCACAGGCGAATGTGCTTCTTCAATTTATCGACATGGTCCTTTTCGTACGCGTATTCGCTTTTGAGTTGCTCTTCGCAATTTTTGCCGACCGGAATTTCCTCATACCGGGCCATATTGGGGATGCCTTCCAGAAACAGGATTCGCTCGATGAGCTGGTTGGCGTGTTTCATCTCATCCATCGACTCTTCCCGGCTGTGCGCGGCCAGCTTTTCATATCCCCAGTTTTCCTGCATCTTGTAATGCAGGTAATAAATATTGATGGCGGTCAATTCCCCCGTCAAAATATCGTTGAGCGCGTCGATGATTTTTTTATCACCTTTCATTAGTCGCTCCTCCAGATAGAACGTTTAAAAAGTGGTTCCTTCGGTTCGAGTTAGAACTTCCGCTCCATCCGCCGTGACCAGAATGGTGTGCTCGAACTGCGCGGACAGGGAGCCGTCCAGCGTGACAGCGGTCCAGTTGTCGTCCAGAATCCGCAGTTCGCGCCCACCCATGTTGACCATCGGCTCGATGGTGAACGTCATGCCCTGCCTCAGCTCCATGCCCTGCCCAAACTGGCCGAAGTGAAGCACCTGGGGTTCGTCATGAAATTTGATTCCAATGCCATGTCCGCAGAACTCCCGCACCACGGAATAGCCCTGCCTTTCCACGTACTGCTGAATGGTGGCGCCGATGTCGCCCAGGTGGGCGCCCGGGCGCACCACGTCGATGGCCTTGTGCAGGGCGATCTTGGTGGCTTCGGTGAGTTTCTGGGCATTCTTCCGCGGCGACCCCACGAAGAAGGTCTTGTTGGTGTCGCCATGGTATCCGTCCACAATGGTGGTGATGTCCAGGTTGACGATGTCTCCGTTGCGCAGCTTGCGGTCGGAGGGAATGCCGTGGCACACTTCATCGTTCACCGAAGTGCAGATGCTTTTGGGAAAACCACGATAGTTCAGGGGAGCCGGAATGGCCCCTTTCTTGATGATGTAATCGTGACAGATCTGATTGAGCTCGTTGGTCGTCACACCCGGTTTGATATACGACTCAATCATCACCAGAACCTCCGCGGCCAACCGGCCGGTCACCCGCATCTTTTCTATTTCTTCATCCGTTTTAATGGAAACCATGTTTGTATCCGAACTCTTTCAGGTCGCGAACATTGTCGCGCCACCGCTCTTTCACTTTAACATACAGGTTGAGGAATACCTTGTTACCGAACCGCCGCTCGATCTCTTCGCGTGACCAGGTGCCGATCTTCTTCAGCAATTTTCCACCGCCACCGATGACGATTTTTTTTTGAGATGCCTTTTCCACGAAAATGGTTGCATCGATCACCAACATACCACGTTTTCCTTCACGCAAACCATCCACCACCACCGCCACGGAGTAGGGGATTTCCATCGCGGTGAGCTTGAACACTTTTTCGCGAATGATTTCCATTATCAGAAATTCTTCGGGTGCGTCGGTGACCATGTCTTCAGGAAAATAGCGCGGCCCTTCGGGAAGGCGCTTGAGAATCACCCGCTCCAGCAGGTCCAGCCCGTCTTCTTTCAATGCCGAAATGGGCACGGTTTCGACAAACGTCCCACGCGCGTTGATCTCGCTGGTCAATTCCAGAATACGCGCCTTGGGGATCAGGTCGATCTTGTTGATCACCAGGATTTTCGGCGTGCGCGACTGCTTCAGGGATTCCAGCACGAACGCATCGTCCTCCCCAAACCCCTGGCGGGCGTCGACCATAAACAGGATCAGGTCCACATCGCCGCAGGTGCTGAGCGAGGTCTTCACCATCTCCTCATTCAACTTGCGCGCGCCCTGGTGGATGCCCGGCGTGTCCATGAGGATGATCTGCCCTCCTTCCAGATGGCAGACGCCGGTGATCCGGTTGCGCGTGGTCTGAGGACGGCGCGACATGGCCGCCAGCTTCTCGCGGACAAGCCGGTTCAGCAACGTCGATTTGCCGACGTTGGGCTTGCCGATCAGGCTCACGTATCCAGATTTGAATCCTGCGTCGTGGGTGGTGATGTTGTGGGCACTCCTCAAAAATGCGGGCTATACGCCGAAAATGTTAGATTGTATTATAGGTGAAACCAGAAACCAAGTCGTTAACGCAATGGACCCTGTCGGCCTTTACATCCACATTCCCTACTGCCTGCACAAGTGCGGCTACTGCGATTTCAACTCGCATCCGGAGAACGCCTCCGAGCGGGAGCGGTACGTCCCGGCGCTGATCGAGGAAATCCGTCACTACGCCCCCCGGCTGGAGGGTCGGCGGGTGGCGACGATCTTCTTCGGCGGAGGCACGCCCACCACGCTCCCGGCGGGCGACCAGATCCGCGTCCTCAAAGCCTGCAAGCGCTATTTCGACGTGACCGACGATGCGGAGATCACCACCGAGGCCAATCCCTCCACCGTGGAGACGGAAAACCTGAAATGCCTGCACGCCGCCGGGATCAACCGCCTGAGTGTCGGCGTGCAGTCGTTCGATGCGGCCGAGTTGAAAACCCTCGACCGCGTCCACAGCGTCGAGGAAATTCACCAGACGGTCGAGCGCGCCCGCCGGGCGGGATTCGACAACCTGTCGCTCGACCTCATGTTCGCCCTGCCGGGGCAGTCGAAAGCCCGCTGGCAGGATAACCTGGAGCAGGCCATCGCCAAAAACCCGGAGCACCTCTCCGCCTACAACCTGACTATCGAACCGGGCACGGCATTTCATAAACTGCACGAGGCGGGGGAACTCGCCGTGCCCTCGGAAGATTTTCAACTGGAGCTGTACCAGTACAGCATCGAACGCCTGGCCGAAGCGGGTTACGAGCATTACGAGATTTCCAATTTCGCCAAACCCGGTTACGAGAGCCGTCACAACACACTGTACTGGGAAAACGGCGAGTACCTGGGACTCGGCGCCGGGGCGTCGTCTTATCTCGACGGGGTTCGGTTCAAAAACTTCAACACGCCCGCGCACTACATCGACCGGGTTCAAGCTGATGGTCATGCGGTGCAGACCGAGGAAACCCTCGACGCCCGCCGCGCCATGGGCGAAACCCTGATGCTGGGCCTGCGCCTGAAACGCGGCGTCAGCATCCCGAAATTCGAGCAACGCTTTCAGGTGGCGTTCGAGAAAGTGTTCGGCTCCGTCGTCGAGCGCCTGCGCGAGCAGGAACTGGTGTCGGTGCACGGCGACCGGCTGGCCCTGTCCACGCGCGGCTTGTACCTGGCCGACTCGGTCATCCTCGAATTCATCGAATGAACCATTCCAACACCAACAAGGAAGGCAACATGAACGAAAACGCCGCCAAAGCGTTCGGAGAGCTGGTCGACATCGTGGACCGGCTGATGGGAGAAAACGGTTGTCCGTGGGACCGCGTGCAGACGCGCGAGTCGCTCAAGCCCTACCTCGTGGAGGAAGCCTACGAGGCGCTGGAAGCGCTCGACCACAACGATCCGGAAAAGATCAAGGACGAGTTGGGCGACCTGCTCTACCAGATCCTGTTCCACGCCAAGATTTCCGAACTGCAGAAGGAGTTTGATATTCGGGACGTGGTCAACACCATCGCCGACAAGATGGTGCGGCGGCATCCGCACGTCTTTAAGGAAGGCGAACTGCACACGCCCGACCAGGTGGTGGACCAGTGGGAGAAGATCAAGAAAACCGAGAAGGCCAGCCGGGACCGCCAGTCGGTGCTGGACGGCGTGCCCCTGCATTTGCCCGGACTCAAACGCGCGCAGAAGTTACAGAAGAAGGCGGCGAAGCACGGCTTCGACTGGGACCGGATCGACGAGGTGTTCGCCAAGCTGGATGAGGAGATCGCCGAGTTCAAGGAAGCGGTGCGGCACGGCGACGAGGCCCACGTGGAAAGCGAACTGGGCGACATCTTATTCGTGCTGGCCAACGTGGCGCGCTTTCAGAAGCTGGACGCGGAGGAAGCGCTCCGCCAGACCAACAACAAGTTCGTACAGCGCTTTCATTATATCGAAGAGCAGGTGACGAAGCAGGGCAAGACGCTCAAGGACACGCCGCTCGAAGAGATGGAACGCTACTGGCAGGAATCGAAAAAGAAATAGCAGGCCCCCCTCCCCTTCTTAAAGATGCTCACCCAGCAGGATGAACGGCGCCATGGCTCCGGCGATGTGCCACAACGAACAGGCGACGATCCACGCCAGGTGGCAGAACATGGGAAGCGCGTGCGGCGCACGGTTGGCGGTATCACCAGCGCGGTGCACACCCCAGGCGACGTTTCCGATCAGTGACACGATGCCAAGGATCGGCCACAGCATCACCGTCGCCTCGTTGGCAAACACCACTGTGATGCGCGGCCAGTAGTGAACGGGCGCAATCGCCTCCAGGTGCTGATTGAGCAGAGCGAGCCCGGAGATCACCATCACGTTGTACCCGGCGGTGACGATCAAAAGCAAAACATAAGCCCAGCAGTTACCGGGAGTGAGTTTCATAACCACCTCTCTTGAAAGCGTTCAAGGGAACTTCACCAACCACGTCACTCCGCGCCATCTCATGGCCGAAAAGACGTTCCCTTCCCCTGTCTCAACCACAACTGTCCTTGCCTCCAAAACTTTCCGGATGGTCCGTCCAGCCTACGGTACCGCCGGCGTTTTTCATTTGCACCCACCACACGCTTTCCTCCGCTTTTTGCAACTGTCCCCAGCAGTCCTCGCGCGGGGTTTTGCACAGGGGGTCGTCCTCCGCCAGGTTCAGGATAAAAATGAATTCTTCCTCGCCGACTTTTCCCTGGTGCCAGTACTTGAAATACCCTTCGCCAATATAGTGGAGGATATAAATCGTATCGCCCTTTTTGAACTGCTTGTGCGGGACCACCACTTTCATGATGCCGGGCTTCGCGTGGACCTCCCCCGTAACGGCCTCGACGTGTTCGCCCTCCTTCACATCCCCAATCACCTTGCCGTTGGGCGAGTCCTTCAGGTCCACGGATTCCACCGCACGCCAGCGACCGTAGGTACAGCACTCGAACGGGCAGATGTTTTTGGAAATATAAAACTCAGGCGGGCTGTCAGCAGATTCCGCTTCTCCGCAAAGAGCGGGGCTTGCCATCCCGATCCAGACAAACAGGATGAGTGCGCTCCTCCCACACTTAGATGTCCAATTCATAAAAAGGTCTCCACTTTCATGCGCGCCCCCTCATTTTTTGGAATCGTCCACCGCCACGGCCTGCCTGGCCCACGCCATCAGCATGTCAGCGTTTTCCAGCACCTTTGTAGGAACTTCGTAATAGTTTTTGAGGGTCTGGCCCGGGCGCGGCTCAAACGGTTGCATGCCCTCTTTCACATACTGGGAGACGGTGCCTCTATCGGTTTTGAAATAAAGCGTATTGTTATAAATGATAGCGAAAAAAACGTCATTGACGTACAGCCCGTGGCCGCCGAACATGGCGCGGCAACGCACCGGTCCCAGCCCCGCGAGCTGTTCCAGAACAAAATCGGTGTAGGAGGAATCGGTCATACATAGACTCAGAAAAACGGCAAGGCCCCGCGAAGCCAGGAATCGCCGCAAAAGGGCCCTCTCTATCATAACGCCAAATGGATTTACCTTGAGGAAATTTCAGGCCGCCGGAAACCCTGAACGGGTGCAGGCACCCCGCTCAATACGGCCATTCAGGTAGGCGAGGCGTAGCGGCGTCCCCGCCACATGGATTGCTTTTTAAACAGCACGTGGATCATGGAGTTGACGAGGATACCACTCACCACGATGCCGCCCAGGGGCAGAATCCAGATGCACCAGCCGGAAAGACCCAGTTCCTCGCACAGGCTGACTTCGGTAAACAGCACCACGAGCAGGGCAACGGTGGACACCGCCTGCATCCACGCCGAGGCATCGAACGCCGCGTTGGCGATTGCCAGCAACCAGGGTGTCACGGTGACGCCGAGGATCATCGCAATGTAGTAAACCGTTTTCGGGATCGACTGTTTGAAGGCGAGGAACACGTTCTTGCGCCAGCCCTCCCAGATTTCCTTGAACGAGTGGTACATGCGTATGGAGAACAGGGCTTTGCCGTCGGCGGCAAGCATGCGCGCTCCGTTGTGCTTGGCCACACGGGCCAGGCTGATGTCCTCCAGGATGCGGGCACGCACAGCCTCGTGCCCGCCCATCTTGCGGTACAGGTCGCGGGTGATCAGGATGAATGCGCCGAAACCCATCGCGTGCGGATCGTTGGGGTCGGCGATTTTGCGGAAGCGGCTCAACCCCGCGATCAGGCCGAAGATCACCGGTTGCACCGCGCGCTCCCAGAACGAACCGAACAGCGCGCGCGGCATCAGAGTCAACAGGTCCAGCCGCCGCAGTTGCATGAAATGCACCGCCGACGCCAGCGCGTAGGGTTCGAATATGGGATCGGCGTCGGTGAACAGCAACAGTTTTCCCCTCGCCACCTGGCTGGCCTGGTGCAGGGCGAAGGGTTTGCCGTACCAGCCTTCCGGCAGGGGCGCGCTCTGGATGCTTTTCAGGCGCGGGTGTTTCTCTTTCAACGAGCGGATGATATCGGACGTGCGGTCGGTGGAGTGGTCATCGACAACGATGACTTCGAACTCGGGGTACTCCTGCTGAAGGAGCGACGTCAGACAGGCTTCGATGTCGCGTTCCTCGTTGCGGGCAGGCACGCAGACGGAGACGAACGGCATGCTGGGCAACGGCGCCGCCGCCGGGCGCACCCGCACCAGCGACAGCATGTTGGACCCGAAGTACACCACGACAGTCAGGACCACTATTATTTGCAAAACCGTGAGCCACACCATCTGCTACAATACCGGGAAAAAGTGAAACCCTGCGACCTTCAACACGGACAACTCCATGCTGGGACTGGTCAAACCCTACAAAATGGAACTGCTGGTCAAGGACTGCACGTACTACAAGCTGTACTATTGCAGTGTTTGCCGGCACCTGGTGCGCAACCATTCGCGACCGTACGCCTTCATCAACAGTTACGAGGGCACGTTGTTGGCGATGCTCTACAACGAAATGGTAGTGCAAGACATTGAAGCGGTCAAGGACCGCTGTTCGGGCGTGCCCATCGCCAAAGTCGCCGCCCTGCCGCCGGAACACGAGGCGGTGCAACTGGGCGCGGCGGTGTCCCTGCTCGCTTTTGTCATCAAGTTTCAGGACAACCTGGAAGACGAAACCGGCTTCTGGCTGAAGCAGTACAACGGCTGGGCTCGGCGCCGCCTCAACCGCACCTTCCGCAAAAGCAAAAAGCTGTACGACCGCTTTCACATCGACCTCGAATACGTGGAGAAGGAGATCGCCGCCCTGCACCGCATGGAACAGGATGCGTCGGTGACCAACCTTGACCGTTTTCTCGATCAATGGGGAAACGTGTTCGCACACATCATGACACAGGCGTTCCGGGACAAAATCGCCAAGGACCGCTTCGAGGCGCTGTACGCGTTTTTCTTCGAGCTGGGCCGCCTCATCAACCTGCTCGACGCCATGGCCGACCTGCACGCAGATCATTCGGCACGCCGATTCAATCCCATCCTGCGCGCCGAGCCGGGGTTGAATTTAACCGATGAAAATTGCCTGCGGGATACCTATAATAAGCACTTCGAAACGGTCCACGCGGGCCGCGACCGCATGCTGAACCGCCTTCCGGATCTCGACCTGCGCGACGCCTGGCCGATCGTGAACAACATCGTCACCTACAGTCTGGACCGGGAAGCGCGCAAGGCGCACGACGCCATGGTGCTTCGAAAGCCCGTTTCCGAAAAGATGTTTTTCAACTGCAAGGATTTTTAACAACAGGAGAGACTATGTTTTGCCCCAACTGTGGAGCGGAGAACTCGGATCAGGCCAACTTCTGCACGCGGTGCGGCACGCAGATCGTGGACAATCCCGAAATGCGCACTCCCCAGCAATACCAGCAACCCGGTCCGCCCCAGCAGGGAAATCCGCAGATGCCCCGCGGCTATTACGAGCGCCCGGACTTGAAGGAAACTTTCGTCCACAGCGCCACCTCCGGCGCCGGCACCTATGCCGGATGTTGCTGTATGAACGCCTTGTCCAACCTGCTTTGCGACGCCTGTGAATAATGTCTCCCGAGACCATTGAAGGTCTGGTCGCGGATTACGGGTACGGCATCGTTCTCGTCGGCACCTATTTCGATCATTACGGCATCCCCCTGTTTCTGGTGTTCGGCGGCATCGCCGCGTCCAAAGGTTTGCTGAACGTGTACGGCGTTCTCCTGTGCGGGTTTGCCGGGGGCTGGATCGCCGACCTGTTCCTGTACTTCCTCGGTTACAAAACGGGACTGGCATACTGGATGCGGTTTGCCTGGGTGCGGAGCATGGAAAGCGCCATCGCCACCACGCACCGCATGTTCCAGACACGCCCGGCGGTGGTGGTGATCCTCGGCCGCTTCCTGTTTGCGGTGTCGAAAATCATTCCGCCGTTCGCCGGGATGATCCACTACGATGCGCGCCGTTACATAGTGTATTCGTTTCTGGGCAACGTGCTGTTCTCGGTGGCCTACACCGCCGCCAGCTTTTATTCGGGTCCGGTTGTCCTCGACGCGCTGGGGGAACTGGAGTGGGGCAACGTAGCGGCCACGCTGTGTTTTATTCTGGTGTTGTACTTCATCGCACGTCGTGCCCTGCGCGCACCGCGCCGTCCCTGACCGGACCATTCGATCGGCATCTCCTATGACGCAAAAAAACTATTACGAAATCCTGGGGGTGGCTCCCGACGCAACGTACGCGGAAATCAAAAAAGCCTACCGCGTGCTGGCCAAACAGCATCACCCGGACAAGAACCCGGAAAGCCGCGGCGGCCACCACGATCGTTTCGCGGAAATCGCGGAAGCCTACCGCGTGTTGTCCAATCTGAACCGGCGCAGGGACTACGACGCACAACGGTTCGGTGCCCCGCCGCCGCAATCCGGCCCGCAGGGTCCGCACCGGTTTTATCGCCCGCATTATTCCGGCTATCCCTATTTTCAGTACGACTTCATCACACCCTTCATTCATTCGTTTTTTGTCGGTGATCTGCGGGCGCGTCCCACGGACAAGGACCGCTTTCAGCGCCTGTTCCTGAATCCGAAAGTCCTCGCCGTCGCCATCTTCGGCGCGCTTTACTTTTTCAAGTTCTTCACGTCCATGGCCGGGGAAGTGACGGACAAAAACATCGAAAAGAAACTGTTTCAAACACAGTCCTATTATTTGTCGGTAAAAAACGGCGAGGGCACGGAAAAGAAAAAGCGAGTGAAACCGGATCTGTACAATGAAGTGAAGGTGGGCAACCGCATCGAGAAGGATTTTTTTTCATTCACCTACCGTTTGAACGACCGTGAAATTTCCTACTGGGATCTGCCGCGCTTCCTGTTGCAGGTGGGGATGATCCATCTGGTGCTCTCCGGCGGCCTGTGGTGGCTGGAGCGTGGCCGGCGGTGAATGCGGCTCGCATTTGCGGCCAATTGAATCTGCCCCTCGATGGTGGTAAGCTGGTTGTCAGCATTTCATATTGCGGACGGCCTACGCCCTGCAATTTCAATCCCGCCGGAGCGGCTTGCCGTCTCCGGTTCCGTCGTATCCCACTTTTTCAGCATGTTTCAAGGTTTTCGTACCACAACCCAGCAATCAACTTCAAACCCGGAACCAACCATGCGTCGCTTTAAATATTCTCTCGCGTCCCTTTTGATTCTCGCTGTCGCCGCCCTGTCCGTTCCCTTTACCTCCATTGAGGCGCAGGCTCTGTGCATCAACGTCAAGAAAGCCAATCTGCGAAAAGGTCCCGGCCTGAATTACGAAAAACTGTGGGAGGTGTTCAAATACATGCCGTTCCAGCAGTTGGCCAAGAAAGGCGAATGGTTGCGGGTGCAGGACGTGGATGGCGACATCTACTGGCTCCACGAGAGGCTGATCACCAACGATTTCAAATGCGCCGTGGTGAAGCAGAACAAAACCAACATGCGCACAGGACCCGGCACCAACCATTCACGCGTGCCGTGGAGCCCGGTGGACAAGTACTTTTCGGTGAAAGTCCTCAAGGTGGAAAACAACTGGGTGCACATCGTCGATGCGATGGGCGACAAGGCGTGGGTGTACCAGCCGCTGGTATGGATACGCTGACCTTTCCTGCGCATTCCATTTCATCCCAAGACCGGTTTATTTAGGCATCAATGCATCCGCCCGTTTCTTGTAAAACAGGTGGAACAGCAGGTTGCAGTACTGATCCAGTTCCTTTTTCTCCTCCGACAGCTCCGAGTAGTTCCAGAATCCATACAGCTTCGCGAACTTGAGCAGTTTCTCCGAGTACAGCTTCCACGTGTAGGCTTCTTTCACGCGCGCAATGGCCTGGTTTGAAATCGTTTTCCAGTAAGTGGCGTCCGTACCGGCGCGCGCCAGGAATGTCACCAAAGGTTCGCTGATCAATGACGGATGGGTGGGGTTGATGAGAAATCCGTTTTTACCGTTCTGGATGACCTCCTGCGGCCCGCCAAACTGAGTGGCGAACACGGGCAGGCCACTGGCCATGCCTTCCAACACCGTCAGCCCGAACGCTTCGAACAATGCGGGTTGCACGAACACCCCCTTCCGGTCACCGACGATGCGGTATATCTCCGCCCCGTTCTGACGCGACGAGTTTTCCACCCAGCGGATTTTGGAATACAGATCGTACTGCGCGATCAGCTCGTACATCCTCTTGAGCTGGTGCCGTTCCTCATCGTCGTCCACGCCCTCCTCGCGGATCGATCGCGTCACCACGATGAGGTTGGCGAGTTCCTGCAACTTTGGACTCTGGCCGAACGCCTCGACCAGTCCCGTCAAATTTTTGATTTTATCCAGACGCGCCATGGTGAAGATCGGCGGCTTGCCGGGATCGGCCAACTCGCCATATGCCTCGGGTCCGGCTTGGGAAAACAACCGTTCGGTCAGCTCTTCCGTCTGATTCTCCAACCGCTTGTTCTTCTGCGTGAATGGAAAGTACAACGACTCATCCACTCCCGGCGACACCACATTGAACTTCGGGTGATGCAAATGAATGCCGTTAGCCACCTTGTACAGGCCGGGCATGGAAAACAGGCGGTACGATTCGTACTGTCCCATGCTGGTGTCGGTGCCCGCGATCTCCTGCGCCGTGCTGGAGATGATGATGTCCGCCTTGTTCATCGCAATGAGGTCGGCGGTGAATTGCAAAGAAAAGTTGTAATCGGGTTCGAGGTCTTTCCAGTACAACGCGGAGAACAGGTATTTGGGTTTTTCCAGCGCGTGCGCGATGTTGCACTGAATGACCTGCAACCACGAGGCGAGGAGGGAGGCCACCAGGTTGCCGTCGGAGTAATTGCCGACGATGAGATCGGGCTTGCCGCCGAGTTCCGTAAGCAATTCGTTCTTCGCGTCGAGCGCAAATTGCTCCAGGTACGGCCACACGCGAAATCGCGATACCCAATGCGGCACGATGTTCTGGTTCTCGTCCCTGAACGGCACGCGCAAAATCCAGCAGTTCTGCGTGCCGTGGATTTTCTCCAAGCGGTGATCGCAGGTGGTGCCTTCGCTTTCCGGGATCAGACGGGTGAGGACGAGGATTTTCGGCTGGACCTTGAGCCCTGCGTTCTTGAGCGAAGTCTTCAAAAACTTTTCAAGGGCTTTCACCTGGTCGAGAATGTAAACGATCTGCCCGCCCGTGTCCGGCCTGCCCAGCACGTTTTCCTGGCCAAACCAGCCATGTGGTGAAACGATCGCAACCCGGCTCACCATCGGAATAACACTGATGAATTCCTCCAGGTATTCCGCCCGCGGCTCCTCCAGCAGGTTCGCCAGCAGTTGCAGATTCTTCAGCACCCGCCCGACGGTATCGCCGAACCCGTCGCAAAACCCCAGGCCGCGCAAATAACTTTTTTCATTCTGAATGGATTCCGTTTCCCTGCGCCTCTCCAAATGGCTGATGGCCTTCTGCAACGCATCAAACAACTGGTGGGGATCACGGATGATCTGGCCGTCGATCAGAATCTGCTCGCCGTTGATGCTGTGGATTTTCATGAAGTCGCAAAGGTGGGCCTGCCACTTGCTCCACTCGCCTTGCAGTTTTCCCGCCATGAAGCTGTTCAGAAACCGTTGGCCGGAACCAATTTTCCGGTGATCCCGGATCACGGGACCCAGGCTGTAAAACGGGCCGAAGTTGATCTCCAGTTTTTTTTCCGCCGGCTCGTAAGGGTAGCCCGCGACGACTTCGCGGTAATCGAGAAACTCCTCCGGGTCCAGTTCGTCCACGGTTTCTTCATTTTTATGAAACCGGTAAAAATGGTACTGCCCCACTTTGGCCCGGTACAGAAGTACCGCATACTGATCCATCAACAACATCTCCTGCGTCCGCGAAAGAAAATGCTGCAGGCCTCCAAACCTTCCCATCTCCGGGTGCGCTTCGTGTTTATGTTTCAGGTACGCCTCGGATTTGAGCACAATGTCATTGCGCAGGAAATGCTTCTGCGGTTCGTGATCCAGTTCGTAAATGAACTCGCGAAAGCACCGGACCTCTTCTTCACTCAGAAGCGTTGCGATGGAATACGAATCGTTCACCTCACGACTCCAGGAAGCGGTAACGGTGAATGCCGTCGATCACCCCCGCCGCGTATTTCTGCTTGGAAAAATAAACGCCGCGTTTGCCTCTCAGCATCTCCATTTCCTTGCTGTAGTTGCCGACGACCACGCCCTTGGGATCGCCCCGCATCATTTCCTCGTCATTTCCGGAATCGCCGGCGACCAGAAAGTTTTCCAGCGGAATTTCCCACTTGTAGCTGAGGTAGCGGAGGGCCTTCCCCTTGGAGGCCCGTTGCGGGAGAATGTCCAGAAACTGCTGGTGCGAGTAAATCATCTGGTAGCGGCATCCGTTGCGGGTCAACAGGTCGTGCGCCTGTCTCAGATATTCTTCCTTCGGTTCCATGTAGTAACTGACCTTGAACTCGCGCTCGGTTTCCGGTTCCTGCGGTTCCAAAAATGGCAGCGTCGCCAACAGTCTTTTGATCTTCTCCTTGTCCCATTTCTGGCGCAGATGCATGGCCCATCCCTTGTCCAGGTTGCCGGGCCCGCCGTAATAAATTTCCGCGCCGACGGAGGTGATCAATATTTCCGGAACGGGAACGTTGTGCTCCTTTAAAAATTCCAGAGCGGAATCGATGGTGCGCCCGGTGGCCACGCCGAACGCGATGGATTTTTTATAAGGTTCGATCAATGCCAACAGTTTTTCCAGCGATTCCGGGTCACCGGTCAGCGTGTTGTCAATATCGCAGACGATCATCTTGTTGCGACTCAACATTTTGATGGCAAGAGGATCGCCGTCGATGGCATACAGATCCTTGTGCGAACCACCCCTCAGGCTCTGGATGGTTTCCAGATAACGATCAATGTGCGCATCCCAGGTATAGTGCTGGCGGACGTTGTTGATGCCGTTACCGGAATACTTCTGCCACAGATCCGGGTCCACGAGAATCTGCTTGACCGCGTCGCTGATGTTCTTCGGCTCCGAGACATCGATGAGGATGCCATTCTGACAGTTCTTGGCAATGTCCACCGGCCCGCCGTCGTTGGTGGCGACGATGGGCACGCCGCAGGCGGCGGACTCCAGCAGGGTCAGGCCGAACGGTTCGGTGAGCGCGGGGTTCACGAACACGCCCCGGCGCAGGGCCACCATGCGGTATAACTCCGGCACCTCGTACGTGAAGTCGTGTTTTTTCGGGATGGCGAGTTTGCCGTAGAGATCGTGCTTGTCCATCAGCAGAAGCGTTTCGATGAGCACGGACTTCTCGTTCTCGCCCATGTCCATGATGTTTTTGCGGATGCCCAGGAACACGGCGAGATTGGCGATGGCCTGCAACTCCTTGCTTTCGCCGTAGGCTTGGATAAGCGCGCCGACGTTCTTACGCTTGTCCGGGCGGCACAGGGCGAGGATGAGCGGCTTGTCCGCGTTCAGAAAAAACCGGTTGAGTTCGTCGTTGATAGCCACCCGCGCCTGCCGGCTGTGTTCGTTTTCCTGTTCTTCCGCGTAGTAAGGAAAGAACCGCTCCAGATCAAGCCCCGGCGGATTGACCAGATATTCCGGTACGGTGTTGTGCGCGTACATGCCGTACTGCTGTTCCACCTCCTGATGCGTGCTGGTGACCACCAGGTCGGCGCAACCGATGATTTCCTCTTCAACCTTAATTCTATAATCGATATGGTACTTCTTGTTCATATCCTCATCCGACAATCCGTCATCGTGCAGTTTGGATTTCTTGGATTTGCCGAGCGAATGCCCGGTGAACACAAACGGCACGCCGAACAACGACGCCAGGTGCCGCGCCACGTAACCGCCATCGGCGTAATGCCCGTGCACGAGGTACGGGATGTCATCCTCGCGCTTGATGTACTTCACGGTCTTGTCGATGAATTCATCGAGGTGATTCCACAGCAATTCCTTGCGGATGTACTTGCCGCCACCGCAGGGAATGCGCACGATGCGGACTTTTTCCGAGAGGGTTTCCACCGGAACGGAATAGTCCTCCGAAACACGCCGGTCGCGTATGAGGCGGGTGAACAGGTCCACGCGCCGCACTTCCGGCCGCTTGCCCAGTTCCTCCGCCAGCTCAATGACGTACTTCACCTGGCCCCCGGTGTCCGCGTCCCGGCCCATTTCAATATTCCGGGAGCGGACAAGCCCGTGGATACTGAACATCATGATGTACAGCCCCTGGCTGTTCTGCCCCATTACCTGACGAACCGATAAGGTTGGTAAAATTTGTTGTCACCGGGCAACGCACCCTGCACGCCACACAATCCGGTGGCGAACACGCAGGCGCGTTCCAGAACCGATTGCAACGGCCAACTCGCCATGTAGCCCAACGACAGCATGGCGCTGAACCCGTCTCCCGCACCGACGGAGTCCACCACCTCGTAACTGTCGTCCGGAGTGCAGTGGAACACATTACGGTTCCCGGTTTCATATATAACACTGGCCTTGCTTCCATTCGTCACGCAGACCAGCCCCAGCTTGTAACGTTCCGCCAAATACCGCGGAAGCTCCGCAACCGGCCTGTCAATATTGAGGAGGTTTTTGATCTCCCGCAACTCATGCCGGTTGGCCTTCAGGATGTCGCAGTTCTTGAGTGAGGATTCGATCACGGCCCGATCATAAAACGGGGCACGCAGGTTGATGTCCAGAAAGAACGTGGACTTCAGCCCCATCTTCTTTTGGATTTCGTGCAGGGTTTCGCGCGACGTGCTGTTGCGCTGAATGAGCGTGCCGAAGTACGTCAGCGGGATGTCATCACGAAACCGTTTTTGCAGATAAGGATCGACCTCGATGAAATCGTACGCGCGGTCCGGCAGAATTTCAAAGCGGTGGCCGTTGCCGGAATCGGAGGTGACCGTCACCTCGCCTGTGGGATGATTGGGGTCGATCTGGATGCCCTCGGTGGGGAATCCGTGGCTTCTGGCGAATTCCAGGATTTCGCGGCCCTCCGCGTCGTCGCCGACCCGGCTGATGAAGTGCACGGGGATGCCCATTTTATGCAGATGAAACGCATAGTTGAACGGCGCACCTCCCAGCCGCTTTCCACTTTCAAATTTGTCGAACAAGACCTCCCCCATTACGAGAACCGGTCCGTATGGTCGATGCACCCGCATTTCCGGAATCCTCCTCTTCAATCAATCAGCAAACAAAACATCAATCAAAATGACAATCTGTTATTCTAAAATCCTCATCGTCAAAAAACATCAAATAATTTTTTTCGATGCACAGCGCCACGCGATCTCCCTCTTTCATGTCTGAACCTTCGCACACGCCACAGAGCGGAGCACCCGCCACCTCCACCGCGGCGAAAGTCCGGTCACCAAGCACTTGCGTCCAGAGGATCGTATAGGACCCGCGCGAATCGGGATTGACGATAACGTGTTCGGGACGCAGGCCCGCCCTGGCGACGTTATCCGGTGCCGGTTGCCGAAATAATTCGTTCATCCCTTCCGGTGCCAGGACATTCAGCGGAGGAAAACCAAAAAACCGGGCGATCTCCAGAGTCTCCGGCTCCCGGTATAGAGTGGCAGGCGGTCCCACCTGCCGGATGCGCCCGCCGTCCAAAAATCCCACGCGGTCGCCCAGCACCATCGCCGAATGCGCATCGTGTGTCACGTAAACGAACGTTTTTCTCAACTGCCGGTGCAGTTGTTTCAATTCCATTTGCAAGTGATCGCGCAACCGCGGATCAAGGTTACTGAGCGGCTCGTCGAACAGGAACACCGCCGGATCGCGCACCAGCGCCCGGCCGATGGCCACCCTTTGTTTCTGACCGCCGGAAAGGTGCGCCGGGATTTTCTCGCGCACGTCGGTCAACTGCAGGCGTTCAATCGTCTTGGCCACTTTCTCCATCATGTCCGCCTTCGGCCATTTCATGTTCTCCAGCGGAAACCGGATATTCTCCTCCACCGTCATGTGCGGATAGAGTGCGTAATCCTGAAACACATAGGCAACGTTGCGTTCCCTGACGTCCTTTAACGTGACATCGCATCCTTCAAACCAAACCCGTCCCCTGTCCGGAAATTGCAGGCCCGCGAGCAGGTTGAGCAGGGTGGTTTTGCCTCCCCCGCTTGCGCCGAGGATGATGAAGAACTCCCCCTTCTCCACACCGAGGTCGATGCCGTCCAGCACCGGGCGGCCGCCAAAACCGTGTGTGATGTCTTCAAGCCGAATGGCGTGCATGACCTATCCCTTGATGCCGCTTCCCACCATCCCGCGCACGAGGTGCTTCTGTGCAACGATCACCGCGATCAGGATCGGAAAGGTGACCAGGGAACTGGCGGCGGCAATCTCCCCCCACGGAAATTCGTATTGCCCGGTGAACAGCGTGATGCCGACCGGAATGGTGCGCGACGCGTAGGACGTGGTGTACGTCAACGCAAACAGAAACTCGTTCCAGCAGAAAATGAGTCCGAGAAGCCCCGCGCACACCATGCCCGGCACGCCGAGCGGCAGGTACACGCGATGGAATGCGGTCCACGCCCTGCATCCATCCACCCGCGCCGCGTGATACAGGGTGCGTGGGATTTCCTCGAAGTAACGCGTCATCACCCACACCACCAGGGGCACGGTGAACAGGCTGTACACCAGAATGAGACCCCACACCGTGTCCATCCCTCCCAGCGCACCCAACACTTCATACAGAGGCGTCACCACCGCCACCTGCGGCAACATGAACACCACTAGCAGTGCCAGAAGGATCGCCTCGCGGCCGCGCGCCATCAGCACACACAACCCGAACGCACCCATCGTGCCGACCACGAGCGACACCGCCGTCGCGCCCAGCGACACCCAAAGGCTGTTCGTCACCACGGCAAGGAATGCTTCATTTTGCAAAACCGCGTGGTAGTTTTCAAAACTGAACGACCGTGGCCACACCGGCGGCAGTTGCGCCACCGTTCCCGGTGGCTTGACCGAGGTGAGCCACAGCCAGAAAAAAGGCCCCAGGCTCCATACGCACAAAATAAAGAGAAAGAGGAAATGGTTCATCCGCCTCATGCCGCACGCCTCCTGTCCTTGACGACCGTCACCGCAAGCCAGGTCAACGCGGCCATCATCCCCACCTGCATCAATGCCACGGAAGAGCCATACCCGAACTGCAACGCCTGAAAGTACGTGCGGTAAGCATAAATCGAAAGCGTTTCCGTACTGTTCGCCGGGCCGCCCCCGGTCATCACATAGATCACATCAAATACGCGGAAGGCATCCAGCAGGCGCAGGACTAGCGCCGTAAGAATTGCAGGACGCAGTGCCGGAAGCAAAATGCGCATCAGCAAACGGAGCGGCGGCGTACGGTCCACCCGCGCCGCCATCAGCATTGTCTCCGGAATGCGTTGCAGTCCGGCGAACAGAAGGAGCGTCATGAACGGCATCGTCTTCCACACGTCGGCGAGGATGGCGGCATGGAGCGCCAGATCCGGGTCCGCCAGCCAGTACACGGGACCCTCCACCACGCCCAGCGTCTGCATGATGTGGTTGACGATTCCCGCTTCCGCGTGGAACATCCATTGCCACAACCGCGCGCTGACCACGTTCGGGATCGCCCACGGCAACAGCAGAATCGTTTTCCACCACACCGATCCCGACCCGAACCGCAAATACAACGCGAACGCGAACCCAATGACAAATTCCAATGCCACCGACACGCCGGTGAAGTACAGCGTGTTGGTCACCGCTTTCCAGAAACGCAAATCCTCTCCGAACAGATATTGGTAATTCGACAGGCCCACCCAGCGGTCGATGCCGAACAGCGTCACTTTGTTTTTGAAACCGAGGAGCGCGATTTCGAAAAGCGGCCAGGCCACCAGCAGTCCGGGCAGGACCAACAGCGGGCCGAGAAACAGCAGGCGGTCTTTAAGCTCCGGTTTTATCATTCAGCACCCGTGTCAAACGTTGAAGGTCCGCGTCCATCAGGCGCATCGCCTCATCTATGGAATACACTTTCCCCAACCCGCCGCTCAGGTATGCCTGCATCGACTGCGACAGCGGCATGTACAGCGGGGTTGCCGGACGCGGCACGGCGTGCGTCATCACCTCGAACAAAACGTTCACAGGCGGCGGGTCCGGGGGCGGATCGCTCCGCAAAACCGATTTGCGCGCGGGGATCAATCCCAGCTTATGCCACAGGGTGCGCTGAACTTCCGGTCGCGCCAGAAACGCGATCCAGGCCCGCGCCGCATCCGCAACCGGCGTGTCGCGGTGCATGCCGAGGAGGAACCCGCCCAGCGTGCCGTGCCCGGTCTCACCCGCCGCCACCGCAGGCAATGACGACATCCACACCTTTCCCGCGACTGACGAATCCGCCTGTTGCAACAACCGCCACGCATACGGCCAGTTGCGCATGAACACCGCCTGCCCGTTCTGGAACACGTGACGGCTCGACTCCTCCGCCATCGCCAGCACGGAGGGCGGGGAGACGCCATCGGTCAACAGACTCCGCATGAAGCGGAGACGCGGCTCGATCAGCGCTCGGTTCAAGCGTCCGCCCCCCTGCGGCAACAGCCACGGCTGGCCGCGCGGCAGAAACTCCGTGAAATTACAGATCAATCCCTCGTACTGACGGGCCTGCCAGACGAACCCGTAAAGCCGTTCGTTGGATTCCACCCGCATGATGGTTTTTGCCATCGACACCAGCTCACTCCACGTGGCGGGGGGACGGTCGAATCCGTGTTTCTGCAACAGGTCTTTGCGCGAATACAGCACACCGCCATCGACAAACAACGGCACGCCGTAATGTTTTTCTCCAAACGTGCCTGCCTGCACGCTGGCGGGAAAGAAATCGCTCCACTTCTCCGGCGGCAGAAGATCGGTGAGCGGCGCCAGCAGTCCGGCCCGCGCAAACTCCGCCATCCAGATGACGTCCAGAGCCAGCACGTCGATGCCGCCGGGTCCGCGGGTTTTTAAATGCGTCAGGTAAAACTGGTGCTGGTCGTCGGTGCCGGTGGGAAGCGCATGCACGCGTATGCGATACTTTGGATACAGGCGGTGAAACTGCTCGACCAGGGGATCGAAGGTTGCGTTGAAACCGGGAAGGGAGAACTGGTAGTAGTGAACCGTGGTGTAAGGCTCAGGCGGCGGGCCGGAGAACAAACAGCCCGTAACGGCAAGCAACAGGAACATGAACACAATCCGCAGTCTGACCATGAATCTCCTGTGGAATGTGGATTAGATAATGAACACAGGGTACCACGGAATTTTATGATTTGCAGAGCCGGGCTGAGCCCGGGATCAACGGGGTCCATTCAGTGGGCGAACGAAGATCCGAGGCTCCGTTTGCTGCGGGCCACGCCCGCTGCCATTCCGAGGAGCCGCAGGTTCAGGCGATTTTGCGGCCCGCGGCGCGGTCCTTGGGCAGGCGGATTTTGAACCGGGTGCCCTCGCCCACTTTGCTTTCCACTTCGATGGTGCCGTTGTGCATCTCGACGATGTGTTTGCAGATGCTGAGACCCAGCCCACTGCCGCCTTCGGAACGCGACCGCGCTTTGTCCACGCGGTAAAAGCGGTCGAAAATCCACGGCAGGTCCGCTTCCGGGATGCCGATGCCGTTGTCCTGAATGCTCAGGAACGCGTAATCGCCCAGATCCTGCAGGGTGATTTTGATGAGGCCTTTCTCCGGCGTGTACTTGACCGCGTTGTGCAACAGCGTCCACACCATCTGCTTGAGGCGGTGGCCGTCGCCGACGACTTCCGCCGATTCCAGGTAGGCGATCTTGATTTCGATTTCCTTTTCCTCGGCGAGAATTTCCACGTTCTTGCACACGTCCTCGATGACGGTGACGAGGTTGACGCGTTCCGACTCCATGGGCAACTGTCCCTCGTCTGCCCGCGCGAGGATGAAGAGATCATCCAGAATGTGCGACATGTAGTTGATCTCTTCCAGGTTGCTGGACAACACCTCCTGGTACTCCGAGGGTTTGCGCAGTTTGCTGAGAGCGAGTTCGCTCTGTCCTTTCATCACCGTGAGCGGTGTACGCAGTTCGTGCGAGGCATCACTGCTGAACTGGCGGATTTTAGCGAACGACCGCTCCAGCCGGTCCATCATATCGTTGAAGGTGAGAGCGAGGTTGCCGATTTCATCCTGCACCGCGGGAACCGGAATGCGCCGGCTGAGGTCGCCGCCGCTGGCGATGTCGCGCGCAGTGTGAGTGATCTTCGCCACCGGTTCCAGAGACCGCCGCGCCAGGAACCGTCCCACCAGCGCGCTCAACAGCAGGACCGTCGGCACTCCGGTGAACAGAAAAATGCGCAGGTTGCGCATGGTTTCCTTGACGCCTTCGAGCGACGTGCCCACCTGGATGAGGTTCACCAGCGTGCCGTCACGGAGCACCGGCATGGTGATGACACGGATGGGGTGGCCGTCGGCGACGGTGAACGTCTCGTACGTCATCTCGCCTTTCAGCGCCCGCCCGTAGGCATCCTGCGACAACGGAAACTTGGAGGCGTCGATGTTTTTCGAGCGCGAGCCGACGTTGCCGGAGCCGTCGTAGATGCGGTAGAACTTGTTCAGGTTGCCGTAGCCCAGAAACTGCTCGAAGAAAAACTCGAGACCCGGAAGCGGTGTGCGCGAGTAATCGAGTTGCGCGGTCTTGCGCACCACGCTGGCAGACAGCTTCAGCGAATGGTCAATACTCTCGTACAGGCGGTTGTTGAGGAAGTAATAGAGAATGATGCTGAACAGAATCAGGATGATTCCCAGCAGGGCGACGTACAGGGCGGTCAGTCTGGAGCGAATGGAATTGAATACCATCTTCTATTCCCTCATCACATATCCGACGCCCCTCAAGGTGTGCAGTAATTTGTGATCGTATTGCTTGTCGATCTTCTTGCGAAGGTGGTTGACGTACACGTCGATGACATTGGTGAATGTGTCGAAATTGTAATCCCACACATGCTCGGCGATCATCGTCCGCGTGAGCACCTTGCCGGCGTTGCGCATGAAGTATTCCAGCAGGCTGTACTCCTTACCCGTCAGTTCGATCTCCTCGCCGCCACGCTTCACCTTGTGGCTGACCAGGTCGAGCGTCAGGTCGCCGACCTGCAGAACGGTCTTGGTCTCGCTCTGCCCCCGCCGCAACAGCGAGCGGATGCGCGCCAGCAGTTCTGAAAAAGCGAAGGGCTTGGTCAGGTAGTCGTCGGCGCCCTGATTGAGCCCCGTCACCTTGTCTTCGACGGAATCCTTGGCGGTCAGCAGGATGATCGGGGTGTTGATGTTCTTCGTCCGCAGGTGGGCGAGCACATCGAGTCCCTTGATCTTCGGCAACATGAGGTCGAGGATGATGAGGTCGTAGTGGTTCATCTCCGCCAGGTTCTGGCCTTCCTCGCCGTCCGTGGCGACATCCACGGCGTAGGTCTCCTCTTCCAAACCTTTCTTGATGAATCCGGCGACTTTTTTCTCGTCCTCAACGATCAAGATACGCATACCCACTACTTTTTGTTGTCATCCCATTTTTTCTGGACTTTGTGGAGATCGATCTCCCCTTTCAGCATCTGGACGTGCTTTTCACAATCCTTGATCATGGCCGCATACATGGCGCGGCAGGTTTCGTCGTTGGCGTCTTCCATCGCCTCTTTGCATATTTTCAGCGCCTCTTCCGTGGTGCTGAGGGCTTTCAGGATATTTTCGTTGAACTTGCTGGTCATGAAATCGTGTCAGAAGATATTGATATTTTTATTGTATCACCGATTCAATCGGTGGGTATTGTAAACATTGCAGTTTTTGGTTTCAATCTTCTTTGCCGGCATCGTTTTGATTTTCCTCGGCAAATTGCTTTCCGAACATGTAATGCACAAGCAGAACCCCCAGGGCCACGCCCATGTAGGGGATGCCCTCGACAAGATAAATCAGGATACGCCCCAGCACGCCGTAATCGCGGGCAAAGTTACCCAGAATGAGGGTGCCGGAGCGTTCCAGCGCCATGAAAATCATCTGGATGATGAGCCCGCAGACGAATCCAATGAATCCGCCGAACAGGTAGTACACGTACTTCAGATTGGCCATGCCGGTGCCTCCGGAACCGTTGAAGGAATTGCGGTGTTTTGCGGCGGCCTGAAATGGTATATTTCAGACAAAGCCATTATATAGATGAAGCAACCATATTTGTATGGGGAATCGGCCATGAGACTTGAAAACAAGACCGTCATCATCACCGGCGGCGGCACCGGTATCGGGTTCGCCTGCGCAGAATTGTTTCACAAGGAAGGCGCGCGCCTCGCCCTGTTCGGCCGTCGCAAGGAACTGTTGAAGGCGGCGGCAAAGCGGCTCGGCGAAAACGTGCTGGCCGTGCCGGGGGACATCACCCGCCAGGACGATGTGGACATGCTGGTCGAACTCACCCTCAAAGAGTTCGGGCAGATCGACGTGCTGGTCAACAATGCCGGGACGCTGGGCGGCTGGCCCCTGCACCAAACCGAAAACGATGCCTGGGACGAGGTGCTGAACGTCAATCTGCGCGGCCTGTTCCTGTTGACCCGCCGTGTGCTGGCGCACATGGTCGAGCGCAAATCCGGCTCCATCGTCCACATCAGCTCCATCCTCGGCCTTGTCGCCGTGCCGCAGACCGGAGCCTACAACGTCTCCAAAGGGGCGCTCAACCAGCTTTCCCGCTCCATCGCGGTGGAGTATGGCCCCTTGAACATCCGCTCGAATGCCCTCTGCCCCGGCATGGTGGAAACCGACATGACGGAGGCATTGCGCGACAACAAGGAGTTGATGGAAGACTGGAAAGAGCATTATTATCCGATGCGCCGCTTCGCGAAGCCGGAGGAAGTGGCCAACGCCTGCCTGTTTCTGGCCAGCGACGAGTCGTCCTTCATCACCGGCACGGTGCTTCCCGTGGACGGAGGCTTCACCGCCATGTAGAGAAAGTTGACGGCTTTTTCCACCATGTAATAGAATCTCAAAAATCAACCCATAGCCCGGCCTCCAGCCGCAATGCAAACCGGCCCCGGCCCCGAACACGTACGCCTCATGAAATACGAAACGGTCATCGGACTCGAAGTCCATGCCCAACTCAAGACCCGGTCCAAGATTTTCTGTTCCTGCTCCACGGAATTCGGCAAAGCACCCAACGAAAACACCTGCCCCGTGTGCCTGGGCATGCCCGGTGTCCTGCCGGTGCTGAACCGCAAGGTGGTGGAATTCGCCATGAAGGCGTGCCTGGCCACGCACTGCGAAATCCAGCCGATGAACCAGTTCGCGCGCAAAAACTATTTTTATCCCGACCTGCCGAAGGGCTACCAGGTATCGCAGTTCGACCGGCCCATCGGGCTCAGCGGCCACCTGACCATCCAGACGGCGGACGGGCCGAAGCGCATCGGCCTCACCCGCATCCACATGGAGGAAGACGCGGGCAAATCCATCCACGGTGAGAACCTGGGCGACCCGGATAAGAGCTATGTCGATTACAACCGCACCGGCGTGCCGTTGATCGAGATCGTCAGCGAGCCGGAACTGCGGAGCGCCGAAGACGCGCGCGAATACCTCGTTGCTCTCAAATCCGTTTTGCAGTACGCGGACGTGAGCGACTGCAACATGGAAGAAGGCAGTTTCCGTTGCGACGCCAACGTGTCGCTTCGCCCCGCCGGGCAGAAAGAGTTCGGCACCCGGGTCGAGTTGAAAAACATCAACTCCTTCAAGTTCGTGCAGAAGGCCATCGAACACGAGGTCGAACGGCAGACCAAGATCCTCGACCAGGGCGACCAAGTGGTGCAGGAGACGCGGCTGTACGACGCCAACCGCGGCGTCACCTACTCCATGCGCTCCAAGGAAGAAGCGCACGACTACCGCTATTTCCCGGAACCGGATCTCGTACCCGTGGTGTGCGACGCGGACTGGATCGAGTCCATCCGCCGCGAACTGCCGGAGATGCCGGAGGAAAAACGCCAGCGTTTCGTCGAGCAGTACGCCATTCCCGAGTACGACGCCGGGGTGCTGACCACCTCGCGCGCGCTCGCCGATTATTTCGAGCAGTGCGTTGAGTTGTTCAATCAGCCGAAGCTGGTCAGCAATTGGATCATGGGCGAACTCCTGCGCCTGCTCAACCAGGACGACCGCGACATCGGCGACTGCCCGGTGACGCCGAGGAAGCTGGCCGGCATGCTGAAGTTGATCGATGCCGGGACCATCAGCGGCAAGATTGCCAAAACCGTGTTCGAGGAGATGTACCGGACCGGCAAGGAACCCGCCGCCATCATCGAGGAACAGGGGCTGACGCAGATTTCCGACGAGGGAGCGCTGGGCCAGATCGTGGACGACATCATCGCCGCCAGCCCGGAACAGGTTCAGCAGTTCAAGGACGGGCGGGACAAGGTGCTGGGGTATTTCATCGGGCAGGCGATGAAGGCGAGCAAGGGCCAGGCCAACCCCGGCCTGCTCAACAAATTGTTCAAGGAGAAGCTGGGGCAGGCCTGAAGCGCCGGGGTTTTGTTTCGGACGGGTTTTTTATAATATGAAAGGAATGAAACCGAAAACGCAATCTCTCCAGTCCGCCCTGTTTTGCCTTGTGGTGTGTACCGCGCTGGTGTTTGCGGGCGCGCCTTCCGCTTCTGCTTTTGATATGGCGGTGGAGGCGTGGTCGGCCGACAAACGCTTTGCCGACCACGGCGACGGCACCATCAGCGACACGCGGACGGGCCTCATGTGGGTCAAAAAGGATTCGTATCTCGACACCGGCCGCTGGATGGACTGGCGCGAAATCTTCACCTACGTGCAAGACCTGAACGACACCACCTTTGCGGGATACATCGACTGGCGTGTGCCGACGCTGGAAGAGTTGCGGACCTTGTACGAAGCCGAAAAAATCAACAGCGCGCAGGTCGGGCGGGAGATGATGATTCACATCGACCCGATCTTTGCAAAGGAAGGATGCGGCGCCCTGTGGTCTTCCGAAGACAACGGTCATTTCAATTCCTTCGGCCTGATTTTCAACACCGGCACCCGCTTCTCGGCCAACAAAAAATCGCGGAGCCGCAAAGCGACGCGCGCAGTGCGGATCATACAAAATCCCGACTTTCGCAAAAAATATCTTCAATAAAGGAAAACCATTTTGAAACGTTCGAAACTTTGGATTGGAATAACGGGCCTGTTGTTCGCCCTCGCATTGCAGGCCTCCCCCGCTTTCGCCACCTGGCCGAGCATCGACATCGCCCTTTGGGACCCGCACTTCGCCAAGCAGGACCGGCAGGACCCTGAATACCTGAAAGTGCTGGAGCACGCCGAAAAAGGCGAATTCGCCCAGGCGCTGGAGCTCGCAGAACGCCTCATCCAGGAACGGCCGAGCAAGGGCACGCCCGTCATTCTGAAATCGCTCCTGCTGTACGAGCTGGGCCGCTACCGTGACGCGCATGAAACACTGCTGCATGGACGCCGTATCCAGCCGCGCCACCCCGCCATCCATTACGCCAACTGCGAAATCTACCGGATGCTGGGCGTGGTCGACCTCTCCAAGCGCGGGTGCGGCATTGCCGTCAACCAACACCAGAAACTGCCGGAAGCCCATTACGAGTACGCACTGACGCTGGCGGCGAACGGCGAGATGAACGAAGCCAATCTGGAACTCGAACTGGCCTCGGAGCTGGCCCCGAAGAACCCCGTTTACCCCTACGAGCGGGGCATGAACTATTTTTATCTGAACGATCTGGCCGCCGCCGAGAAGGCGTTTCTGAAAGCCGTCGAACTCGATCCCAAGCATCTGGACGCGCTGTATCAACTGGGTTACCTGCACGCCATCCGCGGCGAGCTTGAAAAATCCCAGTCTTACCTCGAACGCCTGTACGAGATGCGCACCAACCACCCGAAGGTCGACTCCGCACGCCAGTTGATTGAAATGATCAAGACCGGCCGTGTCGATGAACTGCCGAAGACGGTGATTCCGCACCAGTATCATATGAGCCGGTCGCGCTCGCTGTACCAGTCCGGAGAATACGGGCTGGCCCTGTTCGAAATCCAGACGGCGGCGCGCCTGAATCCAACCGACAAACCAACGCAGGAAATCCTGGTGGGGCTGTCCAGCCTGCTACTCCGGCTGGAATTGACGGAAATCTCCATCGAAAACCTGCTGGCCCACATCGATAACGACCCCATCCTGCGCGCCAAATCCTACCAGGAAATGGGCGACCTGCAGGCCCTTCGCGGCAACATGAAAGAAGCGCGGAAGTTTTATCAGAAAGCCATGGAACTGGGCGATCCAGACAACCTGGCCAAAACCAGCCTGTCGGAACTGCCGCCCAACGACCACGGCATTCCCAGCGCCCTCGATCAGGATGAGTTGTTTTTTCTTCCGGCAGAGGCCTTGAACCGGCGCGGTGAGCTGTTTTCTCATTATGGCATGTATAAACGCGCACTGGCGGTTTACTCTATGGTTTTGCGCATGGCGCCCACCCACCTGATGGCGAAGTTGAACACCGCCACCACTCATTACAATACCGGGGAATATGGACAGGCCATCTCCATGCTGGAAAAAATTTCCATGAACCATCCCAATCACAAGTACATTTTGTCGCACCACGTTCTGCTTGCAAAATGTTACGCGCAAAAAGGCGACGAACCGCAGATGGTGCGGAACCTCCAGTTCGTTCGGGAAAACAAACCGGAGATCCTGCCCACTCTTCGGGAAGACCCGGCCTTTGCCCGGTACCGGGACCTCGCTTTGTTCCGGTGACGGATTGGAAGGTACTGAGGCGCTGTATTTTCAATATTTTGGCAACGATCGCACGACAAATAAAATTTGACACCACTGGTCAATAAATGATTATATGGCGGCGAGTTAATCATAAAAGTGTAAGGCTCTGAACAACTGGGCCGATCTGTGACCGCCCCCAAAGGAGGTTAGGATGGTTGTTAATGTGAGGAATCACCGCCCAGTCCATACTGTTGCGCGTCTTCTGGGCTTTTTTTTGATTTTCGTCTTATGTTTTGCCGATGTGGGGCTCGCGGAGAAGTCAATTTGTGAGAAAGCCGCAAAACAATTGCGGGGAAGCCTGCAAACCACTCAGTCCCAAGGGGGCATCTGGGGCTATATGGAAAAAGCCACGTCACTGAGGGGGGAGTCCATGCTCGGCTTCCAGGTGGACAGTAAGCTGGCCCGGTTGGTGACCCACTGGGATACCCTGTGTACCAAGGACAACGCCCCGCCGCAGGAAACCTACAATATCATCTCCGGCAATCTGGACCTGGCCCGGCAGATCGTCAATAAAACTCCTGGCCGCACCCCGCCGCAGGAACTGCTGAAACTGATCAAGGAACTCAATCAAAGCCTCGACAAGGCTTACGGTCAACTGGGGCTGTAATCGAGGACGGGTGCATGATTAAAGAAGGCAGTAAAGCGCCGGACTTCACGGCTGTCGATCAGGACGGCAACAAAGTCAAGCTGAGTTCCTTCAAGGGGAAGAAAAACGTTGTCCTCTATTTCTACCCCAAAGACATGACCCCCGGTTGCACCACGGAAGCGTGCGACTTCCGCGACCTGCATAATAAATTCAAAAACACGCAGGTACTCGGTGTCAGCGTCGATTCGCCCGAGCGCCACCAGAAATTCATCGAAAAATACGAACTGCCCTTCACTCTTGTCAGCGATGAAGATAAAAAGGTGGTGCAGAAGTACGGCGTGTGGCAGGAAAAGAAACTCTACGGCAAGACATTCATGGGCATCGTGCGCAGTACGTTTCTGATCGACAAAGAAGGCGTCGTGCGCAAGGTCTGGCCGAAGGTGAAGGTCAAGGGACACGCCGAGGAAGTGTTGGAATCCCTCAAAGAATTGAAATAGCCCTCACTCCCCTCCGCTCATCAGTTTTTCAACCTCCGCAACCCGTTTCGGCACCGATTGCGACAGGTTCCTGCACCCCTTTTCCGTAATCAGCAGGTTGTCCTCGATGCGGATGCCGATCTCCTGCTCGTAGCTTTTTCCGTTCAACTTCATTTTGAACTCGCCGTACAGGCCGGGCTCGTTGCTGATCAACCAGCCGGGTTTCATTGGCTGCACCGCGTAGTTGCGGAACGGATCGCCGTCGTGCTCCTGCTCGCCGATGAGATGACTCACCCCATGCGGCCGCTCTTTGTACTTGAGCTTGCATTTTCCGCCCTGATCGAGGAAATCCCGTTTCAGGTGATGGTTCACCGTGTTCCAGCAAAGCTCGTTGAGTTCCTGGATGGTGCGGCCGGCGCAGGCCTGCCGCTCGACCTCCAACTGCGCTTTCAACACGATCTCGTACAGCAGCTTCTGTAACGGATTGTACTTGCCGGACGCGGGAACCGTTCTGCTGATGTCCGCATGCATGGTCATCCAGCGCACGCCGAAATCCAGCAGAACCATCTCATGTTTCTTCACCGGATCGTCGTTTTTCACATAGTGCAGAACCGTGGCATTGTGGCCGGAGGCGATGATGGACGGAAAACTCAATCCGTACGGAGAACGCATCAGCATCTGCCCTTCGATGAATCCCTGGATCTCGTACTCGGTTTTCAACTCGCGGAACCGCCCCAGCGTTTCCTTGAATGCCGCGGCGGTCAGGCGGTTCGCCTTCAGCGTGTTCTCCACGTCGTACTTGTCCAGCGGCAGGCGCAGATCGAAATGCGTTTCCATGATGTTGTGCAAAGCTCCCTTCGGCGCCTTCCACTTGCGCAACATGCGTTCGACCTGTTGCTTGAAATTCCAGTTGTGGTCGGACTTGATGGTCGTCCGCCTGCCGTTGCGGATGCCTTCCAGCCAGAACGTGCCGACTCTTTTTTTCGACTGCCTCTTGAACCGGTCCCTGAACACCGCCTCGAAATCGTCGATGTCGCGCACATCCTTGATTCCGGTTACGCGCTTGGCCTCGTTCACGCTTTTCGGATCGCCCACGCCGAAGCGGATGCCGTCCCAGAACTCCTTGCTCGGGTCCTTCTTCTTGACGAACAGGATTTCATCCGATTCCTTCGAATGGGGATCGAGCAAAAGGATCACTTCCGTCTGGTTGACCCCCGTCAGGTACATGAGGCTGGGTTCCTGATAGGTCGGCACGAAGGCGTAGGTCCACAACGTCTCCTGACCGGGCCCGTACGGCACACCGGTCAATACCATCAACATGTTTTCCGCATCCATCAATTTTTTACGGCGCTCCCGGAAGCGGCGCTTGGCATAAGCCCCGGCGCCACCGTCGCGGAAAATGCCGGAATAGATTTTTTTACCGTCTCTCTGCATCATAAAATTCCAACCTCATTGTGACCGTGAACAATCCGGTTATCGGTTGCAGCGTGTGTTCGTATTATTATATTCATAGGAGGCGCGATCGAAACCCCTCATCCGGAAACTTCAGGAAAAACAGGGAATGAAACTACCATGTGCGGACGCTACAGCCTGACCCAACCCGTCAAAACCCTTCAGCAACATTTTGGAGCGCGCCCGGCGGGCGTGCCGCATGAAGCGCGTTACAACATCGCACCCAGCCAGATCCTGCCCATCGTCGTAGCTGAAAACGGCGATCGCCAATTGCGTCCCATGCGCTGGGGATTGCTTCCCGCGTGGGCGAAGGACGAAAAGCTCGGGCACAAGCTCATCAACGCGCGCGCCGAAACCGTACACGAGAAGCCCAGCTTCAAAACCGCGTTCCGGCACACCCGCTGTCTGGTTCCCGCTGACGGATTTTACGAATGGAAGCGGGACAAGGACGGCAAAACGCCGCAGTACATCCGCATGCAGGACGGCGGTCTGTTTGCGTTTGCGGGATTGTGGTCCACCTGGAAAGGCCCGAAGGGACCGGTGGACACTTTCACCATCATCACCACCGAAGCCAACCGGCAACTGCAGGCGTTGCATCACCGCATGCCGGTGATCCTGATGCCGGACGATTACGCCGCATGGCTGGATAGCGCCGCGCCGCTCCAGTCGTTAAAAACGCTCCTGCGTCCTTTGACCGGCGACATGCTTGGGTTCCATCCCATCTCCACACTGGTCAACTCACCGAAAAACGACTTTCCGGAATGCCGGCAACCGCTCACAAACTGAGCCCACGGCCTCCCCTCACTGGCGTTGCAGGATGGCCAGCCACTCCTTACCTTGACGCTTGTCGATGGAATGGTCGCACTTTTCCAGGTTGCGGATGGAAAACCGCCCGCTGAAATGGTGGAGAATGTCGTCGGCCGTGGTGTTGAACGGCGGTCCGCCTCTCTCACCGGTTTCATAAAATAACCCGATCAACAACCCACCGGGCTTTAGGATGCGGTGTGCCACGTTCACATAAGTGGCGCGCAGAATGGGGTGGATAGCGCAGAAGAACGTCTGTTCCAGGAACACGTCGTAAAATGCATCGTGTTCGCTGTTCAACGAAAAAAAATCGTCATGCAACACCCGCGCACTCACCCCGGCATTCTTCAGATGGTGGCGGAGCCGCTCCACCGCGCCAGGCGCGATATCCACCGCCGTCACCTGCATGCCATTGCCTGCGAAAAACTTCACCTCGTGGCCCTGGCCGCAACCGGGGACGATCATGCGGCCTTTCGGCACGCGCCCGTCTTCCCACAAACGCACGAACGGCGGAGCGACCTCGCCCAGGTCCCACGGCATGTCGTCGTCGTCATAATGCTTCTGCCAGTCGGCGTGGGTGTAGCCCTCGCCGGTCAGGCCATCCGATTCATCGTTCATGGTTTCGCATCCCTGGCACAGCGGAAACCGACGTTGATGTAGCGCGTGTCCGGTTCCTTGAAATCACGGTAGGCGTGGGCCTGCAACTCCGGCGGGACGCCCCATCCGCCGCCGCGTACCGATTTCAACGTACCCGTTTCAGGCCCCCGCGGGTTTTTCGCCGGAGCGGTTTTATAATAGTCGCGGCTGTACCAGTCGGCCACCCATTCCCACACATTCCCCGTCATGTCGTAGAGGCCGAAGGCGTTGGGTCTGCGCTGGCCCACCGGCTGGGTGCGTCCGCCGGAATTGTTGCCGTACCACGCATAAAAATCGATCAGGTCCTTTCCCCAGTGATACGTGGTCTGCGTGCCGGCCCGTGCCGCTTTTTCCCACTCTGCCTCGGTCGGCAGGCGCTTTCCCAGCTTACTGCAATACTCCGCCGCCTGGTAGTACGTCACCTTCTCCACCGGACACAGCGAACATTCATTGAAGTAGCTGGGATTGGACTTCATCACTTCCAAATACTGCAATTGCGTCACTTCGTAGGTGTCGATGTAAAACGCATCGAGGTACACCGTGCGCGCGGGAGCCTCGTTTTTGTTGACGCCGTTGCGCCCCATCACAAACTCCCCGGCGGGGATTTTCTGCATGGTGGACAGGCGTTTCAGCTCTTTCTCTTCAAACTCTTTCTTCTGGCGGAGCAGTTCCAGGGCCTCCAGCGGGTCCACCGCCTGTGCCGTCGCCACGACCAGCAAGCTCAACCCGATCACCAGCATGCCGCCCAGCCACTTCCGGTTTGGGAAATTCATGAGCGTCGCCTCATTTCTTGAAGTAATCCACAATGTGCGAAATGGCCGACCGCGCCATCGCCTCCACCGCCTCTTTGGCATTGCCGCCGATATGCGGCGTGGCGAACAGGTTGGGACAGGCCAGCAGTTCGTCATCCTCCGGCGGCTCCTGCGCGAACACGTCGAGCGCCGCTCCGGCAATCGTGCCCGTGATGAGTGCGCGCTTGAGCACCTGTTCATCCACCACCTCGCCGCGGCTGGTGTTCACCAGAAACGCCGACGGCTTCATTTCCCCAAACGCCCGGGCATCGATCATGTTCCGCGTCTGGTCGGTCAAGGGGATGTGCAGGGTGACGATGTCCGACTCCCGGATCACCGTATCAAACTCCACCTGTTGCGCGCCCATTTCCGCACAGAACGGATGCTTGTTCAGGATATCACGAACGAGGATGCGGCAGGCAAAGGGTTGCAGGAGGCGCACCACGTCGGAGCCGATATGGCCGCACCCGATGACGCCGACGGTCTTGCCCTCCAGCACGACGCCGCCGTCTTTTTCCCACCGTCCCTGTTTGAGCGCGTTTCCACTGGCAAATACGTTGTGGCACAGGCCGAGGATGAAGGTCATCGTCAACTCCGCCGCCGAGCGCCGGTTGACGCCCGCCGTCCAACCCAGCCGGACGCCACACCGCTCCATTGCCGGAATGTCCAGGTTGTCCAGCCCGACTCCATACTTGGCGACCAGGCGCAATCCGGGCAATGCGGCCAGTACCCGCTCGGTGAGAGGATCGCGGCCGATCAACAGCGCCTCCGCCCCTTCACTGAAAGCGATCAATTGATCTTCAGTCAGATACTGGCCGGTGTCGTTGAACCGCGCGTCGGGAAACAGGCCGGCGATGACTTCACGCAGGACGGGGGATTTGCAGACCGCGGGGGGAGTCACCGCCACCCGTGCCGGTTTCTCCGCCACCATCAGCGCACCAGTTGATGGACAATGGAGGTGCCGGCCAGGAAGGTTCCGGCGGCGGACCCCAGGTTGGCGAAAAAGAAGATGAGAAACACCCGCACCACGCGGTTCTTCCACCACATGGACCACTGTGCGATGTCCGACCGCATGGACTCGAAATCCGCGACCCGGGGCTTACGGATGAAGGATTCGACGATGCCCACAACCATGCCCGCGCCAATGGTGGGGTTGAGCGAGGTGATCGGCGCCGCCACGAACGCGGTGAGGATGGACAACGGGTGCGCGAACGCCAGCGCCGCACCCAGCGCGCTCAGACTGCCGTTCAACACCACCCAGGTGACGATGAGATCGGTGCCCAGCTCCGGCGAGCGCATATAGCCCACGCCGAACATGCTGATGATGAACAAGCCGATGCCCCAGCCGACATAGTACCCCACCCGGCTGGGCGACGGTTTTTGCTCCAGGGTTTCCACCGCCTGCGTGTCCGGCGGCGACTCGAACGCGGGCACCATGCCGATCAGGTGCCCCGCGCCGACGAGGGCGAGGATGTTTTTCGGCGCGGAGGGCGACTCCGCCAGCTTCACCAGCTTGCCCACCATGTACTGGTCGCGCTCGTCGATCAGCACTTCCTTGATCTCGGGCAACTCCTCGCCGAACTCTTCCACCAGCGACTGCAACATGTCGCCTTCCTTGAGGTTTTCGATCTGCTCTTCCGTGACCTCCTCGCCGACAAAGATGCTGGCGATCATGCCGCCCACCAGTTTCATCTTCTGCCAGAATCCCACACGGCGATACATGCGCTGGAGGGTGGTGGTGATGTCGCGGTCGATCACCTCCAGCCGCAGGTCGTGCTCTTTGGCGAGTTCGATGGCCCGCGCCATTTCTTTGCCCGGCTCGATGCCCAGCTTGTCCGCCAGCCGCCGCTGGTAGGCGGAAAGCGCCAGGTTGATGAGCAACAGCGAGCCCTTGCCGCTTTTCAGGATCTGGTAGATGTCGAGGTTCTTCCACCACGACTGGTTGACCATGTTTTCGTAGCGCGGCGGGCACAGCTCCACAGCGACGCAATCGTAATCGCCGGTGCGGATTTTTTCTTCCACCAGTTCCACGCTTTTCTGCGAGACGTGCGCGGTGCCGATGAGGGTGATCGTCGTGCCGTTGTGCTGAAGTGTTTTGATCACATCTGCGTTGGAGGCGGCTTCCACTAAAATCGTTTCCTTCGTGGGTTGGAGGTGTCGTAAACTGTACCGAGGGCCGCCCTCGCTGTCTGTCCGCGAGCACCGGCGCCGGAGATCAATCCGGCGTCCGCCGGGCCGGGAACCGTCCGGGGAGGACGCTGGGGTTCAAGAATTTTGAAAAGTCAGAATTTTCAGGCCTTTAATGTAGCACACTTGCCGAAAACCAAACAATAACGCAATTCCGCCCATGCAACCCTTTCAACTGAAAGCCGATTTTTCCCCCTCCGGGCACCAGCCGCGGGCCATCGAACAACTGGTCCGCCAGTACACGGAAGGCGGCCACCAGACGCTGTTGGGCGTCACCGGCTCGGGGAAAACCTACACCGTCGCCAACGTGGTGGAAACACTCCAGCGGCCGACTCTGGTGATCGCCCACAACAAGACCCTCGCCGCCCAGTTGTACAACGAGTTCAAGGACTTCTTTCCCGACAACGCGGTGGGGTATTTCGTCAGTTATTACGACTACTACCAGCCGGAAGCCTACCTGCCGACCACCGACACCTACATCGAGAAAGATGCCTCGATCAACGACGAGATCGACAAGATGCGCCACGCCGCCACGCACGCCTTGTTCGAGCGGCGCGACGTGCTGATCGTCGCCAGTGTTTCCTGCATCTACGGCCTCGGCTCGCCGGAGGCCTACCACGGTATGCTGCTGTTTCTGGAACGCGGCATGGAAACCGACCGCGAGAAGGTTCTGCGCAAGCTGGTGGACATTCAGTACAAACGCAACGACATGGATTTCCAGCGCGGCACCTTCCGCGTGCGCGGCGACATTGTGGAAGTCCTTCCGGTGTACGAACGCAACGAGGCGGTGCGCATCGAGTTTTTCGGCGACGAGGTCGAGCGGCTCTCCACGTTCGACCCGCTGACGCTGGAGACGTTGAACGAGATCGACCGCATCGCCATCTACCCGGCAAGCCACTACACCACGCCGAAAGACCAACTGGAGCGGGCGATCTCCGACATCCAGGACGAACTGCGCGAGCGCATCCAGTATTTCCGCAGTCAGAACCTGCTCATAGAAGCCCAGCGCATCGAACAACGCACGATGTTTGACCTGGAGATGATCCGCGAGATCGGCTACTGCCAGGGCATCGAAAACTACTCGCGGCACCTGATGGGACGCGAACCGGGAAGCCCGCCGCCGACGCTACTCGATTACTTTCCCGACGACGCGCTGTTCGTCATCGACGAAAGCCACGTCACCATCCCGCAACTGCACGGCATGTACAACGGCGACCGCGCGCGCAAGGAGACGCTCATCCGCTACGGCTTCCGCCTGCCGTCGGCGTTCGACAACCGGCCGCTGAAGTGGGAGGAGTTTTCAGCCCGCCATAACAGCATGCTGTACGTCAGTGCCACGCCGGGCTCTTACGAGCTGGAACAATCGCAGGACAGGGTGGCGGAACTGATCGTACGCCCGACGGGACTGGTGGACCCGCCCATCGAGGTGCGCCCGGTGAGCGGACAGGTGGACGATCTGTACCACGAGATCCTGAAACGCGCCGAGCGCGGCGAGCGCACGCTGGTCACCACGCTGACCAAGCGTTTCGCCGAGGATTTGACCGAACACTTCACCGAGATGGGAATGAAGGTGAAATACCTGCACTCGGACATCGTGACCATCGAGCGCATTCAGATCATCCGCGAATTACGGCTGGGCGAGTTCGACGCGTTGATCGGCATCAACCTCCTGCGCGAAGGGCTGGACATTCCCGAAGTGTCGCTGATCGCCATCCTCGACGCCGACAAAGAGGGATTCCTGCGTTCGGCGACGTCGCTCATCCAGACGTCAGGCCGCGCCGCGCGCAACGTGTCGGGCCACGTCATCATGTATGCCGACAAGGTCACTCCCGCCATGCAACAGGCGATCGACGAAACCGAACGCCGCCGCGCCATCCAGACCGAGTACAACGAACTGCACGGCATCACGCCCACGTCCATCCAGAAATCCATCAAGGACACGATGGGCGACTGGGAACGGCACACGGTGGTGCCGATGGTGCAGGAAGAGGAGGAAGAATACATGGCGGGCGGCAATGTGCTGGACTTCATCGCGCAGCTGGAAAAACGCATGCACGCCCACGCCAAAAACCTGGAATTCGAAAAGGCGGCGGAATTGCGCGACCGCGTCAAGTCGCTGAGACAGAAAGAGCTGGAATTCGGTTCGTAAGAAAAACCGGCGCCGGGTGTTCTACAAGGCGCGTCCGGATTCCCGGCTGGTGCCGCCCATTTCCGGAGGCAGGCCGTCGGGCGTGGCGGGCTTGTCCAGCGTGTTGACCTTGTTGTAGGCTTCGATGATTTTGCGCACCAGCGGCGCCGCCACCTTGCCGCCGGAGCCGCCATGCTCCAGAATCACCGCCACGCCGACCTTGGGGTTGTCGTACGGGGCGAAACCGACGAACCACGAGTGGTCGCGGAACTCGAAGGGGATGTCCTCATCCTCCTCGTACTTGCTGAGTGCGCTCAATGCCACCACCTGCGCCGTGCCCGTCTTTCCCGCCACCTTGATCTTGCGCGAGCCCGCGCGCCGACCGGTACCCTTCTTGTCGTACACCACGCCCAGCAACGCTTTGCGGATCACGTCCAGCGCATGGGTTTTCGGCTGAATCTGTTCCACCAGTTCCGGCTGGTTGGCGGTGAGGACCTGGTTGTCCTTATCCTTGATCTGCTTGATGAGGATAGGCCGGAACAGCTTGCCGCCGTTGGCCACGGCGGCGATCAGGCGCGCCTGCTGGATCGGGGTCACCAGGTTGTAGCCCTGTCCGATGGACGCGGCGATGGTGTCGCCGGGCAACCACAATCCCCGCTGAGAGGTGGTTTTCCATTTGACGGTCGGCACCAGGCCCGGCCTCTCGCCGTTCATGCGCACCTGCGTGAAGTCGCCCAGCCCCAATTGCCGCGCATACCGGGCAATGCGATCAACGCCCAGTTCATAACCGATGTGATAAAAGAACACGTCGCAGGACTGGACCAGCGCGTCGTACAGGTTCACCGGCCCGTGTCCACTGCGTTTCCAGCAGTTGAAACGCCCCTTGCCCGGACCGAAGGTGAAAAAACCGGGGCATTTGTATTCCGTGCCTTCCTGAATAATGCCCTCTTCCATCGCCGCGTAGGCGGTGACGATCTTGTAGGTCGAAGCCGGAGGGTACACCCCGTTGACCGCACGGTTCTGCAGGGGGTTGTTCGGCGCGGTCTGCATGGTCCGCCATTCCTCCAACGTGATGCCGCGGGCGAACAGGTTGGGATTGAAGTCCGGCTTGCTGACAATGGCGATGATCTCGCCGTTGGTGACATCCATCACCACGGCAGAGCCGACGATGGGGTTTTCCTTGGTGCCGGTCATCAGCTCATCGACTTTCTTCTGCACCTCGAAATCCAGTGTCAGCACCAGGTTGCGTCCGCTTTGCGGCGGCAGTTTGCGCAGGGTGCGCAGTTGGCGGCCGGCAACGTCCACTTCGATTTCCTTGTATCCCTTCTTCCCGGTGAGTTCCGACTCGTAGAACAATTCCAGCCCGTACTGGCCGATCATGTCGCCCATCATGTAGTCGGCTTCTTTCATGGCTTCGAGGCGCGCCTCGGAAATTTCTCCCAGGTACCCCATGAGGTGCGAGGCGAGATGGTCGTGCAGATAATTGCGGAGCGGCTCCACCTTGATCTGCACGCCGGGCAGGATGCGGTTGTTTTCCTCGATGAACGCCACCGCATCGCGGTCGATGTCGGCGCGCACCAGCACCGGCTTGAACGGACGCGACATGCGCGCGTTTTCGAGGACGCGGTCGATGTCGAACTCAATATGGCGTTTCAGCGTGCGGAGCGTCTGGTTGAGATTGCCCGCGTCTTCCGGTGTGATGTACAGGTTGAACGATGGGCGGATGGAGGCCAGTACGGTGCCGTTGCGGTCAAGGATCTTGCCGCGGAACGACGGCAGGGAGACCAGCCGCACGCGGTTGTTTTCGGAAAGCGTCTCGAAGTTTTCGCCCTTGAGGATCTGCAGGTACCACACCCGCATCCACAGGACGAGGAAGCACACGCCGACCAGAATGACGAAGATCCGCACCTTGCGGCGGACTTCGTCGGAAACGTCGTGGCTGTAGAGGTATTTGCTCACGGAACCGGCCTCACATGAAACCCGTCACAACCCCTGCCGCTGGAACCTCCGGCGGCGGACCCAATTGAAAAGATAAAACCCGGCCACGCCCACCCCGGCGTTGTACGCCGTGAAGATCAGCAACGACGGAAAGAACACGCCGAAGGAGAGATGGGCTTTGAATATGAACACGGATACGAGATAGTAAATCATCCCGTCGAACAACGACGCAAGCGCGAAAAACGTGCCGATGGGGCCGAACCCTTCCAGCACCAGTTTGCCTTTCAGGTTGGCGAACACAAAGCCGATGAGCCCCTTCGACAGCGTGTTGACGCCAAGCAGGTCGCCGGACAGGCAGTCCTGAAAAAAGCCCAGCGCCACCGCCATGACGACGCCCGCGTCTCCATCCAAAATGATCGCACAATACACGGCCAGGATCAAAACCAGATCGGGCCGCACGCCGCCCACAGAGACCACGTCCAAAAGCGTGGTCTGAAAGGTGAACAGCACCAGAAATGTGACTGCAATACGCCACCACATGATTCAACTCTGGAGAAGAAGGACCAGCACTTCTTCCAGGCGGGACAAATCCGCACTGGGAGCGAGGGTCACTTCCTGGAACAGGCCCTGCGTCGCCTTCTGCACCTGGATCACCCGCCCGAGGCGGAGGCCTTTCGGAAACACCCCGCCCAGTCCGGAAGACAACACATCGTCCCCGACTTCCACCCTGGCATTGATGGGGACGTACTTCATTTCACAATGCTCGTCGCCGGTGCCCACCACCACGCCCGTCGCCCGGTCGTCCTGGAACAGGGAATCGACCGCACTGCGGCTGTCGGTGATCAGCATGACCTTGGCCGAGTTGAATCCCACCTGAATAATGTGGCCCACCACGCCCTGCGCGGTGACCACCGGCAGGTTTTCGCGCAGGCCATCGTTCGATCCCTTATTGATGACCACCGTCTTCGCCCACTGCGACGCGTCGTAGGCGATGACCGTGGCAACCACCGACTCCACTTGCGCCTCGGCCTGGTACTGGGTCAGGTTGTAGATGCGGTTGAGGCGCGCCACCTCTTCTTCCAACTCGGTCTTTTCCTTGATCAGCGTGTTGATGCGCTTTTTGAGGTGTTCGTTTTCCTCGGCGGTGTTGAGCAGGAGGAAGTAATCGTCGATGACCCCGACGATGGCGCGGGTGGTGTGGGTGACAGCGCCCTGGATGGGACTGACGATCCAGAGCACGGCTTTTTCGAAGAAGGTGGGGTGTTCCGACCGCTTGATGTTGACCGTCATGAGGGTTAGGGAGACCAGAACGATGGCGGCGAAAATGACGGTCTTTTTTCGGTCTTTGAGTCCTTTTTTCAACACGTCACAGAGCGACTTTTTTCAGGAGTTTGGGGTCCGACAGCAGTTTGCCCACTCCGTTGGCCACGGCGGACAGCGGATCTTCCGCGACGGTCACCGGCAGGCCGGTGGCTTCCCGCAACAGGGTGTCGAGGCCGCGGATCAACGCGCCTCCCCCGGCCAGCACCACGCCCTTGTCGACGATGTCCGCCGCCAGCTCCGGCGGCGTGCGCTCCAGCGCGATCTTCACCGACTCGACGATGGTGCCGAAAATCTCCTGCAGGGCTTCGGCGATTTCCTCATCGGAAATGATGAGCGTCTTCGGGATGCCCGCCACCAGGTCGCGCCCCTTGACCTCCATGGTCTGCCGGGGCTCGGTGGGGTAGGCGGTGCCGATTTGAATCTTCACGCTCTCCGCCGTACGCTCGCCGATGAGCAGGTTGTATTTCTTTTTGACGTAGTTGACGATGGCTTCGTCCATCTCGTCCCCCGCCACCCGCACGGACTTGCTGTACACGGTGCCGGAAAGCGACATGATGGCGACCTCCGTGGTGCCGCCGCCGATGTCGATGATCATGTTGCCGGTCGGCTCCTCGATAGGCAAATCCACGCCGATGGCCGCAGCCATGGGCTCCTCGATCAAAAACACCTCGCGCGCACCGGCGGAGTGTGCGGAGTCGCGCACCGCGCGTTTTTCCACCTGCGTCACGCCGGAAGGGATGGCGATGATCACCCGCGGCGACACAAACGTTTTGCGGTTGTTGTGCACCTTGCGGATGAAGTGGCTGATCATCTGCTGGGTTTCTTCGAAGTGGGCGATGACTCCGTCTTTCATGGGACGGATGGCCTGGATGCTTCCCGGCGCCCGGCCCAGCATCTTCTTGGCCTCCTCGCCCACCGCCAGAATTTCCTTGCTGTGGCTGTTGGTGGCCACCACCGAAGGCTCGCGGAGCACCACTCCGCGCCCCTTCACATACACCAGTGTGTTGGCGGTTCCAAGATCGATGGCGAGGTCATTGGAAAACAGATCGGCGAATAGATTGAACACGCAGTCATCCTGTTGCTGTTGGAGTGAGTAAGGGCTTGATAAATACTTGTTTTTATAGAACTTAATATATAGCAAGGGCCTGCGGAAAATGCAAATAATAAAACACGTCCGCGTAACCCGTCCTGGCCTCGGATGCGGTACAATGGCTGGAGATCTGGAGGAAATCCCGCCTGCAATAAAGGCTTGCGAACCCGCGGAGGGTTCTATACTATGACAGGTCGATTTTAACATTATTTTTTAGGGACTTGGAGTGTTTGCATGCTGAATTTGATCCGACAACATGCGGATTCATGGATGATCAAGGGCATCCTGTGGATGATCGTTCTCGCCTTCGTCGGCACCATTTTCTATTCCTGGGGCATGGGCGGACCCGTGGAAGGCCGCAGTGGCATCCTCGGAACGGTCAATGGAAAGAACATCACCCTCGCCGAGTACGATCGTTCTTTCGAAAACCTGGTCAGCTTTTACCGCGACCAGTTTCAGGGCCGGTTCTCGGAGGACATGGTCGAGAAGATGGACCTCAAAAACTCCGCACTGGAAGCCCTCATTCAGAAAAAACTCCTGCTCATGGAAGCAGAGAAGCAGGGAATCCAGATCAGCGACGCGGAACTGGCCGATCGCATTCTCACCAATCCCAATTTCCAGAGGGAAAAGAAATTCAGCCGCGCTCTCTATGACCGGTTCCTGACTTTCAATCGCATGACGGCGCAGGAGTTCGAAGAAAATCAGCGCCAGTTCCTGCTGATGGAAAAGATCGAAACCTTCATCAAAAACAACACGCAGGTTTCGGATTCGGAAGTTGAGGAAGCGTGGGCCAAGGAAAACCGCAAGGTCAAGATCGAGTACGTGGAGTTTTCCAAGGATTATTACCAATCGCAGATCACCCCCACCGACGAGCAGCTAAAACAATACTTCGAGGCGCACACGCGCGACTTCGAAGTGCCCCTGCAAGTCAAGGCGGAGTTCGTCAAGCTGACCCCGGATCAGGTGATCGAAGAGATCAAGATTTACGACGAGGACATCAAGGATTATTACGAAAGCAATCAGGCGGAGTACCTGGTGAAAAAGCGGTACAAAGCCAAGCATATCCTGGTACGCACGGAACTCAATACGCTGGGCGGCGACGACCTTTCCACCGATGAAAAAGAGAAACGGCTGAACGAGTCGGACGCCAAGGCCAAAACCAAGGCGGAAAACATCCTGAAACAAATCAGGGAAGAGGGCAAATCGTTTGAGGACATGGCGAAGGAACACTCCGACGACAAAATGTCCGGCGCCAAGGGCGGCGACCTGGGTCAGTTCCCGAAAGGCACCATGGTTCCGGAATTTGAAGCAGCCCTGGAAACGATGAAACCCGGCGATATCTCCGACCCGGTGCAAACGGCGTTCGGCTTCCACCTCATCAAACTGGAGGAAGTGCACCCGCAACGTATGAAGCCGCTGGAGGAGGTGAAGGAAGAGATCGTCGAAAAGCTGAAAAAGATGAAAGCGACGCAACGCATCCGCCGCATCGCCAAAAAGATTTACCAGGATGCCGAAAAGGATCAGGACCTGTCCCGCGCCGCGCAGAAACACGGGCAATCGACGAAAACCACCGGTTTCTTCTCCGGCAAGGATCACGATATCCCAGAAATCGGCGTGGTGCCGGAATTCTTCAACACCGCCTTCACCCTGCAGGACAACGTGATCAGCAATCCCATCAACACGTTTGAAGCAACTTATTTGATGAAGGTCGTGGAGCGCAAGCCGCCGTTCATTCCGGATTTTGAAGACGTGAAGGCGGAAGTGAAGGAAGCGTTCATGCAGAGCCGCCACCTGGAGGTGACGCAGGCGAAATGGGAGCAGATGGCCAAGGATCTCGCAAAGGATGGCAATCTGGAGGCGCTGGCGGAGGCCAACTCTTTGACCGTCGAGGAGACGCCGTTTTTCAGCCAGGTGGATTCCATTCCCGGCATCGGCAACATTCAATCGATCAAAGCCAAGGCTTTCGATACCGCCCCCGGCAAAACCACGACGGGTGAGTCACCGCAGACCTATTACCTGATCAAGGTCGTGGACTTGCAGAAAGCAGAGAAGCCGGGCAAGAAAGACCTGCAGCAGACCTACCAACGTCTGAAACAGGAGAAGGCGAACATCATATTCCGCAACTGGCTGGAAAACACCAAGGCCGAAGCGCGCATCATGGTGGACAAAACCCTGCTGTAAACCGCGTCAGCCTTTGCGCCAGCGGTCGGTTTCTTTCGCCGGGCGGATCTTGAGCGCCATCTGGTGGATTCTCAGCACCTTGTCCAACAGAGCCCCGATGTCCGGTGCCAGCACGCGGATCATCTCCTCCTTGCCCTGTCCGCCCAGGTCGTAAATGATGTCCGGCACACCGCCAAATCTTTCAATGGCGGTGTAGGTGCCCCACTCCAGAGACGAGCCTTCCAACTGCTTGACCGACTTCGGTTCCTTCGCCCGGTCGAACGACGCGATGCGGAACCTCAACCGCTTGCACGCGTTCAGAATGGTGTCGCTGAATTTGATGTTCATCACCGCGCGCATGTTGGGATCGAATCGCATTGCCGTGAGCACGATCTTCGCCACGTGACGCGATGCGCCGAACTGGGGCGCGGCGACCGTACGGATTTCATCGCCGAGTTTGATGATGCGGCCGGGCACGGCAATGACATCATTTACCCCACTCGCGTCGGGAACACCGACACCGATATTTGACTGCACTTCAGGGATCAAGTGGCCGATGTGGTTTGCCTTCAGCACCTCCAGCGCGGCCGACACGCCCTGCAACAGCTCGAACCGTTGATGCACCTGCATCATGCGCGCCATGGGGTCGACATGGCCCTTGCCCTTCCCCGCCTGAACGCCGCCGCGAATGGCGGCATGGATGAAGCCTTTCGCATTCTCCACGGCGTCATGCACGGCCAGCCCCTTCGCCAGTCCGCAGGCGATGGCGGAAGCCAGGGCACACCCGGTGCCGTGCAGATTTTCGTTGTCGAGCCGTTGAGATTCGAACACCCACGAGCGCTTGCCGTCGAACAACCAGTCGTCGGCATTCTTCTTCGCATGGCCGCCCTTGATGAGCACGTGCTTGACGCCGGTTTTCAGGATCGCCTTCGCCGCGTTCTTCAAATCCTTTTCATTGCGGATACGCACGCCGGAAAGGATTTCCGCTTCCGGCAGATTGGGCGTCACCACCTTTGCGAGCGGTAGCAACTGCTCCTTCAGAATCTGCACGCCTTTTTTCGACAGCAACGGCGTTCCGTTGGAAGACCGGATGACAGGGTCCACCACGAGGTTCTTCACTTTGAATTTTTTGAACAAGTGGACCACGCATTCCACGATCTCCTCGTTGCCCAGCATGCCGGTCTTGACGGCGGCGGGCTTGCCGTCTTCCAGAATGGTCTGCAGTTGCGCCGCCACCACTTCCTCTTCCAGGTCATAGGCGGTTTTGACGCCCTGCGAGTTCTGGATGGTGATGGACGCGATCACCGACGTGGCGAATAGGTCGTGCGCGGTGATGGTTTTGATATCGGCAGGCACCCCGGCGCCGCCGGAGGAATCCGAGCCGCCAACGGCCAGTACAGTCGAAACGGTTTTCATGTGCTTCGTATGGTGAAGGGTTGGATACGATATTAAATCCCGGCGGTGCGATGTGGAATCAACCACTCACTTCCGGCCGGGACGGTTGCACAGCCTAACCCACTGTCACCGATTTGGCAAGACTGCGCGGTTTGTCCACGTTGCGCTTGAGGGAGGTCGCGGTGAAATAGGCGAACAGTTGCGAAATCACCAGGTGGATGAAGGGGGCGACGATGTCCGGAACCTGCGGGATGATGAGTTCCTCGCTGAACAGTTCCTTGTCCTTGCCGCGTTCGTCGAAGTGAATACCCAGCACGAATCCCGAGCGCGCGCGGATTTCCGCCACGCTGGCCAGTGTCGCCTGATACATGGCCTTGTCGCTTTTCGGCGGGACAAATACGATGGAATACACGTCGTCGTCGATCATCGCCAAGGTGCCGTGCTTGAGGAATCCGCAGGGCATGCCCTCTGCATGGACGTACGCGACTTCCTTCATCTTGAGCGCCGACTCCAGGGCGATGGGGTAATAGATGCCGCGCCCCAGGTACAGCCAGTTTTTCACGCCGCGGTGCTGGTGCGCGATGCGGTGAATGAACCCGGAGCGTTCGTTGAGAATGCCGTTGATGACTTCCGGCAGGTCGTGCAGGGATTTGAGCGACGCCTTGTACTGGCGGTCGGTGATGCGTTTCCTGCGCAGGCCGAGCTTCAATGCCATGTGGGTAAGAATGACCATCTGCGCCAGGGCCGCCTTGGTGCTGATCACGCAAATCTCAGGTCCCGATCCTTGCAGAATGGTTTTGTCCGCCAGCCGTGAAATGGTCGAACCCATCACATTGACGATGGCACCCGTCGCCGCACCCTGCGCCTTCGCGTGTTTGAGGGCGGAGATGGTGTCGTATGTTTCGCCCGACTGCGAGATGGCCAGCACGAAGCTGTCCTTGTCCACCGGCGACAGCGACACGAACTCGTCGGAGCTGATGGCAGGAATGTACTTCCCCGAAACCTGGCTGAAAATGTAGTTGGCGTACATGGTCACGTAAAACGTGGTGCCCACGCCCACCAGTTGAGCGGTGTGTTTTGTGTCGAGCAGTTCCACGAACTCGTCCACCTTTTTCTCATCCACATCCAGCGCGTTGTTGATGGTCTGCGGCTGTTCGTAGATTTCCTTCAGCATGTAATGAGGGTAGCCACCCTTGCGCGTGGTTTCACTGTCCCATTCGATGCGCGTCACCGGCTTCGCCACCACCTCCTGCGTGAGCGTGCTTTTCACCACGTACGCGTCGCGGGACACGATGGCGTACTCGTCGTCGTCCATGATGACGGCGTTTTTGGTGTGGTCGATGAAGGCGTTGAAGTCGGAACCGACGTACTTCACCTCGTCGTCGATACCGAGCAGAAGCGGCGACTCCCGCCGCGCGCAGTAAATCTGGTCGGGCTGGTGGATGCTGATAAAAGCGATGGCATACGAGCCTTCCAACTGGCGGAGCGTTTTGACGAACGCCGCTTCCACCGCGCCGGTCTCCTGGTAATACTTTTCAAGCAGGTGAGGCACCACCTCGGTGTCCGTCTCGGAGATGAACTTGTGCCCTTCCGCTTTCAACTGCTTACGCAGAACCTGGTAATTGGAAATGATGCCGTTGTGCACCACGGCGAATTTTTTGTCGCAGGACAAAAACGGATGCGTGTTGTTTTTGGTCACTTGCCCGTGCGTGGCCCAACGGGTGTGGGCGATGCCGGTGTGACCATGATGATGCAGGACATTTTCCTTCTTGTACACATCGTCCACGTAACCGACGTTCTTTTTGACGACGATCGCCCGCTTGCCGTTCATCAACGCCACGCCGCAGGAATCGTAACCCCGGTACTCGAGGTTGCGGATGCCTTCGAACAGTTGATTCGAGATGTCTTTCAAGCCGACCGCGCCGGTGATGCCGCACATGATGGATTCGTTATCCGTTTTTGACTGAATAATTGGATGGAAAAATCTTGCCCGGGGGAATCACGATACCGGGTTCGATGGTGTTGCCCGCGCCGATGACCACGTTGTCGCCGATGAAAGCGCCCAGCTTGGTCCGGCCTGTTTTAAACGTTTTCTTGTTCTGCTTCACCTCGACCGGCTCCCACGTCATCGTCCGGTTGACGGTCATGGTGCCCGCGCCGATGTCCACGTTCTCGCCCAGAACGCTGTCGCCGATGAACGACAGCCTGCCGATGCGCGAGTCCTTGTGGATCACACAGTTTTTCAACTCAACGCCGTAGCCGACCGAACAGTTCGCGCCGACCGCCGTGTAACTGCGGATCAGCGAGTTGTTGCCGATGTAACTGCCCGCACCGATGGAACATGGCCCTTCCAGCACGGCCCCGGCCTTGATGCGCACACCTTCTTCAATCTGTACCGGACCGGTGATGGTGACGTTCGATTCCAGCTTCGCGGTTTTGGCGATCGACGACTCCTCCCAGCTATCCATGATGATCTGGTTGGCCGTTAGGATTTCCCACGGGTACACGATGTCGAGCCAGTCCTCTTCCCACATCGAGGCGCGCAGGCCCTCGCCATCCACCAGTTCCTTGAGGGCTTTTTCCATCGACCGCTTGTTTTTCTGCAGAAGATCGAAAAACATCTCCGGCAGGATGTACACGCCGGACAGGACGTAGTTGCCCAGGTTGTCGCCCTTGGGCTTTTCGATGATCCGCGTGATCTTCATGTTCGCGTTCAGGAACACGTTGCCGAACATGTCGTTCGATGGCGGCAGACAAATGGACGCCACCGGCGACTTGAACGTGTGGAACGACTGCTGGGTTTTGCTGAAAATGTTGTCGGCGGTCACGATATCGCCGTAAATCAGCAGAAAATATTCGCCGTGCAGGATCTTGTCGCGCACCTGCATGACCGCATCACCGATGCCCGCGGGCTTTTTCTGCTCGACCACATTCAGATTGAGGCCGTTGAGCGCATGCTGGTGGACTTCCTCCAGCAGTTTGTCCTTTTTATGCCCCACCACCACGTACACATCGCTGATGCCCGATTTCTGAAGCAGGCTGAGGCAGTGATTGAACAGGTACCGTCCAGCCACACTGAGCATGGGGTTCGGGCGGGTGTCGGAAAAGGGAGTCAGGTTGTTTCCTTTTCCTCCCGCAAGGATGACCGCTTTCATCAGTGTGAATCCTTAGAACAAAATGCGAAGACGGAAAGCTCAGGGGTTCGAGGCGCGTTGGGAAAAGAGCCGCTCCGCGGCGACCAGATCTTCGAGCGAATTGATACCGATCAATTCGGAGGCGTCCGAGGTTTGAATCGCCTCGACCGCAAGCCCCTCCTGGTTGATGCGAGCGATGGTATCGGTCAGGTAGTATTCCTGTTGCGCGTTGCGGTTGTCAACGCCCTTTAAAGCCTTGAAAAGAATACTCTTTTGAAAACAATAAACTCCCGAATTGTATTCGTCAACTGTTTTTTCCTGGGGGGTCGCGTCCTTGTTTTCCACAATGCGGTCCACCCGCCCATCGGGAGTTCGGATCACCCGCCCGAAATCTTTTTTCTCCTTTGATTTCAAGCTCAACAGGGTGCAGGCGGCCGCCGATTCCCGGTGCCTGGCGATGAGATTTTGCAGGGTTTCGGGACGGATCAACGGCATGTCGCCGCACAGGATGAGGACATCGCCGTCAAATTCCGAAAGCGCCGCCTCCGCCTGCTGGACGGCGTGGCCCGTACCCAACTGCTCGGTCTGTTCGACAAACTCCACCGATCCGTCCGGCACGGCCTGGCGCACGCGATCGGACTGGTATCCGACCACGACCGCTACGCGTTCCGGAGCCAACGGGCACAGTCCATCCAAGACGTGGAGGAGCAGCGGACGGCCACCCAGCGGATGCAGGACCTTCGGCAGGTCGGAGTGCATCCGCGTTCCCTTCCCCGCCGCCAGAACGACTGCGGCTAAACCTTTACCTTGCATTGAATGCCATGATCTTGGATTTTTTTGCGGAGGGTGTTGCGGTTGATGCCCAGGATATTGGCCGCCTTGGTCTGGTTGCCGTTGGTTTCTTCCAGAACAATTTCAAGAAGGGGTTTTTCCAATCCCAGGACCAACAGGTCGTACAGGTCGCCTTTTTCATTGCCATCCATTTTGGCAACGTACTGTTTGACGCTCTTATGGAGCCATTTTTCCAAAAAGGTGCGAATATCTTTGGAAGTTCTATCCATAGAAAGCGACCCGGCGCAAAGAGGTATTCGGCAAATGCAAAAGGATGGGATAAGATGACGGCATGCTAGCAAACTCCCCCAAGGCGGTCAACTGAAAAGCCCGTAGCACTGGTGGGACGGGGATTTATCGGTTGATTCGGTATAATTGCCTCGTTTAATATGAATTTTCAACATCAATGCCGAAACTCCTGAAAATCATGAAAGTCGCCTTCAACACACTCGGTTGCCGGACCAACCAGAACGACACCGCGGAAATGCAAACCCTTCTGGAAAATGAAGGGTTCACCATCGTCGAACCGGACGATCCAGCGGACATCTACATCGTCAACTCCTGTACGGTCACGGCCAAAAGCGATGCCTCCTCCCGGCAGGCGGTGAAGCGCTCGCTCTCCATCAATGAGGACGCGATGGTCGTCTTCACCGGATGCTATGCGCAGAACAATCCGAAAGAAGCCGGCCAGATCGCCGGGCTGGACGTCCTGCTGGGCAACGCCAACAAGCTGGACATCGCCGAGGCCATCCGCAAGCGGCTGGACCACCTGCAAAGCGAAGACGAATTCGGTGACCCCGACGTGGTGATGACGGACATCACCAAAAGCTGGGATTTCAAGACCATTCCGGTGACGGAATTCGGCGGCAAATCGAAGGCCTTCATCAAGGTGCAGACCGGATGCGACGAGGCGTGCACGTTCTGCACCGTGGCGCGGGCGCGTGGCCGCTCCATCAGCGACGACCGCGAAAACATTCTGAACAACGTACGCTGTTCGATCGACGCGGGATTCAAGGAAATCACGCTGACGGGCATCAACCTCGGCACCTATGGCATGGACAAGGAAACGCCGGAGACGTTTTCGTCCCTGGTGGAGGAGATCGCGGACCTGCCCGGCGATTTCCGCCTGCGCATCAGCAGTATCAATCCCATGGAGATCGACGACCGGCTGATCGACCTGATGGCGGAGCGCAGCAACATCTGCCCGCACTTTCACATTCCACTGCAAAGCGGCGACGACACGGTGCTGGCCGCCATGAAGCGCAATTACAACTCGGCGCACTACCGCGACGTGGTGGAACGCGCGGCGGCGCGCATGCCAAACCTCGGGCTGGGCGCCGACATCATCGTGGGATTTCCCGGCGAGACGCAGGCCATGTTTGAAAACACGTACAAATTGGTGCGGGACCTGCCCTTCAGCTACCTGCACGTGTTCACCTACTCGCCGCGCAAGGGAACGACGGCATTCGCCATGAAAAACGATGTGCCCAAGGCGGAGAAAAAAGAACGCAACCGCAGGCTCACCGAACTGGGACGCGACAAGGCCCTCGCTTTCCGCCAGTCGCTGGAAGGGGGGACCGCCAACGTGCTGGTCGAAACCAGCCGCGACCCGGCGACCGGCCGCCTGCGGGGTCATTCCGAACATTTCATCCCGGTTTTGCTGAACGGCGGCGATGCCTTGATGAACCGGATCGTGCCGGTCCGCATCAAAGACGCATCCGGCCAACAGGTTTCGGGATGCGTCCTGTAATCACGCTCACCACAGATTTCGGCCTGAATGATCCGTACGTCGGCATCATGAAGGGTGTGATCCTCAACATCGCGCCCGATGTACAGCTTGTCGACCTCACACATCAGATCCAGCCGCAGAATATTTTACAGGCGGCGCTGGTGGTGAAAACGGCGTACCCTTATTTCCCGAAAGGGACGGTGCATGTGGTGGTGGTGGACCCTGGTGTCGGCGGCGTGCGCCGCCCCATTGGTATCCGGAGCTACGGCTACTGGTTCGTCGGCCCCGACAACGGCGTGTTCACTTCCGTGATCGACTCGCAGGCCAACTGCTACGAGCTGACCACGGAGAAATATTTTTTAAAAGACATCTCGACCACGTTTCACGGGCGAGACATTTTTTCCCCCGTGTCCGCATGGTTGGCGCGGGGAAAAACCCTGCGCGCATTCGGGCGAAAGATTGCCGATCCGGTGATGCTGGATCTGCCTTTGCCCAAGTTCGACGGAACCAGCATCGCGGGACAGGTTATTTACGTCGATCACTTCGGCAACCTGATGACCAACATCGACGCGGGCCTGCTGGAAGGCGTGTTCGAACGCCCGGAGAGCCTGGAGGTACAAATCGGCCGCCGCACATTGCAGGGGCCCGTCTCCAGTTACTCGGAAGCGCCGGAAGATGCGGTGGGCATCATCATCAACAGTTGGAATGCACTGGAAATTTTCCACCGGGAAGGCAACGCCGCCCAAAAGCTGAAGGTGACGGTCGGCACTCCAGTGCGCGTCACCCAAGCCGAATAACGGTTTCTATCATGTCGGATATCAAGATTGTCTGTCAAAACAAGAAAGCCCGCCACGATTATTTCATCGAGGACACGATGGAGGCGGGCATCGCCCTGATGGGGACGGAGGTGAAGTCCCTGCGGGACGGGCGCGCCAACTTGGTGGACAGCTACGCCTGGGTGGAGCGGAACGAGGTGTACCTGCACCACTGCCACATCAGCCCGTACACTCCCGCAACGCAGTTCAACCACGATCCCATGCGCAAACGCAAACTGCTTTTGCACCGCAAGGAGATCAACCGCCTCATCGGCGCGAGCAACGAAAAGGGATACAGCCTGATCCCGCTCAAGATCTATTTCAAAAACGGCATCGCCAAGGTCGAGCTGGCCATCGCCAAGGGCAAAAAACAGCACGACAAACGGGAGTCCATCAAGAAGCGCGAATCCGACCGAGAAATCCGCAAGGCCATGAAAGGCGATTTCAAGAGCTGAGTCCGCAGTCCTGCTCTCCGCCGCGGGCGGCGCTCTCCCCTCACTCATCTCTTCCGGATGACCAGGACCACCCCGCCGATCGCCGTCGCCGCTCCCAGGTAACCCAGCGCCCCGATCCGTTCCGGCTCCACCACTCCCGGCAAGACCAGCGGCAGCAGTTTCATCACCACCAGCGTGATGAAGGGATTGAGCGTGACGATCACGCTGATCAGCCACAACGGGATGTGTTTGATGGCTTCCGCCAGAAACCCGTACGCCAGCAGGGTGTTCATACCGAGAAACAGCATGAGTGCCCACGCCCCCCACTCCGCTTTCGGGTAATCGTTCCAACTCACCGCACTCAATAAAACCAGCGATGCGACGCCATAAACCAGCAGGTTCAACTGCTGGGCTTCGTGGTCTGGCGCCAGCGATTTCTGAAACGTCATGTACGCCGCCCACAACACCCCGGCGATCAGCACATATCCATTGGCGGTGTTATAGAGGTTCACGTCCAACGCGTGGGCATGCTGGTCGCGGAAGAACAGGAAGAAGCCAATAGCCGCGATGGCCAGTCCACCCGCTTGCGGACGGGAGAACCGTTCCCTGAAAACAGCAACTCCGATCAACACGACGAGAACCGGAGCGGTCTGGATCAGTATTGCCGCATTGGACGGGGAACTGGCGCTGATGCCACGCAGGAAATAATAATAGTTTCCCGACAGGCACAACCCGGCGAGGAGGCTGAACAGTGGCGGCTTCCGGAAGATCCGCTCCGGCGGGCGTCCTTTTACGCGCAAGAACAGCCACAACGCGAAGAACGCAAACGTGAAGCGGAACCAGACGATGGAGCCGGGAGAAAAATCGGCAAGCGCGATCTGCATGGCCACCGGCAAGAGGCCCCACAGCACGGCGGTGGTCAGTGCGAACAACACACCGCGCGCGTAGTCGGTCCGGAACATGGAAGCTCAGTTCAGCCGGGCGAACTTCTCCAGCAGCTTCAAGCCGGTCTTCTGGCTCTTTTCGGGATGGAACTGGAAGGCGTGGATGTTTTCGTGCTCGATGCCGGAGACGAACTCGCGTCCATACTCGGTGGTGGTGACCACGGTGTCGGGATTGTCCGGTTGCACGTAATACGAGTGCACGAAGTAAAAATAAGGATGGGGATCGACGTCGTCGAACAGCGGCGACTCTTTTTTAATGTTCACCGTATTCCACCCCATGTGCGGCACCTTGAAATCGGAGCCATCGTCAAACTCAAAACGGATCACCTTGCCCGGCAGAACGCCCAACCCCGGCACGGTGCCGAACTCCACGCTCTGCTCGAATAGAAGTTGCAGGCCGAGGCAGATGCCGAGAAACGGTTTGCCGCTCCGGATGGCTTTGTGGACGGGATCGATCAGGCCGTATTCATCGAGGTTGGCCATGCAGTCCTTGAACGCCCCGACACCGGGAAGCACGACGGATGGGGCGTCTGCAATGACTTGGGGGTCGCGGGTGACGCAGGCTTCCGCGCCTACCGCCTCGAAGGCTTTGTGCACCGACCGCAGGTTGCCCATCCCGTAGTCGATGATGGCGATCATTTACAATTTGCCCTTGGTGGAGGGAATCGCATTTGACCGCGGGTCCAGCGCGCACGCCTGGTCGAGCGCCCGCGCAAATGCCTTGAAGGACGCTTCCACGATGTGATGCAGGTTGCTCCAATACGGTGAGTTGAGGTGCAGGGTGATGCCGCTGTTGGCGGAAAACGCCTGAAAAAATTCCGGCACCAGTTCCACATCGAACTGGCCGAGCTTGGTCTTAGGCAGGTCGATGTTGAAAACGAAAAACGAACGGCCGCTGATATCCACCACGCATTCGGCCAGAGCCTCGTTGAGCGGGACGCTGGTGCTGGCAAAACGGCGGATGCCCTTTTTGTCGCCCAGCGCCTTGTCGAACGCCTGTCCGAGGGTGATGCCGACATCCTCCACCGTGTGGTGGAAATCGATTTCAATATCTCCCTGGGCTTTGACTTGCAGGTCGAAATAACCGTGGCGGCTCAATTGTGCCAGCATGTGATCGAGAAACGGAATCGGAGTTTGGATTTCGCTTTGCCCGCTTCCGTCAATGACCAGGCTGACTTCAATTTCAGTTTCGCTGGTTTTGCGTGTGATCTGGGAACATCTATCCATTTACAAGATGCCCGGCCTGTTCAAGCCGTCCTGAGAGTGGGTTTGGATACGGTTTCTTTGGTGCCATTCGACGGGTGATTGTGCTTGCTCCCGTTATTCTGGAGATTCATGCCGGAAATCAGGGACACTTCCATAACCTGGTCGTAGAACTGGGAGATGGTTTCGAAAAGTCCGTCTTCGTCGATTTTAAGGTCCCGGCGAACCAGAGCCGGTGCGCCGTGCTCGACCACGATGTCGGCGACGCCGATGCACTTCACTTGGTATGGACGCTCGGCCGGTTCTTTGTGGAGCGCTTCCAGTACGGCGGAACCGAACCCACCCTGCACGGAATGTTCTTCCAATGTCACCATGCACTTCGTGCCGCGGGCGTAGCGAAGCACCAGATCTTCGTCGAGCGGCTTGACGAAGCGAGCGTTGATGACCGCAACACTGAGGCCCTGCTCTTCGAGTTTCTCCGCCACATTTTCCGCAGGACGCACCATATGGCCGTAGGCCACAAGCGCGATGTCCGTGCCGTCTTTCACCACCTCGCCCTTGCCGATCTCCAGTTCCTTCATTTCCGGGTCGAGTTCCACACCCAGACCGGCACCGCGCGGATAGCGCAGTGCGGCGGGGCCGTTGTGGTAAATGGCGGTTTTCAACATATGCCGCATTTCGTTTTCATCCTTCGGCGCCATGATGACCATGTTCGGCAGGGTGCGCAGGTACGCGATGTCGTACAAACCCTGGTGCGTCGCACCATCTTCGCCGACGATGCCCGCACGATCCATGGCAAACACAACCGGAATGTTCATCAGACACACGTCGTGCACCACCTGGTCGTAAGCGCGTTGCAGGAACGTGGAGTAGATCGCCGCAACGGGACGCAGTCCCTTGAGCGCCAGAGCGCCGGCGAAATCCACTGCGTGCTGTTCGGCCATGCCCACGTCGAAGGTTCGTTCCGGGAATTCCTTGCCGAATTTGCTGATGCCCGTGCCGTCCGGCATGGCGGCAGTGATGCCTATGATGCTCTCGTCTTCCTTGGCCAGGTCGATGAGCGCCTGCGCGAAGATAGAGGTGTAATTCGGGTTCGACGCCTTCTTGTGAAAAACGCCGGTTTCGATGTCGAACGGCGACGCGCCGTGCCACACATCGGCTTTCTCCTCCGCCACCTTGTAGCCTTTGCCCTTGCGGGTGATGACATGCACCAAAGTCGGCCCCTTGAGCCCCTTGATGGATTCGAAGGTATCGATCAGCGCATCCGTATTGTGACCATCCACCGGGCCGATGTAACGGAAGCCCAAGTCCTCGAACAACCTTCCGGGAATGAACACGCCCTTGATGGCTTCGTCGATCTTGTGCGCGTAGCGGGAAATGTCCTTGCCGATGCCCGGAATGGCGAGCAGAAGCTGATCGATCTCGCGCTTGATCTTGGTCATCACCTGTCCGGTCATGATCTGGCTCAGGTGCGCGGACATGCCGCCGACGTTGGTGGAGATGGACATCTCATTGTCGTTCAACACGACCACCATGTCTGTCTGCAAATGCCCGGTGTGGTTGAGGCCTTCAAACGCCATGCCCGCCGTCATGGAACCGTCTCCGATGACCGCGAGCACGCTGTAATCTTCTTTCTTCAGGTCGCGCGCCTTGGCAAATGCCACCGCCGCGGAGATGGAGGTGCCGCCATGCCCGCAGTTCCAGTGATCGTGCTCGTTTTCCTCGCGCTTGGTGAACCCGCTCAGGCCGTCATACTGGCGGAGCGTATGGAATCGTTCGCGGCGGCCGGTCAACAGTTTGTGCACGTAGGTCTGGTGTCCCACGTCCCAAATGAACATGTCCTTCGGACTTTCATAAACGTAGTGCATGGCGATGGTCAACTCCACCACGCCCATGTTCGATCCCAGGTGCCCACCTGTTTTAGAGATGGTATTCAGCAGAGCATCGCGGATCTCCGCCGCAAGGTCCGGCAGGTTCTCCCGGTCCACCGATTTCAGGTCCTGGGGACTGTTGATTTTATGCAAGAATTTGCTCATAACGATTCCACTGGTTTTATTTAAAAAGTCCGTTGAACAAAAAAGAGGGCGATTTCACGAAGAGGATTGGCGCGCTCATCAAAACCCTCCAAGCAGAGGATGGCCTCCTCAACCAGACGGTCGGCTTTCTTTCTGGACTCTTCCAAGCCGAACAACGCCGGATACGTCGCCTTGTTTTTACTGATGTCGCTCCCGACATCCTTGCCGATTTTAGCCTTATCGCCAACGATATCGAGGATATCATCTATGATTTGAAAGGCCAAACCAATATGTGCCCCGAAACGGGAAATGGCCCCAAGTTGTTGCGCGTCCGCGCGGCCCAGGATGGCGCCCACCCGGACGCATGATTTAAAAAAGAAACCTGTCTTGTAGATATGAATGTATTCCAGTGTGGAAGCCTCGATGGGCTTCCCTTCCGACTCCAGGTCCACCACCTGCCCGCCAATGACCCCGGTGGAACTGAGTGCTTGAGCCATTTCATGAGATGCGCGAAGGATGCTCTCGTGCGGGATGGCCTCCATCAAAAAGGCGTTGGTCATCAAAACAAACGCCTGGGTGAGCAACGCGTCGCCCGCCAGAATGGCGATGGCCTCTCCAAACACCTTGTGATTGGTCGGCTTACCCCTCCGCAAGCTGTCATTGTCCAGCGCGGGCAGGTCATCGTGAATCAGCGTGTACGTGTGGAGGAATTCGGCGGCTACTGCAAATGGCAACACATCCCTGCGGTTGCCACCCACTGCTTCCGCGGCGGCAATCAATAAGGTAGGCCTCAGCCGTTTCCCCCCAGCGGACAAGCTGTAGTGCATCGACTCATGGATGCTTACCGGATAGGTGTCGGGCTCCGGAAGGAACAGGGGAATCGCCTCGTCGATATATTCCTTACATTCGGCTAAATAATCCTCGGCGGGCAACGCTTCCTTATTCCCTTATCTTATTAAATTTGCGGGAGAAACACTTATCCACTATTTTCACAAAACAAGATGGTAACACACTTTCAACCACAGTCAACCTTTAATCCATTCCGGCCCTAGCACAAAACCAATTGAAAAATAACCAATTCTTCGCATAGTCCCACGCCGGGTCGGGGGTGCGGAAAGTTCCTTTCCTCCGTATCCGACCTGGGATTCCTTCCCATTTTCAAATGCCTGCCCGGCCTCATTTATCGCAGGTGCCCCGACCCGGCGCAACTCCTGCATGGCATCAGGATGGCTCCTTGTTGGATTGAGCCGGGACGAACCCACGGCTCCTTCGACCCGCGCTTTCCTCATTCACGAATCGCTAATATGAATTCGAATGAATTGGACAAGAAAAACAAATAAATTCGCTTTCAACTTAATAAAATTGGGGGTGTTGCGTTCCATTGGGTTTGATTACAATTGCACTTCCTTTAGAATTAGAGTCTGACTCAATGTTCTTTTTTCCCCTTAACTCTCAGTTCCGGTCTAAAAACGTCTGATCCCTTCCGTTCAGCGCCAAACCCCCGGATTAAACTTAGGAGCCGTCGATGCACCAATTGACTACCACCTGGGCGGGTTACATTTGTCTCATTTCATTTGTGGTCGGTTATTCGCTCGTGGTGCTGGAAGAAAAGCTTCATTTGCGCAAATCCAAACCGGTGATCATCGCCGGCTGTTTCATGTGGTTCATCATCGGTGTGTACCAGGCTTCCAATGGTATGGACGGCGACGCCGCACACCACTACATAAAAGAACTCATCGCGGAAATCGGGGAATTGTTTTTCTTTCTCCTCTCCGCCATGACCTACATCAATACCCTTGCGGAGCGCAACGTCTTTAATTCCCTGCGGTCCTGGCTGTTGAGCAAGAACCTGGGGTTCCGCAAGTTGTTCTGGGCAACGGGACTCATTACGTTTTTCCTGTCACCGCTCGCCGACAACCTGACCAGCGCTCTGCTCATGTCCACCGTCGCTTTGGCCGTCAGCCAGGGCAACGGACGCTTCATCACGTTGTCCTTCATCAACATTGTGGTCGCGGCCAACGCGGGCGGCGCTTACAGTCCGTTCGGCGACATCACCACGCTCATGGTCTGGACATCGCACAAAGTGGAAACGGGAGAATTCATTTACCTGATCATTCCCTCGTTCGTGAACTGGATCATCCCGGCTCTGTGCATGTTTCCGTTCCTGCCCAAAAAATTCCCGGAAGTTGCCAAGGAACGCATTCCCATCAAGCAGGGTGGAAAGGTGGTCATCGCCCTGGGCATCATGACCATTGCCACCGCCGTCAGCTTTCACCACTTCCTGCACCTGCCGCCGTACCTCGGCATGATGTTCGGTCTGGGCGTGCTGATGATTTACGGTTACTGGCTGAAGATCCGGCCGGACAAGAAGGAATATGAAACCGGCCTCTACGGCGAGATCCATAAGGGCGAGCCGAAGCATTTCGACATCTTCAATAAAATCGCCACGGTGGAATTCGACACCCTGCTGTTTTTCTTCGGGGTGCTGACGGCGGTGGGCGCGCTTCAGTACATCGGCTACCTTGCCCTGGTGAGCAAGAACATGTACGAGACCATCGGTCCCACCTGGTCCAACATCATCGTCGGCATCCTTTCCGCCATCGTGGACAACATCCCCGTCATGTTCGCCGTGCTCAAAATGGACCCGAACATGGGACTGGACCAGTGGCTGTTGATCACCCTCACCGCGGGCGTCGGTGGCAGTCTGCTGTCGATCGGGTCCGCCGCGGGTGTGGCCGTCATGGGCGTGGACCGGAAGCACTACACGTTCATGAGCCACCTGAAATGGTCCTGGACCATCGCCGTGGGTTATGTGGCCAGTATCCTGAGCTGGTATCTGGTGACCATACCACTGCGCTGAAGTCAGGCGCGGGCCAGGGTGAACGCCTCCACCCGGTCCGCGCCGGCCCGCTTCAGCACCTTCGCCACCTCATTCATCGTCGCCCCGGTGGTGAGCACATCGTCCACCACCAGCAGGCGGCGTCCGGATACCCACTCCGGCCGGACCACCTCGAACGCCCCCTTCACGTTTTCCATACGCTCGGCGCGGGTTTTCCTCGCCTGCGGCGGGGTGTCGCGCACCCGGCGTAGAGCGCCTTCCACAAGCGGCAAGCCACACAGCCGCGCCAGGCGGTCGGCCAGCACATAGGATTGATCGAACCCCCGCTCCTTCAGTTTGTCCGGATGCAACGGCACCCACACCACCTCCAACCCGGCATGGGTTTCGTTGTGTTCCCTTAGGTACTGCTCCAGCAATGGAGCAATCTCACGGATGGCGCCGGGATGGCGCTGGTATTTGAAAAAGTGCACCAGTTCCTTGAGGACGGACGCATACACGCCCAGCGACCGCGCGCGGTCGAAGCGATACGTGTTCTTCCGGCAAAGCCCGCACTCGAAATCCTTAGTCGGGTATTCGTATTCCATCTCCCCAGGACAGCCGCAGGTAGCGCAAAAGGGTGGCAGAATGAAGGGGACATGATCCCGGCACAGCTCGCAAAGAAATTCGCCGCCGCCGTTGCGATCTCCGTCGCAACCGATGCACGGTCGCGGGAACAGAACGTCGAATAGTTTCCGTATCCAGACCACAGCCTGGCTCCCAAAAATGCTTTTAAAATTAGCCCAAAATACTATATGTTAAATGTGCGCTCGTTAAGCAGGGAATTTCCCCCTCCGGCGACCCGTTCACCCAACGCGAACCGTGACCATGAAAAAGACCGCGGACATCATCAAGCTCACCGACAAACACGTCGCCCGCACTTACGGACGGCTCCCTCTCGCCCTCGTCCGGGGCAAGGGATGCTACGTGTGGGACGCCGATGGGAAGAAGTACCTCGACTGCGTCACCGGCCTTGCCGTGGACAACCTCGGCCATTGCCACCCGGAAGTCGTCAAGGCCATCCGCAAGCAGGCGGGCGCGTTGATCCACGTCTCCAACCTGTATCACATCGAGCCGCAGTCCCGGCTTGCAAAGAGCCTCACCCGCCTCAGTTTCGCCGACAAGGTGTTTTTCTGCAACAGCGGCACCGAGGCCAACGAAGCGGCCATCAAGCTCGCGCGCAAACATTCCGCCGACCAGGGATACAACAACCGGTACGAGATTCTCACGTTCACCAACTCGTTTCACGGACGCACGCTGGGTTCCTTAAGCGCCACCGCGCAGAAAAAGTTTCATGCCGGATTCAAACCCCTGCTTTCCGGTTTCAAATACGTGCGCTTCAACGACATCGACGCCGTGGCCAAAACGGTCTCCCCCAAAACCTGCGCGGTGCTCATCGAACCGGTGCAAGGCGAAGGCGGCGTGAACGTGCCGGACAAACAGTTTATGAAGGACCTGCAACAGCTCTGCCGGGACAACGGACTGCTGTTGATGTTCGACGAGGTGCAGACGGGATTCGGCCGGACCGGCTCCCTGTTTGCCTACGAGCGGTTCGGCGTGAAACCGGACGTCATCACCCTCGCCAAGGCGCTGGGCGGAGGCATGGCCATCGGCGCCATGATGGCCACCGATGCAGTGATGAAATCGTTCGTGCCCGGCACGCACGCGGCAACCTTCGGCGGCAATCCGCTGGCCTGCGCCGCGGCGCAGGCGGCGCTGGACGTTGTGGCGCAGAAAAGTTTTCTTAAAACCGTGCGGGAGGCGGGTGACTACTTCGCCAAACAACTGCATGCGCTGGCCCGCAAGCACCCGGTGGTCAAGGAAGTGCGGGGGCTGGGCATGATGCTGGCCATGGAACTGAAAGTCCCCGGCCTGCCCGTGCTCAACAATTGCATGGAAAAGGGAATTCTGATTAACTGTGTGCAGAACTCGACGCTCCGGTTCCTGCCACCCCTGATCATCACGCGAAAAGAAATCGACACCGTTATCCGAACGCTTTCGGAGAGCCTGTCGCGGCTGGAGCCCTGAGCGGCCGCCAAACCGATTGTGGAGGACGTTCCACAATGCCCCAAAACCATTGCCTGCATTTTGCCCGCCATCCTCATTTTCTACGGGCCGTGTTTTTGATCGCGTTGTTGCTTGCCGCCCTCGCCTTTCCCGTTCCCGCTCCAGCGCAAAGCGGGGAAGCCCCCTCCGGCGATGCCCCGCCCCGTCAAAACGTGCAAAAGATGCTGTTCCTGCTGTCCAAGCAGATCACACAGGTACAGTCCCGCCTCAAAGCGCTCAACGACATGCCGGCCACGCCTTCCGTCAACAAGAAGCGGGAGGAGTTGCTGTCGCAGATCGACGGACTGCAACGCAATTTCGAATCGCTGGCCACCCAACTGAGCGCCGACCAGTTGTTCGAAGGCGACCCGAAAAAATCGGACTGGAGCCAGAAGCTGGAATCGCTCATCATGCCGCTTCTCGAAGCAACCAGCGACCTGACGGAAAAGCCGCGCCGAATCGAAAATCTGAAAACACGAATAGAACTTCTGGGCGCGCAATTGCGCAATTATGAAGAGGGACGGAAAAATATCGAGGCTTTGTTGAGCACGGCCCGGCAGGAAAGAGAGCCGTTGGACGAGCAGGAACAGCAGTTCCTGATGCGCCTGGAAAACCTGAAAGACAAATACAACCCGGAGTTGATCCGCCTGAAACTGCACGAAGCCCGCCGCGCCTTGAAAAAAGAACTCGCAAACAGCGAACCGTTTATCGACACCGCCACACGGTCCATCAAAAACTTTTTCAAACACCGCGGCCTGAACCTGCTCATCTCGGCGGGCATCTTCATCGCCATCTGGTACCTGCTCATCAAACTGCGGCTGTTCATCGTCGGTGAAAAAAGCCTGTTTTCGTTCGAGCCGTGGATGCAGAAAGTACTGATGACGGCCTACACCGGCCTGGTGCTGGTGCTGTGCATCATCTCCAGCCTCGTGTCGCTGTACCTGTTGAACGACTGGCTGTTGCTCAGCATCGTCATTCTGTTTCTTCTCGCGGTGGCGTGGGCGTCGCGGCAATTCATCCCGCGCCTGTTTCAGGAGATGCGCCTCGCCCTCAACCTGGGCACGGTCAAGGAAAACGAACGCCTCATCTGGAAAGGCGTGCCGTGGTATGTGGAAGGCATCGGCCTGCAGGCCGCGCTCAAAAACCCGAGCCTGGAAGCGGGCAGTGTCCTGCTTCCCGTGGGTGAACTGGTCGGGCAACATTCACGGCCTGTGGTGGAAGATGAACCCTGGTTCCCCACCGAGGTCGGCGACTGGGTGATCCTCGCCGACGGCACCTACGGTCGGGTGCAGCACCAGACCATGGAACAGGTGGTGCTCGAACTCAAGGGTGGCACCGAGCATTTTTACACGACGACGGATTTTCTGTCGAAAACGCCGAAGAACATCTCGCGTGGGTTCCGCTACGATATCGTTTTCGGTCTCGATTACGAAACCCAGCCGCGGGTGTGCGACGAGATTCCAGGTCTGTTCAGCAAGGGACTGCGCGAACACCTGAAAAACCATTTTCAGGAGGGCGAACCGGACTTCACGCATCTGGAGATCACCTTCGACGAGGCGGGAAGCAGTTCTCTCAATCTTCGCGTCGTGGTTCACGTGGACGGCCGGTGCGCGGAATGGTACGATGAACTCAAACGGGAAATTCAGACGGCGCTGGTCCGCATCTGCAACGAAAACCGACTGCGTATTCCGTTCACCCAGCTCACTGTCACGCTATCGGATAACAGCAAGCAACAAATGCAAACCGCCTCTCAACGGAAAGACGACCCTCCCTCCCGTGTTTGAATTCGAAATCCAGAAACGGCACGCCCACTCGCGGGCGCGGCTTGGCGCCATCACCACATTGCACGGCCGCATCCGGACACCCGCGTTCATGCCCGTCGGCACCCAGGCCACCGTGAAGGCGCTGTCTCCGGAAGACTTGACAGACTGCGGCGCTGAAATCATTCTTGGCAACACGTACCACCTGTACCTCAGGCCGGGGCACAAACTGATCGAACAACTGGGCGGCCTGCACCGGTTCATGAACTGGGACCGGCCGATCCTCACCGACAGCGGCGGTTACCAGGTGTTCAGCCTGAACGACCTCGCCAAGATCACCGAGGACGGCGTCACCTTCCGCTCGCACCTCGACGGGTCCCAACACCTGCTGTCGCCGGAGCTCGCCATCGAAATCCAGCAGGCCCTGGGCGCGGATATCATCATGACCTTCGACGAACCGACGCCGCCCGATGCCGATGAGGCGCAAACCTTGAAGTCGCTGGAGCTGTCCACGCGCTGGGCCAGGCGTTGCCGGGAAGCGCACACGCGCAAAGGGCAGACGCTGTTCGGCATCGTGCAGGGCGGCATGTTCAAAAACCTGAGAAACGAAAGCGCGCGGCAGATCATCGACCTCGACTTCAAGGGATACGCCATCGGCGGGCTCAGCGTGGGCGAGGAAAAAAACCTGATGCTGGAGTTGGCCGACCACACCGCGCCGCTGTTGCCGGAGGCCGCACCGCGTTACCTGATGGGTGTCGGCACTCCGGACGATCTGATCCAGTGCGTGAAGATGGGCATCGACATGTTCGACTGCGTCCTGCCCACCAGGAACGCACGCAACGGCACGCTCTACACGAGCGAGGGCAAGATCAACATCCGCAATGCGCGCCATCGCGACAGCGACCGGCCGCTCGATCCCGCATGCGCCTGCTACACCTGCAAGCATTACTCGCGCGCGTACCTGCGGCATCTCTACATGGCCGACGAAATCTTCGCCATGCGGCTCAACTCACTGCACAACACCGCGTTCTTTCAGAAATGGATGGCGGACATCCGCCGCGCCATTGAGGAAGACCGCCCACTGGACTGGCGCCTGCCGGAATCGGGAGAGAACAACGGAGGCTGAGGGAAGGGTCAGGATGCGCCGTGCCCGGGATCGTCGAGGACGCCCTTGATCTTGAACTCGTTGATGATGTAGCCGGAGCGGTCGGGGATCACGTTCTGGATGACCTGCTTCAACTCCATCACCTTGTCCTCAACCAAATCGTCCAGCAACCGCTCGAACTGTTTTTCGGGAAAGTACAGCGTGAGGTTCAATCCGGCCTGTCTGTACTGGTAGGTGTAGCCCGCGCGCATGGGGTTGTTGCGGATGGGTTTGTACTCGACCACGCCGGAAGGCAGGCACTCGATGACGGTCTGCCAGTAACCGGGCTCTTCCTTCAAAGCCTGCCTCACCCGCGAAAGCAGTTCACGGCCATCCATCAATTCGTATGTGTAACTTCTATTACGCCGCATAACGAAATGTTTTCAGGTTCCGGTTTGGGATTCATCGCCGTGCGTAGAAGGCCACGCACAACTCGCCCTCATCACTCCTTCGCCCGCACCGCTCGCAGAGCGAGAAACAGCGGAATTTCCTGACGCGCCCGGTTTTCCGCCTTGGCGCGCTTGCCCGGCTCGCTGGTCTTGTGCGAGGGCCATTCTTCCAGCAGGTCCACCTGCAATTCCGCCGCGTTGAGCGCCGCAAAATAATCCTGCAGAGACCGGTGATACGTCATCGTGTACACGTGCGACCGTGCCATCGGCGGCGTGAGGATCGGAATGGTGTTCGGCGACAGGTACAGATCGACCCGGCGGTACTGGATTTTCTTTTCCTCGTCCCAGCCCCAGTGCGTCTGCCGGGGAATGCGGAAACAGGGATGCGTCGTCACCATCACAAAACGTCCCTGCGGTTTCAACCACCGCCGCACGTTTTCGAACACCGGTTGCAGGTGCTCGATGTTCTGAATGGCGAGCAGGCAGGCAACGGCATCGAACGTTTTGTCCTGGAGCGCCTTGGGGTCGGCCGCGTCCGCGCACACAAAGCGCACCCCCCTGCCGCTCCGCCTTCCGGCAAAGCGGATCAACTCGGCCGACACGTCGAGCCCCGTCACCTGCAATCCCTTCTGCGCGAGGTGGCGCGACAGCACCCCCTGCCCGCAGGCGAGATCCAGAACCTCCCTGCCCTTTTTCAGATCGAGCAGGCGTTCAGTGCCGGGCAGGATGATGTTCTGCTGATATTCACTGCCCTTGAAGCCGACGAGTGAATCGTACCAGCGCGCGGCCTGGTCCCACAGCGCCGTGCCGGGTTTGCCGCCGCTCCGTGCTGGAGCGCGACCGGACCCACGGTGCACAGATCCACCCCGCCTGTGCTCGCGATGGGGGCCCGGCGATTTCGATGACTTCGGGGATTTTGCCAAGAAGATTGCCTTTCGCAAAGAGGGGCTTGCGCGAATTAAAATAACCCTATATAATTCAAAAGGTTATTTGTTAGCGCAATCCGGGTTCATCAATCTTACCACACGAGGTTCCAACATGATACGCCGCAACCCCGCCTTTCAACTCGTTTCCGGTCTCTGTCTATTTCTTGCCCTGTCAGCCTTGCAGGCCTGCGCTACCATACCGCAGGAGCGATTGGAAGATCTGGAAATCACCACCCGCGCGTACAACAATTACTTTGAAAGCCGCCATCCGGACGGCGGTGTCGCCTATGTGCGGGATGATCTGAAATCTTCTTACCTGATGCAATACGCGCAGGTCAAGGACCGCGTGATCTTCGGCCAGAGCCAGCGCATCAATCAGGCGCTGTACAAGGATGACGAACTGGTGCCAATCACCGAACAGGTCCTGCAGGCGGAACAGCCGCCGTTCAATAAAGCGGTGATCACCATGCGCTATGAAGTGTCAACCAAGCCCAGCAACCGGGTACGCACGGTGGTGTACGATCAGGAATGGCTGTTGCAGAACGGCCGCTGGGTGCTGGTGCCCAACCTCGACCCTTTCATCAAGTAACCGTTCTTACAGAACCACATTTAACGGGCGGTTCAGGGAAACGGATGAGGCGGTGACGCGGCAGTTGTAGCCGTACAGTTCGACTCCCGCATCCCGCGCCTGCCTCAAGATTTCACCGAAGGCGGGATCGATGTCATCGTAGCTGGTAATGGTCCGTGTGTCCGAACGTTGTGATACGAACAGCACCGCCGCGCGGTTTCCCTTTTTCTTTAATTCGATCAATTCCTCAATGTGCCGCCTGCCGCGTTCCGTCGGCGCATCCGGAAACTTTCCCACCGTCTTCTCCACGCAACTGACCGACTTCACCTCGACGTAGCAGTCCTGCCCGCCAAACCGAAGACGAAAGTCAAACCGGCTTTTGCCGTGTTTCACCTCGGCGTCGAAACGGTCGTATCCGGTGAGCACTTCAAGCGATCCCGCTCCCAGCGCGTCACGTACCAAGGCGTTGGCGAACACGGGATAGACGGAAACCCAGATGCGGCCGTGCCGCACCAGCACCAGGCTGTAATCGGTTTTGCGTTGCGGACCGGGATTGTACAGAAGCCGCACGCGGCGGCCGGGGATCATCAGGCCGGGCAAGCGGCCCGGATCGGGAACATGGGCGGGAACGGTGTTGCCATCGACCACCACCTGCGCCAGATACCGGTTCGGCCGTTCCTGAAACACGCCGTCCACGATGCGCTGTCCCAGTTTCATGGCGAGATGGGCTCCGTCAGCCAGGAAGGCCGGAGATCAATGTCCGCCGCCACCCTGCGACGGCACATGCACGGTTTTCTCGATCTGAAGCAGTTTGTCCACCGAGGCGGACATGGTGTCGATGAAAGGTTTGGGGTAGAGACCGATGAACAGGATCAGGATGCACGCCGGAACGAGCAGACCCGCTTCGGTTTCGTTGACATCCTTCAACCCCTGTGGAAGATTTTTGCCTTTATCCTGCATCGATCCCTGAAACATGAAAAGCATGTAAATGGACGCAAACACGATGGTCAGCCCCGCGCCCAGAACAAACAGGACGGCCATGTCTTTCTGCACGGCGGAAGTCCAGACGCCAACCAGAATAAGGAATTCGCCGACGAAGCCGTTCAGCCCCGGCATGCCCAAAGCCGCCAGCGTGACCAGCATGAACATGCCGTACAGGATGGGCATGGATTTTTTTAGGCCGGAGAATTCATCCAGGTTGCGCGTACCGAGGCGGCGCTCGATGATACCCACAATGATGAACAGGGCAGAGGCGATGATGCCGTGGTTCACCATCTGCAGGACACTGCCTTCAACGCCGTTGCCGTTGACCGCAAAAATGCCGAGGGCAACGAAACCGAGGTGGCTGATGCTGGAGTATGCGACCAGCGATTTGAGATCTTTCTGCGCGATGGCGATCCACGCGCCGTAAATGATGCCGCCCACCGCGGCCGCACCGATCCACGTGCCCCATTGCTGGATGAAATCCGGAAACAGCGGCAGACAGAAACGGATGAGTCCATACGCGCCGGTCTTCGACATCGCGCCGGTGACCAGGATCAACACCGGGATCGGGCACGAAACGTAGGCATGCGGCAACCAACTGTGGAACGGGAAGATCGGCACCTTGATGGCGAAAGCCAGAAAGAAGAACAGGAACAGGATCCATTCCAGGTCGTGCGGCACCGCAGTGTGCACCAGTTCCTGGATGTTGAACGTCAACTCATGCGTTGCCGTGTAGTGCAGGACGGTGATCCAGATCATGCCGATCAGCATAAGGAGACTGCCCACCAGCGTGAAGATGACGAATTTCGTCGTGGCGTACACGCGGCGTCCTTCGCCCCACAGGCCGATGAGGAAGTACGTCGGGATCAGCATCACTTCCCAGAACACGTAGAACAGGATGAGATCGAGCGCGACGAACACGCCCAGCATGCCCGTTTCCAGGATGAGGATGAGCGCGAGGTAGTATTTCGGATTCTGTGTCTGCCCGGCGGAAAAGCGTACCGCCATGATGGAAAGAAACGCCGTCAGCACCACCATCCACAGGCTGATGCCATCGACCCCGACCATGAACTGAATGTGGAGGAGCGGCACCCAGTGGAAGGAGTTGACGTATTGCATGCCCGGGTCGGAGGCGTCGTAACCGAACAAAAGGACCAGCGAACCAAGAAACGTCAGCAGAACGGCAATGGTCGCCGTTCTCTGGATGGCCGCGACTTTTTGCCCATCCATGAACAGGATGAGGATGGCCGCCGCCAGCGGAAGCAGTAGAACCGTAGTCAGCATGACGTTTCCAATACCCTTTCGTTACAGAAAAATCACGAACAGGAGGACGGTGATCATCCCCGCCACCATGTTGAGCGCATAGAGCCGTACGTTACCGGACTGCCAGATGCTGATCTGGCGGCTCACCTCGCGCACCTGTTCGCCCACCTGATCGACCGAGAAATCGATGCCGAACTTCTCCGCCCGCTCCTCGAGAAACTTGCCCGTCGCCTTGACCGGCTTGACGATCAAAAGATCATACAACTCATCGACATAATACTTGTTGTAAAGCAGGTCGTGTACCGGAGCGAACACCTGTTGCAGGAATCCCAACTGGCCGCTTCCCGTCATGAACAGACCCACCGCCCCCAGGATACCGATCAGCGCCACCACCAGCGGCACCGTTTCGAGCACGATGTTTTTGTGATGCACCGGCACCGCGCCGCCAAACACCGGCGCGAGGAACGTATCGACTGAATGGCCAAAGGCGCCGCCCAGGATAGAGAACACGGCCAGGATCAACAGCGGTCCCGTCATCACCAGAGGCGACTCGTGAGGGTGCGCGTTTGGAGAACGCAGGTTGCCAAGGAACGTGTAGAAGAACAGGCGGAACGTGTAAAAACCCGTCAGACCCGTCGCCGCCACCGCCATCAGCCAGAAAAACCAGTTGCCGTATTCCTCGGCGAACCACGAATGCATGATGATGGCTTCCTTACTGTAGAACCCGGCGGTCAGCGGAAACCCGGTGAGCGCCAGCGATGCGATCAAAAAGGTGCCGAAGGTGATGGGCATGGTTCGCATGAGTCCGCCCATCTTGCGGATGTCCTGCTCGTCGTTGAGCGAATGAATGACACTGCCCGCGCCCAGAAACAACAGCGCTTTGAAAAACGCGTGGGTCATCAGGTGAAACATGCCCGCGCTGAACACGCCAACGCCCACCGCGAGGAACATGTAACCGATCTGGCTCATGGTGGAATACGCGATGACGCGCTTGATGTCATATTGTGTGAGCGCGATGGTGCCCGCGAAAATCGCCGTCGCCGCGCCGACAAAGGCGACGAAATACATCACCCACGGCGCCAGCGTATAGAGAGAATGACACCGCGCCACCAGGTACACACCGGCGGTGACCATCGTCGCCGCGTGGATGAGCGCGCTGACCGGCGTGGGACCTTCCATCGCGTCGGGCAACCAGGTGTGGAGCGGCAACTGCGCCGATTTGGCGAACGCCCCCACCAGCAGAAGAAGGGTGATCATCAGGATCGTGCCCTCGTTCGGGATGAACCCGGACTGCGTCTGCGCAAACACTTCGGTGTAGGTGAGCGAGCCGAACCGCTCAAAAATCATGAGCGCGGCGATGACCATGCCGACGTCGCCGATGACGTTCATGACGAACGCCTTGCGTGCGGCCAGCACCGCTGAACGTTTTTCCGTCCAGAACCCGATCAACAGATACGAGGCGAGACCCACCAGCGCCCAGCCGACGATGAGGAAAAAGAAATCCGCCGCCAGCACCAGCACCGACATCGAGAAAATGAACAGGTTCATGTACGAGAAGAACCGCGCGTATTCCGGGTCGTGGTGCATGTAGCCGATGGAATAGACGTGGATGACAAACCCGACGCCCGTCACCACCAGCAGCATGAAAATGGAAAGGCGGTCAACCAGAATGGCAAGGTCGAGCTTGAACGTTTCCGATTCTATCCAGTGGTAGAGAACCTCAACGGAGCCGCCGGGGTCGCCTTCGCCTCCCGCCATGCTGGCGAAGATCAAGAGCACCACGCCGAACGCCGCGCCGATGGTGCCGCTTCCGCCCCATCCCACCCAGGTTTTGGGCAGGCGCGAGCCGAACCAGCTCAGGACCAGAAACCCGAGAAGCGGAAACAGCAGTATGAGCCAGGCGATCGAATACAACGGTCTATCCTTTCAGCACGTCGATGTGGTCCACATTCAAATCGTGACGCGTCCGGAAAATGGTGAGAATGATGGCCAGCCCCACCACCACCTCTGCGGCGGCAACGGTCATGATGATCAACGCGAAGATCTGGCCGTCCAGCGACTGCAACTCGCGCGAATAGCCGACCAGCAAAAAGTTGACCGCGTTCAGCATCAGTTCCACCGACATGAACATGACCAGCGGGTTCTTGCGGATGACAAACCCCACCGCGCCGATGGAAAAAATCGCGGCGCTGACTATCAGGACGAATTCGCTTTCCATAATTTAAATTACCTCGAGCGCTTTCTCACGGGACGGTAATGAAACTTGGCCAGGGTGATGATGCCCACCGTGGCGACCAGAAGCAGGATCGACGCCAGCTCGAACGGAACAATGTGATTGGAAAACAACTCGATGCCGATGGCCTTGGCGGAGCCGACTTCGCTCAGCACTTCCGGGGTGATGTTGCCGGTGACGGGACGGCTCGTACCGATGCGGAGCGTCATCAGCAGTTCGCAGAACAACGCGCCGACAAAGGCGAATCCCGCCATGGCTTGCAGGTTCAACTCCGGCTTTTCCTTGTGCGCGCCCAATAGTGCAATGATGAATAAAAACAGGATCATCACCGCACCGGCATACACCACGACCTGTACGGCGGCGAGGAACTCCGCACTGTAAAGAAGAAACAGCATCGCCAGGCACACCATGTTGCCGATGAGAAACAGCGCGGAATAAATGGGGTTGGTGCAGAGGATGACCCCCAGCGATGCCAGGACGGCAGTCATGCCGACGACAAAGATCACCGTCTGATAAAACAGATCGAATACGACTTCCCGCGGCAGGTTGAAATTCAACGCCTGCTCCAGCATTTCCATCACGGTGTGATGCTCTCCTCTCCTTCAACCGCCCGGGAAAAACAAAAAAATGCCCAGTTGGGTGAGTGTCCGGTGCCCTTACCGGACGATGGTCGTTCACAACGGAGCGTACGTGCCGCTCCGCATGGTCTGTCGAATTAATTACGTTCCGCCTGGGGAACTACTTTTTGTTCACCACGCTGGTATTACCGAGAAAGTTCACACGGAACTGATTGGGTTCCGGGTACACCAGCAGGTCTTCCTTTGTCGCAATGTAATTCCGCCGGTCATAGTCGGCCAATTCATAGTGCTCGCGCAGGACCACCGCGTCCACCGGGCATGCCTCCTCGCAGAACCCGCAGTAGATGCAACGCAGGAGATTGATCTCGTACACTTCCGCGTAGCGTTCGCCCTTCGACTTCGGGTTTTCCGGATCGTTTTCCGCGGCAACCACATGGATGCACCCGACGGGGCAGTTGACGGAACACAGGCTGCACCCGATGCACCGTTCCAAACCATCCTCGTCGCGATTCAGAAAATGCCGTCCGCGGTAACGCTCGGGCATGGTCCGCTTCACTTCCGGATAGCTGAACGTGGTGGGCTTGGACACCATGTTGCGGAAGGTGACCCCCAGACCGATCAACAGGTTTTTCGCTCCATTGAATACGGTTTGTAACATATAAAAATCCTGAAAGTTCAGAGGGTGCTGACTTTAATAAAGCTGTACACCAGCATGTTCACCAGCGACAGCGGCAGAAGAAACTTCCAGCCAAACGCCATCAGCCGGTCATAACGGATGCGCGGAAACGTAGACCGCAACCAGATGAACACGCACAGCAGTAAAAACACTTTGAGGGCGAACCAGACGAACGGAACGTCCGGCAGAACGTATCCATGCCAGCCGCCCAGAAACAAAAGAGTGACCAGGGCACTCATGGTGATCATGTTTACATACTCGCCCAGGAAAAACATGGCGAACTTCATGCCGGAGTACTCGGTGAAAAACCCTGCCACCAGTTCCTGCTCCGCCTCCGGCAGGTCGAACGGCGCGCGATTGGTCTCCGCCACACCGGCGATGAAAAACAGAAGAAACGCCAGCGGTTGCGTCACGATGTTCGGCAACGTCGCCTGGTCGTTCACAATATCGATGAGGCTCAGCGACCCGCTCATGATGATGACGCTCAAAGCCGCCAGTCCCAGCGTCAATTCGTAACTGATCATCTGCGCCGACGAGCGCAGTCCGCCCATCAGCGAATACTTGTTGTTCGACGACAGGCCGGCGAGCACGATGCCGTAAATACCCATCGAGGAGATGGCGAAGATGAACAGGATGCCGATGTTCAGGTTCGCCCCCCACATGCCGATTTCCTGACCGAAGATCGTGAAGCTTTCACCGAACGGAACCGCGGAAAACGTGACGATCGCCGTGAACACCACAATCGACGGCGCCAGCAGAAACAGAAACCGGTCCGCGGACTTCTGAATGATCTCTTCTTTAAAGAGCAGTTTGATCGAGTCGGCAATCCCCTGCGCGAGGCCGAAGGGCCCGACACGGTTCGGACCGAGCCGCACCTGGAAGCGTCCCATCAGCCGCCGCTCCAGCCAGACCAGAGCCGGGACCGTCGTCAACAGGCCGACCACGATGATCACCGCCTTGATGATCCCGATCCACAGGTAGGCGTAGGACGCCAGAAACTCAGTGATGCTGTCGATCACTCCTCAAACCTTTCCTTATAACCCGCCGTTACTTTTTAATCTGTACCCAGGCCACTGTCTGCCCCGGCTCCATGAGACCCGCCACGCGTTGCTCGTCGGAGACGCGCGGCAAAACCACCGATCCCGGATTGCACCGGTTGGAGATCACCACCTCGGCCTTCACCTCGTGACCGTTGCCGGCCACCGTCACCTCCTGCTCGGCCTTGAGGCCCAGCCGGTCGGCGTCGGTTTTATGCAGGTGCACCGTGGACGGCTGGAACTGGTGCGCCAGCCGCGATTCCGCATCCAGAACCTTGTCATGGCAGAACAGCACCTCCGAGACGCGCAACTTGAAAGCGTCGCCGGATCCGTTGGCCATCGGCGCTTCGCCTGCCGGTGCAACGCCATTGGCGGCGGCGACGGGCTGGCGGTTGTGTCCCGCTTTGCGGATCGTCTTCTGCCGGATCTCAGCATAGCCGTTTACTTTTTCCGCGATCTCCTGGGTGACTTCCCACACCGTTTTGTGTTTCCAGTCAGCACCCAGCGCCTTCGCCATGGTGGACACGAGCTTCCAGTCCGACGGATTGTCCGTGGTGAGGCCGCGCTTGCGCATCTGCACCCGCGCGCCGATGCTGGTGGTCGTGCCCTCGTCGAAACCGGGTCCGTTGGACGGGATGACGTAGTCGGCCATCGCCGCGGTCTCCGTCTCCATCATGTCATGCACGACGAGAAGGTCGAGTTTCTCCAAAGCCTGCTTCACCTTGCCGCCGCCGGGAAAACCGACCAGCGGGTTATTACGGTAAACGACCAGCGCTTTCAGTTCGCCCGAGGCTGCCTTCTCGATCATTTGCAAGGCCGTCAAACCCCGCTCCAAGGGTGCGTTCTCGCCCCACTTTTCGCGGATGGCGTCGGCCTGCGCGAGGTCGAGTCCACCGGGATAACAATCCGGAAGCACGCCCATGTCCATCGCCCCCAGCGCGTTGGTCACCGGTGCGGCGGGCATGGCCCCGACCGACGTATCCGGCAATGCGCCCATCGTTTTCAGCAGATGCTTCAGCGTGTGAACGGACGTCCCCGTGAGCGCCGCCGGATTGAACACCACCGTGGTCTTCTGGCTGGCGCGGATTTTATCGGCCAGCGCGCCGATGCGGTCGGCCGCAACCCCCGCCTGCTTTTCAACCTCGCCCGCGGGTGCGGTGCCGCTCAATGCAGAGTTCAAGGCGGCAAACAGCGCGCCGTCGGAAGCAACGTCGTAGCGCAGGGAAAGCGTCGCGTACTTGTCCATCAACGTCGCCTGATCGTTCAACACCACCATCTCGACACCCAGTTGCGTCACCGCTTTTTTGAGCCGCAGGTCGAGGATGGGCAACTCTTCGGTCGGGTCGCTGGCGATCACCACAACCAGTTTGCTCGACTCGATGTCCAGCATGTCGAAGTTCGGCACCGGCAGACCCGGCGTGTCGACATACGTTTTGTGATCGATGTTGTTGGTGCCCAACTGCTCGCGGAAGAACCGCTGGTATAGATACAGCTCCTCATTCAGACCGTAGCCGGAACCGATGAAGCCGACGCTGCTGGGTCCATGCGCATCCACGATCCCCTTCAGTTTCTCCGCCACCTCGCGGCAGGCGTCCTGCGCCGAGATGGGATCGTGCAGACCTTTCTTCCTCGCCTTGGCGATGCGGTTTTTGCTTTTGGTGAAATCGTGACCCCAGCGCGCCTTGTCGCAGATCCAGCCGTCGTCCACCGCATCGTTCGGCGTCTCCGGCGTAGTGACACGGCGCAGTTCGTTGAGCCGCGTGCCGAGGATCATGTTGCAGTTGCAGGCGCAGTGCGCGCAGAGCGTCTTGGTGTTGTCCAGATCCCACGACCGCGCGGAGAAACGGAATTCCGTATTGGTCAGCGCGCCGACGGGGCAGATGTCGATGACGTTGCCGGAGAAGCGCGTGTCGTACGGCCGGTCGTTGAACGTCGAAACCCGGTTCTGAAATCCGCGGTGACGCATGACCAGCGCCTGGTCTTTTTCGATGATGTCGCTGTAGCGCGTGCACCGCTGACAGGCAATGCACCGTTCGCGATCGATGGTGATGACGGGAGACAGAGGCGTCGCCTTGTCGCGGTGGTAACGCTCGAACTGCATGCGCGTGTCCGGCGGGCCGAACTTGAACGTGTTGTCCTGCAGCGGACACTCGCCGCCCTTGTCGCACACCGGGCAGTCCAGAGGATGATTGAGCAGGGTGAACTCGAGCACGCCCTGCTGGGCTTTCTCCACCTTCGGCGTGTTGGTGCGCACCACCATGCCTTCGCTGACCTGCAGGGTGCAGGCGGTGGCGAGCTTCGGCATCTTCTCCACTTCCACCATGCACATGCGGCAACAGCCGAACGGTCCCAGCTTTTCGTGGTAACAGAAGATGGGAATTTCGATGTCCGCGGTCTTCGCCGCGTCCACCACCACCATGCCCTTGGGAACGGTGACCACCTTGTCGTCGATGGTCAGCGTGACGGTATCCTGTGCAGTCTTGGTTTCCATAAAAATCTGAACCTGTATTTTTTATCCGACGGCGTCGGCGGTTTTCAGGGATTCGATCAGTGCTTCATAATCTTCGCGGAAATATTTAATACTGCTGGCCACCGGCCCCACGGCCGCGTCGCCCAGTGGACAAAAACACTTGAAGGACATGTTGTCGCAAATGTCGTTGAGCAGGTCCATCTGGTTGGGCTTGCCCTGCTTGTGAATGATCTCGGACAGAATCTGGTGCATCCAGCGCGTGCCTTCGCGGCAGGGCGTGCACTTGCCGCAGGACTCGTGCATGTAAAAGTACGCGAGGCGCAGGGTTTCCTCTACCACGTTGACCGTTTCATCCATGACGATGAGCGCGCCCGAACCCAGCATGCTCCCGGCTTCCATCAACGATTCGTAGTCGTACGGCACATCCGCCCTGTCGGCAGGCAGGATGGGCACCGACGAGCCTCCGGGGATGAACGCCTTCAGCTTGTTGCCGTTTCTGACACCGCCCGCCCACTTGTCGATGATCTCGCGCGTCGGCGTGCCCATCGGCACTTCGTAGTTGCCCGGCTTGTTGACGTGGCCGGACACGCTGACCATCTTGGTGCCCTTGCTCTTTTCCGTACCGATGGAAGAGTAGGCCTCCGGCCCGTTATTGAAAATATACGGCACCGCGCACAGGGTCTCGACGTTGTTGACCACGGTCGGCTTGCTGTACAACCCCTCCACCGCCGGGAACGGCGGCTTGAGGCGCGGCTCGCCGCGGCAACCTTCGAGCGACGTCAACAGCGCTGACTCCTCGCCGCAGATGTACGCGCCCGCGCCCAAGTGCGAGTGAATGTCGAGATCGAATCCCGATCCCATGATGTTTTTGCCCAGATAGCCGCGGGCGTAGGCCTCTTCGAGAGCCTTGTCAAAAATGTCCGCCAGCTCCGCGAACTCGCCGCGCATGTAGTTGTACGCCGTGTTGATGCGGCAGGCGTAGGAACAGATGATCATGCCTTCGATCAACAGGTGCGGATTTTTCATGAGCAGTTCGCGGTCCTTGCAGGTGCCCGGCTCGCTTTCGTCCGCGTTGCAACAGAGGTAACGCGGGAAGACGTCCTTCGCCAGAAACGACCACTTGAGCCCCGTCGGGAACCCCGCGCCACCGCGGCCGCGCAGACCCGATGCCTTGACCGTCTCGATGATGTCTTCCGGCTTCGTCTCAAACAGTTTTTTCAGCGACTGGTACCCGCCCAGCGTCTTCTCATACACGTCGATCGACGTGAGATTGGGCGTGTCGATGTCCTTCATTAAAATGAGTACGGGTTCTTGCATGGCTTACTTGTATGTTTCCAGAATCTGGTCGATTTTGGTTTCGTTGAGATTCACGTGGTAGGTTTTATTGACCATCATCATCGGCGCCTCCGAACAGGCGGCGAGGCATTCTTCTTTCAGCAGGGTGAACCGTTTGTCCGGCGTGGTCTCACCGATCTGGATGCCCAGCTTCTTCGCCGTGTACGCCATCAACTCGTCGGAACGGTTGAGCTTGCAACTGATGTTGTGGCAGAAGCGGATGACGTTGCGTCCCACCGGTTTGGTGAAGTACATCGTGTAAAACGTGACCACGCCCTCGACGTATGCCGGGGAGACGTTCAGCCTTGCGCCGATCTCCACCATCGCCTCCGGCGTCACATATCCTTCCTGGTCCTGCGCCAGGTGCAACAACGGCAGGACGGCGGATTTTTTCCGTTCCGGCGGGTACTTCGCCATGATCTTTTCGATTTTCTTTTCCGCCTCGTCGGTGAACACGAACATCAGCGATCGACCTCCCCCATCACGATATCAATACTGCCGATGATGGCGACGACGTCGGCGATGTACGCCCCTTCCATCATCTTGCACATGCCCGGAATCCCCATGAACGACGGCGCGCGCAGTTTCATGCGCATGGGCTTGTTCGATCCATCACTGACGATGTAGAACCCGACCTCGCCGCGCGGCCCTTCGGTGGGCACATAGGTTTCGCCCTTCGGCACGTTGATGCCTTCCGACACCAGCTTGAAGTGATGGATGAGCGCTTCCATGCTGGTGTGCAGGGTGTCGCGCGCGGGCAGAGACACCTTGTTGTCCGGAATGCGGTAAGCCCCGCCGGGCAGGCTTTCGATGGCCTGCTTGATGATCTCGCGACTCTGCCGCATCTCTTCCATGCGCACCAGGTAGCGGTCGTAGATGTCGCCATGCTCCTTGACGGGCACGTCGAACTTGAATTCGTTGTAGCGGGAATACGGACGCAGTTTGCGCCAGTCCATGTTGATGCCCGCGGCGCGCAGGACGGGGCCGCTCATGCTCCAGTTCAGGCACTCCTCGCGGTTGAAGGTACCGATGCCCTGGGTGCGGTCCAGCCAGATGGGATTCTTGGTCAGCAGGCTTTCATATTCATCGACCTTGGAAGGGAAAATCTCGACGAACTTTTTGACGCCGTCGATCCATTCCGGCGTCGCGTCCTTGGCGACCCCACCGATGCGGATGAAGCTCGTCATCATACGCACGCCGGACAGCATCTCGTTGAGGTCGAGGATCATCTCCCGTTCGCGCCAGGCGTAGAGGAACACCGTCATCGCGCCGATGTCCAGCGCGTGCGTTCCCAGCCAGATGAGATGACTGCCGATGCGGTTGAGCTCCACCATGATGACGCGGATGTAATCGGCGCGCGGCGGCAGTTCGCCCAACTGCAACAGTTTTTCCGTGGTCAGGCAGAACGCAAGGTTGTTCTGCGGCGGACTCAGGTAATCGAGCCGGTCGGTCATCGGGATGCAGTGCTCGTAGCGTTTGACCTCGCCGGTCTTCTCGATGCCCGTGTGCAGAAAACCGATGTCCGGTTCCGACGACTGCACCAGCTCGCCGTCCATTTCCATGACCATCCGGAACACCCCGTGGGTGCTCGGGTGCTGAGGACCCATATTGAGGGTCATGGTGTCTTTTTCGCGTTCCAGCAGGCCTTGTTCGGTTACTCCCATGGCGTTGGACTCATATCTTTTTTATCTTTGATCAATTCCTGCTTGTGTTCGGGGTTGTGGGAGAAGGCCACTTCCTCGACCACCAGCGGATAATCCTTGCGAAGCGGATGCCCTTCCCAGTCCTCCGGCATGATGAGCCGTTTGAGGTTGGGATGGCCTTCCACCTGGAAACCAAACATGTCGAACAACTCGCGTTCAGGAAACAGCGCGCCTTTCCAGAGTTCCGAGACCGTCGGCACCTTGGGGTCGTCTTCATCCAGCCCGACACGCAGGCGGATGCTGTCGCCCCGGTCCAGGTTGTGCAGTTCGTACACCGCCTCGAAACGCGGCTCGCGCTCCTCTTCCAGGTAATCGACGCCGGTGATGTGCGACAGATAATGGAAATCCAGCTCCGGGCTCTCCTTAAGGAAACCCGCAACCTTCAACAGGTTTTCCGCTTCCACATGCACCACCGCATCGCCGAGCGTGACCTCGGCCTTGATGATGGCGTCCGGCAGGGAGGCCCGCACTTTTTCAACGAGTTCTTCGCCGGTCATGCCACCCTCTGTTTGGCCCGCTCGGTGCCGGCGTCGTTCATGATTTTTTCCTGGAGCTTGATGATGCCGTAGATGAGGGCTTCCGGACCCGGCGGGCACCCCGGCACGTAAACATCCACCGGCACCACGCGGTCCACGCCCTGAACGATGGCGTAGTTGTTGAAGATGCCGCCGCAGGAAGAACACGCGCCCATGGCGATGACCCACTTGGGCTCCGGCATCTGCTGGTAAATCCGCTTGAGGACCGGCGCCATCTTCTGTGACACACGGCCCGACACAATCATCAAATCCGCCTGACGCGGGGAAGCGCGGAACACTTCCGCACCGAAACGGGCGGCGTCCCAGCGGCTGTTGGCCATGGCCATCATCTCAATGGCGCAACAGGCCAACCCGAAAGTCGCGGGCCACAGGGCGTTCTTCTGCGCCCAGCCGATCACCTTCCCCAGCTTGGTGGTGAGAATGGTGTCGTACAGCGCGCCAGAGTAATCCGCGGAAAGCTGGTCCCAGGCGTCTTTGGCGTTCAGTTGCAGGTTCTTGACTTCGGTCTCAAATGCATCGACCGCTTCATCCATCAATCCCATTCCAAACCTCCTCGCCCCCAGATGTACACATAGGCGATAGCCAGAATCGTAATGAAAATGACCATTTCCACCAAGCCAAACAGCTTCAATTCATCGAGCGCGACGGCCCAAGGGTACATGAACACCACTTCGATGTCGAAAATAATGAATAGCATGGCAATGGTGGCGAAACGGACCGGGAACCGGCCCTTGGCCTCTTCGGAGGGGAGCATGCCGCACTCGTAGGCGATGTTCTTTTCAGCGGTGGGTTTGCGCGGGCCCAGAACCATGGAAAGAAAAAGGATTCCGAGCACGATGACCAGCGCCACGACGGCAAATACGCTGACAAAAATATATTCGGTCACTTGGAGTTTCCGTTTGTTTCTTCGGGAAGGGGGGATGCCTGCATAACGAAGGCAATTTCAATCAACTCCACCCTCCGGTCAAATGTTCCTGGAAGGTGAGTAGTCGGCGTCTCCCATCCATATAGACCCATTTTACCCAAAACCCGTTTAAGGGTTCCAGAAACTACTGGAATGGGCGATTATATTAGCCCCACCATACCCTGTCAATTCCTGTTTTCCCTCTCTTTTGCGGGAAAGCCGCCGTGCCGGAAAAATCCTATAATGGGCTGATTTTCAGTAAATTATAAAAATACCGATGAAAAATAAGGGTCGCGGGGCCCCGCCGTCACCAAACTGAGATGCAGCGGGGGGAAGGCGGGTGGTGTACTGGGTTTGCAGGGTCCGGCACAGGTGAACGCTCGATTTTGCGGGTTCCGGGGCCGTGGACCGGCCGCGCCTCACCCTTCCAGGTATTCCAGGTGCAGACGGTAAATCAGCCCGGAGGGGTTGTCTTCCGGCGCGGTCGAATCCGGCTTGGCGTAGTTGATGACCTCGAAGTGGATTTCGTTGGTGCCTTCCCGCAGAAAATCGTCGCAGTTGATGATGAACGGCTCCGGGTACTCCGCCCCGCCGTAATCCTGCTTCAGGCCGACGTCGTTCACCGTAACTCGGCACACGTCGTCGGCACGCAGGAACAGCTCGGCGCGCGGCATGGATTTGGTTCCCGGCGGGATATCGAACTTCAGGCGGAAGCCGTGCTGGGTGCCGGTCTTCGCTTCCTCCAGCGACACCTGCTCCCGGACCCACACCCACATGCTTCCCTTGATGCCGCGCCAGTCGTCACTGCCCTGGCAGATCTCGGCGGGTCGCCAGTTTTCGGTTTCGGTGTCGTACACTTCCGTATCCTTGCCGCTGACGAAAACCTGGGTCCGCGTTTTCGGCCCTTCGCCCACCAGCCAGCTCGGGGTGAGCGGCTGGCTCTCCTGCCACATGGAGTTGTTGAGGTCGCGGTAGTGATCGTACAAGCCGTGTTTCTTGTTGATGAGCACTATGCTCGGCCGCTGGAAATTGCGCCCGAGGTACGGACCGATGTCCGCTACGATGAGTCCGCCCGGCTCCTGCACGTCGAGCGAAATGAACGAGTGCGACGGGATGAACCGGTAGGTGTGCACGATGAACTTGCCCTTGGCCGGCGACTCGACCGACTCGATCTCTTCCTGCAGTTTCTGCAAAAGCAGGATCGAGGTTTTGATCTCATTCAGGAACGTCGACTTGCCGTATGCCTGGCGGCTGATGAGATCGACCACCGGGGACTGCGGGTCCATCAACAACAGTTTCACATTGACCCCGCTCAGCACCTTCTCCCGCAACAAGTCGCGGCTCCCGGTGGAGATCGACAGCAACGACGTGCCGCCGATGAAAATTTCGTGCTTCACCCGCTTGAACAACACCTCAAAGGACGTGGCGTTGCCCAACTCCGAGCGGTTCTTGTAAATGCCCTGGATACCGAGGCGCACCGCGTCGGGATTGACGATCTCCTGCAGGGCCTCCTTGTATTCATTGAAGGTGAGCTCGCGCAGAAACAGCTCGTAGCCCAAAGACACGACACCGATCATGGCGATCAGCAGGGAGAACTCCTTAACCGGGTGGAGCCAGATGCTGTGCGCCGGGAACAACTGCGGTGACAGGATGTATGCCGACGCACCGAACCCGAAAATCATGAGTGCCAGAAACACCACGCGGTCGCGGATCCACATCCGAAGCGCCGGGCCTTTATGTGTTTTCTTGTCTTCGAGCATTTTAAAATGAGCCTGAATGGGTAAAAGGTATTGAATTCGATGGTAACGCAAGGCAAAAGGATTCACAAGAAGGTTGCGCGGGCCTCACGCATTTCTCTTGCATCCTCAACTCAATCCTGACTTCCGGCGCAGGTACCACTCCAGAAAGAGAAATCCGAGGATCAGGCCGTAGGCGGCCCAGGTGTCCCATAACGAGACGAACAGCTTGCTGGTCTTGATCTCCACCTCCGGGTTGGGAAAGGTCAGCGTGTCCAGCCGCGTGTCCGTTTTCAGCACCTGGTAGCGCCCCCCGGAAACCTCGGAGAGCGTCTTCAATAACTCCGGCTGAACGCGCGGTTTCTGAAACTCCACCTGCGGGCTGGTGACGCTGAACAGCTCGCGCTCGGTCAGCGTGCGGTCGCCCTGCTTCACCGAAACCTGCGCGGCGTAGAAACCCTCGCGCCCGGGGTGGAATTCGTAACGACCCTCGCCGTTTTCATCGGTGGCGATCGATTCCGTCTTCAGCGTGTTGCGGTCGGGCCAGGTGCTGAGGGTCAACTCCACCGGCTTGCCCACGAGGGGATTGTAATCCTCGCCAACCAGCTTGAACTGCACCAGCACCTTTTCGTGTTCGCGGTATTTTTCCTTGTCGGTTTCCACTTTAAGCAGGCGCGTTTCAGGGTCGTGCGTCAGCCAGGCAAGGATGTTCTCCCACAGCTTCTGGTAATGGCGTCCACTGCCGCCCTCCCCCACCCGGCGGAAATTCCAGTACCAGGCGGAGTCGGTGGCGATGGCAAGCGTGCGTCCCTCCCCCACCTTGCGCGCCGCGAGCACCGGCAGGGATTTACCATCGACCTTCGCCGTGGCCAGCACCTGCGCTCCCTTCGCCGCCACCAGGCCCAGGTTCAATCCCTGTAGCGGCGGCAAGGACTGCCAGGCTTTCCGGTTCGCATCCTTGCGGCTTTCCAGTTGCAGGATGGGGTGGTTGCCCAGCTTCTCCGTCGCCTGGATCGAATAGGTTTTGTCAGCATAAGGTTGCGAGGCGTGCTGAAGCTCGACGGGCAGGATCTCCTCCACCGGCGTGCGTTCGTATCCCCCGCCCTGAAACGACAGGTCGCCGCCGATCATCAGAAACGCGCCGCCCTCTTCCACATACGATTTCAGATTGGACAGGTATTTTTTATCGAGAAACGGTTTGTAGCGGAAGTTGTGGAACACCACCAGGTCGAACGAGCCCAGGTAGTCGCTGAGCAGAAGGTTCGACGGAAACGGAATGAGACTGAGCTCCGAAGTGGGCGCATCGACATCGTCGCTGAGTGTCCGTAAAATAAAGAACGAAAGCAGGTCCACTTTCGGGTTGTTGATCAGCACCTCGCGCAGAAAGCGCGAGTCCCACGAAGGACGGCCGTTCAGATGCAGGACGCGCAGACGGTCGCGCACCACCTTCACCTGGAAATCCCAGCGGTTGTTCGTCTCCACCGCCTCACCCGCGAAGACGGGCACCGTCACCGAATAAATATGCTTACCCATGCGCACGGGCATGAATTCCATCTCCACCCGGTAATCCTGTTCGTCTTCCTTTAAAGAGACCACCTGCGATACCAGGATCTTGTCGCCTTCCTTCACTACCACGGGAATGTTCTTGTTGCCGATGGCGTACGCCCCCAGTTTCACCGACACCTTGACCGGTTGGTTGACGAAGCCGAAATCCGCCGCGTCCACGGTTTCGATTGCAAGGTCTTTGAACTGCTTGTTCGTGCCTGCCTGCAGAGTGTGGATGGGTCCGGCCAGCTTCACCAGCGTCTGCTCGAAATCCTCGGACAAATCCTCCGGGTCCTGGATGAGGTCCGCACCGTCGGAAAACAGCAGGACGCCCTGCAATGATTTGTTCTCGTACTGCTGAACCACTTCGTGGAACACGCGGGCGAGGTCGGTGTTCACGTTGATCGGCTGGTACCGCGCCGCCACCTCCTCCGCACGAACGGGGTCGATGTGATCCGAGACGAAATAGTAATCGACGTTATAATTCGTACCCAGTCCCGCCAGCCAGTCCTTATGCCGTGTCAGCGCGTCGTCCACCTGTCGTTTGCGCGGCACCTCTTCGGGAAAGGTTTTGATCGACATGCTTTTGCTGTCGTCGATCAGCACGGCAATGGTGTTTTTGAGAGGCTGGATGTTTTTGAGTTCCAGCCGGGGTTGCAGAATGAGGAGCAACAGCAACGCCAGAGCTGCAACGCGCAGGGCATAGAGCACCGTTTTGCGCGGCAGGCTTCGCACCTTGCGCAGACTGGTCCAGAAAAACCACAGCATGAGCGGCGCCAGCACCACGAGCGCCATCAGAATCCAGCGGTTCTCGCCCAGCGCCCAGTGCAGTTCCCACGCGTTGTACTCTTCCCAGTTCTGCCCGAACAGCGTGCCCAGAAAATTCATCGGCCGGAATACCTCCGCAACCGCTCAAGGATGATGGGCAGGTGCACCATGTCTTTTTTGTAATCGAGGGTGAGCGCGTACATGACGATGTTGACGCCGAGGCGCAGACTCAACTTGCGTTGCAGGTAGCCGCCGCCGACCATGTCGAAGTTCCAGTGGCCGAGTTTGTTCTTCGACCACGCACCTCCAAGGTCGTTGTTGGTGTACACCAGCACTGTACGTCCCTTGCTGGTGATGCCTTCCAGGTACGGCTTCACCACCACCCGCCCCACCACCTGGTTGATCAGGTAGAACGAGCGGAAGATCGAGTGGTCACGCGGAATGCGTTCCAGCGGCGTGTTGGGATACAGCCGGTCCAGCATACGGCGCACGGATGCGTCGAATCCGGAATTGGGTTTTCCGGAGTTGTCGTCGATCAACAGAAACCCGCCGAAGTTCAAATAATCGCGGAGCGCGTTGATGGCGTCGTCGGAAAAAGGTTTGAACTCGCGGTCACCCGCCAGATAAAGGAAAGGATGGTGGAACAGAGTGGGGTCGGTCGGCGCGAGGTCCAGCGGTTCGCGCTGAACCTCAATCGAGGTGCGCTTCGCTACCTGTGCCAGCAGGCTCTCCACCGCGTCGGGACGCGGCTTGTACGAACCGCCATCGTACTTCACCTGCGGGATGATGAGCTTCGAGCCTTCGCCCTCGGCCCGCGCAGGCAGGGCGGCCATGAATAAAATCCCGAACCCGGCGAGGGTCCAACAACCCAACTGCTTCAAAAAGGACAACGGCAAACTCCGGTTCGGGTGGCCTGCTCTTGCGCAACGAATCATATAATAATGTTAGCAAATTAATAAAGCCCCGAACCCAATTTCAATTCGTTTGGCCCGCTCCGGGCAGGGTGTTATAGTGGGGCAACTTTCCTAAAGGTTACCGCATATGAACCGCATCATCCTACTGAATCCCGGCCCGGTCAACGTCACCGAACGCGTGCGCCAGGCTTTACTGCAACCGGACCTCTGCCACCGCGAACCGGAATGCGCCGAACTGGTGCAATCCATCCGTGGAAAACTGCTGGATGCCTTCGGGCTGGAGGGAGCTTTTCTGACAGCGCTCATCACCGGCTCCGGCACCGCCGCGCTGGAGATGGCGGTGTCCTCGTGCGTCGCGGAGGGACAGGCCATGCTCGTGGTGCGGAACGGCGTGTACGGCGAACGCATCGCCACCATGGCCGAAACGCATCGCATCCCCACGGTGACCGTCGATTGCGAATGGGGCGTGGCGCCGTCGCTCGACGACATCGAACGCGCGTTGAAAGAACACCCCGAAATCGGACTGGTGGCGCTGGTGCATCACGAAACCACCACGGGCCTGCTCAATCCCGTACACGAAGTCGGAGAACTCGCACACCGTTACGGCAAGAAACTGTTGATCGACGCCATCAGCAGTCTGGCCGGCGACACGCTCGACTTTGAACGCAGTCACGTCGATTACTGTGTCGGCACCGCCAACAAATGCCTGCAGGGATTCCCCGGCGTGTCATTCGTGCTGGTGCGCAAGGAGGAAGTGGACACGCTGGCCACGCACCCGGCACGGTCGGTGTACTTCGATCTGCACAAGAATCTGAAAGCGCAGGAAGCGGGCGAAACCTTGTTCACCCTGGCGGTGCAGGTCCATTATGCGTTCGAAGCAGCGCTTGACGAGTTGATCGAGGAAACCGTGACCGCGCGCATCGCACGCTATGCCGCCGCGGCGGCTCTCCTGAGGAAGGGATTCGACGAGATGGGCCTCGAGTACCTGGTCGATCCCGCAAACCGCTCCAACAGCCTGACCGCACTCAAACTGCCGGACGGGATCACCTACGAAACGCTTCACGACGAGTTGAAAAAACAGGGGTACGTCATTTATGCGGGACAGGGCGGCCTCAAAAAATCCATTTTCCGCATCGCCAACATGGGCGATATCCGCACCGGGGAGTTTCAACGCCTGCTCGAAGTGTTGAAAACGTGCCTCGTCAAGTCGCCCTCGCTACGGGACTGATTCATGGAACTGTACGAGGTGATGAAAGATTATGCCAGATCGCAGGGCATCGCCCCGGCACACGACCAGCCAACGCCCGAGTTGGGCAAAAGCCTATCACTGTTCCACTCGTGCCTGATGGAGTCCGGCCTTGAGTACGTGGAGTTCCCCGACGGCCGGAAAGTGGTCTCGTCACCGATGGAGATCAACCTGGCGCACCTGAGCCGGTTTGTCGTCGGTTTCCTGCCGTTCAACTCCGTATCCACCAAAACCGAGACCAACGAGGTGTTGTTCGATCTGTATTCCTTCTTCCGCTGGCTGGACAAGCGCGACCTCAACCACGGCCTGCAGGGCATCCAGATGGACGCCGTCATCCTGAAGCTCACCAAGTCGCAGGACCGTTGCCTGAAGCTCAGCCACCACCTCGATGAAGCCACCGGCGAAACGCTGAAGGAAATCAGCCACATCGTCGAAACCATCAACGACATCTTTCTCGTCACCAAGATCGACCACGACTTCCTCCACCTGCAGGGGCAGAACCACGAAGACCCCATCCGTGTGCGCCTGCCGCTGGACATCGTCGCGCTCGTCCGCCTGAAAGACAGCCTGGACCTCGTGGTGGGGGACACCTCGGACCGGTGGGTGATCCTCGAAGCCGGGCAGGTGTACCCGGAACTGGGCCAGGAAGAAGGCTCCGCACCCGGCGCATCCACCGGTTAAAAGCCGGAATCGACGGGACTTTCACCACCTCCCCCACTTCGCCGCCAAACCAAACTTTTCTTGAAAATCCGGGGGAAATGATTTACAACACGCACTACGCGTGAACCGGGCTCACCGCCTCGTTTTGATTCCAACCCCAGATTACCGGGATTCAGCACACTATGACCGCCAACATCAACTTCGAAGACATGAACTGGATCGCCATCTCGCCGGAACTGATCCTGATGGCGACGTCACTTCTGCTGTTGTTGATGGGCCTGAAAAAGGCATTCAACGAAAACTCGTACCTGGCCAAGGCGGCCACCGCGGGCATCGTCACCGCCCTTCTGCTGTCGTGCTACCTGTGGAGCTCCGCGCCCACCGTCGCCGACGGTGCGGACCCGGAAATGTTCAGCCGGGCGCTCATCCACGACCGCTTCTCCCAGACCTTCAACCTGATTTTTCTGGTGATGTCGCTGTTCGCGATCATCGCCTCGTTCCGCTACCCGCGGCCCGACCACCAGAACAAAGCCGAATATTTTTCACTGCTGTTGATGTCGGTGGTGGGGATGATGTTCCTCGCCAAGTCCGGCAACCTGATCACTGCGTTCATCTCGCTGGAGATTTTCTCCATTTCGCTATACATCTTATGCGGGTTCAACGCCAAGCACGGAACGGGACGCGAACAACCCGGCGACGTGGATCACCTGCCGTGGGAGACCGTAGCGTCGCAGGAGTCCACCGTCAAGTACCTGCTGATCGGTGCATTCGCCTCCGCCATTCTGGTGTACGGCATGGCGCTCATGTACGCGGGCACCGGCACCACGGAAATCCGCCTGATCGGCAAACTGCTTCACGAAAACCCCTACACGCACAATCCGCTGGTGTACATCGGCATGGCCCTCATGTTCTGTGGGCTGGCGTTTAAAGTTTCGCTGGTGCCGTTTCACTCGTGGACTCCGGATGTGTACCAGGGCGCGCCGACGCCGGTGACGGGCTTCATGTCGGTCGCCACCAAGGCCGCCGCCTTCGCTTTGATCGCGCGGGTGTTCTACATCGCCCTGCCGGAATTGCAGGAAGTCTGGATGCCCTTCCTGTTCGGCATCTCCGTCCTCACCATGCTGGTGGGCAACATCGCCGCCATCTTTCAGGACGACGTCAAGCGCATGCTGGCATATTCCGGTGTGGCGCATGCGGGATACCTGCTGATCGGCATCGTCGCCAACAGCCAGGACGGCATGGCCAGCATCATCTTCTACCTCGCCGTGTACCTGTTCATGAATGTCGGCGCATTCGCCGTGGTGTACATGGTGGAAGGCGAAGGCAAGGGATCGAATTCCATTTACCGCTTCAAGGGCCTGGCCAAGCGCAACCCGCTCATGGCTGCGGCGATGAGCCTGTTCATGTTGTCGCTCGCCGGGTTCCCGCCCACCGCCGGATTCTTCGGTAAGCTCTACGTGTTCGTCGCCGCCATCAAGCAGGACTACGTGCTGATCACCGTGCTTGCCGTGCTGGCCAGCATGATCGCCGTTTACTTCTACCTGCGCATCATTGTCATGATGTATTTCCACGAAAGCGAGACGGAGACCGAACTGGTGAGCAACCGCGGCATGACCGCGCTGGTCACCGTCAGTTCCGCCGCGATTCTGCTGATGGGCATATTCCCCTCCACCTTCATGCAGTTGGCGCTTTCCGCCATTCCCTCGATCCCGCATTGATCGGGACCATTCAAGAAGTCCCCCTCTTTCGCCGTTAAGTCTTGCAGGCCCGATTCATTCCTGCGATCCTTTATTTATGACCCGAACGCTGATGGCGTGCGTCGTGTTGCTTGCGCTTTCGACCGCCGCCTGCACCGATCCCCACACGCAGTACCAGCGGCGCATTGCCGAGTATGCGTCACGCCTGCAAACCAACCCGCAGGACCCCGACGCGCATTACCAATTGGGGGTCGCTTACCTTTCCGCGGGCAACTGGAAGGCCGGCTCGCATCACCTGAAAGACACCGTCCGCCTCAATAAAAGCCACACGCAGGCCCTGCGCGATCTCGGTTGGGCGATGTACCAGTTGGGAGATCTTGCCGCCGCCGAGAAGTGGCTGAGGCAATCGCATCAGTTGCACGGTAAGGATCCCAAAACCGCCGCCAACCTGGGAGCGGTGTTGATCGCGCGGGAGAGATACTCCGCCGCCGTGGCGGTGCTGGAGGGAGCCCTCCGCAACGGCCTGTCGCGGTTCGAGGTGCACAACAACCTCGCCATCGCCTACCGGCATCTGGGAGAAAAAACCAAGGCCGCGCATCAACTGCGCGTTGCGTCCCGCCTCGCCCCGGACGTGGCGCGGGTGCACAGCAACCTGGGCGCGTTGTATGAGACGCTGAACATGGACGACGATGCGTTTCAGCAATACACCGTGGCGCTGAACCTCAACCCGGGTGAGGCGGCCGCGCATTACAACCTGGGCGCGTACCACGCCCGGCACGGCAACAAACTGCTGGCGCTCGGCCACCTGCACGAAGCGCAGAGATTGAGACCCACCGACCCCACCCTGCGCATCGGGCTCGGCCGCGCTTTTGCCGACCTCAAGCAATACGACAAAGCGCTGGAACACTACGAAGCCTCGCTTCGTTACCGCCCCGGCGATGCCGATACGTTCCTGGAGATGGCGGAGCTGTACCACCTCAATCAACAACCGGAAAAAGCCGTGGACGCGTACAATCTCGCCATCAGCCTGGACCCCGACCGGCCGCAGGCGTATTACAAGCTGGCATTGCTGTACGATCAACTGGAAGTGGGAGAAAACGCCCTGCTGTACATGGCGGTGGCGGAACGGGAATTTTCACGGCAGAACAAACTGGAAGAAGCCGAAACCAGCCGCCACAACCTGGGTGTCTTCGCGCGCAAATACCAGTATGGCGACCGGGAATTGAAGCGCCTGCTCAAACGGCATGACCTGAACGTGAACCCCCTCAACGCTCAAGGATGAACGTCACCGGGCCGTCGTTGTGGATTTCCACCTGCATGTCGGCGGCGAAGCGGCCTTCCTGCACGCTCAACCCGGTAGTCGTGAACCGGTCCACAAACAGGCGGTAGAGGCGCTCCGCTTCCTGCGGCGGCGCGGCGTTGTCGAATCCGGGCCGCCGTCCGCGCGAGCAGTCCCCGGCCAGCGTGAACTGCGACACCACCAGCACCTCGCCCTGGATGTCAAGGCACGACCGGTTCATCTTGCCCGCCTCATCCGGAAAGATGCGCAGATTCGCCGTCTTGTCCACTAGCCAATCGACGGCCGCGTCGCCGTCGCCTTTTTCCGCGCTGAACAGGATCATGAGTCCGCGCCCGATGCGCGCGATCTCAAACCCACCCACCGAGACAGCGGAAGCCGAGACTCTCTGCACCACCAGTTTCATGCGAAATGAGAAGTATGAGGAGAATTAATAAGCGCGGAAGAACCGCTGGTCGGTGCCGCCGGGACCGATCACCACCCGCACCTCACGGGAGCAACGCGGACAGCGGCCTTCATACGCGTTGCCGTCCTTGTTGAGATAAATGCGACGGTACACGTTGCAACATTCGAACAGAATGCCAAGAAACTTTTTCCTTTTATTGTCAGGATTCATGGCCCGTCAAACCCACAACCCGGGAACCGGAAAGCGAAATGGTTCCAACACGCTTTCCGTCCTCAACGCCCGCGCAGTTTGTTCAACGCCCGCACCTTGGACGCCTTGAAGGCGCTGTGCGGAATGCGCAAGGCTTTGGTGATGCGGCGGATTTCCTCCGATTCCTCATGCGAGATATTGCCGTCCGCCGCCGCCACGGCAAAGAAACAATCCACCGTTGCCATACGGTCGTTGTACGAATACAGCTTGTTGAACTCGCGCGTCACCTCGTCAAAATCGTAACCGCGCTGGGCCTGTTCGGAAACCACCTCCAGCAACAGATCGAGCTCCTTCGGTGTGAACTCGAAACGCTTCTTCAATTCGCTCTTGAGCGCCTTCTTTTCTTCTTCATGAAATTCCTCGTCCACGTGCGCCACGGAAGCCAGCAGAGTGCCAAACAGGCAGATGAAGTACAGGTCCTCCTCGGAGATGCGGCCCTTCTTCACACTGCCGTTGGATTTCAATTCGATGCTCTTCAAAATCTGGTTGCGGAAATACTGATGCAGTTGCGGATTTTTTTCGTACGCGGGTTGGAAGATGGTGCTTTCGAAAAAATTACGGATCTTGCCCACGGTGCGCCGGGTGATGGACGACTTTTTGAGATGCTTAGCGAAGGTTTCCAGCAATTCGCGTTCCTCGTCCTTCAAACTCTTGTCGGCGGCGGCCATTTCCTCCATCACCTGCACTACCCGGTCACGCTCCTTTTTCGATCCGAACTCGTGCGAGAGTTTTTGCAGTAAGCGGTCCTGTTCTTCCCGGGTCACCGGCGCCAGCAGGTAAGGCTTCAGGCTGTCCATCTCCTTTTGCGTGAGGTGGAACTTGCGGTAGAACCGTTTCAGAATGTTCTTTTCCGATTCGCTCATCTCGCCATCGGCCCACGCAATGGCGGCAAGCGTTTTCAGCAGGGTCATGTTTTTTACGGTCGCCATATCGCACTCTCTGATTTGAAACATGTCATTGGAAACGGTTCACCCACAGATGGCCGCGGCCCGTCCCACGATCGATACCGAATATTTCCAGATGCCCGTCGTTGTTGACGTCAGCGAATGTCAGTTCTTCAAAATGCCGGTTGGCAGGGAGGCGTTTTGCCCCTTCGCTCAGGAAACGCCATTTCCCCAGACCGCGCTGGTAATGAATGCCCTCGCGGCTGAGTATTATGATATCAGGAATTGAATCCGCGTTGGCGTCCAGCAGGTACACGGCACGCGACGGATAACCGGGAAAGACGCGCAGGGGGCCTTTGCGGAAATAGCCGTGGCCGTTGTTCACCAGCACATAACTGTACTCGTTCTCATACGAACGCGAGCGCGGATCGATGCTTTCGTTGACCACCAGCAGGTCGTTGTCGCCGTCCATGTCGAAATCCGCCCAGTCGGCATACATGCTTTTGCTTCGAATGAACGGCACCAGTTCGCGGGTGCGGTCGGTGAACTGGCCGAGGCCGTTGTTGATCAGCAGACGGTTCCTGCCGGTATCGTACACGAGAAAGATATCGATCACCCGGTCGCCGTCATAGTCTGCGAACGAGGTGCCGCGAATGCCCGCGGGCAGGGGCGGCATAAGCAGTTCGGTGGCATCGCGAAACTGCGCGTGCCCGTCGTTGAGCAAAAACTGCACCTGGTGCGTATCCGGCTCGCCCCGGTTCAGCACATGGTGTCCGGTGAAAAACAGGTCGATGTTGCCGTCCTGGTCCACGTCCACCAGGTCCACACGATCCAACCCCATCTTGAACGACGGCAGGTGGAATCCGGGCGGCGTGTAAAAATAACCGCGTCCGTTGTTGATGAACACCTTCACCCTGTCGCCGTCGGCAAATCGGCCGATGAGCACGAGGTCAGCCGTGCGGTCGTGATTGAGATCGCGGGCGCGCATGGAGACAATGACGTCACCCGGCTTTCCCACCCAGCCGGGACGCTCCAGTTTGGACAGCCGCTTGCCTTCCATGTTCTGCCACACGCGGACCACCGGTGCGCCATCGGCGTTCTGCTCCACCACCAACAGATCGGGAAGCGGGTCGCGGTTGACAAATGCGAACCACGCATGCTGAATCGTTTGCTTCTGCAGTCCGGAGAAAAACGTTTCCGTCAGATCCAGATACCGCTGACGAGCAGGGTCCTTTTTGAACAACCCCTTGTTCGGACCACACCCGGCCAGCACCAGACACAGCACCAGCACCATTCCATACAAATAAAATTTTTTAGAGGTCACGGGTCTCCTTGGGAGGGACTAAAAATTTGGAATCATCCAACGGTCCCGGCGATGGTGCGAGACCGTTCCAGCAGATGTTCCGCCAGATCGCGCTCGGCTGCGGTGAGGCCCGCCGTTGTCCATGCTCCATCGAAATGCGCGGTCATGCCCATGTGGAACGCGTCGCGCACGGCTTCAAACGCAACGGCGGAACCCGCGATTTCATTGAGCGTGGTGGTGGAAGCTTTCAGTTTTGCGAGAGATTCGTTCACGGCGACGCCGTCGCGGTAAATCAACAGAGAATGAAACAGATCGTGATCGGTGGCAATCAGCACCGATCCGTGTTGCAGGAACGCCTGTTGCGTGCGGCGTTGCGCACTGCCGATCAGTTTTCTCTCGCGCACGGTGATCTCGCAATGGTTGAGCGAGGCGAAACAGGCGGGCGAACGTTCCTGCCGGGTGGTGCCGTACTGTTTTTCCCTGTTGATGTGCGCGTCGCCGATGTTCAATTCAACCAGGCCCTGCAGAAGCGCCTGGCTGATGACGGAGAACGTGGCTTTGAGCCCGCCGGAGAACAACGGATGCGTCACCGGCCCCACCATGGAATACGTCAGTTCCTCCATGTGCAACAGCGCCCGGCCACCGGTGGGGCGCCGCACCCAGTCGACCTTCTTCTCACGGCACCGTTCCAGATCGATCTCCGCCTCCACCGGTTGCGAGTAACCGATGGAAAGCGTGGGACGCTTCCAGCCGTACAGGCGGAGCGTCGGGACAAACGAAGCATCCCGTTCGCAGGTGCGAAGCAGGGCCTCGTCCACCGCCATGTTCCAGCCGCCGTCCTGCTTGTCGTCTTCGATGTACCGCCAACGGTTCACGCAATCACTCCGGTATTTAATTTTGACTGGTTATTTTTCCTTATTATAGAATCCAAATAAACCCGTTTTTTGCAGGAAGTTGGAAAACGGCCGAATAACAGGCTTTTAACACAGGCGCATGCTCCCTCAAAATTTTCTCAGAATCGCAACCGGTGTGGCGTTTGCCGCCGTTTTTTTTACAGCCGAGGCCTCGCTGGCATTTGAGAGCCTGAAAAACCACACCACCGGTATGGCCACCTGCCAGACCGCGTGTCACCAGCCGGAAAACCTGGTTCGCGCCAAACTGGATAAATTCAACAAGGCCGAGTGCCGCGCCTGCCATGTGGGCCCCGGCGCGGTGGCAAAGCAGAACCCTTTCACCACGCGCTCGTTGCACATCCAGCCGGAGGATGCCGTTCCCAACCGCCGCGTGCGCTCCCTGCGCGGACCGGTGCTCGCCGGCAAAGCCACCGGCACCGCAGGAAACAAAACCTCCTCATCCGTCAAATCCATTCCCGGCATGGTGTACATCCCCGCGGGCGAATTCATCATGGGTTCCAACGACCGCTGGGATGACGAGTCGCCGGAACACATTGCGCTGACCGAGGCGTTTTACATCGACCTGTATGAAGTGACCAACGAGAAATACCGGGAGTTCGTGAAGGCCACCGGGCATGAAGCGCCGTTTCACTGGCCGGACGGCAACCTGCCCAAGGGCAAAGAGAAGCATCCTGTCACCTACGTCAACTGGCACGACGCGGATGCGTATTGCAAATGGAAAGGCAAACGCCTGCCCACCGAGCAGGAATGGGAAAAAGCCGCACGCGGCGAAGACGGCAACATTTACCCGTGGGGCAACGTGTGGGTGCTCACCAAATCCAACAATCCGTATAAAGGCTCCACCGGCACCGAACCGGTCGGCAGTTACCCCGACGGACGCAGTCCCTACGGCCTGTTCGACATGTCGGGCAACGTGTGGGAATGGGTGGACAGCTACTACCTGCCGCATCCGGGCAACCCCATCCCGAAAGCGGAGTACGGCCGCGAAAAGCGCATTCTCAAAGGCGGGTCATGGTTCGACTGCCTGTCTTACGGGTGCGGGTTGAGCGCGCCGACCTTCAACCGCGCTTTCTTCAACCCGGAAGTGCGCAACAACAGCTTCGGTTTCCGTTGCGCCCTGTCTGCAAAACCGGAGAAAGCGGCGCAATCCCAATCGCCCTGACGGGCTGGAGAAGGAAGGCGTCCATGGGCAACCGATTTCGTGAACGCAACCGGGAGTTGCAGGAACGCGGCGACCGGTACAAGGTTCACTGGTTCCGCAAGCTTCTGGTGTGGGTGCTCATCATCGGCTTCTGGATTCTTTTTTACTGGAGCCGGTCCTGATGCGCTCCAGCTAATCCCCTTGCTTCTCCCTTTTCTCGAATTCATGCCGCAGGATGGCGGGGTGTTCGTTCAACAAATCCAACGGCGCGGCTTTCGACGAATCCAGTTTCAACAACGCTTCTCCCGCTACATCCAGCAGGACCCGCATTTCGGGAACCGTCCCGGCATCCACCACCGGCTCTTCCGGCTCCGGTGAGACGGTCTCCGCCTCCTTCGGGGCTATTTCCAGAGAGATTTCGGGCGGCACTCCCGTGGCGCCGGCATGAAACACCACGCCCTTCCCATGGCGGACGGTCTGCAAGCCGTCACGATTGTTTCCATATTCAGGCAATGAATCGAGCGGCACCATGTTTGGCTCCGGTACCGGCAGGGTGTTCAGGCGGAAGGTCAGCCCCTTGTCCGGTTCGAAGCGCCCGATCTCAAATCCCCGGCCCGCCAGAACCAGGCTTTTGTCGCGTACATGGGTGGTTCGGGGGACCGGACGGTTGCTTTCCACCGTCAGCGACTTGGTCGGCTGAGATTCCAGCACCTCGGGCAAAAATTCATACCGCTTCACCTTCCGGTATTCAGACTGGGTGCGTGTCTCCCAATCCGCGCCGGGGTACTTTTTTGGCTTGGGTTCAAAGCGTTGACGCCAGTTTTCCGGCAAAGGTGGAGGTTGTTTTTCTTTCACAGGCCGAGGCGAAAGCGGCCCCGGACCCGGCTCGCTGTACAGCTGCACCACAATGGGAGGCAACTCCACCGGTTCCAGCCACGTGCTCCAGATAAGCAACGCCAGACCTCCGGCCAGCCCGAGCAGTATCTTCCACGTCGTGGAATTCACCTCAATGGATCGGGGTGGTGGAGGCGGCGAAGCCGTATCCGTTTCCTCATAATAATACCGGCGTTCCGGTTTCGGTTCCGGCGGCGGTTCCAGCGTCAGGTCCATGCCTTACCTTCCCTTTCAGTGCAAAGGAGTCCTTTATCCCCATCGGCAAAAAGAGGCAATAATTGATGCTCCCGGACCGGTTTGTGTCCTGCCTCCCGTCTGTCTCGCGCTACCGGCACGCTTCGACCCCCATGCCGGAGGCGTGGCACGGTTCTTGCTCATTATTGAATTATAAGGACTCGCGTCAATTAATTGAACCCAATTTCACAGGAACCCCATGAACGCAACGGACACCGCCACGAGAAAAAAACCCGATCTCAAACAGTACCTGGACCCGACCGGCGTGCAGGTGCTCAAAAAACGCCTGATTGCGGGACAGATCACCCCGTCGGTTTTCAAACAGACCCTCACGCGGCAGATGGTGAGCCAGTTTTTTCTGGAATACACGCATCCCGTGGACCACGCGTTGGAAAAAATGGCGGGGATTCTGAAGCGGGAACGATCGCTGATCCGTCAGGCCGCAAAAAACAGGAAAGAAGCGGTGGATGCGGATTCGGAAACCGGTCTCAGCCAGCCTTTCCCTTTGCCCAGTTCCAAAAAGATGGAGTGAGGCCGGGCGGGTTTCCTCTCCTCCCAGCCAAGCCCGCAACCGGTTGCTCCCACCCCGTATTGCGCCCACCCTCCGGGCGTCGAATTGAAATCCCCGGCCAATTTTGTTAGTAATGAAAAGGTTGCCCGGATTCGCAGATCGCTGATGAACCCCGGGCCGTTTTTCTCTCTGCCAAGGAGGCCTGCCCATGGATTTTGAGTCCATCGTCCATTACATCACGGAAGATCACTCCTATATCCTGCAGGCCTTCCTTGTCGTCTTCGTGACGCTCCTTGTCGACTACTTCCAAAAACGGGCGTTCGACCGGCTTCAGAAGCGCGCTGAAACATCAGCAAGTATCTGGGACGAGGCCTTGATCGATGCGGTGCGCAAGCCGCTTCGGCTCGCCATCTGGACCATCGGCGTTTACACCGCATCGGAAGTCATTGAGGAAGCCATCAGTTCCGTCGTGTTTGAAATGATGGGACCGGCCCGCGACACCCTCATCATCGCCAGCATCACATGGTTCATCGTGCGGCTCATCAAAAACGGCGAGGAGGTGTTCCTCAAAAAAGAAGGAACCACACTCGACCGCACCACGGCCGACGCCATCGCCAAACTGTTGAAGCTGTCGGTGGTCATCACCGCCTTTCTGGTCGTTCTTCAAACACTGGGCTTCAGCATTTCCGGCGTGCTCGCTTTCGGCGGCATCGGCGGTATCGCCGTCGGTTTCGCCGCGCGCGACCTGCTCGCCAACTTTTTCGGCGGATTGATGATCTATCTCGACCGGCCCTTCGTGGTGGGCGAATGGGTGCGCTCGCCCGACCGCGAGATCGAAGGGATTGTGGAGGACATCGGCTGGCGGCTGACGCGCATCCGCACCTTCGACAAACGCCCGCTTTACGTGCCCAACGCGGTGTTCGCCTCGATCTCGGTGGAAAACCCGAGCCGCATGGAGAACCGGCGTATTTACGAAACCATCGGCATCCGCTACGACGACATTTCCAAAATGGGGACCATCGTGGAAAAAGTGAAATCCATGCTGGCGAATCACCCGGAAATCGACACAAACAAAACCCTTATAGTCAACTTCAATAAATTCGCCGCATCGTCGCTCGACTTTTTCATTTACACCTTCACCAAGACCACCGTTTGGGAGCGGTATCATGAAATCAAGCAGGACGTGCTTCTGAAGGTCATCGACATCATCGAAAAGGAAGGCGCGGAAGTGGCATTCCCCACCTCCACCATCCATTTGGCCAACGGCTGGAACACGCAGGCTCCGGAACCCCAGGCCCCTGCAAAGGACTATCAATGAGGTGGGAAAGTCCCTCTTTTTCAGGTGCGGACAGCCCGGCAAATCAAATTGACAACCCCGGAGGCGATTTGTAAACTGTGCAGGCCATAAGAACCTTTGTAGCCGTTCCTGTTCCGTCCGTGGCGCTCGGCACTCTCAGCGAAATTCAGAATCGGTTCAAAAAACTGGGGTTGCACGCATCCTGGACACGGCCCGGCAACATACACCTGACCCTGAAATTTCTCGGCGACACCGACCCTCAACGCATTCCTGAAATCAAGACAGCTTTGTCCGGGGCGGTATCCATCCACGCGCCCTTCCTGGTTTCGCTTGGCGAGGTGGGAGTGTTTCCGGGATGGAAAAAACCGAGGGTGGTCTGGGTGGGCCTGAAGGATGCGGAACAGCTTTTGACCACGCTTCAGTTCGAGGTGGAAGGCGCCTTGGAACCGCTGGGCTGGCCGCGGGAGAACCGGCCTTTTTCGCCGCACCTGACTCTGGGACGCATCAAATCACCGAAAGGTTGCGACCGGTTGCGCCGGGGAATAGAGGAGTTGGGTTCCATCGACCCGAGTCCGTTCCAGGTCGCGTCGTTTTCCCTGATTCAAAGCGAATTGACACCCAAAGGTTCGATCTACACCGTATTGGAAACTATCTCGCTCCAGGGCCGGACCCCGGCCCCCTGAACCATTCATACCTCACCTTTCTATTAGGAGACGTCATGTCCATCGATCCGGATAAGGAGAAAGCCCTCGACCTCGCTTTTTCGCAGATAGAAAAGCAGTTCGGCAAAGGATCCATCATGAAGCTGGGCCAGGCCGAAGCACAGCGGGTCGCCACCATTCCCACCGGCTCCCTGTCGCTCGACGCGATTCTGGGAATCGGCGGCGTGCCGCGTGGCCGCGTGATCGAAATCTATGGACCGGAGGCGTCCGGTAAAACCAGCCTCACCCTGCACATCATCGCCGAAGCACAGAAAGCGGGCGGTGTCGCCGCGTTCATCGACGCCGAGCACGCGCTCGACCCGCAGTACGCGCGCAACCTGGGCGTCAACCTGGACGACCTTCTGTTGTCGCAACCGGATACGGGCGAACAGACGCTGGAGATCGCCGAGGTCCTGGTACGAAGCGGCGCGGTGGACGTGATCGTTATCGACTCGGTGGCGGCACTGGTGCCGAAGGCGGAACTCGACGGCGAGATGGGCGACTCGCACATGGGCCTGCAGGCGCGCCTCATGTCGCAGGCCATGCGCAAACTGACCGGCGTCATCAACAAATCGCGCACGGCGCTCATCTTCATCAACCAGATCCGCATGAAGATCGGCGTCATGTTCGGCAGTCCGGAGACCACCACCGGCGGCAACGCGCTCAAGTTTTATTCCTCGGTGCGCCTCGATATCCGCCGCATCTCCGCGCTCAAGGACGGCGATAAGGTGATCGGCAACCGCACCCGCGTGAAGGTGGTGAAAAACAAGCTCGCGCCACCGTTCCGCGAATGCGAGTTCGACATCATCTATGGCAAAGGCATCTCCCGCTACGGCGACATTTTGGACCTGGGCGTGCAGAACGAAATCATCCAGAAAAGCGGCACGTGGTTTTCGTTTGGAGACGAGCGCATCGGCCAGGGCCGCGAAAACTCCAAGAACTTCCTGGAGGAAAATCCCGATATCGCGCAGAAGATCGAAACCCAGATCCGGCAGAAACTGAACCTGCCGGTGCCCAGCGCGCCTCCCGCAGATAACGGTGCGGCTCCTGAAGAGGAAGAAATCGCAACCAAGGCCGCCGGCAAAGGCAAAAAGAAGTAGCCCTTTCCGGACCCGCTCCCGATGCCGGACGACGACACCCTGAAACAGGCCCGCAACCGGGCCCTGCGTTACCTCACCTACCGCGACCGAACCGAGCACGAACTGCGAACCTACCTTCGCGGTAAGGACTTCGAGCCGCCGGTTGTCGACCTGGTCCTCGATTACCTGAAACGGTTGGGATACGTGGACGACCCGCGCTTCGCCCTGCAATGGGGGCGCTACCGCATCGAGACCAAGCGGTTCGGCCGTTTTCGCCTGCAACAGGATCTACGCCTGAAAGGGCTCGCCGATTCCATCATCAACGACACCCTGCGCCAGCTCTATGGCGAAGTCGATGAAAAGGAACTGGCACGCGAGGCCGCACAAAGCAAACTTCCCAAGTGGAAAAATCTGGACAAGCAGAAGCAGAGACAACGTCTCGCCGGGTTCCTGCAACGCAAGGGGTTCAGCAGTGAAACCGTATTTGATACGGTGGAACGATTGATTCCTTACTGATTCTGCCTGACAATGGAAATGGCGGCGGTTGTGCCGGACGATTCTCTTTCACGTTGAGCCCGCATGGACTTCTCTACATTCGCTCTCATTCCACCTCCCTTGCTCGCGGTCATCGGCTTCGTATTCGGCCTGGTGGTCGGAAGTTTCTGCAATGTGTGCATCGCACGCATGCCGAAAAAGAAATCGGTGGCGTTTCCCGCCTCGCACTGCCCGCACTGCAAAACCCCCATCCGCAAGCGCGACAACATCCCGGTGCTGAGCTACCTCATGCTCGGCGGACGTTGCCGCCAGTGCAAGGAACGCATCTCACCGGTGTATCCGGCGGTGGAACTGGTGACGGCTCTTTTGTGGGCGGCGGTGTTTTACAAATTCGGCTTCACCTGGACCAGTGCGATTTATGCCGTGGTCATGCCGACGCTCGTCATCATCACCGTCATCGACATCGAGCACCAGATCATCCCGGACAAGATCACGCTTCCCGGCATCGCCTTCGGTTTGATCGCGGGAACCTACCTGAATGGATTCGTGGATTCCCTGATCGGGCTGGTGGTGGGCGGCGGTCTGTTTTTGTTTCTGGCCGAGGTGTATTTCAAGGTGCGCGGCGCCATGGGCATGGGTGGCGGCGACATCAAGTACATCGCCGCGGCGGGCGCGCTATTGGGATGGGCGCAGGTCCTGCTCGTCATTTTTCTCGGCGCCATTTCCGGAGCCCTGTTCGGCGCGCTGGGCATGACCACCAAAAAATTGAACTTCCTCAGCCGGATTCCCTTCGGTCCCTTCCTCGCGCTGGCCACGATCATCTCCATTTTCTTTGGTGATGATATTTTAGGCCTTTACCTGAGCCTCATGGTTGTGGAACAATAACTCCCGTTCTGAAAATTCATTGCTGAGGAGAACCATGGAATCGCGTGACGAGAACCTGGAACCGGATCGTTCGTCCGGAAATGGTGAGGAAGGCGCCGCTTCCCCTTCCCCGTTGAAAGAAACCGACAGCCGCGAAACCGTTTCCACTCCCGCTGAAACGCATTCGGCTTCCGAGATGGACGCCCTGCGCGCGGAAATTCAAAAAAACCGGCGGGAGATCACCGTCGTCAAAACCATGCTGTACCTCAGCGTTCTCGCCATCCTCGGGATCACGTTTTACACCATCAACAAAACCCAGGTTCTGCACCTGAAGGATTTGGGAACGCAATTGACGCTGTCCCAAAGCCAGGCTTCCCTCAACCTGGGTGTCAAACAGAAAATCACGGAAGAACGGATCAAGGCGCTGGAGACCGCCCTGCAACAGGTGATGGAGGATGTGTCGAAGAAACCGGAATCGATGGCTCCGCAAATCGACCATCCCGGACAGGTGAACCGGTTGGAAGAAACCGTGACCGGCATCAACGGATCGCTTTCTCTTTTGAAGCCGGAAAACCCGATGGTGCGGGTGAAGGTCGACCTGGTGAAGGAAAAGACCGAGGATATGGTGAAAACCTACAAGGGCATCCTTCAGCAGCCGAATCCCTGATCATTTGACGGCAAAAATTTCGTCGAGGCGTTTCAGAACATCGTCCTCCAGTTTCCAGCCGACAGCCTGCACGTTCTCTTCCATCTGCTTTTCGTTTTTGACGCCGATCAAGGCCGTCGCCACCGCCGGCTGGTGCGTGACCCAGTTGATCGCCACATGGGCACAGGTTTTTCCCAACGCTTCGGCGATGGCTTTCATTTTCTCCACTTTCTCCACGTTACGTTCGAACGCCTCGCCCGTGAACTCGCCGATGATGCCCTTGCTCCGCCAGTCCTTGAACTTGGTGTCCTTGCCGTACTTGCCGGTCAACACACCCGAAGCCAGCGGGCTGTATGCCACGATGCCGATGTTTTTTCCGCGGCAATAGGGAACGATTTCTTTTTCGATCGACCTTTGCAGAAGACTGTATTCCGGTTGCAATGAGACGATCGGCCCCACCTCCAGGCATTCCTGCATCTGCCGGGTATTGTAATTACTGACACCGATGTGGCGTATCTTGCCCTGTCCCTTCAGACGCAACAGCGTTTCCATGGTCTCGGCCTGCGGCGTGTCCACATCCGGCCAGTGCACCTGGTAGAGGTCGATCACATCCGTTTGCAGGCGCTTCAAGCTCAACTCGATTTCTTCTTCAATGGACGCGCGCGTCGCCACTTTGCGGATGGAACCCAGCGATTCCTTCTCCCATCGCAGGCCGCACTTGGTGGCGTAGATCAGCTTGTCGCGGTGTGGTTTCAGAGCTTTTCCGATGAGCGACTCCGAATGCCCGAATCCATACACCGGCGCGGTATCGAAAAAATTGATCCCCAATTCCACCGCCTTCAGCAGGGCCTTCTCGGAGGCGCGGTCGCCTTCCGTCGTCCAGAACGGTGAGCCGCCGATACCCCATGCGCCAAAACCCAAAACCGAAACCTTCAAATCGCTCGATCCCAACTGTCGATATTCCATGCCTTCTCCATGCATCCAGAAGTTTTTATTTAAGATTCCCGCCTTGTCTGGTCTAATATTGAACCATGGACCTCAACGGGGTCAAGCCGCCATGCATGGCTCACACAAAAATAAGACAACGCTGACACACACGCATCATGAAATCACTCATCCGGGTTTTGGGCTACCTGAAACCTTACAAATCCTTTGTGGCGTGGACTCTGGGGTTCGCCATCCTGACCACGCTTCTGGATCTGGTGCCGCCCTGGCTCATCAAGATCATCGTCGATCAACTGGTGCAGGAGCAGACCGGCAACACGATCTACTGGGTCGTGCTGGTGCTCGTGTTGTCTTACTTCGGCCGTAACTTTTCCAACTACAAGCGCATCCGCCTCAACAACGACCTTGAGCAGAAAGTGGTCTTCGACCTGCGGTCGCATGTGTACCGCTCCCTGCAGAAGATGTCGCTCAAGTATTACGAAAACCGCGCCACCGGCGAGATCATGTCGCGCGTCAACGACGACGTCACCTACGTCGAGCGCATCTTCATCGACGGCATCGAGCAGTTGGTCACCGCCGTGCTGACGCTCATTGGCATCACCCTCATCATGTTCTTCCTACACTGGAAGCTTGCATTGGCATCGATGATCCCGATCCCCCTGCTGATCCTCGGTGCGTGGAAATACACGTTCAAGGCACATGATCTGTACCACATGGTGCGCGAACGGGCCGCAAAGATGAACGGCATCCTGCAGGACACCATCTCCGGCATGAAGGAAACCTTCGCTTTCAACCGGCAGAATCATGAGATCGAGCGATTCGAAAAACGGAGCGACGCCTACTGCAAAGGCACACTGGAGGTGATGAAGCTGTGGGCATACTACTCGCCCAGCATGATGTTTCTGGGGTCGATGGGCACGGTGCTGATCGTGCTCTACGGCATCGGCCTGGTGCGCGGCGGGGAGATCACCGTCGGCACGCTGGTCGCCTTCATCGGTTACCTCGCGCTGTTTTACACCCCGATCAACCAGCTCCACTCACTCAATCACATGTTGCAACACGCGCTGGCCTCCAGCGAGCGGCTGTTTGAAATCATCGACGCCGAACCGGAGGTGAAGGAACCGGCGAACCCCATCGTGCCGTCCACCCACGTGCGCGGCCACATCGCGTTCCACGACATTCATTTTTCGTACGTGAAAGGCAAAGAAGTCCTGCATGGCGTCTCTTTTGATGTTGAGCCGGGAGAAACCATCGCACTCGCGGGGCATACGGGAAGCGGCAAATCGACGCTGGTCAAGCTTCTCATGCGGTTTTACGATCCGACGGCGGGTGAAATCCACATCGACGGCTACCCGCTTCGCGAACTCAGTCTGTCATACCTGCGCGAGCAGATCGGGCTGGTATCGCAGGAACCGTTTTTGTTCAATGGAACCGTGGCAGACAATATCCGTTACGGCAACCTGCAGGCCTCCGACGAGGACATCCGCCGCGCGGCACAAGCGGCCAATGCCGCGGGATTCATCGAAAAGCTTCCCAACGGGTATGAAACATTGATCGGTGAGCGCGGAGTGAAGCTGTCCGGCGGGGAGCGTCACCGCCTGGCCATCGCCCGCGTGTTTTTAAAAGATCCACCCATCGTGGTGCTGGACGAGGCCACCGCATCGGTCGATTCCGAAACCGAGTTGCAGATCAAGGCCGCACTCCGCCAGCTCATGTCCAACCGGACGACGCTCATCATCGCGCATCGCCTGTCCACGCTGGAGGATGCGGACCGCATCGTGGTCCTGCAGGAAGGAACACTGGTGGAGTCGGGCACGCACGAAGACCTGATCCAGGGCGATACCAGTTACGCGAACCTGTTCCGGTCGCAACTCCACCTGTAAAGAAAGAAGAATCGGGGGGGGGAAATTATTCTTTAACCGGGCCGGTGACGAACTCGCCCAGTTTGCGGAATTTTTCCTGCCGTTGTGCAACCAACTGTTCGGCACTCATCTGCGTCAATGCATTGAGGTGCACGCGCAGGGCCTTTTTGAGCAGGATGATGGCGCGTTTGTGGTTGCGGTGCGCGCCACCCAGGGGTTCGGGCACAACCTGATCGATCACCTTCATCGTGATGAGTTGTTGCGCCGTCATGCAAAGCGCATCGGCGGCTTGCTTCACTTTGTCCTTGTCGTCCCACAAAATCGACGCGCATCCTTCCGGCGAAATCACGGAATAAACGGAATGCTCCAGCATGAGCACGCGGTTGCCCATGCCGATCGCCAGCGCGCCGCCACTGCCGCCCTCGCCGATGATGGTGGCGATGACCGGCACCTTGAGACCTGCCATGACGAACAGGTTCTGCGCGATCGCTTCCGACTGGCCCTGCTCTTCCGCATCGACGCCGGGGTATGCGCCGGGAGTGTCGATGAAGGTGACGATGGGCAGGTTGAACTTTTCCGCCATTTCCATCAGGCGCAATGCCTTGCGATAAGCGGCGGGTTGCGGCATGCCAAAGTTGCGCAGGAGTTTTTCTTTCGTGTCGCGGCCTTTCTGGTGACCGATGACCATCACCGTGAGGTCGCCGAACTTCGCCATGCCGCCGACGATCGGCGCCCCCAACCCGCCATGACGGTCACCGCTCAATTCCTGAAAGTCGGTGAAGATGCCGTTGATGTAGTCCAGCGTATAGGGACGCATGGAGTGGCGCGCGACCTGCGTTTTCTGCCAACCATCCAGGTTGTTGAACGTGTCGTACTTCATGCGCCGCAGTTTTTTCTTGAGCTTGGCGATTTCGTGGGAGATATCGCCGATGCTGTCATACATGTGCGACAGCGAAACAAGTTCGCGGATCTGGTTCTCGACCGCAAAAATTTCCTTTTCAAATTCGAGTATCTGCACCATGAGTCGTATCCGGAATCAGTAAAAGCCGAAGATGGGGTAAATGAGATTTTTGAGATAAGGAGACTGGTCGAGCGCCCGTGCACCCTCGAACCCAATGCGGTTCTGCCCCAGCCGTAGCATTTCCAACTGCGACAGGTGCTCCGCCTTCGCCAGGGCAAAGGCACCTTCATCGCCGATGTAGTTGAAGTTCAAATCCAGGTTTTTGAGACTGCGCAGGGATTTGGATTGGGCCAGCGCTTCCGCACCGCGATCGGTGATGTAATTGCCCGCGAGGCGAAGCGAACGCAATTTACTCACCTTTGGGGAGTTGGCCAGCGCCACGATGGCCTCGTCCGTCAGGTTGTTGTTGCTCAGGTTCAATTCCTGAATCTCACTGATGTAAGGCGATTCCAAAAGGATCAGCACCCCCCGGTCGCCGATATAATTTTTCTCCAGATTCCCCAGCGAGTCGGTGGCCTTCCATTCCTCGATCTTCTGCCGCAGGCGGAAGTCCTTCAAAGCCTGCGAACCTTCCTTGCCCATCTTGTTGTAGGCGAGACCGATGTGTGTCAGGCGCTTGAAGCTGGAGGAATGAAGGATGGCCAGCGTGCCGGCATCGCCCACCTCGTTGTAATTCAGGTTGAGTTCGATAAGCCCGGAAAGAGTCTGCGACTCCGCCAACGCCTTCGCCCCTGCGTCGCCGATCTTATTGTTGAACAGGTTCAATGTCTCCAGGTTGTTTAGATATGGGGACTCCGCAAGGTAACGCGCCCCGGCATCGGTCACACCATTGTTCTCGATCGACAACTCTTTCAGGTTTTTCAGGTAAGGCGACTGCGCCAGCGCGCGCACACCTCCGTCGCCGATGTCACCTTTATAAATCTTGAGAACGGTGACGTTTTCCAGAAGCGGCGAGTTGGCGAGGAACTCCGCACCGGATTCGTGAATGATCTTTTCATTCAGCTTCAGAGTCTGATCGTTGCGGCGCAGTTTCTTTTCTATATATTGGCCGAGGTCTTCCGGCGTCATTTCCCAGACCGCGCCGGAGGTCATGACCCCGAGGCCCACCCACAACAAAAGTGCCTTGCAGGTCGATTTCATGTTTCGATCTACCTTCCAGAATGACAAAAGTTCGCTAAAATACACTACTTGTTCATTTTAGCAAGCGCTTTCATTTGTTTTCAATCGCATTCAAGCGCTTTTCCAACTCTCGCAATTTCTGCGCCATTTCCGGAAGTTTCGGAAACATGGTGACATATTTCTTCCAAGTCATGCCGGAAACGGCGGGACTGCCGCCGTAGAAGCCCGCATCCGGTATGTCCTTGTTCACGCCGCCCTTCGCGGCAATGATCACCTGGTTTCCCAGCGTCACGTGATCGGCCAAACCCACCTGCCCGGCAAGGATGACATGGTGGCCGAGTTTGCAGCTTCCGGACAACCCCACCTGTGAGACGAGAATGGAATGCGGCCCGATGTCGCAGTTGTGCGCGACCTGCACGAGGTTGTCGATCTTTGTTCCCTGCCGGATGACGGTTTTGCCGAACGCCGCGCGGTCGATACAGGTGTTCGCGCCGACCTCCACATGGTCCTCGATGACCACACAGCCGACCTGCATGATCTTCACATGCTCGCCTTTTTCGTTTGGCGTGTAACCAAATCCATCCGCACCCACCACCACGCCGGCGTGCAGGATGACATTGTTGCCGATCCGCGTATCGCGGTACACGGTGACGTTGGCGTGCAGAGTGCAGCCGTTGCCGATGCGGCAGTTGTCGTGCACCACGGCGCCGGGATACAACACAGTATTGTCGCCGATGATCACGTTTTTGCCGATGGTGACGAAGGGAAGCACGGTGACGTTGCTGCCGAGCTTCGCCGTTGGATCCACGGCGGCGCGATCGTCGATGCCGGGTTCGGGTTTCGGCTCCGGATGAAACACGGCGAGGATTTTGGCGAACGCAAGCTGCGGCGCGGGATGGATGATCTGCACGATGCCGGTTTCCATCGGCTCCTTGACCAGCACCGCCGACGCGGCGCAGGTCGCCAGCTTGTCCTTGTATTTTTTATCTGCGAGGAAGGTGATGTGCCCGGCCTGTGCGTGGTCCAGTCCGCACGCGTCAGTGATGTCGATCTGGTCGTCACCCTGCACGGTGCCGCCCACCTGCGCAATGATGTCCTTGAGTTTCATACTGCCTCTTGGATGTGAAAGGTTACAGAATCAATTCTTTGTCGATCGGCTTGATCTCGCCGTCCACCAGTTGCAGGACCCGGTCCAGGCTTTTGGCAATACGAGGGCTGTGGGTGACGATCACGAACGTCTGGTTGGACTTTTTGTTGAGATCGCGCACGAGATCCATGAACGCATCGCTGGACTTGGAATCGAGGTTGCCCGTGGGCTCATCCGCCAGCAGAAGGTCCGGTTGATTGACCAGGCTCCGCGCCAGCGCCACGCGCTGGGTCTCGCCGCCGGACAACTCTCCCGGCTTGTGGTGCAGACGGTCTTTCAGTCCCATCTGCGTGAGCAGGTGCACGGCGCGCTCCCGAAGGGATCCCTCTTCCTGCCCACCAATGAGACCGGGGAACAGCGTGTTCTCCAGCGCGGTGAAATCCGGAAGCAGGTTGAACAACTGGAATACGAAACCGATGTGCCGATTGCGGAACTGTTCGAGGAATCCGTTTTTCTGCCTGAAGATATCCTGTCCTTTAAACTCGACCTTGCCCTTCTGCGGGCGGTCGAGTCCGCCCATAATGTGGAGCAACGTGCTTTTGCCCGCGCCGCTGGCACCGACGATGCCCAGGATCTCGCCCGTCTTCACCTGCAGGTCGGCGTTTTTGAGCACCTCCACCGATTCCGCGTTGCGCCGGTAGGCTTTCCACACACCGGTCACGTTGAGCAGGATGTCGCCGCGCGAATCATTCATAACGCAAACCGTCCACCGGGTCCAGCCGCGCCGCCCGCCACGCGGGATACAGCGACGCCGCAAAACAGATGAGAATGGAAAACACGATGATCAGAAACGAGTCGAAGTATTGAATCTCCGACGGCAGACGGTCGAGGTAGTACACGTCGCTTGGAAATGCCTGGATATTGAACACCGATTCGATGAAACCGACGATCTCGTTGAGGTTAGGCACGATGGTGAACCCCGCCACCACCCCCAGCCCGGTGCCGACGAGGCCGATGATCAACCCCTGCATGCTGAAAATTTTCATGATGCTTCCGCTGGTCGCGCCCATCGATTTCAGGATGGCGATGTCCTTGGACTTTTCCATGACCACCATGAACAGCGTGCTGATGATGTTGAACGCGGCGACGAGAATGATGAGGATGAGGATGATGAACATGGTGATCTTTTCCAGCTTGAGTGCGGAGAACAGGTTCTTGTTCATCTGCATCCAGTCGCGGGTGATGTAGGGGAACTCCAGCTTCTTCTGGATGGACTCGGCGGTTTTCCATGCGAGGTCGATGTCCTCGACCTTGATCTCCACGCCCGTCACCGTGTTTTTCATATTGAACAGCTTCTGCGCGGACTCGATGGACACAAACGCGAGGTTGGCGTCGTATTCATACATGCCAGACTCGAACAGGCCCACCACCTGCACCATCTTGATATTCGGGATGACGCCGAGCGGCGTCATGCGCACCGAAGGCGCGAGCATGCCGATGACATCGCCCACCGACGCGCCGAGCGAGCGCGACAACTCCACGCCGAGAATGATTCCCTGCCGATGGACGCTCGATTGGCCCGGTGATGTGCCCGCGAGGGCCTCCAGTTTTCCCTGAACCATGTTTTTCTCCAGGTCGGAGATGTCGCCCTCGCGTTTCGGATCGACGCCGCGGATCACCACGCCGGAGGTGCGCTGACCGTAGGTGAGCATCACCTGCTTGAGGATGAACGGCGCCGCCGCCTTCACCTGTTCGACCTCCCTCACCGTGCTCACGACGTTTTCGTAATTGGCGATGCCCTCGCGCTCGAAACTCGTCACCACGATGTGGCTGTTGGTGCCTAGGATCTTGTCGCGCAGGTTCTTGCCGAAACCGGACATGACGGCGATGACCACAATGAGCGCCATCACGCCCAAGGCCACGCCTCCGACGGAAATGAAGGTGATGAGGGAGATGAACTTATGGGATTTCCGGGAGCACAGGTGCCGCCAACTGACTCGTAATTCGTAACCCATGATGATGGCAAGTGAGGTTGACCGAAACCGGACCGCGGTCCGGATGATTAGAGTACGGCGTTCAGGATTCTTTTTTCAACTGCGGGAACAGAATCACGTCCCGGATGGACGGGGAGTTGGTGAACAGCATGGCCAGGCGATCGATGCCGATGCCCTCGCCTGCCGTCGGCGGCATGCCGTATTCCAGCGCGCGGATGAAATCGAGATCCATCCAGTGTGCCTCGTCGTCTCCCGCATCCTTCTGCGCCACCTGCTGTTCGAAGCGCGCTTTCTGGTCGATGGGATCGTTCAACTCCGTGTACGCGTTGGCCAGCTCCCGGCACCCGACAAAGAACTCGAAGCGTTCCACCAGGTTCGGGTCGTCTTCCTTTTTCTTGGACAAGGGCGACAACTCCAGCGGGTAGTCGGTGATGAACGTGGGTTGCACCAGCTTGGGTTCGACAAAGTGATCGAACAGCTTGCCCTGCACCTTGCCCAGCGTGTCGCGCTTTTCCAGCGGCACCTTGTGCTCCAGCGCATAGCCGGTGATCTTGTCGTAATCCTGAAGGACGTCCGCGGGCACACCGCCCAGTTCCGTGATCGACTGAAAGAATGTGTAGCGCTGAAACGGTTTCGACAGGTCGAGGGTTTCCGTGCGGCCTTCCTTGTCATTCAACGTGCACGAGAAGGTGAGCGTGTTGAACACGGTGGTGCCGATGTAGCGGAACAACTCCTCCGTCAGGTTCATCAGGTCCAGGTAGTCCGCGTAGGCGGTGTAAAACTCCAGCATGGTGAATTCGGGATTGTGCTGGGTGGAGATGCCTTCGTTGCGGAAGTTGCGGTTGATCTCGTACACCCGGTCGATGCCGCCGACCACCAGCCGCTTCAGGTACAGTTCAGGCGCAACGCGCAGGTAGAGCTCCATGTCGAGCGCGTTATGGTGCGTCTTGAACGGCTTCGCCGTCGCGCCGCCGGGGATGGACTGCATCATCGGTGTTTCCACTTCCAGGTAGCCGCGCTCATTCAAAAAGGTGCGGATGGCCTGGATGATACGGCTCCGGGCCACGAACACCTCTTTGACCTCCGGGTTGACGATCAGGTCCACATACCGCTGGCGGTAACGCAGTTCGACGTCCTTGAGACCGTGCCATTTTTCCGGAAGCGGCAGGAGCGATTTGGAAAGCAGGGTGACCTTCGTACAAAACAGAGTGAGCTCGCCCGTCTTGGTTTTGGACAAGCGCCCTTCAGCGCCGAGGAAGTCTCCCATGTCCACCTTGCTGAACCACTCGTAATTGTCCTCGCCGATGTCATCCTTCTTCACATAAATCTGGAACTGGCCGGTGCCGTCCTTGATGTGGCAGAACGTGGTCTTGCCGTGCTTTCTGCGAGTCATCACGCGTCCGGCGACGATGAAGTTCAGGTTTTCTTCATCGAGCGTTTCTTTGCTTTTTTCACCGTGTGTGGATAAGAGATCGCCGATGTGGGCATTGACCTTGAAGCGATTGATGTAGGGGTTGACGCCCATCTGCCGCAGTTCATCGAGTTTGTCGCGGCGCTGTTGTAGAAAATTGCTGGTTTCTTCCATGAATTCGGAGGTTAGGGGATTTGAAGGAACGCGCCCGCTTGAGGCAGGCGCAATGGGGTTTTCGGGTTGCTATCGGATCGCCAAATCAGCGGGCGATCTGCACAAAGCGGGATTCGCGCACCACGGTGATCTTGATCTCACCGGGATACGTCACTTCCTTTTCGATGCGTTTGGCCACGTCCTTGGACAGCAGGATGGCTTCATCGTCGGTGATGTTCTCCGGAACGACGACGATGCGCACCTCGCGCCCCGCCTGGATGGCATAGGTCTTCTCGACGCCTTTGAACGAATCTCCGATTTCCTCCAACTGCGACATGCGTTTGACGTAAGTCTCCAGCATTTCGCGGCGTGCGCCGGGACGCGACGCGGAGATGGTGTCGCCCGCGGCGACAAGCACGGCGTAAATGGAATCCGGTTCGATGTCCTCGTGATGCGCGCCGATGGCGTTGACCACGTACTTGTGTTCGTTGTAACGGTTGGCGATGTCCACACCCAGCTGCGTGTGCGTGCCGTCGGTCTGCCGGTCAACGGCCTTGCCGATGTCATGCAGGAGGCCGCAGCGTTTCGCCAACTGCACGTCCAGCCCCATCTCGGAAGCGATGGCGCCGCACACCCAAGCCACTTCCTTGGAATGCTGAAGCACGTTCTGCGTGTAACTGGTGCGGTACTTGAGGCGGCCCAGCAGTTTCACCATGTCCGGATGCATGCGGTCCACGCCCACGTCCATCACCGCCTGCTCACCGGCGTTGATGATGTCCTGGTTGATTTCCTTTTTGGACTTGGAGACGATCTCCTCGATGCGACCGGGATGGATACGCCCGTCGAGGGTGAGTTTCTCCAGCGCGCGGCGGGCGATCTCGCGGCGGATGGGATCGAAGCTCGACAGCACCACCGCCCCCGGCGTGTCATCGATGATCAGATCCACGCCGGTGCTCTGCTCCAGCGCGCGGATGTTGCGCCCTTCCCGCCCGATGATGCGGCCTTTGATATCGTCATTCGGCAACTCGACCACAGACACCGTGGTCTCCGCCACGTGGTCGGACGCCAGCCGTTGCACCGCCATGGAGATGAGGCGGCGCGCTTCCTCTTCCGCATTATTGCGGGCTTCTTCCTCGATGCGTTTCACCTGGCGTGCCGCATCCTGCCGCGCTTCTTCCAGCATCTGATTGCGGATGGCTTCCTTCGCCTCCTCGGCGGTGTAGTTGCTGATGGATTCGAGCTTCTTGATCTGCTCGATGACCAGCGTTTCGTATTCCTGCTTCTGTTTCGCCACCACCGCTTCTTTTTCGTCGAGTTCCTTGCCGCGGTACTCGAAACTGCGTTCCGCCTGGCGGTTTTTTTCGATCAGGTTGTTCAGCTCGGTTTCCTTCTGACGCAGGGATTTTTCCTGTTCGCGCAGTTCGCCCATCTCGCCTTCCAGTTCCTTTTCCATACGGGCGCGGATGGCCATCTGTTCTTCCTTGATCTGGAGCCCGGCTTCCTTCTTGATCGTCTCCGCCTCTTTTTCCGCCTCCTGAATGATCTTGGCGCCCAGTTCTTCCGATTCTTTCAGTTGCAGTTCGACCAACTTTTTACGCACCAGGTATCCGGCGAAAAACCCGAACCCCAGGGTCCCCACCAGGCTCACAATCAATGTCACCAAGCTCAATTCCATACCACCCGTTGCATTTCCCATGATTTACCTCTTTTATATTCCAAAGCACCCTGCCAGAACGGAGCTTTCCATTCAGCAATCAATGATTTTTGTCTCGGTTACGATCTGATGAACGCGTCGGTCCGAAGGGCCTTGAGGCAGGGTGTCGTGAATCTGAAAATCGAAAGCCAGTGCAACCCTGCCCGCGTGTTCATTCAACCGGTCCAGCAACCGGTCGAAATACCCCTTGCCATACCCGATACGTCCCCCTTCTCTGTCAAAAGCCAGCCCCGGCATGAAAACCAGGTCAATTTCCTCCGGCGGCACCCATTTCAGAAACCGGTCCTCCGGTTCGCGGATGCCGAACGGCCCTTTGCGGAACTCGATACTCCATCCCGGCAGGTGCGAGGCATGGAGCTCGCCCGTTCGGGGGTCGATGACCGGCACGCAAACCCGCTTTCCGGCATCCAGTGCCGCGGTCACCAATGCGTCGGTTTCCACCTCTCCGGGAATGGACAGGTAAACCAGCACGGTGTCTGCACGGTGGAATGCATCCAGCCCCAACGCCGTTTCGATGATACGGCTGCTAAGCGCTTTCAGGGTTTCCGGATCGAGCGTCCGGCGATGCGCCAGGATCTCTTTCCGGATGACTGCTTTCGAATGCAAAGAGCCCTCAATATTCCGTGGGTCGAAACAAGTTTAAGAGGGTCAGGCTTTGGAAAAGTGGACGGAAGCGGTTTACCGCATCAACCGGCCCCTTCCGAATCAAGGAAAGAATCGGGTTTGCAGCGGCTTGTGGCGCCGTGCCACAAACCAAAGGGCGAGAGCCCTCCGGCAAACCGTAGGGGAGTTGTCCAAAACTTATATGTAAAAACGTATCCCTGATTCAAGATCCGTTGATCCTTTTCCAGTTTCAGGCCGTGACAACCTGTGTTAAAAAACGCCCCCGTCACGAGGGCGGTTTTCGGCTTTACTGCCGCACACCCACAAAAATATTCAGAAATGCTTCCCCGCGTGTGCCGTGAAAAATCAGTTTTTGAACCTGCCAAGGACAGGTGGGCTCTCCGTGAACTGTTTCAGGCTTCCTCCTAGGGAGGCATGCTCACCACAGTCAGTTTCGATCCCGTTGATTCATGTTGGCTCAAGAATTGATTTTAAACTCGAGCACCACAGGGAAGCACTGTATCCCAATTTTCGATCAATCGTAGCACAACCCCCGAATCCCCTCAAGCCTATTCTTTTGTGTCATTTACCGGGGTTTTCGCGAACCTGCGCCAATTCGTTTTCCAGCTTTTCGGAAAGCGCCCGGGTGCGGTCTTCCAGCTCTTTTTTGTCCGCCTCGCTTTCCACCTTCAGGGCTTCAAATTGTTGTTTCAATTCAAATAAATCCTGCGCGATATTGAGCGCCGCCAGCACCGCCACATCCGCCGGAACGGTGCGGCTGGTGGACGAAAGCTCCCGCATGCGGGCATCCACATAGTCCGCCAACTCCTGCAACGACACGTTGGAGGAGGGAGCCTTGACCGTGTATTTCTTGCCGTATATCTGAATCTGCGTGCCGGAAGCCATGGCCGTCACTCTGCGGGAATGCGGTGAAGTTGTTCGAGGATGTGGCGTACTTTGGTCCGCATGGTTTTGCGTTCCTCCTCCCAGCGTTTCTGCTCGGCTTCCAGGCCGGCCAGCCGGCTCAGCTTCGCCTGGGTGCCGTTCTGTTCCTGCGACAGAGACTCCACCTGCTGGCGTAACTGCCGGAGTTCGGTTTGCAAGCGCGCGTTGTCTTCCCGCAGGGCGCGGGCGGTCTCGATCCATTCGGAGACGAGGCGCTCCAGCTTGTCAACCGGGTGCGTGGACATGGGCGAATCGTATCACCGGGCGGGTGGGGTGTCAATTGGCCGCGACCGGCCTCACGGGCGCATCACTGGTCGCGGAGCGACGCCCCCACCTGGTCTCCCAGCGCCTTCACGATGTTCTCAAAAACCGGATTCACTTCCTCGTCGGTCAAGGTCTTGTCCGGCGACTGAAACGCGAGGGCGTAAGTGAGGCTTTTCTTACCCTCAGGCAGTTTTTTCCCTTCAAACTGATCATACAGATCCACCCGGCTCAATAAGGGCTGTCCCGCCTCGCGGATGAGGTCGCTGACCGCTCCCGAAGCCACGGGCTTGTCCACCAGGATGGAGATGTCGCGGTAGGTTTCGGGAAACTTCGGCAGGGACTCGAACTTTTTACGTCCGGGCAGGACCTCCGCCAGGCGCTCAACGTGGACCTCCAACGCAAAGGCGGGGGTGTCGAGTCCCATCGCGGAGGCCAGCTTCCCTTCCACTTTTCCGCAATAGGCGATCTCCCGGCCCGACACGCTCCACGCCGCCGACTGCCCGGCGTCCAGAAACGAACGGTTCGCGGGACCTGTCTGGGCTTTCACGCCAAGCCCGTCCAGCAACAACTCCAGCGCACCCTTGATGTCGTAAAAATCATGCGCGGCGTTCGCTCCCTTCCACACGCTGGCGGGATGCGGCCCCGCCGTCAGCACGGCGATGCAGGTGTTCTGCACGGCTTCCTGACTGCCTTTGGGCGCGTGGAAAATACCCCCCGTCTCGAACAGGCGCACCGATTTGTTCCCTTTATTGATGTTGCTCACCGCGACCTTGAGAAGCCCCGGCAGAAGGCTGGTACGCATGGCGCCCAGCTCGGCGCTGATGGGGTTGTCGAGGTCGATCGTCTCCGCGTCCCCGGGCGCGAACGCGGTCATGAAATTCACCGCATGTTCCTTTTCGATGAAACTGTAGTTCACCGCCTCGGCGTAACCCAGGTGGCACAATCTTGCGCGGGCTTCCAGCACGAGCGCGCGCGTCGGCGAATCGATGACCGGCGACAACTCGCCTCTCGGGCTGGTGACGGGAACCTTGTCGTACCCGTCGAGCCGCGCCACTTCTTCGATCAGGTCGATCTCGCGTTGCAGGGTCGGGCGGAACGCCGGAACCTCCACCAGAACGCGTTCGCCCTTCTGCTCTTCTTTTACAATTTTCAGTCCCAGCCCCTTCAGATAATTGAAAATTTTATCGGCTTCAAGCGCAGTGCCCAGCACCTGGTTGGTGCGCGAGACGCGGAGAGCGATCTGTTGGCGCGGCACGGGATCGGGATAGATGTCCCAACGGCCGTTCAGTATCTCGCCGCCCGCCAGTTCGCGGATCAACAGCGCCGCGCGGCTTTGCGCGGTGATGACCGCCTCGATGTCCACGCCGCGCTCGAACCGGTACGAGGAATCCGAACGCAGTCCGTACTTCTTCGATGCCTGGCGCACGGTGATGGGATCGAAGTACGCGCTCTCCAGCGCCACGGTGGTCGTGTCCTTGGTCACCTGGCTATTGGCGCCGCCCATGATTCCCGCAAGAGCAATCGGTTTTTCTCCGTCGGCAATGACCAGTGCATCGGGGTCGAGCCGCAGTTGCGTGCCATCCAGAGCCACGAAGGCTTCCTGCCTGCTGGCACGGCGGATGAGAATGCGCCGGTTTTTAAGCAGGTTCAGGTCGAACGCGTGCAGGGGCTGGCCGTACTCCATCATCACAAAGTTGGTGATGTCCACGATGTTGTTGATGGGGCGGAGCCCGATGGCAATCAACCGTTCCTGCAACCATTGGGGAGACGGCGCGACCTTGACGTTGTCGATGACCAGGGCCGCATAGCGCGGGCACAGCTGCGGTTCCTCATTGTCCACTTTCAGGCGCTCGGAGGCCGGAGCCGGAGCGAACGCCTTTTCCAGTTCGGGATCGGGGTCCGGCGAACGGAACGCGGCCCCGGTGAAGCCCGCGATCTCCCGCGCCACACCTAAGTGACTCAGGCAGTATCCACGGTTGGGAGTGACGTTCAACTCCACCACCTCGGTGGTCCGGCCACCGCCCAGGTCCACCGGCTCGTCGGCTTCCACCTCCAGCCCGCCCATGGTCAACAGATGGCACAGGTCCTCTTTGGACATGTTCCACTCCACGTATTGCCACAACCAGTCCAACTGAACTTTCATGTCTCAAACCCTTGATTCGTAAAAACTCAAAGGATTATAGGTGAGTTGCCTTTAAAAAGCAAAACGCCTGTATGGGTAAGAAAAAAGAGTTTTCGGTTGGCTCCATCCGTTTCGGTTTCTCCGGGCGCGGGTTGGTGTTACGATGGGAGAACATTCTATTCTCGGCCTGCCCTCTTATGGAACTCAGCGAATCCGTCGTCCTCAAACTCCTTCACGAAAAAACCAACCGGCCGATGAAGTTTTCCGAACTGATGAAAACGCTCGGCATCCCGGAAACCCAGCGTCGCGAATTCCGCCACCTGCTCAAGGACCTCGCCAGCGAAGGCTCCGTCGTCAAACTGCGCGGCGGACGCTACGGCCTGCCGGACGAGATGAGCCTCGTCTCCGGCCTCCTGCACGGCCACCCGGACGGCTACGGCTTTCTCATCCGCGACGGCGACGAACCGGACATTTACATCAGCCGCCAGAAGATGGGCGGCGCCATGCACCAGGACAAGATCGTGGCGCGCATCGAGTCGCAGTACCGCGGCTACTCGCGGCCGGAAGGTCGCGTCATCCGCATTCTCGAACGGCGCACGCAGAAGCTGGTGGGCCTGTTCGAAGCGCTCAACCGCGACGGCTGGGTGGTTCCTTCCGACGCCAAATACTTTCAGGATGTGTTCATCCCCGGCAAGGACACACTGGGCGCGCAGTCTGGCGAGATGGTGCAGGTGGAGATCGTCGATTACCCGACGCGGAACCACCCCCCGGTGGGACGCGTCATCCATGTGCTGGGCCCGGCGGACGACCCGGCGGTGGAGTTGCGTTCCATATTCCACAAACACGAAGCGCGGCAGGAGTTCCCGCCCAAGGCCCAGCGCCAGGTGAAGAAGCTGAGCCTTGAAATTTCCGATGAAGAACGCGCGCGCCGACGCGACCTGACGGATCAGATGATTTTCACCATCGACGGCGAACGCGCCAAGGACTTCGACGACGCGGTCACCCTCACCCGCGAAAAAAACCTGTACCGCCTCGGTGTGCACATCGCCGACGTCAGCCATTACGTCACCCAAGGCTCGCCGCTTGACGAAGAAGCATTTCAACGCGGCACCAGCATTTATTACGCCGAGGGCGTCATCCCCATGCTTCCGTTCAAACTGTCGAACGAGGTGTGCAGTCTGCGCCCCAATGAGGAACACCTGACGCTCAGTTGCGACATCGTGTTCAACGACAAGGGCGAGGTGGTCGACCACGAGGTTTACGAGTCGATCATCGAAAGCAAGGTCCGTTTCACCTACACACAGGTGGCGTCTCTGCTGGAAGACGGCGACCCGGAAGGCCAGTTCGACGAGGTCATGCCGATGCTGAAGGACATGGAACAGTTGAGCCGCACCCTGCGCAAGAAACGGTTTCAGGAAGGCAGTGTCGATTTCAACGTGCCGGAGGCGGAGATCCTGATGACACAGGACGGAAAAATCCAGACCATCCGCAAGGCGCCGCACAACATCGCGCACGAGATCATCGAGGAGTTCATGCTGTCGGCCAACCGCATCGTCGCCGAAGACATGGCGAAGAAGAACCTGCCCGTCATCCACCGCATCCACGAAGAGCCGGATGCCGACCGCATCCACCGCTTCGGCGAATTCGCCGCGGACTTCGGCTACCGCCTGCCGTCGTTCAAGAAAGTGAAATCGACGCACCTGCAAAAACTTCTGGAACGGGCCCGCGGCAAACCGGAGGAACGCGCGCTCAATTACGTTCTTCTGCGGTCGATGAAAAAAGCCGTGTATTCGGAGAAAGACCCCGGCCATTTCTGCCTCGGCTTCGAGCACTACACGCACTTCACCTCGCCCATCCGGCGCTACCCGGACCTGTTCACCCACCGCGTGGTGAAGGAATACCTCGGCAAGAAGAAATGCTCGCTCAAGGAGCGCAAGCAGTTGATGAGCCAAACCGCGAAGGCCGCCGAACAGTCCACCGGCATGGAGATCAAGGCAATGGGCATCGAGCGTGAGGTCAGCGACCTGCGCCGCGTGCAGTTCATGGCGGACAAGCTGGGCTCCATCCACACGGGGCATATTTCGAACGTCACCTCGTTCGGCTTCTTCGTGGAGTTAAATGATGTGTTCGTCGAGGGACTGGTGCGGGTGTCGACCCTGGCCGACGACTACTACGTGTTTTACGAACACGAGCACGCGCTCAAGGGTCAGCACAAACACAAGACCTACCGGCTGGGCGATCCGGTGAAGGTGCGGGTGCAGAGGGTGGACATGGCGAAAAAGCAGATCGACCTGGCGCTGGTGATCCGATAGCGCCCAGACTCGCGGTTATGGGACCGTTGCTTCCTCATTTCCTGTTTTACCTGTCGGGGTTGTTCCTCGCCCATCCCGCCTCGCGCGGGTTCCTGTTTCCCGGCACCCTGCCACTGGTCACACTGGCGCTGGCGGTGGGATGTGCCCGCCGACTCCACACCCGTCGCGCGTGGCAATTCGTTCTGATGGCCGTGCTGTTCGCGTGGGGCGCGACGACGTCTTATCGCCATACGATCCTGCGGCCCGTTTCCCACATTCTGAATCATGTGGAAGATGGCCGCCGCGCCGATGTCACCGGCATCGTCACCCAACCTCCCCGGCAGTATCCCGATCGCGTGCGAGTGCGAGTCGATCTCGAATCCCTGCAATACGAAGACATACCCATCCCGGTCAGCGGGCGCGCCCGCATCACCGTATATGAAGCGGGAGCGGATCTGCGCGAGGGCGACCGCGTGCGCTTCGACCAGGTGCGGCTGAAGCGCCCGCGCAATTTCAAAAACCCCGGCCGCTTCGATTACGAACACTACATGCGGACGGAAGGGATCGACGTCACCGGCGGTGTGTCGAAGGCCGAACGGGTGGAACGCCTCGACACCGCACAGGCCACCACCCTCTCCCGCTGGCATGAGGCGGTACTGCACTCTCTGCGGGGTCTGTTCGACCGCAATCTCGACTCGCACAAAGCGGCGCTGTTGCGCGGCATGGTGCTGGGCGAAAAGGAATTTCTGAGCGAAGAGTTGCAGGAAGCGTTCCGCGCCACCGGCGTGGCGCACCTGATGGCGGTGTCGGGCCTGCACATCGGCTTCGTCGCCGGCGCGACGTATTTTCTCGTTCACCCCGTGCTGTGGCGGTTGTTTTCGAGATACCGTCCGCGCTGGGTGCTTCTCGGCCGCACGCAGAAATGGGCGGTGGCGTGTTGTTTCCTGCCGGTGCTGGTGTACCTGATGCTGGTGGGGAGCAAGGTGTCGGCCCTGCGCGCCGGGACCATGGTGCTCCTGTTTCTGACCGCGGTGCTCGCCGACCGCGAACGCAGTGTGCTGAACGCATTGCTGGTTGCGGCGTTCGGCATCCTGCTGTGGAGCCCCGGCGCGTTCCTCACCCCCGGTTTCCAACTGTCCTTCGGCGCGGTGTTCGCCATCCTGTACCTGCACCGCATGCTGTTGCAGGCGGAGGACGACGCGATCGATCGCCTCGGCGAACAAGCCTGGTACCGCCGCCTGCCGGGTTTGCGGGATGAGCGTGGCGGGGTGATCGCTTCCGCCCTGCGGTTTCTCTATGGCACCGCGTTCGTCTCCGCCGCCGCCATCCTCGGCACCTTTCCCGCGCTCGTGTACCAGTTCAACCGGGTGAGCGTGGTCGGGTTTCTGCTGAACCTCGTACTGGTGCCGCTGGCATCGGTGCTCATCCCGGCCACGCTGTTGATCGCTCTTCTCAACTCCGTGTTGCCGACACTCGCCGATTTGTTGATGAGCGGCGTCGACGGACTCCTCGGCGTGCTCGTCGCGCTTCCGGTATGGGCGGCATCGTTTGACTTCGCCTCGTTTTATGTGCCGACGCCGCCGGACTTCTGGCTGGTGTTTTATACCGCGCTGGTGCTCGGGGTCCCGGCTTACCTGCATCGTTATCATTTGTCCGCAAAGAGAACCGGGGAGACGCCGTCTCAAAAAACCGGGACCGCGCAACGCGGTCAGGCGGCGGGGCTGGCCCTGTGCGCGGCGGCTGTCTTTGTCTGGTGGGTGTGGCCGCAGTTTCCCAAATTCCAGAACGACACCCTTCGCGTGACCCTGCTCGACGTCGGACAGGGCGAGAGCGTGTTCGTCGAGTTCCCCAACCACGAGACGTTGCTCATCGACGGCGGCGGCTTTTACAAGGACGCGCTGGACGTCGGCAAGGCGGTGGTGGGGCGTTTCCTCTGGCACCGGGGAGAACACGGTCTCGATTACCTGGTGGCCACGCATTCCGATCACGATCACATCAGCGGCCTGCTGTCGCTTTCGGGGATCATGGACGTGGGACATTTTCTCGACCGCGCCCTGACCATCGCCGACATGAAGATCGACCGCTTGCGCCAGACGCTGGTGGCCCGCGGCACGAAGCGTCTGATTCTGGCTCCGGGCGAGAGCCTCGAGTTCGGCGAAGCACGCCTCACCGCCCTGCACCCGGGAAGACGATTCATCAAAACCGTGGGACTCGAACCCCGGCGCATCGGCAACGACCTGTCGTGGGTCCTGCGTCTCGATTACCGCGAGTTCAGCCTGCTGTTGACCGGAGACATCTCCGCCGAGGCCGAGGCGCACCTGGTGGCGTCCGGCGCGCCGCTTTCCGCCGACGTGCTGAAAGTGCCGCACCACGGAAGCCGTTACTCCAGTTCCCCGGAATTTTTAAAGGCCGTCGGGGCGCAGGACGCGCTCATTTCGGCAGGCTACGTCAACCCCTTCGGCCACCCGCATGATGAAACCCTGAAACGGCTGGCCGGACAGGGCGCCCGGGTGTGGCGCACCGACCGGCAGGGCGCGCTCACCGTCACCACAGACGGCCGGGATTGGCAGATCGAGACCCACGAGGGGCTTTAAGTGGCCAAGCGGCGCACCCTCAATCCATCTTCAGGGCATCCCTCCATACCCCATTTTTTCCCGTTGCCTCCCTTTCAGAAGGTTTGCGGAAAAGCCGGAAATCTGGTATAAACAGGCCCCAATCTCAACCCTTTACCCAATTGAGGCACACACGCATGGCAACGAAGGAACAGTTGAAAGGCCACATCGAAAAGGCCAAATCCAAAAAAGACGAGGCGAAGAAAAAAGCAGGCGACAACAAATACGATACGGATCTGCGCCAGTCCAAAAAGAAGTTCAAACGCCTGACCCGCAAATCCGCAAAGATCGATTACAAGGAAAAGATGCTGGCGGAGAAAGGCAAGAAGAAGAAAAGCTGACGCCACTTCAAAACCGCCCTGCTTTTTTTCTTAAACAGCCGCACAACACCATGTCCCACGACGACGTCGACATCCAGAAGATCGCCCACCTCGCCCGGCTGGAGCTGACCGCGAAGGAAAGGGAGAAGCTCGGCCCGCAGTTCCAGAAGATCGTCGAGTACATCGACCAACTGGGCGCGCTCAACACGGATAATGTGGAGCCGACCTCGCACGTCCTGCCCATCCACAACGTCCTGCGCGAGGATGAAGTGGTGGCGCGGTTTCCGCAAGCCGACTACCTGTCGCTCGCACCGCGCCACGACAAGGGTCATTACGAAGTGCCCAAGATCATCCAGTAGCCATGCAGAGACCCAGCCTGGCCGAAGCCCGCAAGCACCTGAAAGCCAAATCCTACTCCTCGCTCGATCTGCTGGAAGAGTATTACCAGCGCATCGACAAGGTGGATCAGGACATCGGCGCCTACGCACACCTGACGCGCGAACTGGCGGAAGAGCAGGCACAGGCGGCGGACGCGCGCATCGCGAAAGGCGAGGACGCTCCCCTATTGGGCGTGCCCATCGCCATAAAAGACCTCATCTGCGTGAAGGACACCCGCACCACCTGCTCGTCGCGCATCCTCGACAACTTTGTCGCACCGTACGACGCGACGGTGGTGACGCGCCTGAAAAACGCGGGTGCGGTGTTGATCGGCAAGACCAATATGGATGAGTTCGCCATGGGCTCGTCCAACGAAACCGCGTATCATCATATCACCCGCAACCCGTGGGACAAATCCCGCGTGCCCGGCGGTTCGAGCGGCGGCTCGGCGGCGGCGGTGGCGGCCAACGAATGCGTCGCCGCGCTGGGATCGGACACCGGCGGCTCCATCCGCCAGCCGGCCAGCTTCTGCGGCATCACCGGACTCAAACCCACCTACGGCCGCGTGTCGCGCTTCGGTCTCGTCGCCTTCGCTTCGTCGTTCGACCAGATCGGCCCCATGACCAAAACCGTGGAGGACGCCGCGGTGCTGATGAACGTCATCGGCGGGCACGATGCGATGGATTCGACCTCCGCCAACGTGGAACTCCCCGATTTCACCGCCACACTCGACCGCGACGTGAAGGGACTGAAAGTGGGCGTGCCAAAAGAATACTTCAGCGACGGCATCGACCCGCAGGTGCGGGCGGCGGTCGAGGCGGGCATCCGGCATCTGGAATCGCTCGGCATGGAGCGGGTGGAAGTCACCCTTCCGCACACACCGTACGCGGTGGCGGCGTACTACATCCTCGCCTGCGCCGAGGCCAGCACCAACCTGTCGCGTTACGACGGCGTGAAATATGGCTACCGGTCCGATAACGCCGGCAACCTGTTCGACATGTACACCCAGACGCGGGAAGAGGGGTTCGGTGAGGAAGTGAAGCGCCGCATCCTGCTCGGCACGTTTGTACTCAGCTCCGGCTATTACGACGCCTATTACTTGAAGGGGCAAAAAGTACGCACCCTAATCAAGCAGGATTTCGACACCGCCTTTAGGAAATGCGATGTCCTGGCCGCACCCGTTTCTCCCGTTCTGCCGTTCAAGCTGGGGGAAAAACTCGACGATCCGTTGCAGATGTATCTTTCCGACCTGCTCACCCTGTCGGCCAACCTGGCGGGCATCCCCGCGCTGTCCGTCCCCTGCGGCTTGTCTCAAGAGGGATTGCCCATCGGCCTGCAACTGATGGGCAGGCATTTTGAGGAAACCCTCCTGCTGAACGTCGGCCATCGTTTTCAGGACACGACGGACCACCACCTGAAAAACCCGCCTCACTGAATTTTAGAAGTTCCGAATATCAGGCATTTCAATTTTTCTTCAGACAAAAAGCTTTCAAGTATATAATTTAATAGACCGATAGGGGATTGGGGCTGTTTTTATAATACCCCTTTTGGGGGTGGAGCGGCTTATGTTTACAGATGAATTTCTGGATCACCTTCCAGACAATCCCGTGGAAGCTCTGGAGAAACTGATCCACAAATTTCAGGAGTGGGAAAGCGCCAACCGCTTCAAAATGAAGAAGCATCCGGATTTCAACGGGCACTATCCGGACATGCTGAAGGCTTATGCGGTCTTGCAGGCGTATTCCGAAGCACACGACCTGAAAATCGTGTTTCCCGATCTGAACGTCAATAACAAGGACGAAAACGTCCTGAATATCAGCAAGGCGTTCAACCACTACGCGAACAGCAAACTCCGTCAGCTCAAGATGGTCCAGGAAAAACTGGACTTTCAGCTGATCAAGGACCAGTACGCGCAGAAATTCGGGCGGAGCTTCGCCTACCAGTTTTCCGACGGCGACCTGCGCAAGACGCAGAATTTACTGCGCTTGCTCGGCCATATCGTGTCGCGCTCCGACTACCTCGACGAAAACCACATGAACCGGCTGGTGAACCGCATTCAGCGGTCCCTGCAGATTCTGCACAAAAAATCAGTCAACCTCGATCCCATTTGGGGGCTGATCGGCGACGCCGGCGTGGTCATCTCCCGCTACGGCTCCAAGGCCGACTCCATCGCCAACCGCATCTTCGAAATCATCGAGATCATCTGGCGCACGCAGGCCATCACCGAAAACCTCGAAAGCGGCATCAACAATCCTTTTCTGGGCGACTGACCTTCCCCAAATGCGAACGGCCCCCGGCAACGGGACCATTCAGATTTTTAATTTTCCAATCAATTCCTGAATAAACAGGTCCAGGTACTGCGGCGAGGCGGCGGACAGGTGCGGTTGGATGAGCACGTTGTCGAAATTCCAAAGCGGCGACGATTCGGGCAGGGGTTCCTCGTCGAATACGTCCAGGTAGGCCCCGGCGATCTGCCGGGTCTCCAACGCCCGCGCCAGGTCCTCCTCACGATACGGGTTGCCCCGTCCCACGTTGTACAGGTGACAGTGCGCGGGCAGTTGTGAAAAGTGATCGGCGGTGAGCAGTCCGTCGGTCTCATCTCCTCCCGGAAGAACGAGAACGAGGTGATCTGTCTCCGGCAGGACCTCGTTGAGGTGATCGACGGAGACGACGCGGTCGGACTCATCAAAATAATCGGGCCGCTCGTCCGTCCGCCGACGCACACCGGTCACCCGGCTTCCAAAGGGTTTCAGCACCCGGCCGATGGTCTGGCCGATCCGGCCGAAGCCGAGGATGGTCACCCGCGCCCGGTAGAGGGAGGTGATCTGTTGCGAAAGCTTGATGCGCGCCCACTTCTTCTGTTTCTGGAAGGCGTACGACGCCTCGAATGCCTTGCAGAAATAAAGCATGGCCCCCAGCACGCTCTCGGCCATCATCATGCCGTGGAAGCCGCCGTGGTGCACCGTGATGGTGGAGTCGGGCGGCAGATCGATCCAGTCGCTCCCTGCCGCGGGGGTGGCAACCCATTGCAGGCGCGGTGCCTGCGCCAGCCATTCGCGGCGGAAATACCAGCAAATGGCCGCCTCCGCCTCGGGAAGGCCCTCCAAAAATTCCTTTGAATGCAGGCACTTTACAACCCGTATCCCCGGAAATTGTGCACTTATTTGCTCAATATGGCGGTCTTGCAGGTTCCACACCCCCACATGAGGGTGGGTTAGGTAAATCAACAGGTTCTTCATGGGCTATTTTCAATGGGTATCAACTGTGGCATCAACTGTTCACTTTATTTCAAGCCGATTTATGAAAAAAGATAAACAAGTCGCTTCCTGCCTAAAACGGCTTTTTTCAAAATATTCAGAAATCAATGGGTTATGCCGTTAAGGGCTCATTGGCACGGTTCTTGAAGTCATGGATGCAAAACCAACTTTTTCCCAATGGGGGTAGCAATGATTCGATCCGATTTAGCCAACAAGTTAGCTCAAAAACTGGACATTTCCAAGCAGGAAGCCGACCGCATCCTCCTCACCTTTGTGGACGGCATCATGACCAACCTGGAGAAAGAAGGGCGTGTGGTGATTCAGGGATTCGGCTCCTTCCGGGTGCGCGAGTATCCGGCCCGTATCGGCAAGAAACCGGTGACCGGCGAGCCCATCGAAATTCCGGCGCGCAAGAAACCGGTGTTCCATGCCAGCAAGGAACTCAACGCGCTGATCAATCGCGAGAGCCGGGAAGTGCCGATCGCCCGCGTGTTCGTGGAATCCGCTCCGCTGTACGTGCAACGTCCTTAACGCAGGGCATCCCTGAATGGGTTTCCCTTAGCGCCCATTCACCCTTGTGCTATAATGGCGGCGGATTCGATGGCAGGGGGAGGATCTCCTCCCCTCATCCATCGACCTTTCACAGGAGGGCCCCGGCATGAGTGATCCCAACACGTGTTCCAAATGCGGTGAGGCGAGCATCCTGAAAGGAGACATCGGCCTCCGCACCAGTCGTGACCTGGAACTCATCATGGTCGTGCGCCAGGATCACGGCATCGAAAAGAAAGTGCCGCTCCAGCCCCGCGTGTGCGGCAAGTGCGGCTACGTCGACCTGTTCGTTGAAGAGCCGAAAAATCTCATGATCACCCGCAACGACAAGCCGGTCGATCCGGACTACAAACACCGGCCGCTCCTCGAGTACGATTTCTGACTTCCGCTTTCACCACATTCCTTTCTCAACGCGTCCCCTTTCTTTCGATGCGTCGAAAGCGGCGCAATTAAATCGTTCCCCTGCACCCCCCAATCGCGTAAAATAAAAAGCATGACCCGTTTCTGCGGGTTTGTTTGCCGGAAGGAGCGCGCCCTGTAATCCACACCGGCGCGCCCCCATGACCGACAATCCGGGCAAGAGCGCGGCGGTTCCAATCTTCTTCACGTGGACGAAACCATGGGCGCGATCCAGCGAGACCAGGCGCATTTTCTCCTGCTGAAAATCCACTCCCTCACCGGCCTCATTCCCATCGGCATCTTTCTTGTCTTTCATCTTGCGATCAACAGCCTGCGCACCGTCGGCGTGTTTCCCTACCAGATCAGCATCGACGTCATCAACAACCTGCCGTTTCTGATCTGGATCGAAATCTTCGTGCTCTACGTGCCCATCCTGTTTCATTCGGTGATGGGCTTCTACCTGACTTCCGTTGCCAAGTACAACTTCCTGCGCTACCGCTACCCGCGCAACTGGATGTACACCCTGCAACGGCTGACCGGCGGCATCGTCTTCGTATTCCTGATTTACCACATGGGCACCACCGTCGCGCCGAAACTGTGGTACGGCCACAACGAATTCCAGGCGGCACCGTTTCTGATCGGCGTCATGAATGACGAATTTCAGACGTGGACCGGACGCATCATCTACCTCATTGGCATCGTCTCGGCGACGTTTCACTTCGGCAATGGATTGTGGGGATTCTGCATTTCGTGGGGCATCATCGTCGGTCCCAAAGCGCAGAGAAACGCGGGCATCGCGTTTCTTCTGATCGGGCTGGGGCTGACGGTGCTCGGGCTGGCCACGGTGGTTGAGTTTTCACTGAACCCGGTTCCCGTGGAACCCACCAAAGTGGGAGACCTGTGATGCCAAAACGGCAGGCGACATTCATCGTCATCGGCGGGGGGCTCGCGGGATTGTCGCTCACCATGAAACTGTGTGAGAACAACGCCCAGGTCCTGCTGGTGTCGTACCAGCCGGTCAAGCGCTCGCACTCGGTGTGCGCGCAGGGCGGCATCAACGCCGCCATCAACTCCAAGGGCGAGGGCGACTCGCCGGACATCCATTTCTACGACACGGTCAAGGGCGGCGATTTCCTGGCGCACCAGCCGCTGGTGCGGGATATGTGCTTTCAGGCCCCAGCCATCATTCATCTGATGGACCGCATGGGCGTCACCTTCAACCGCACGCCGGAAGGACATCTCGATTTCCGCCGCTTCGGCGGCACCCTGTACAACCGCACCGCGTTTTCCGGTTCCACCACCGGCCAGCAACTCCTCTACGCATTGGACGAGCAGGTGCGGCGCTACGAAGCCGACGGACGGGTGAAAAAACTCGAATGGCACGAGTACCTGGGCGCGGTCATCGATGAAGGCGGCGTCTGCCGAGGCGCGGTGATCCACGACCTGCACACCTCGGAAATTTTCACGCTGGCGGGCGACGGCGTGGTGCTGGCCACCGGCGGCCCGACGCAGGTGTACGGCAAATCCACCGGCTCCACCGTGTGCAATGGCGCGGCGGCAATGTCCGCTTACCTCCAGGGCGCGCGCTACGCCAACGGCGAGTTCATCCAGATCCACCCCACCGCCATTCCCGGACAGGACAAACTGCGGCTGATGAGCGAGTCGGCGCGCGGCGAAGGCGGGCGCATCTGGGTGCCGCGCAAGGCCGGCGACACGCGCAACCCGCTCGACATCCCGGAGGCGGAACGCTATTACTTCCTCGAAGAGAACCATCCCCTGTTCGGCAACCTGGTGCCGCGCGACGTCGCCTCGCGCGAAATCTACGACGTCTGCATCAACCAGGGACTGGGTGTCGGCGGCGATCAGATGGTGTATCTCGACCTCACCCATCACACCGAGGAATATCTCAACGAGCGGCTGGGCGGCATCCTCGAAATTTACGAAAAGTTCACCGGCGACGATCCACACAAGGTGCCGATGAAAATCTTCCCCGCCGTGCACTACTCGATGGGCGGCATCTGGACGGATTACGAGGACGACGGCCACGGCATGATCGACCACCGCTCGCCGCGCAACCAGATGACCAACATCCGCGGCCTGTACGCGGCGGGCGAGGCAGATTACCAGTTCCACGGCGCCAACCGCCTGGGTGCGAACTCTCTCTTGAGTTGCATCTACACCGGATTGATGATGGGGCCGGGCATGATCCAGTACAGCAAAAACCTCGACGTGCCCCACGAGGACGTGCCGTCGCGGATATACGAGGACGCGCGCAATCAGTGGCAATCGCGCTTTGAAGACATCAAACGCATGAACGGCAAGGAAAACCCGCACCTCCTGCAGAAGGAACTGGGCGACATCCTGATGAAAAACGTGCTGATCGTGCGCGAAAACCAGAAACTGGAAAAGGCGCTGACCCTGATCCATGACATCCAGACCCGCTTCCGCGACGTCAAGTGCCTGGATACCACGCACTGGTCCAACCCCGTGCCGAGCTTCATCAATCAACTGCATTGCATGATTCACCTGGCGAAGATCATCACCATCGGCGCGCTCCAGCGCAACGAGTTCCGCGGAGCACACTACAAGCCGGAGTTCGACCTGAAACAGCCGGACAACTTCGATCCGCACGAATACGTCGATTACCTGGAAAAAAGCCAGTATGGCGAGGTGGAAGAAAATGAATTCCAGCCGGGGCACATGGAATACATGAAACGCTTCGAGGCGAACAACAAAAAGTGGCTGAAAACCACCATTGCGGAATACAAGGACGGGGAACCCGCAATCCATTACGAAGACGTGGACACCCGCCTCATCACCCCCCGTCCGCGCAAATACGAGTGAGGCCGCAGATCATGAGCGACAAGAAAACGGTTCGACTGAAAATCAAACGGCAGGACGCTCCGGATTCCAAATCCTACTGGCAGGAGTTCGAAGTGCCCGACCGCGAAAACGCCAACGTGATCTCCTGTCTGATGGACATCCAAAGACACCCCGTCACCGCCGACGGCCGGACGGTGACGCCGGTGGTCTGGGAGTGCAACTGCCTGGAGGAGGTGTGCGGCTCGTGCACCATGAACATCAACGGCCACGTGCGCCAGTCCTGCACGGCGCTGGTGCATCAATTGGAACAGCCCATCGTGCTGGAGCCGATGAAAAAGTTTCCCGTCGTGCGGGACCTGGCGGTGGACCGCTCCCGCATGTTCGAAAACCTGAAGAAAGTGCACGCGTGGATCACCATCGACGGCAGTCACGACATCGGCGAGGGCCCGGTGATTTCCGAAAAACAACGCAACGCCGCCTATGCGCTTTCCGAGTGCATGACCTGCGGCTGTTGCCTGGAGGCCTGCCCGCAGTTCGCGCTGGACAACGACTTCATGGGGGCCTCGACCTTCAGCCAGGTGCGGCTGTTCAACATGCACCCCACCGGCGCCATGGAGAAGGAAGAACGGTTGGAGGCGGTCATGGGCAAAGGCGGCATCGCCGACTGCGGCAATGCCCAGGTCTGCGTGGAAGTCTGCCCCAAACGCATCCCGCTGACCGAAAGCATCGCTGAAATCGGGCGTCAAACCACCTGGCAACTGGTCAAGAACCTTATTTTTAAGTGATTCCGCCGGGAATGGCGGGGCCGATTTTTATTCCAAACCCGGTGGCATTCTGTTATGCTTTTGAACTTAAATCATTAGCGAAAAACCCGTTTCGGGTAATCACTCCATATATTCAGAATAAGGACGGACGATGAAAGTATCCCTCGCAAGTGCGCTCGGCACCTGTTTCGGCGTCAAGGACGCCATCAACCTGGCGATGGAACCACAGTTCAAATCCGACCTCACCATCGTGGGTCAGTTGGTCCACAACCGTCAGGTGAATGAATCGTTGAAACGCAACGGTGTCGATCTGGTCAACGGCATCGATGATTTGAATAAGATCAAAACCAAGAAAGTGATGATCACCGCCCACGGCGCCGCCGAGAAAATGAAAGAAGCGCTGGTGAATGCCGGACACATTGTTTACGACGCGAGTTGCCCATTGGTCATGCGCGTGCACAAGACCGTCAAAAGCATGGTCGAGCAGAACTACTTCCCCGTTGTCATCGGACAGGAAGAGCACGTGGAGGTGAAGGGCATCGTCGGCGATCTGGACGATTACATCGTCATCAACAACGAAGAGGATCTCGAAAAACTGCGCGCCGCGCCCACCAAGCGGTTCGGCATTGTCAGCCAGACCACCCAGCAGATGGAGAAGGTGGAAAACCTGGTGCGCAAAATCCGCGAGATGGACTGCGTGGAAGACGTTGCCTTCGTCAACACCATCTGCCAGCCGACGCGCGACCGCCAGATTGCGGTGCGGGACCTGGCCGACCAGGTGGACCTGATGATCGTCATTGGCGGCTACAACTCATCCAACACCAAGAAGCTGGTGCAGGTGTGCGACGAGAAAAACGTCGAAGCGCATCACATCGAAGCCGCAACCCAGCTGGACCGCAGTTGGTTCACCAACAAAAACCACGTGGGTATCACCGCCGGCACCAGCACCCCGGAATACGTGATCAACGAAGTCCACACCGCCATTCTGAAAATCGCACAGGATATGGAAGAAATGCCTCAGGCCGCACACTAGGCCTGTTGACTTCATTCCGGAGGGTTACCCCACATGACGGGTCCCGTACTTTGGATAAAACATGCAGGATTGGGAATATTGCAGACAGATGTTGCCGAAGGTCAGCCGCACCTTCGCGCTCAATATCGCCGTTCTCAAGGATAACCTGTATCGCAGTATCCTGACCGCCTACCTGTTCTGCCGCATCGTCGATACCGTGGAAGACGCGGCGGAGCTCGACCCCAGAATCAAAATCCGCCTCCTGCAGGAGTTCTCGCACATCATCGAGGACCCGGATTACCGTGCCAGCAACCTGGCCCGGTGGGTGGAAGAGTGCCGCGCCGTGGACGGCTCGGAAAACGACCTCGACCTCCTGCTCAACACGCCGCGCGTGTTCAACGTGTTCGACTCGTTGCGCGTCAACCACCGCGAACAGATCATCCCTTCGGTTTCGCGCATGGCGCGGGGCATGGCCTACTTCCAGCAGAAGTTTTCGTACAACGAAATCACCCTGCTCGAAGACGAGCACGAGCTGGAGGAATACTGCTATTTCGTCGCCGGGCTGGTGGGAGAAATGCTGTGCAACCTGTTTTTCCAGGAAATCCCGCATCTGTCACCGAAGGCCAAAGAGACCATGCAACGCACCGCCGTCTCCTTCGGCCTCGGGTTGCAGATGACGAACATCTCGAAAGACATCATCGTCGACCGCGGCCGGGGCTGGTCGTACATTCCGCGTTCGTACATCACCGGTCAGGGCCTGACGGTGGAGGAGTTCAACGCCGGTACTTCCATCAACCGGAACCTCGAGGTCATGGAGCGGCTCCTGCACAAGACGCTGGGGCACCTGGAGGACGCACTCAGGTTCACCCTCGCCATTCCGCGAAGCGAGACGCGCATCCGCCTGTTCTGCATCTGGCCGTTGTGGATGGCCATGGAGACCGTGGCCGTTCTGCACAACAACAAGGCATTGCTGAACTCCGACGATCCGGTTAAAATTTCAAGATCTACAGTACGCCGCATCCTGCGCCGAACGCGTTGGCTGTGTTATTCCGACCTCCTGCTGAAGTGGTCATTCGGAGACATCAAAAAGCGGGCGCAGTTGAAGAACCCGCCCCGATTCGACCTCGATGCCCTGAACCAGCGACTGAACAGGATTTCCCTGGACTCCCTGGGCAACGAAACCGCACTCTCTCACTGAAACCATGAGCGACAAACAACGATTCATCGACAACGGCAACGGCACCATCAAGGACACCCTGCACGATCTCTTGTGGGCGAAGGAAGATTCCTGGCAGGCGGAGCAGAAATGGCTGACCTGGGACGAAGCTTTGGAATACTGTAAAAAACTGACGACGAACAAATTCGCCGGTTACGACGAATGGCGGCTACCGGAAGTCGAGGAATGCAAATCCCTGATGGAACCCGATCCGGTAAACCGCGACAAATACGATCACGAAATTCACCTGAATCCCGTCTTCCCCGCCGGCCCCCTGCCCTACATGTGGACCAAGGACGGCATCGGGCAGGACGGCTACCTGGTGGACCTGAGAAACGGCGAGACGCGCCTGCTCTACAAAAGCAAAAGCGGAAGGATGGCGACGCGCCCCGTCCGCGGCAAACCGTTCAGCGACCGCAAGCCAAATCCCTGAACGCGGCCACAAACCCTTAACCGGCCCGGCATCTGTTTTGGAGACGCGGGCGGCTGGAAAGCCATAACAATGACCAAAAATCAACTTTATACAATTGCAGGAACCATCTGGGGGCTGGTCGGCCTGTTCTTGCTGGTGCGCGGCATCGGCATGTATTTCCTCGCCATCGAAACCCAGGGTTCGTCCCAGCAGGCGGTGTTCATTTCACTCGGCGCGGCGCTTTTGATCGGCGGGGTCAAGGGCAAATTCGTACTCACCAAAACCGCGCGCCGCAACAAGGACCGCATCGACAACCTCGAGCCCCCGCTCAAGGTCCACCACGTGTACGCCAAACCGTTTTATATTTTCATCGCGGTGATGATGGGCGTCGGCTTCATGCTCCGCGCATGGAACGAGCTCCTGGGCGGTTACGTGGTGGTGGCGGCGATTTACTGCGGCATCGGCATGGCCCTCATGGTTTCCAGCCTCGTTTACTGGAAAGCCGGACCGCCGGACAAATCCGCGGTGCAGAACACCCCCTGACCCAAATACACGAACCGGTTTCGAGTCCATGAAAAACTTCTTTCTGACGCTCCATATGATTTCCATGTGCCTCGTGGTAGGCACGCTGTTTTTACAGTCGCTCACCGTCGTGTTCCGCCTGCGTCTGAAAGCCGCTGAAGAACGCGAAGGCCTGCGCAAAACCCAGAAGCGCATCCATAAATTCATCTACTACCCCATCCTCGGCGTCACCATCCTGTCCGGCATCTATCTCGCCGTCACCACCGGCGTGTTCGACGAGTCCAAGTGGATTTATCCCAAGCTGGGACTTCTGCTGGTGCTCATCGCGCTGGGATTCCAGAACGGCGTTCAAATCAATAAAGACATGTTGCCGAAGAAATACGCTATGATGGTGCATATTGCGATTTTCCTCATTGGCGGCGGCATGATTTATTTCGCCACCGTCAAGCCGTTCTGATTTGCGTGAGCCGTCATGGATATTCTGTTCACCATTCTGGCCAGTGTGCTGTTGCTCGTCGGGTTCCTCGTCATCTGCCGCTCCAGCGACGATGACGAAGAGGACGAAACGGAAGACGAGTTGACGCACGACCCCGCCCGGCGCGACAAGACGGAAAACTCCTGACCGGGGCCACACCATGAGCGCCTCCGCCAAACGCCGCCGCTTTCTTTCGCTTTCTGGACGTGCCGCCGAATGCATTCAGTGTCCCAAACTGGCCTGCCAGCAGGCCATCCTGAGCGACCGCAACGGAAGTATCGACTCCGAAGTGGTGTTCGTAGCGGAAGCTCCCGGCCGATTCGGCGCCGCCCGCACGGGCGTGCCTTTTTCCGGTGACCAGTCCGGTAAAAATTTCGAAACCCTGCTCGCCCACATCGGCCTCACCCGCGGCGACGTGTTCATCACCAACGCAGTGCTGTGCAATCCCCTGGAGAACGGCAACAACCGCCGGCCCACGACGCAAGAAATCGACACCTGCGCCGCGTTTTTGAAAGAAACGCTGGAAGTGATCCGGCCGCGCGTGGTGGTGACCCTGGGCACCGTGGGGCTCGAGGCCATCAACCGGCTGATGGGCACCCGGTTCAAGCTGGCGGACATCCTTGCCAGGCCGCAAGATATGGACGCATTCACCCTGCTGGCGCTGTACCACCCGAGTCCGCGCGTGGTCAACTGGCGACGGCCGCTTTCTCTGCAGAAACGGGATTTCGGCCAGATCCGCCGCCTGCTCGCAAAGCCCGCCTGATTCGCAAAGAATCGCCTCAAACGACACATTCGGGCCCTTGACCCGCCACCCCCGCGATTTTATGTAATGGACATGAAGGCAATGGAGCCTCAATTCAGAAGGAGGGCGTATGTTCAACCGGACTCATCAGCCAAAAGATTTGTTCACCGAAGGTTACAATTCACTACAGTGGTCGGTGTTGATTTTTGGTGCGGCATTGATTACGCTTGCGGTCCTGATCTTCCTGTACCCGGCGCTGTTGGGATTCCTGTTCGCCACGCTGATCCTGTTTATCGGCATCGCGGCAGTGATTGGTGGGTACCGCCTGTACCGCTTCAAGAAGCACCTGGAGAAAGTGGAAAAGGAAGGTGAACCCTTCGCCGCGACCATCAAGACGGAAGGTCCTCATTACCGCTACCGCAGTTTCACCATGATCGTGAGGTAACATGCGCGCTGTCTCCGTAAAGGGACTGGACACACCCTGGAGCGTGATCACCTTCGGATGCTGGCAGATCGCCCCCAGCGGCGGCTGGGGGGACTACGCCACACCGGAAGAAGCGGACGCGTCTGTAAAAGCCGCACTGGAGGGAGGCATCACCGCTTTCGACACCGCCGAGGGCTACGGCGATGGCGAGTCCGAACGCCGCCTGGGCAAAGCCCTCGGCAGTAAAAAGAACGACGTCCTCATCATTTCCAAAATCTGGCCGGATGCCGATCTCACCCGCGCCGCGTATGAGGAACGGCTGGACGGAACTCTGAAAGCACTGGACCGGGATTACGTGGATGTGTACCTGGTCCACTGGCCCGGCACGTACTTCAATTCCCCGGACAAATCGCGCAAGTTGTGCGAGATCATGCACGCGCTCAAGGAAAGCGGCAAGGCCCGCACCGTGGGGCTCTCCAATTTCGATGCCACCGACCTGCAACTTCTGGGCGACCGCGCCAGTGCGTTCACCATCAACCAAATCCCTTACAATTTACTGCAACGCGAATACGAAGGCCGGACGCTGGACGCCTGCAAGCAGAACAAGATCGGCTACATGATCTATTCCCCGACGGCGCGCGGACTGCTGGCGGGGCGCATCGATGACGCCGCGCGGAAAGCGCCGACACGGCAGGAATATTATCTGTACCAAGAGCCGTATTTTTCGAACTCCAAACCCGTGCGCGAGGAGGTCGAAGCCATCGCCGAAGAGTTGAGCACCGCTCCTGTCAACGTGAGCCTCGCCTGGGTGCTGGCGCAGGACAACGTGGTGACGGCGGTCGTCGGCTCCAAGAAACCCGGACAGATCCGCGAGTTCGCCCAGGCGGGCGATCTCATTTTATCGCCCGGCCACATCCAGCGGCTGACGGAAGCGAGCGGCCGTTTTCACGCCGCCGGCAAAACGGCCTGATCCGACTCCACTGAGCGTCCCTCCTCCGAGGGGAGAAAGTCTGACACCATGACCGAAGAATGGACCGATCCGCCGGAAAGCGAGGGCATCACCCGCGGACCGGAAGAAGCGCTGGAACGGGAGGTCGCACGGTCGAAAGCGTTGAAGGTGGAACGCCTGCAACTGCGGGACCGGGTAGCGACCCTGCAAAAGGAAGTCGATCGGTTGACGCTGGAAAACCGCCGCCTGAAGGAAATTCAGGGGCGCACACAAGGTGCGGCCCAAACGCCACCCACGCCTGCCACGCCAGCCGCCGTCCCCCGGCCGATGGTGCCGCGGAGCTGGGCATGGTCCCTGCTGCTGTTCAACCTGCTTGCCTTGGGGTTGCTTTTGATCCTGCTATTGGGGCGCTGACCCGGCTCCCCACACAGGCCCCAAATGCCCGGAAATCCGTTCGGGCGCATTTTAATCTGCCCATTTTTCCCAAAATTTTCCAAAATTGATGAATCTCAACCCCTGATTTTCCATCTTACTCATTAAATTGTCTGTCCGTCCTCGTTCGGCCCAGAGCTTGATTCTTAAGAATCCGAATTTAATAAACCAACATTTACCAGGCATATATAAAGGAGGCGCATTTTATGTGGGTAGCTGAATTTTTTCACGTCGTGTTCGGGATTTTCTGGATTGGCCTGCTTTGGTTTTTTAACATCATTCAGGTTGCCAGCATGCCCCAATTGACGGAACAGGGAGCTGCCAAACCGTACACTCAGGTCGTCCTGCCGAAGGCCCTTTGGTGGTTCCGCCATATGGCGTGGTTGACGGTCGTGTCGGGAATCATTTACTACGGCGTCGGCCGTGGCCAGGTGGAAGGCATTCCCAGCATGACGATTCACATCGGCATGGTTTTGGGTATCATCATGATGATCAACGTCTGGGCGTTCATTTGGCCCAACCAGAAAAAGATCATCGCGGGCGAGCTGGAAGGTGATGCGCTGGCCAAGGCAAAAAAGACCGCTTTTGTGGCAAGCCGCACCAACGCCATCCTGTCCATCCCCATGTTGATGTGCATGATCGTCGCCAATCACGGCAGTTGGACGTTCTAAGCACCACCGTAATACAGAGAGCAAACCGGCTGAGGTTCTACGGAACCCAGCCGGTTTTTTTTATGCGCTCCACTCTCCGCAAATAACCGACGCCCGAGCCTCTAATTAAGCTGAATTCGATTTTCCCTTAGCCCAATAAGCCTTTATAATTAAAGGCATGGCCAACACACCACAGAAACCGGACGTCCCCAAAAAAGGGACCCGGGGCCGGGCTTCGGCCGGTCCCGGAAAATCCTCCCCCCACTCACCGCGAAAGCCTCAAAAGGGTTCCGGCAAGTTCATCCGGCCCCGCTTGAAGTCCCCCCGCGCGAGGCGGATGATCGGACTCGTGAAACGAATCATGCTGGGGTTGGCGGCGGCGGTGTTTCTCGGCATCCTCGTTCTCGCCGCACTGGCCTACTTCGTCGATGTTCAGTCCCTGAAAGGTCCCCTCACCCGCACCCTCACCGAGGCCACCGGCATGAAGGTGGAAATCGAAGGCCTCGCCTATAACTTCCAGGATGGATTCAGGCTGAAGGCGGATGGAGTCAGCGTGGAGTCCATGGACGGCAAGGACAAACTCGTTTCCGCCAAAAACCTGTTCGTCAACGTGTACCTGATGCCCCTGCTCGCCGGCAAGGTGGAAGTGAAAACCATCGACCTCATTCAACCCGCAATCACCATTTACCTGGATCAGGACACGGCCCCCGAAGAACAAAAACCGGATGAATCCCAGCCGGAAGCGGAAGGCACGGAAACCATGGTCAATTCCATCCGCGGCACCTTCCGTAACTTTCAACTGGCGATCGATAACATTGGCATCGAACAGGGACGCATTTACTGGATCAAGCGCAAGGGCGGCAAGGCGATCGACCAGCAGATGATGCGGATGTCCGGCATCATTCAAGTCTCCCGGCCCAGCAGTCAAAAACTGGATGTGACGTTGAGCGACCTGGATGTCCGTCTGGACAAACTGCATCTTCAAGGCGACCTTGCGGTGCATGAAGTGCTCACTCCCGGCGCTTCTCTGGACGTGGGCCTCACGTTGAACCGGTTCACGCTGGAGGAACTGCAATCCATCAATTTCTTTTTCCCGCAAGACCCGTCGAAAATCTTCAAACCCTACAACCCGCAAGGCCGGTTTGAAATGTTGCAGGCCGATATGCAGGTGCCGCTGGATGCGTTGGAAGATGGCGCCCAGTTCCAGCAACAAGCCGTAATTCAGGCGCACCTGGTAGGAAGCAATGTGTCCATCACCGCCGCCGGCCGAACCTACCCGTTCGACCACCTGGACAGCCAGGTGGTGTGGCGCCGGGGCAACCTCAACCACCACCTCGATCTCGAAATGGGGGCGGGGCACATCGAACATTCCGGCGACCTGCGGATTTCCGGCACCACCCCGGACCCGGTGCTGAACACCACCACGAAGGTGAGTCAATTGGAACTCAACCGGCTGGGCATCCCGGAAGTATCCCAATGGGGAAACGGACTGGTCACCGGCTCCCTCCAACTGCGCGGCCCCGCCACGCTGGAAGGGCTGACCCTGCACGCCTCGCTTTCGGGTGACGAATTACTGCTCACACCCGCAGACATGCAGATCGGCGTCGGACGCTGGCAGGCCGACGCGGAAATGAAAAACCGCAAACTCCACAACACCCTCAAGGCCACTGCATTCGGCGGCGAAGTTCAGCACGAAGGCGACCTCACCTTCCCCGCCGATGGAAACGAGGGGATGATGCTGGACTCGACCGTCACGGTGAATCGCATCGATGTCGCGCAACTGCCCATTCCCAAATCGGCAGGCATCGGCAAGGGCATGCTTACCGGTAAACTGACCGCCAAAGGTCCCGTCAACGATCCCGATAAACTGGCGTACGAAACCAGCCTGGTGGCCGACGACGTTCTCGTGACCATTCAGGCGCTCGACAGCATGGCTCTCCCCATCTCGCGGCTGGATGCGGACGCCACGATGCAGGGCCGAAACATCGATAGCAAAGTCAAGGCGGCGATGTTGAACGGCGAATTGATCCAGAATGGGAAAATCACTCTGCCCGCACCGGGAAACAAGAAATCGGTGGCGGAGCTCAACTCGGATTTCAAACTCCGCAAACTGGATCTGTCGCAGGCAAAATGGCCGGCAAAATGGGGCCTGGTCAAAACCGTGTTGTCGGGCGACGTGAAGGCCGTGGGACCGGCGTCCATCGACCGCATACGCTTGACCGGAAACCTGCAGGGGGAAAAAATGGTGCTGTCACCGGACAAGCACAACTTCTCTATTCAGGATGCGATGGTGAAAATCAACTCCAAGCCGCCGAAGATCCCGGTGTCACTGGGATTCAAGTTGATGAAAGTGAACGCCAAGGGCTACCCCTTCAATCGCATCACCGGCGAAATCACCCTGCTGAAGGACAAGGTGGTGCTCAACCGCTCCGCCTTCGTGCCGCCGCATGGCACGATGGGCGTCAAGGGGGTGTACAACACGGCGAAGGACAAATACGATTTCTCGTTCGGCGGCAAGGGGCTTTCCATCGAGGACTATGAAGCGAAGCACCTGAAAGGCATCGTCAAGTTCACGGGAACCCTGAAAGGGCACGTTCCGGAAAAGGGCCCGGCCACGAAGGGCATGAATGGAGACCTGAAACTGCTAGTCACAGAGGGCAGTCTCAAGGAACTGGGCGCGGTGAAAGCCATCCTCACCATCCTCAATCCCACCGCCCTGCAGAAGCTGAGCGAAAAGGGCCTGGTGTTTGACCGCATGGGCGGCACGTTCAAAATCAAACAGGGCGTGGTCCACACACCGCTGATGGGGCTGGAGGGCCAGTATCTGAAGGTGTACCTGGAAGGCACCGCCGACCTCAACACGGAAACATTCGACATGAACGGCAAGGCGTTGCCCATGGGCGACCTGGATAAAATCCTGCAAGGGGTGCCCCTGCTCGGCCGGTTTGTTGCGGGAAGCAAAACCGACGAGGGTCTGGTGGAAACCTACTTCAAGCTGGAAGGCCCGTTCAACGACCCGAAGGTGGACATGGAAGCCGCCAAATCAATTCTCGCCAAGCCCAAGCGCATTTTCGAAGCGCTGGGCGACCTCCTCACCGGCGGGGCCGTCACCGGCAAATAAAAAAAGCCTCCCGTGCGGGAGGCCTGTTTTGCGTGGGGTGGAGCGGCGTCAGACCGATTTGACCACCAGTTCGCGGTGCAACTGCTGTTTGATGAGCTTTTCGATGTGCTGGAGGGTGCCGGTCATCGACGACGGGCAGTTCTCACACGCCCCCTGGTAGTGGATGAGCACTTCGTTGCCCTCGAGACCCTGCAGGTCCACGCCGCCGCCATCCTGCGCCAGCTGACTGCGGATGGAGCGGTTCAGCACCATCTCGATGGCTTCCAGTTTCTTCTCGTAAGGCAGGCCGTGGAAATCGGACACGTCCACGTGCTCCGTCTTGCCCGCTTCCTCGCTGGGGTACACTTCCACCAGTTCGTCGATGGTGTTCCACACCTGGGTTTTCAACGGATTCCACCCCGCCGTGTCCTGCTTGGTGACGGTGACGAAATTTTTCATGATGTACACGTTCTTCACCGCCGAATTCTTGAACAGGGCCTGCCCCAGCTTGTCGTCGCCACAGTCTTCCGGCGAGGAGTACGACTTGTTGCCGGTCTCCAGAATCTGGGCGTTGAGCACAAATTGCAGAGCATTGGGATTGGGTGTTTCGCGGGTGCGGATCACTTTGAGCGCCCGATTGTTCACGGGCGTCCGTGGCCGGTCGCCGGGAACCTGACCGCCGGTTTTCTTCTCCGTCTGCCGTGCTATCACCTCGCTCAACTTCATAACGCTTCCCCTTTCAACCTGATCCGTTGATTTGGCCCATCATACATCCCCCGTTGGGGGAAAATCAACCGCCCACCGTGAGAGTGGCGCGGGAAAATTGCGCTCAACGCGGTTCAGGCTTCGCTGGTGACGGGTTCAGTACTGATTTTCCTGCCCTTCAGCGCCTGCAAACCCTCATGTCCGACAAACAACGCGAGGCCGATGAGCACCAGCGCCGCCGTTCCCAGAAACAGGTGCGGCTCCGGCGCGGTGAAAAACCGGTACGCCTGCCACGACAACGCGCCGATGGTGGTGATCACCATGAACACCGCCGGATACAGCGCATAATGAGTCGGCCGCTTGACACCGATGAGGTAGGTGGCGATGACGAACAGGGCGACGGCGGCGATCAATTGATTGGTCGCGCCGAAGATCGGCCAGATCTTCTGCCAGCCGTCGCTCGCGCCGATCACAAACGCGATGGCGATGACAGCCGCGGTGGTCACGTATTTGTTGAGGAACACGGGAACGCGCTGGCCCAGCGACTCCTGCACGATGAAGCGGGTGATGCGCACCGCCGTATCGAGGGTCGTCATGACAAACGTATTGAGCGCCAGCACCGCGATCATCGACGCCAGCGTGAATTCCAGCACCGGCAACATCTGGTGAACCACGTTGCCGTAGCCGTGACCGAAAGCGTGAATCCAGCCGCCCGTTTTCAGCGTCTCGCGGAATCCCAACTGCGCCATGTCGATGCCGCCGCCCGCGGGCGCGACCCAGTACAATCCGCCGCCCACCAGCAGAACCGTCACCACCGCCACCACGCCTTCCGTCAACATGCCGCCGTAACTGATGAGGCGGCCCTGCGATTCGCTCGACAGTTGTTTGGACACCGTGCCTCCGGCAACGAGGGAATGGAATCCCGACACCGCGCCGCACGCCACCAGCACGAACAGCATCGGCCACACCGGACCCTGCTCCTGCGAAAATCCGCCCATGTACGCGGGGGTGTTGAGTCCCGGCGCCACCCACAACAACGCCACGATACCCAGCGACATGCTCCCGAACAACACGTAGGTGGACAGGTAATCGCGCGGTTGCAGAAGAACGTGGACGGGAAGCACCGACGCCACGGCGGCGTAGATCATGAGCAGGACAAACCAGAACATCAGGGGCGACAGGCCCAGCACCGCGCCTTCCAGCGGCAGGGGCAATTTGAATCCGGCATAAATACTGGCGACCAGCGCCAGTACCGCGACGACCGACGCGCCGGCCAGGTTGCCGCCCTTTTTATAAATGAACCATCCGAAGATCATGCTGATGGGGATGATGGCGAACGTGGGAATGACCATCTCCGGTTGCGCGATCAGCGTTTTCGCCGCCACCACGCCGAACACGGCGATGACCAGCAACATCGCCAGCACGAGGAACAGCGCGAACACGGACTTGGCGCGCGAGCCCATGGTGGACTCGGCAATGTCCGCCACCGAGCGGCCGCGGTTCCGCACCGACATCATGAGCGTCAGGTAGTCGTGCACCGCACCGATGAACACGTTGCCGACCAGCACCCACAGCAACGTCAGCGCCCAGCCGAAATGGTGCATGGCGATGATGGGACCGATCACCGGCCCCGCCCCGGCGATGGAGGCGAAGTTGTGTCCGAACAGCACCATCGGCTTGCTGGGCACGTAATCGACGCCGTCGTTTTCCGTCACCGCAGGCGTGTGCGACCCCGCATCCGGGCGCACCACATCGCGGTCCAGCCGCCCGGCGTAATACCGGTAGCCGGCGAAATAGAAAAACAGGCATGCACCAATGAGGATGGTCCAGGTCAGCATGAGGCCTCAGTAAAATCCGGTCTATAAACCGAGGAAAAAACGGCTATATAAATCAACTTTATTATAAATTACAAAATGAGGTGGATGCCAGAGACTTCGATCTTTTTGAAGGGGCCGATGCCGGAGACGTACACCCGCACGGTGTCGCCGGTGTGCAGAAGCTTTGATAAATGGAGGGTGATGCCGCCCGTCTCGAAATGACGGTAACCGGTGGGATCGAACGGCGGCTGGTGCCGGATCCGCATCTCCGGCATGCGTCCGACGCAACACGGCGTTTCCAGGTCCTCGACCTCGATGGTCACGTCGGACCGGCCCCGCTCGCTCAGAAATGCGGCAACATTGTCGGCAACTTCAATCTTCATCGCCCACCTCGATGCGGACGGTTAAAACAGTGCGCCCTGCGAAATGGTGTGGTCGCGGTGCGGTCCGGTGGAGATCATCAGCATCTCCACGTCCAGCAGTTTCTGCAGACCGTCGATGTAGCGCTTGGCGTTGTCCGGCAGGTCGCTGAAGCAACGCGCGCCCGAAGTTTTCTGCTTCCAGCCCGGAAACTCCGTGTACACCGGTTCGCACTCTTCCAGCATGCGCGGACAGGCGGGCACGCTTTCCAGCACTTTCCCCTTGTGCGAGTAGCCGGTGCAGACTTTGATGGTGTCGAACTGGTCGAGCACGTCGATCTTGGTCAGCGTCACCGCGTCAATGCCGTTCAGCTCCACCGCGTACTTCGCCACCACCGCATCGAACCAGCCGCAACGCCGCGGCCGCCCGGTGGTCGAGCCGAACTCGTCGCCGCTTTTCCGCAACTGATCGCCAAACCCGTCGGTCAGCTCCGTCGGGAACGGTCCCTCGCCAACGCGCGTGGTGTAGGCTTTGATCACGCCGATGACGCGGGCGATCTTGTTGGGCGGAATGCCGAGGCCCGTGCACGCACCACCAGAGGTGGCGTTCGACGAGGTGACGAACGGATAGGTGCCGTGGTCCACGTCCAGCATGGTGCCCTGCGCGCCTTCGCACAGAACCTTGTGCCCCGCCGCGATCTCCTTGCGCAGAATGCTTTGCGTGTCGCTGATGTATTTCAGGATGACTTCACGGTAGCCGAGTAGGTCATCGTACAGTTTGTCGAACTCCGCCAGATCGCAGTCATACAGATTCTTGAGGATTTTTTTCTTTTCCTCGTAGTTGGCGCGCATGGTGTCTTTCAGAATCGCCTCGTCCATAAAATCGCACAGGCGCAGTCCGGCGCGTGCCACCTTGTCGGCGTAGGACGGGCCGATGCCGCGCCCGGTGGTGCCGATCTTGCGGTCGCCGGAGGTGCTCTCCTTGTTCTGGTCGGACACCATGTGGTACGGCAGGATGATGTTGGCGCGGTCACTGATCACCAGCTTGTCGTCGAACTCGAACCCCGCCTGCTTGAGCATGTCGATCTCCTCCACCAGCGCCTTGGGGTCGATCACCACGCCATTGCCGATGACGCACAGCTTGCCTTTATGGAAAATGCCGGACGGGATGAGATGCAGGATGAACTTCTTGTCGCCGAAGCAGATGGTATGACCGGCGTTGTGTCCGCCCTGGTAGCGGGCGACCACATCGGCTTCTTCGGAGAACAGGTCGATGATTTTTCCTTTTCCCTCATCGCCCCACTGCATACCCACCACTACGGAAACAGGCATGATTATCCCTTCATTATCGGTTTAATGGAATCGAGCACAGGCTGGCAAGGCCGGTCGTGCGGGGTTGGTCTCAGAGTTTTGACCGGGAAGTTATTATCGGTCCGCACCGGGGCAATGTCAACCGCTTTCGGGTCGGCGGGAAATGCAGGCTAGAGGCGGAAATCCCGCAGGTACTGCTTGATCTCTTTCGCCGGAACGGGCGGGCCTTCGTTGATGCCGGGACAGAACCCGCCCACCAGCGTCCAGTAGTTTTTGGAGTCGAGGTGTTCCTTCCAGAACGGGTAGGCACTGCACTGCTTCGGTTTCGCCGGGTGGATGGAACAGCCCTGCATCGTGAGGAAGGTACAGGCTTCCCCTTCCTTCACTTCCATCTCCCAGTACCCCTCGAACTTGCGCAGGCGGTACTTTTTGCGGAACTCGCTGGGGTTCAGCCCCACATAGTCCGCCGCACGGTGAACGTCGTCGGAATCGAAATACACCACGCCGGGTTTCATGCAGCACTTGAAACACCCCTGCTGGCATTCGAAGCGGACCGGTTCCTTTTCCCACCATTTCGCCATGATTAAAGTATCACCAGGTCGTCGCGGTGCACGACTTCTTCGTAGAAGTCGGTACCGACGAGGTTGCGGATCGCCGACGTTTTCATGCCCTTGATGCGGTCGAGAGCGCCGGAACTGTAATTGACGAGGCCGCGCGCGATCTCGCTTCCGTCCGATACGATGCGCACCGACGCGCCGAACTCGAACGCGCCCTCGACCTTCACCACGCCCGCCGGAAGCAGGCTTTTGCCGCGCTCGACGATGGCTTTACAGGCGCCGGCATCGACGGTCAACGTGCCCGCCGGTTTCAGCGTGTGGGCGATCCAGTGCTTGCGGTCGCGGATCTTGTTTTTTCCCGACCAGAACAGCGTGCCCACCGCCGCCCCGGCGAAGATCCTGTCCAGTATTTTACCATCCAGCCCGTTCACCACCAGCGTGGGAATGCCGAAACTCATGGTCTTTTTCGCCGCCAGCACCTTGGTGTACATGCCGCCGACGGAAAGCGGGTTCCGGCTTTTGCCCGCAAGCTGTTCGATGTCCGCCGTGATGCGGTCCACGTGCGGAATCAGCTTCGGCGCGTCCGCCGCGTTCTTGCGCGCGCGGGCGGGGTCGCCGTCGAACAGGCCGTCCACGTCCGACAGAATGACCAGCAACTGCGCCCCCGCCATGCAGGCAACGTTCGCCGACAAGGTGTCGTTGTCGCCGATCTTGATTTCATCGACCGTCACCGAATCGTTTTCGTTGACGATGGGGATGACGCCGCGCTCCAGAAGGGCCTCGATGGTGTGCTTGGCGTTCAAAAAGCGTTTGCGGTGCTCGAGGTCGTCGTGGCCGAGCAGGATCTGCGCCACCTTCAAACCCTGTTTGTCGAAAAAGTGTTCGTAGGTGCGCATGAGAAAACTCTGACCGATGGCGGCGCAGGCCTGTTTTTCCGGGATGTCGAGGGTGGAACGCACCAGGTTGAGGCGTTGGCGGCCGGCCATGATGGCGCCGGAGGAAACGAGGATGACCTCGACGCCCAAGTCGGTGATGTGTTTGATGCGCCGGGCGTAACTGCGGATGCGCTTTTCGCTGAGGCCGCGCTCGAGCGCGGTGCGGCCCGACTCGTGATCGCTGATCACGCCGCTCCCGATCTTGATCACCACGCGCTTGACCGCCTTCAGGATTTCCCGCCGCAGTTCTTTTTCCTTAGTCCCCGCCCGTGTCGCCATTCACCTGTTCCGTAAATAAAGAAAACCATAAGGAAGGCATCATAATCCATTTGCAGGAGGTGCACAAGATGAGGGAACGGAGCGTCACTCCTTCGCGCCGAGGGATTTGAGCAGGAGGCGCATCTGCGGGTCGGCGGCCAGTTGCAGGGGCGTGGTGTTCGGCTGGCGGGTGAAGGGGTCCTGTCCCCGCGCGTGGATGTCCGCTCCGTGATCCACCAGCAGGGTGACGACGCCCTGCTGTCCGCTCAAGGACGCGTAATGCAGGGGCGTCAGTTCCAGCGCGTCGCGCACGTTCACGTTCGCGCCCTTCTCGACGAACAGCTTCGCCAGGTTCTCGGTACCGAACTGCGCCACGAAATGAAGCGGCGTTTTCTGCCACGAGTTTTCTTTCAATTCCAAATCCGCGCCGTGTTCGATGAGCAGGCGCGCCATCGCCGGTTCGCCCAACTGCGTCGCCAGGTGGAGCGGCGTGAAACCCTCGCGGTCGCGCGGGTTGGCATTGGCCCCGTGATCGACAAGATACCGCACCGCCTCAAGGTGACCCCGCGCCACGGCCCAGTGCAGGGGCGTGCGGTGGAATGCGTCCTTGACGTTGATGTCCTCGCCCTGCTCGATCAGCTTGTCCATCATGCCGACCGCGCCGATCTTCGCCGCCTCGTGCAGGTGGCTGGTCGCTTCATTGCCGCAGGCGGCGAGTCCGCCCAGCATCCAGACCGCCGCCGCCATCCATACCATCCAGGTTTTTTTCATGGAGCCTGCTTGTTAGAGAGTTTCGGTTTGCTGTCCGCCAGCGCTTCATCGACAAAGCGGTGGATGCGGTCGAAGTACGCCTGCCCGCCCAGGCGGTAGGTGTTGTTGTGCCCCACGCCGGGCAGATCGTAAAACGCTTTCGGCTCCGCCGCCGCGTCGTACAGTTTGCGTCCCAGCCGGTACGGCACGACTTCGTCGTCGGTGCCGTGGATGATGAGCTTGGGGATGGTGATGTCCGGCACCTTGTCGACGGCGTTCAATTTGGAACGGATGGCCCAGCCGATGGGCAGGACGGGGAACATCGCGCCCGCCATGTCGCGCGCGTTGGTGAACGCCGCCTCCAGGATCAATCCCGCCGCCGGGTTGTGGTACGCGACGTCCGCGGCGAACGCCCCGCCCAGCGACCGGCCGAACAGGATCACCGTATCCGGCGGCACCTTGCGTTCTTTCACCAGCGTGTCGTACGCCGCCTGCGCGTCTTTCAGCAGGCCCGCCTCGTCCGGCGCGCCTTCGCTTTTGCCGTAGCCGCGGTAATCGAAGATGAACACGTTGAGGCCGAGCGGCATGAGGCGCTGGATGTTGTCCACGCGGTGCGTCAGGTTGCCCGCGTTGCCGTGAAAGAACAGCAACGTCGCGCGCGCTTCGGTGGCGGGAAAGTACCAGCCATGCAGTTTCGTACCGTCGGACGCCTTGAACCACACGTCCTCCACGGCCAGGCCGTCCGCCGCGTGCCATTCGCCTTCCGGGTAGACATGGGGGTGGTAGATGACCTTGTTCTCGCAACTGACCAGCACCACCGCGTAGAACACGAGGATGCCCAGGATTACCGCCGCCGTCTCGAAAATACGCTTTCCTTTCATGAACGCATCAACCGGATTTTTTGACCCGCACGGTGAGGCCGTCGAGCGCCTCCACCACCACCGCCTCGCCCTTGTTGATGGTGCCGTCGCACACCGCCTGCCAGATTTCGCCGTGCACCATGACCTTGCCCTTGGGGTTGAGCTTCGAATACGCCATGCCGTGCTCGCCAATGAGCCCTTCGTGCCCGCTCACCGCCTTCAGCCCGGCGGAGCGCGTGGCCAGCCACACCGCACCCGCTGTCACCAGAACCGAGACAACGAACGTCGGGATCAGGACCGTCTGCGATATCTGCATTGCCGGGTCGTCGCTGTCGATCAGCATGATCGATCCCAGTAACAGCGACACCGTGCCGCCCGCGGTCAACAGGCCGAACGTCGGCACGTTGAGTTCGACGACGAACAAAATGCCACCGAGCAGGATCAAAAGCAATCCCGCGTAGTTGATGGGCAGGGTCTGCATGGCGTAGAGGGCGAGGATCATGCTGATGCCGCCCAGGATGCCGGGCAGGATGAGGCCGGGGTTCGACAACTCAAAGTACAGCCCCACCATGCCGATCATCATCAGAATGTAGGCGACGTTGGGATTGGAGATGACGTCGAGGATCTGCTCGCGCGGTGTCATCTCGCGATGCACGATGGGTTTGTTTTTCGTATCGAGCGTCACCGTGCGCCCGTTGTCGAGTTTCACTTCGCGCCCGTCGATGGCAAGGAGCAGGGCATCGAGGCTCCCCGCAACGAGATCGATCACGCCCAGCTTCTTCGCCTCCTCGGCGGAGACGGACTGGCTCTGCCGGACGGCCTTCTCCGCCCAATAGGCGTTGCGGCCGCGTTTTTCCGCCAGCGAGCGGATATATGCCGAGGCGTCGTTGACCACCTTTTCTTCCATCGGCGAGGGCTTGTCCTGCTTGTCTTTGTCCTGGCCGCCGCCCATCATGTTGACCGGATGCGCCGCGCCGATGTTGGTGCCCGGCGCCATGGCGGCGACGTGCGAGGCGATGGTGATGAACGTGCCCGCCGAGGCGGCGCGCGATCCGCTGGGCGCGACGTAGGTCACCACCGGCACGTCGGACGCCTGAATGGCCTTGATGATCTGCCGCATGGAGGTATCGAGTCCGCCCGGCGTGTCCATCTGCAGGACCACAAGAACCGCGCCCTCGTCGTTGGCGGCCTGGATGTGCTTGCTGGTGTAATCGGCGGAAACGGGGTTGATGGCTCCTGCAATGTTGATGACCACGACCCGGCCGTGGGAGGCGTCCTGGGTGGAGGCCGAAGGCGGCACTTTCTGGTTATCGGTGTCCCCGGCAAACGCCCCGCCCGCCGCCAGCAGGAGGCCACATCCGAACACCGCCATCCATCGTTTCCAGTACATAGGGAGCACGGGATAAAGGATTGATTCCAAATATTTTTTCAAACCGCTCCGGCAAAGTCAAACCGAAAAGCCGCGTCCAAACAGGCCAAACGAGGGACTGGGAAATTTGGTTCAACGGTCCGGTTTTTTGGTGTTACACTGAACCGATTGGAAACACGGGTATTACTCATGGACTACAAAACCATTTTCATTGTCGATCCGGTCAAGTACGAGCGCATCCAGCTGGCCAAGTTTCTCAAGCAGGAGAGCTTCACGGTGATGAGTTTCGTCAGTCTCGCCAATGCGTTCGGCAAACGCACACCGATCCAGTGCGACCTGCTGATTTACGTCCTGCGCAAGGGGCAGACGGACCTGAAAGCGCTGGAGCGGGTGAAGAAGAAAGACCGGAGCCTCCATTTCATCCTGATGGTCCAGCACACGGACGAAAAGGTGGAACTGGAACCGTACCGGGAGATGGGGTTCGAAAACATTTTCATCGCGGCCAACAACGAAAAAGTGCGCGAGATCGCCTATGGCTACCTCGCGCCCGACGGGTTGCAGTCACGCCCGGAAACGCCGCACCCCCTGCCCCTGCCCTGAATTGGCAACGAAACCACTCACAACCTTGCAATAGAATTTTTGAATTATGGAATCCAGTTTGAAAACGCAGGAAGTGCACATCGGCCCCATCACCGTCGGCAACGGTCATCCGCTGGCAGTCATCGCGGGACCGTGCGTCATCGAATCCGAAAAGCACGCCATGGAAACCGCCGGACAGTTGCAGGAGGTGTTCTCCAAGGCTGGCATTCCGTTCATTTATAAATCGTCGTACGACAAGGCGAACCGGTCGTCGTTCAAATCGTTCCGCGGACCGGGCCTCGACGAAGGTCTGCGTATCCTGAACAAAGTGAAGGCGGAACTCGGACTGCCGGTGCTCTCCGACGTGCACAAGGAGGAGGAGGTCGATCCCGCCGCCGAGGTGCTGGACATGTTGCAGATTCCGGCGTTCCTGTGCCGGCAGACGGACCTGGTGGTGAAGACGGCGAAAACCGGCAAGCCGATCAACGTGAAGAAAGGCCAGTTTCTCGCGCCGTGGGACATGAAAAACGTCATCGATAAAGTCAAGGAAACCGGCAACGAAAACATCGTGCTCACCGAGCGCGGCTTCATGTTCGGCTACAACAACCTCGTGGTCGATATGCGCTCTCTCGTGCTGATGCGCGAACTGGGGTATCCGGTGTGTTTCGACTGCACGCACAGCTTGCAGTTGCCCGGCGGTCAGGGCACGAGTTCCGGCGGCCAGCGCGACCTGGTGCCACACCTGACGCGCGGCGCCGTCGCTGTCGGGTGCGACATGCTGTTCATGGAAGTGCACCCGGATCCCGACAGCGCGCCGTCGGACGGACCCAACATGCTGAGGCTGGACACGCTTCCAGCGCTCCTCGACCAGATCAAGCAACTCGACGCCCTGCGGCTGTCCTGAATTCGCCGCCTCATTCCCTTTCTTCTTCGGAGGTGCGGGATGAAATTCAAATGGCTTCTGCCTTTTCTGGGATGCGCTCTGCTTTTTATCTCGAGCCCTTCCACTTCGTTTGCGCAGGAGGGAAGCTGGAAAGTCCTCGCTCCCACCCCCACGCCGCGCACGGAAGTCGGCGTCGTCAACCTCAATGAAAAAATTTACGTGATCGGCGGCTTCACGCCGGACGGCATCGCCGAGAAGGTCGAGGTGTACGATCCCGCCAGCGGGGAATGGTCGGAAGCCGCGCCCCTGCCCCGCGCCCTGCATCATGTCGCGGTGGTGGCGGTAAACGGCAAGATCTATGTGATTGGCGGATTCGCCACGGGCATGTGGTCGCCGGTGAACACGGTGTACGCCTACGATCCGCAGTCGAATGCGTGGACGGAAAAAGCACCGATGCCCACGGAACGCGGCGCGCTGGCGGCAGGAGTGATCGACGGCAAGATCCATGCGGTGGGCGGTGCGCTTAAAAAATTCCTCCGCCTCAAAAACACCGGCGCGCACGAAGTGTACGATCCGGCCACCGACACATGGACGGAAGCGGCCGACATCCCGACGCCGCGCGACCATTTGACCGTCTCAGTGCTGGGCGGAAAACTCTACGCGCTGGGCGGACGCATCGACGTCGATTTCGGCAACAATCTCGATCTCAATGAAGCCTACGATCCGGCCACAGGCCAATGGCAGACGCTCGCGCCGCTCCCGACCAAGCGGAGCGGCATCACCTCGCAAGCCGTGAATGGAAAGATTTTCGTGTTCGGCGGGGAAGCGACCGAGGGCACCTTCGATAAAAACGAGGCCTACGATCCCGCCACCAACACCTGGCAGACCTACAAACCCATGCCCAACCCCTGCCACGGCCTCGGTTCGGCGCTGGTGAACGGCTCCATCCACCTCATCACCGGCGGACCCAACCCCGGCGGCGGCGGCAGTCAGTACCACCAGGTGTTTACTCCCTTTTAAATAAAGGGGTTATGACTCTCCCATTGCATGAATAAGCAGTATAAAAATTCCCCCTTGACCGAATTGTACTTTTGTGAGAATATTATTCATTAGATAGTACACATCCATCCACAAGGAGGAGGCCGAGATGATTATTAACATGACCAAAACGCTAACATTTTGGAGAAAAACCTATGCCGCTAAATATCCCTTCTTCTGACCATGTAATCCAAGACCTCACCCCTACCTTAAAATTGATTCATGAGGCACTTCAATTTGCCACGGAAAAAGCAAAAAGTTACTTCTATGTGGAAAACCCTGATGAAAAAATTGATCCCTATACTGGAGCAATGCTAACTCGGTACTGGGCAAAATTTTTCATCAACAAATGCGGCTATTCGGCTGAATTCGATTCCGATCTTGAATTGAAAAATTCCCCAAATGTGGGATTAATTTTACGCAGTGAAAACTACCATATTCGAATCCTGAAGTCCTGCAATGGCAATGTTCCGGTAGCAGGGCATTCAAGAAAAAGACAAAAGTTTTATGAACAAGCACACTTTGAATTTGAGGTCATACCAGAAAACAGGGATTTACCATTAAACCTTCTGGTCATCTGGGTAGCAGATAGTGATTTAAACATAAACGAATTGTCTCTTGCCTGTCCGAGGGAGGGAGGAGCCCTAAAAGATTCTGTAAAGTGTCACTGGCATCAACCATTCCCGGATTCACTTACCAACCTGGAGTCACAATTCAAATACATCCTCGAAGAGGATGTACCTGAGGATTTACCAATAGCCCCCAACCTTAACCAAAGAAAAATTAAAAATGATAATTGGGGAAAGAATAAGACAAGCTAGAGAATTAAACGGCTTAACTCAAAAAGAATTTGGGGGGAAAATAGGCCTCTCCCAGCCCCATGTAGCAAAATTGGAAAATGGGTTGCTTGATGTTGATAACAACCTTTTAAATAAAATTGTATTTGCTAGCGGGCTATCAATTGAGTTCTTTAGGAAACCAACTTACGTTGACTTACCGTTAGGTTCCCTTTTATTTAGATCAAGAAAAATATCATTAAAGCAAAAAAACCAAATCGTCCAACAAGCAAAATTGTTATTCGAGCTCCATCAATTCTTGGAGGAATTGACATCCCCTATACCGTTGACATTACCCCAGATTAGCGAGGATCCTAAACTTTCCGCGCAACTAACACGTTCAAGTCTGGGCTTAGGCCCTGAAACCCCGATAAAGAAACTAATTTTCTCATTGGAATGTGCGGGAGTCGTAGTATTGGCGCTTCCAAAAGCATTTCAAAAGTTTGATGCTTTCTCCACATGGATAATGAACAAAGGAAAACGTCCCGCAATTGTTTTTTCAAAAACGGAATCGGGTGACAGATTGAAGTTTAGCCTTGCCCACGAACTTGGCCACTTAGTAATGCATTTACCCGAATTAAATAGGGATATTAAAACGTTAGAAAAAGAGGCCGATCAATTCGCTGGGGAATTTTTATTTCCTGAAAAGAGCGCAAGGTCAGAATTGATTCCTCCCATTACTTTAAAAAACCTTATTCCCTTAAAAAACAAATGGGGCCTTTCTTTGCAAGCTCTAATTAGAAGGTCGTATGACTTAGATATTATTTCCAACCGCCAATACAAATACCTAAATCAGCAAATAAGCATTAAAAAATGGAAGCAAAAAGAGCCCGCTTTTGGTGTCCCCATTGAGAAGCCAAGATCTATTGCCCAAATGGCGGAAATGCTTTTCGGAAACCCGGTCCAAATCAAGAGGTTTTCAAAAGACGTCAAGATACCTACTAAAGTTTTAAAAGACATATTAGAAAGTTATAACTTAAAGAGTCCCCCCAATGATCCCGTAATACCGCCAATAAAGCAGGGAATTCTGTTTAATTTTAAAAATCCCTAACTACTAGAATAGAAAAAATTTTATTTTTATGGACCCCTAACAATTGGTCTCGATGATTTCGCCCTTGCGCGCGGAGGTGGCGCAGAGGGAGGGTTCGTCACCGCCCGGATGCCATTCCGTCTGCCCGGCGCGCAGGCTGACGATGTGCACTTCCTCTTTCGGCAGGGCGCGGCTGGCGTACCTCGCGGCGGTGAGGTTGAGGGTGCGGAAGCGGCGCGGCGGATCGATCCAGCCGATCATCACATGATGCCCCTCGGCCCGAATCCACGCCACCTCCGGCAAACCGCGCAGGTAGGTGACGGAATCGATCAGGATCTGCCAGGGCTGACGCCACTCGCGCGCCTCGGCGGCGGCGGGAAGCATCAGCATGGCGGTCAGCAACACAACTGGCATCCATCGCAACATACGCGTTCGCTCCTTCGGAAATATCATTTCAGGCAGTGCAGGTATTCTTTCAAATAAGACGTCAGGTTGGCGGTGGCAAGACGCGCGTGACGGCCGAGTTCGATCATGCCGGTGAGATCGCCGGGATGCGTCAGCACGTGCCACCCGGCTTTCAGGGTCGAGACGTTGCCGTCGGCATCGACCAGGTGCGAGCAATTCATCAGCGCCTGCTCCACCGTGTCGGTGATGGCGCGCACGGACAGAAACTGGACCTCGCGCCGTTCGGCTTCCTTCGCCAGCTCAAACGTTTCCATATCCACCCCCAATGCGTCGCAGGCCTGTCCCAGCTTTTTTTTGTCGTCCGGGTGACTGACGACGTCGTCCACCGTCACCAGCGTGCCCTGGTACGCGGTCGCACCTTCCGGGCAGGCCACCACCATCGCCTGGTTGACCAATGCAGTGGGGATGGCCATCGATTCGGTGGTCACCGCCGCACCGTCGCGGACCATCGTGATGGTATCGGCGACCAGGAGGTCGCCGACCTGAAGCGCGGGGTCGAGCCCCCCGGCAAAGCCTATGGAGATCGCCTGCGCGAGCGGAAAGTTCTCGCACACCTGCTTCAGTGCATTGACGGCACGCGTGCGTCCCACGCCGGAGCGCACCAGCACAAGACGGAAACCTTCCCAGGTGCCGACAAACGCGGATGCGCCGTTCAGCTTGACCGATTTGTCGATGCGCATGCGGCCCTTGATGCCCGCAATCTCTTCCCGGATGGCGCCAATGATGCACAGGTGATGTTCCATGCGCCCGATTGTACTCCCTTCGCTTTGCCGATTGAATCCATTTTTGACGCGGCGGCCTTTGCGGTAGTATGATCTCTGACTTTCCTCACAGGAGCTCATCTTGGCCAAACAGAAATTGGAAATCCCCGTTCGTGTCGGTGACGAGGTCGAACTGGAAGTCGAATCGCTGGCATCGAGCGGCGACGGCGTCAGCCACCACCACGGCTACACGCTGTTCGTACCGCACTCCCTGCCCGGAGACCGGGTGAAAGCGCACGTCACCAAAACCACAAAACGATTCGGCGTCACCCGCGTTGTCGCACGCCTGCACTCGACGCCCGACCGCGTGGACGCGCCGTGCGCGGTGTTTCCCGAATGCGGCGGGTGCAAAATTCAGGACTGGGATTACGCCCGGCAGATGGCATTCAAGGTTCAGCAGGTGCAGGACGCATTGGCGCACATCGGCGGGTTGAACATCGCAGTGGAGATCGATCCCGTTCCCGCCGATATGCCGCTCTACTACCGCAACAAGGCCAACTACGCCATCGACAGACGCGGCCGGAATGCGTCCATCGGTTTCTACAGGCAGGGCACGCATCACGTGGTCGATCACGTCGAATGCCACACGCTGATGGAACCGATCACGCATATCAAGGAATGGTTGCGGGAGTTGATCGAAAGTCACAGCCTGTCGATTTACAAGGAACAGCGTCACACCGGATTTCTGCGCGGGCTGGTGGTGCGGCATTCGGCGGCAACGGGCGAGGCGCTGGTGGGGCTGGTCACCACGCCCGGAGAGTTTTCCAAGAAGTTTCTATCTAACCTCACCGACGAAGGCACGCTGAAACGGTTCGGGATTCAGGGCATCGTGCACAACATCAACCACGCGAAGACCAACATCATCCTCGGCCCGGAAAACATCACGTTGTGGGGACAGGATTTTTTCCGCGAGAAGCTGGGGGAGTTGGAATTTCACCTGTCCCTGCCGTCGTTCTTTCAGGTCAACCCGTACCAGTCGGTCAAACTCTACGGCATCGTGCAGAGCTGGGTGGAGGGAACGGCCGGTGCGGTTCTGGACGCCTACTGCGGCAACGGCGGCATCAGCCTGTGGCTGGCGAAAGCGGGATGCGAGGTGGTGGGCATCGATTCCGCCGCCTCGAACATCGAGGACGCGGAGCAAAGCGCGCGGCTGAACGGGATCACCACCTGCCGGTTTTGGAACCTGCCTCTGGAACGGGCGTTCCAGCTTAAAGAAGAACTGGCGGCGGTGAAGACCGTGGTGATCGATCCGCCGCGCAAGGGCTGTTCACCGGAAGTGGTCGCGGGAATTCTGGAGATGAAACCGGACCGCATCATCTACGTCTCATGCAATCCGGCCACGTTGGCGCGCGACCTTTCGCTCATGCCGGGCTATGCGGTGCGCGCCATCAAGGTGATCGACATGTTCCCGCAGACGCAACACGTGGAAGCGGCGGTCCTGCTGGAACGCGAGTGAGGAATACGTTGCGTTAAAAGCCCGCGTGCTTGGGGGTGCGGGGGAAAGGAATGACGTCGCGGATATTCTCGACGCCGCTGACGAACTGCACCAGCCGTTCGAACCCAAGTCCGAAGCCGCTGTGCGGCGCACTGCCGAAGCGGCGCAGGTCCAGGTACCACCAGTACTCCTCGGGGTCGAGTCCCTTCTCCTGGATGCGCCGTTGCAACGTATCCAGATCGTCCTCGCGCTGACTGCCGCCGATGATCTCGCCCAGCCTGGGCAAAAGCACATCCATCGCGCGCACCGTCTCGCGGTCGTCGTTGAGCTTCATGTAAAACGGCTTGATCGATTCCGGATAGTTGTAAATGATCACCGGCTTCTTGAAATGCTTTTCGGCCAGGTACCGTTCATGCTCGGCCTGCAGGTTGCAACCCCACTCCACCGAGTAGGTGAACTTTTCACTGCTCTTCTCCAGCAGGTGGATGGCGTCGGAATACGGGATGCGTTCGAACTGATTTTCGGCAACGTGCGTCAGCGTTTCAATCAGGTGCTTGTCGATGCGGTTGTTGAAAAACTCCAGGTCCTCGGCGCAGGTCTCCAGCACGTCCTTGAACAGGTACTGGATGAACTCTTCCGCGAGGTCCATGTCGTCGTCGAGGTCATAGAACGCCATCTCCGGCTCCACCATCCAGAACTCGGCGAGGTGCCGGCTGGTGTTGGAATTTTCCGCACGGAACGTGGGGCCGAAGGTGTAAATGAGCGACAGCGCCATCGCATAGATCTCGCCTTCCAACTGACCGCTCACGGTGAGGTTCGCCTTGCGCCCGAAAAAATCCTCGCCGTAGTTCACCTGCCCGTTGTCTTTCGGCACCTGGTTGAGGTCGAGCGTCGTCACCTGGAACATCTCGCCCGCGCCTTCGCAGTCGCTGGTGGTGATGATCGGCGTATGCAGGTAAACAAAGCCGCGGTCTTGGAAGAAGCGGTGGATGGAGTACGCGAGGCGGTTTCTTACGCGCATGACCGCGCCGATGGTATTGGTGCGCGGACGCAGGTGGGAGATCTCGCGCAAAAACTCCAGCGAATGGTATTTTTTCTGAAGCGGATAGGTTTCCGGATCGGCGCCGCCGTACACCCACAGCTCGCCCGCCTGGATTTCCACCGACTGCCCCTTGCCCTGCGAGGCCACCAGCTTGCCGCGAACACCGACACAACTTCCGGTATGGAGTTTCTTTTCGTTATCCTTATAAGCGTCGAGGGAGTGATCGACTATGGCTTGAATGTTTTTCTGGCAGGAGCCGTCGTTGATTTCCAGAAACGAGAAGCCGCCCTTGGAGTCCCGGCGGGTCTTCACCCAGCCTTCGACGATGACGTCGTCGCGCGGCTCGCCCTTTGTCAGCAGTTCTTTCACGCGGGCGCGTTTGCTTTTATCCATGAGGTTCCATCCCAATCATTTCGCGTCTTGCGGTTGGCGAATCCACTATAAACGTTTTCGGAATTGCCTGAAAAGAGAAAAGTGCCGGACCGCGGGCCGTGTTGACATGCCAGGGGTTTTCGGATACGTTAAGGCAGGTTGACAATGAAATCAAAACTGGAATTCTCTGCACCCGTTTACCGCCTGCCGGCGAAAGGGAACCACCACATCCGCCTGTGTTTATCCTAGCCGAATTCATCAATGCCACCGCCACCGTGTTGGGTATCGCGCTCAACCTGTATATGTGGATCGTCATCATCCGCGCCCTGTTGTCGTGGGTGAATCCCGATCCCTACAACCCCATCGTGCAGTTCCTGCACGCGATGACCGATCCCTTGATGAACCGCGTGCGCAACTGGATCGGCATGGGCGGCGGCATGGGCATCGACTTTTCGCCGATCATCATTCTGCTCGGCATCGTGTTCCTGCAGGAATTCCTGGTGACGTCGCTCCGCATGCTGGCCCTGCAATTGCAATGACCGCAGTGGGCCGCATCCGCTTGCCGTAGGTCGCACCCGCCCACCACGGTGTCTCATCATGTCCCTTCCCGTTAAAAAGAATGACCACGGCCTCACGTTTTCTGTTACGATTCAACCCCGGGCGTCGCGCAACGAAATCGCGGGCGTGCACGACGGCGCGTTGAAGATCAAACTCACGTCGCCACCGGTGGAGGGCGCGGCCAACAAAGCCTGCCTGAAACTGCTCGGCAAAACGCTGGGCGTCGCCCCGTCGAAACTGTCCATCGTCAGCGGCACGACTTCCCGCAACAAGGTCATCCAGGTGGACGGCATGGACGAAGCCCGGTTCCGGGAAAAACTGGAACCGCACCTGACCTGATTTCATTCACCCATACCGGTTTTTCAACATGGTCAAAACAATCGAATATCTCGACGGCGTGGTGAGGATGATCGACCAGACCCGCCTGCCTGCTGAAACCACTTTTGTGGACTGCAAAACAATTGAAGACGTCGGCGAGGCCATCCGCGGCATGATCATCCGCGGTGCGCCCGCCATCGGTGTCGCCGCCGCCATGGGCATCAGCCTCGGCGCGAACGCCATCGACGCCGCAGACTACGGCGCGTTTCTGGCGCAACTGGAACAAAAATGCGACCGGCTGGGCCAGGCGCGGCCGACGGCGGTGAACCTGAAGTGGGCCATCGACCGCATGCTGACGGTGACGAAAGCACACAGTCACCTGCCCGTTTCCGAACTCAAGCAACGCCTCAAGCAGGAAGCGATGGCGATCTACCACGAAGACATCGCCACCAACGAAAAGATGGGCGGATTCGGCCAGTCGCTCATCGAGGACAACAGCACCATCCTCACCCATTGCAACGCGGGTGCGCTGGCCACGGCGGGATTCGGCACCGCGCTCGGCGTGGTGCGTGCGGCGGTGAACGCAGGCAAGAACGTGCGCGTGCTCGCCAACGAAACGCGGCCATTCCTGCAGGGCGCGCGGCTGACGGCGTGGGAACTGAAAGAGGACAACATCCCGGTCAAACTCATCACCGACAACATGTGCGGCCATTTCATGAAAAAGAAGGAAATCGACGTGGTGGTGGTCGGCGCCGACCGCATTGCCGCGAACGGCGACGTCGCCAACAAGATCGGCACCTACATGGTGGCGGTGATGGCGCGCCAGCACGGCATCCCGTTCTACGTCGCCGCGCCCGTCTCGACGCTCGACCTCACACTGGCATCCGGCGACGCCATCCCCATCGAGGAACGCAGCGCGGAGGAAGTGGTGACGCTGAACAAGCAACGCATCGCGCCGGAAGGCGTGGACGCCTCGCACCCGGCGTTCGACGTGACGCCCAACGAGTTCGTCACCGCCATCATCACCGAGCGCGGCATCGCGCGCCCCCCGTACACCGAATCGCTGAAGGCGCTGGCCGGGCAATCATGAAGGCGATGATCCTGGCGGCGGGCTTCGGCACGCGGCTGAGACCGCTCACCTTCCACACCCCGAAACCCATGGTGCCGGTGATGAACCGCCCCATGCTGGAACACTCCATCGAACTCCTGCGCGGTCAGGGCATCCATGACCTCACCATCAACCTGCACCACCTGCCGGACAAAGTGATCGCCTACTTCCGCGAGGGTGGCGGATTCGGCGTGCATGTCAACTGGTCGAAGGAAGAGGCCATCCTCGGCACCGCGGGCGGCATCAAGAAAGCGCAGAAGTTTCTGGACGGCGCTCCGTTTCTGGTGATGAACTCCGACGTGTTCGCCGACATCGACTTCAAACGCGTGCAGGCGTTCCATGAAGAAAAGAAATCGGTGCTGACGCTGGTGCTCAAGGAAGGGGATTCGCCGGAGGCGTGCGATCCCATTGAGATCGACGCCAGCGGACGCATCGTGCACATGCCGGGCGTGCCGTCGAAAAACGCGCCGGACACCGAGCACCGCCACACCTTCACCGGCATCCAGATCATGGACCCGCGGGTCTTCGACTACATGGCCGAGGGCGTGTTCTCCGGAACCACCACCGACGTGTTTCCGCAGATGATCGAAGACGGCCTGCCGGTGTACGGTTACATTCACGAGGGATACTGGATCGACATCGGCCAGCCCGCAAGTTACCACCGCGTCCACCGCGACCTTCTGGACGGCACGGTGCGCTGGCAACTGCCGGAAGCGTCCGCCGACCCAGGCAGGGCCACCATCATCCCGCCGGTGCACATCGGCAACGACTGCACCATCGCAGAAAGCGCCCGGCTGGGTCCATACACCGTGCTGGGCGACGGCTGTGTGATCGGGGAGAACGTGACCGTGGACAACACCGTCTGCTGGCAAGGCGTCACGCTGGAAGCGGGAGCGCAGGTGACACGCTCGATTCTCGGGGACGGTGTCACCGTATCCACGGGCAGGCAGTGCGAAGACGCGGTGCTGGCGGCGAAGACCTGAGTCCCAATGTCATCACAAACCATAAAAAAACCCGGCGGGGAAATCCCCGCCGGGTTTTTGTGTTTCTGCGAGAAGCCGGTTACAGCGCTTTGTGGTTTGCCAGCGTCATGGTGCTGACCACGACTTCGCTGTTCTGCACGTCGATCACCCGGCGCTGTTGCGGCAGGTCGTAGTTGCCGACGCGGGTGTAGTCGTCGGTGTAGCTCTCGACGTTCTTGATTGAGTTGTCTTTCGGATTGAAGTAGTACACCGTGTAATTGCGCGTCAGGAATTTGCCTTCCGCATTTTTCACGCTGTCTTCGATGTTGATCGAAAACGCAACGTGCGGCGTCTTGCGGTTGATCTGCCGGATGCGGCCTTCCTTGATGCGGTAGAACGAGCTCATGCCGTCGCCGCCCATGACCACGGCGCGTCCCAGCGGATGCGTGCCGTCATCGCCGAACGTCAGCTTGTACTTGCCGTCCGACTCCTCGAACGAGCGCGGACCGCGGTGCATGGCGATGGACGCCAGGTTTTCCGAGGCGAATTCCTTCATGCTCTCGTCCTGCAGGCTGAGTTCGATTGCCTTCGGGCCTTTCACGGTGACGGTGCCCTGCTCTTCCTTGCCGTTGATGTTGACAGTCACATCCGCGGTGAAGCCTTTGAATCCCGCGTCCCAGCGGGCGGTGTTCGAAAACACCTCTTCCAGCGCCTGGCGCGCCTGCGGGTCGTCCTCCACGGTGGATTGAACGTCTTCCGGCTTGGTGTAGGTGGCCATGATGTTACTCCTTGAATATTCCAAATAGTTTGAAATGTTTGTGTGGTCGTTATGAAGACAGCGGGACGTCAGCAGACACATCCCGCGCCGGTTCAGATCCTGCTTGTAAGAAGGCCACATTCTAGCACAGGGATTCCGACCCGTCGAAGGGCTTTTCCTCACCCCGCGGGCTGATAAAAAATCTCGATGTCCGCCTTTTTGCGCAGGCTGTCGATGTAGCGCGCAATCACCTTTTCCGCCTCGGTGGTGAACAGGTAACTCTGGATGGATTCCTTGACCTCCTCCAGCGGCACGTCTTCCGCGGGCTTGGTTTCATTGAGTTTCAGGATGTGAAACCCATACTTGCTGCGCACGATGCCGCTCACCTCGCCCATCTCCAGCTTGGAGATGGCCTCATCGATTTCCGGATCGAACACGCCTTTGTATATGAAATCCAGATCACCGCCCTTTTCGGCACTGCCCACGTCTTCCGAATACGTCCGCGCGAGTTCCGCAAAATCCGCGCCCGCCTTCACCTTCTCGTAAACCGCTTCGATCTTTTCGCGAGCCTGGGCGATGTATTTTTCCTTGTCCAATTTCAACTGCTCTATCGGGGTTTGCTCAATCACGTCCACCGGAATGAGCGGCACAAAAATGTGCTGGGCGCGGTAGGCCTCCGGCCGCTGGAACGCGTTTTTCTTCTGTTCGTAAAAATGCTCCACCTGCTGATCGGTGATGACGATCTTGCCTTTCACCTGGTCACGCAGAAGGCTGTTGGCGGTGAGGTCCACTTCGATCGATTTTTTGATGTCCGCCTCGGTCAGGTCCCGTTGCTTGAGCGCCGCCTGGAACGCCGCTTCCGATTCGTAATTTTCCTTGAGCTTGTTGAACTGCTCCCGCACCTGTTCCGGATCGATGGCGTACCCGGATTTTCCGCCTTCCTTGTAGATCAACTCGCGGTTGATCTCACGATCAAGAATATCGAGCGCCATGCGCTGGCGCTGACCCAGCGGTATGGGTTCCCCTCGGTCCTTCAGCAGGCGGTTGAGTTCGAACCGGATGTACTTGGACTCCAGGTCCACACCATTGATACGCGCCACCACGTCCGGCAGGTTCATGTCACCGGTGACATCGCCTTCAAAATATTCCGGCTCCGCCGCCACCGGCAGGGCCGCACAAATCCACACCATAACCGCGAGCGCGGTCCACTTTCTAAAAAACGAAACCCACATGCGTATCAATTCCTTACAAGTTTGACAAAAATTAAACCGATTGGCTTCCGCCACCCGGTGGTAACGGTGTATGAATACAGAAGAGGGTATCACTCCGTGACAAGACAGGCAAGAAGCCGCCAAAGGAGGCCGGGGCACGCTGGGGTTCCGGTCCATAGGAGGGACGTTCGTTTTTACCAGACCGGGTTCTCCGTGGCAAGGGTAAAGCCCGGGAACGACGCGCCCGATAACCGCCGCGCCGACACCGGGTGAGAGCCGCGGCGTTGACTCCCCTCCCCGATTGTGTGAAAATCACGGCCAATTTTTGGACAATCCTTTCAATGCATTGGAATCCCATTCGATCCCGGGGCGCGGTCCTGTACGGCTGTCTGTTCCTGTCCGGCTGGACCAGCCTGACCTACGAACTGCTCTGGATCAAGCAGATCACGCTGGTCATTGGCGGCACGTTGTATGCCATCAGTGCCGTGCTGTGCGCCTTCATGGCCGGGCTGGCGCTGGGGGCGTGGGGCGGCGCCCGCATCCTCACACGCTTCACCGAACACCCTGACGGGCTGGTGCGCCTCTATGGCGTGCTGGAAGGCATCATCGGCCTCTACGCGCTGGCGTTTCCGTTTCTATTACACCTCGTCGAAGCGGGCTACCCGCTGTTGTTGACCTTGTCGTTCGGCTCGGACACGCTTCTTCATTTCTGGGAGTTCGTGCTGTGCGCCCTGCTGATGCTCCCGGCGACGTTCATGATGGGCGCGACCCTGCCGGTGATCGGCCGCTGGCGCATTGGCGACCGGCAGGACCGCATCTTCACCGACCTCTCGGTGCTTTACGGCGTCAACACGCTGGGCGCGATGGGCGGCGTGCTGTACACGCAGTTCGGCGGCACGCGCTTTCTGGGCATCGAGGGCACGCTGTACTCGGCAGTAGCGCTGAATCTATTGGTATGCGCGGTGTGCTGGCTGTGGCGGGCTGAGGCAATGCCTGCGAAAGACGCACCGGCACCGTCCCGCACCCAATCCAAACCCGCCAAAGACGAATCGACCCCCGATCGCAAACTGGCGTGGCTCCTGCTGTTTCTGTTTTTCTTTTCCGGCATGGTGGCGTTGTCGAGTGAAATTCTATGGACACGCGTGCTGGTATTTCCGCTGGGCCACTCGCTGTACTCCTTCGCCATCATCCTGGCGACGTTTCTGTTCGGCATTGGCCTGGGCAGCCTGGTGGCGGAGAAAATCCTCGGCCCCGGAAACTGGGTGGCGAAATTCATCGCGGTGGAGACCGCCGTCGCCGTACTGGGCCTTTTGGCCATCCCGGCGCTGGGTTCCATCACCGTATGGACGCAGGAACTGGATAAGCTGTTTTACGATGTGAACGCCACCGCTGCCCGCACGCTGTGGATGCGTTCCCTCATGGCCTTCGCACTGATGATCCTGCCGACCCTCGGCTTCGGCATGATCTTTCCGCTGGCCGGGCACATTCACTTCCACCTGTTCGGCACCGTGGAGCGCACGCTGGGCAACAGCTATGCGGTGAACACCGTCGGCGCGATTGCCGGCACGGTGCTGACGCCGTTTCTGTTCGTGGCGCTGTTCGGCATCCGCGGCTCCCTGTTCGTGCTGTTCGGCGGTCTGCTCTTACTCGCCGTCACGGCGTGGGCGTGGCGCCGTGGCAAGGCACCGCGGCGTTTTCTGGCGGGTTACGCTACCGCCGCATTGCTGATGGGCGTCGTTTGGGCCGCGTCACCACCCTCCGCCGCCACCCACACACCGGGTGAAGGCAACCTGGCGCGGATTGAGATCGACACTCCGCCCGAAAGGTTGAACCTGCTCGATTACAAGGAAGGCGACTTCTCCACGTTGAGCGTGGTGGAGGACGCGCGAAACGGCGGACGGACACTGTACGTCGATGGGTTCAGCACCGCCACGGCGTCCGACTCTCTCGGCGGCAGTGCCTACATGCAGGCGATGGGCCTGGTGCCGATGCTGTTGCATCCCGCCCCGAAAGACGCGCTGGTTATGTGCTTCGGCACCGGCAGTACGCTGGGCACGGTGGCCGAGTTCCCGGATGTGAACGTGGACGGGGTGGAAATCGACGACAACGTGCTCGGCATGGCGCACTGGTTCGAACGCTGGAACCACGGCGTGCTGGACAAACCCAACGTCGATTTTCACATCCAGGATGCACGCCGCTTCATCCGCTGGACCGGTCAACGCTACGACGTGATCACCCTCGAGCCCATGTCGCCGGTGCAGGCGGGGGTGAACAACCTGTACTCGCGGGAATTTTACGCCGAGACGCGCGCCCGGTTGAAACCCGGCGGCCTCATGATGCAATGGCTTCCCCTGCACCTGGTGACGCCCGAGGACGCCCGCGCCATTTTGACCACGTTCCGCGCCGAGTTCCCGCACGTCTCGGTGTGGAACAGCTTTCTGACACGTATCGTCCTGCTGGTCGGCTCCGACCAACCGGTACGGCTCGACAAACAGCACTTTGACGCGGTCACGCAAAATCCCAGACTGAAACCGCTGGCGGAGGGCATCGGTCTCTACAGCTTCATCGACTTCATGGATTTTTACATCACCGAAAGTAAGGCATTGAAGACGTACTGGAAGGAAGCGCCGGTCGTCACCGATGACAACCGCCTGCTGGAACATTCCGACGCGGTGCTGGTGCCGCCGCTCAAACGCGAGACGGACGAATCGTTTTTGAATTTACTGCTGGCGCGGGTGGGGCAGGCGCCTCCTATCACCGGCGTGACGTCCCGTGAAGCGGCGTATTACGAACAGCAATTCCGTCTGCGCACGGCGCAACGGCTGTCCGTATTCGCCCAGCGGTACCGGGGACCGGGGTATTCCCTGTTTGCACAAAAGGAATATGAAAGCGCCGTGGCGCGGGTGCGGGCGTTCCTGGAAGGGTTGGGGGACCGTACGGTGCGTTTGAGCGAGAACGGCTGGAGCCCGGCGGAGAGATGAAAAGGACGCAATGAAAACCGTTCGTCGTCAAAAGGGAAAATCGGCTAACCTTCCCGTGAACGGCCACCCCGATATCTGAACAGGCCGGCGAAGATGTTGTACACCAGCTTGCCGACAAAGAGCAGGACCAGCAACAGGAAAGCATAGATGACGGTGCCGAAGAAGGCCTGCGAGCCTTCACCGCGCTCGAATCCAAACAAGGCTTTCATCCAGTTATCAAAACCCGTCCACGTATCAACGAAGAAGTTTTTGATATCCTGAAAGATTCCCATAATGCCGCTGGTCGCGCCGTCCAGCTTTTCCTTCGCTTCTTTCGACGCATCGGTTACTTCCGTATCCGTATCCCGGTCCGCATCCCGTTGCGCCACTTCCTCATAAACATTGGCCGCCAACGCCGGGACGGACGCCAGAACCGCGCCCCCCAAAATCACAACACCCAGCAGAATCGCCCCCATCCAACCAGAACTCCGCCTGCGATCCGACACACTTTGGCAGGTATGCATTTGTCCCCCTCCTGCGGAGAGTTTCAAGCCAGGATCAGGTCTTTGATTTTGGCGAACGTCTCCGATTGTTTGATAGCGGCCTGACCCTCTTCCGTCAGACCGTTGCCGAAAAGATCCAGGTACTTGAGATCGGTCAGCGTCATCGATGCGGCCAGGGCACGCGCGCCTTCATCGCCGATGCGGTTCTGCGCCAGGTCCAGCACTTCCAGACCCGACAGAGACAGGGATTCGGCGATGGCCTTGGCCCCTTCCGGTCCCACCTTGTTCTTCCACAAATTCAACTGCTTCAGGTGCGAAAAGTTCGCCGACCCGGCGAGAAGCTGAACCGATGCATCGTCCAGGTCGTTCCGCTCCAGGTGAAGCCAGGTCAACTGCGTGAGGACGGGCGACTCCGCCAGCGCGCGAATTCCTTCGGCGGTGATCTCATTCCGCTCCAGGTTCAACTGCCGCAGGTTTTTCAATCGCTCATCCTGAGCCAGCAATTTGACTCCCTCGTCCCCGATGTACTTTACATGCAGGTCGAGCGAGGCGCCGTCGGCACTCAGATTCTTTTCAATCAGCACTTCAACGGGTTGATCGTTGAACGGTCTCGTCATTTCAGTATAAGCATCTCAGGTTGATTTTGGAACCCCGATATTACTTCCAATTTTCCGGGGCCGGTCGGATTTTCACCGGACATGCCCAAACCGGCTGAAATCGTTTGGACTTGGTTTCAATTGTAGACCCCCTTGGTATTTTGTCAACCAACGCCTGCGCGCAGAGGACCAATTTAAAAAGGCGATTCGGCGTTCCTTTTTTATCTGTATGAAGGCAGGCGGGGTATTTCCGCAAACCGTGAATTGTGAGATGATAAACATCGTGACGTATTTTTATTTGCCCTGAGCACCCTACTTCATGGCCGAAGATCCTTCATCCCTGTACCGCGCGGAAACGCTTTCCGAAATCTCATCGCTCAGCCTGCGCGCCATCACGCTGGTGGAGGGCCTGCTTTCCGGCCAGCACCGCAGTCCGCACAAGGGATCGAGCGTCGAGTTTGCCGAATACAAGGCGTACACGCCGGGCGACGACATCCGCCACATCGACTGGAAGGTCGTCGGCAAGACGGACAAGTACCACGTCAAGCAGTTCGAGCAGTCCACCAACCTCAAGTGCACCATTCTTCTCGACACCAGCGGGTCGATGGGCTACGCCTCGCCGCTCAAAAAACAGGACGCCATGCCCAAGGCGCAGTACGTGCGGACGCTGGTCGCGGCGTTTTCGTACCTCCTGCTCAAGCAATTCGATGCGGTGGGGCTGATCACGTTCAATCAGTCGATAACGGCGCACATCCCGCCGCGTTCCAAGCCCTCGCACTTCCAGCACATCCTGCACGCGCTGGCGAATTGTGAGTTTCAGGGCGAGACGCACATCAGCCGCGTGGTGGGCGACATCATCGAACGCCTGCCGGGGCGCGGCATGGTGATCGTCATCTCCGACCTGCTGGTGCGCGACGATGACGTGCTGAAAACGCTCAAGCTTTTGTGCTCGCGCGGACTGGAGGTGCTGCTGTTCCAGGTCCTGCACCCGGATGAACTCCACCTGCCGTTCGACGGCGACATCATGTTCGAGTCGCTGGAGAACGACCCGCCGGTCGGGCTCGATCCCGCAGACGTGCGCGAGCAATACCAGGAAGCGGTGCAGGAGTTCATCGGCCACTTCCAGACCAACTGCCCGTCTCTGGGCATCGATTACCAGTTTCTGGACACCGCCACGCCGCTTGAGCAGGCGCTTCGTTATTACCTGCTCCGGCGCAAGAGCCTGCTGAAACTATGAGCCTCCAGTTTTTATCACCGTGGTTTTTGCTGGGCCTGCTGGGCATCGCCCTGCCCATCCTCGTGCACCTGCTGACGCGCCGCCAGCAGAAGCGGATTCCGTTTTCCGCCGTGTACCTGCTGGAACAGGTGCAGAAGCGGAGCATCCGCCGCTCGCAACCCAACCGGCTCCTTCTCCTGCTGTTCCGTTGCCTGGCCATTGCGTGTTTGAGCCTGGCCCTGGCGAGCCCGATCTTTTCCTTCGGCGGACCGGAGGAATTTCTGCCATCGAAGCCGACCGCCAACGTCATCGTCATCGACAACTCGTACAGCATGGCGGCCCGGGCCAAGGACCAGGCCCTATATGACCAGACCGTGGCGTTTGCAGCGTCGTTATTACAACGGCTCCCTGCAAACAACACGTTCAGTCTCGTTTACGCATCCGATCCGGCGCGGGTGGTGCAGGACTGGACCGGCGATCCTGCGCAGATCGTCAAACTGCTCAAGCTTTCCAAGCCCTCATTCCAGACCACGAGCATCGGCCAGGGGTTGACGAAGGCGTACGACCTGTTGAGCACGGCACAAGAGGAAAACCGGCGCATCTTCGTGCTCACCGACCTCGACCGCAACGGCTGGAAGGAAAAGGAACTGGAGAACCTGACTGAAAATCCCGGATCGGTGCCAATCAAGATCATCGACTTCTCCGCACACCGCATGGAGAAAAACCGCGCGCTGGTGGAGCATGTGGACCTCACGCAGGAATTTCTGACCAACAACCGGATCCTGCGCGTGGAGGCACGCATCGCCAACCTGCAACCGGACACGGCGATTTCGCAGTTGCGCGTGGCTCTGGTGGTGGACGGCAAAACCAAAAGCGAGGATTTCATCGACCTCCCCCCTGGCGGCCGCGTGGACAAGGCATTTTCTTTTCCGTACCTGGGACGCGAGGCGGTGCAGGGATACGTCGAAATTCAGGACGACGGGCTGAACGTGGACAACCGGCGGCTGTTCTCATTTCAACCCGACCGCAAGATCCAGGTGCTGGTGGTGGACGGCGACCCGCGCGGTGTCTCCCATCAGAACGAATCGTTTTACGTTGAAAAGGCGCTGAATCCGTTCCGCGCCACGGTGACGGACATCCAGCCCACGATCTCGACGCTGGCGGAACTGGCGGACCGAAAGCTGGAGCAGTATTCGGTGGTCATCCTGTGCAACGTGCGCTCCCTGCCCTTCGATTACGAGCGCAGGCTTGAAGAATTCGTGAAACGCGGCGGCGGCCTGTTCGTCGCGCTGGGCGACCAGGTGGATGCGAAGTTCTATAACGAAAAAATGGGCATCCTGCTGCCCGTCACCCTGCAAACCCTCAACCAGATCGATACGGAAAGCGAACCTTTCCGGCTGGAAGGCGGCGACCATCCCCACCCGGTGCTCCGCACATTCCAGGGAAAATCCATGCACCAGATGGCGCAGGTGCCCTTTCACGCGCTGTACAGCGTGCGGCCGCGGGCGGACCGCGACTTCCTCGTGCCCATGCGCTTCACCAACGAGTACCCGGCGCTGATCGAATCGGCTTACGGCCGGGGCAAGGTGCTGTTGTTCACCTCCAGCCTGGACCGCGACTGGAACCAGTTTCCCATCCAGCCCACCTTTTTGCCGTGGCTGCAACGCTGGGTGAAGTACATTGCACAGAGTCTGGAAAGCCTGTCCGAGCAGAACCTCAAGGTGGGCCAGCCCATCCAACTGGAAGACGTGTCCCCCTATGCCTACATCGTCGCGCCGGGCGGGGGCATCACTGCGCTGGAGAAAATCGGCGATGCCGAACTGCAGTTTGGGGACACGTGGACCCCCGGGCCCTACCGTCTGCTCCAGTCCGGCACCGCGCCTGAAGGCGAGCGCCACGAAGGGGAGCCCGGCACACGCGTTACCCTGCTTCCCGCCGACGCCCGCTACATCGGCACGGTGACGGCGAACATCGACACCGCCGAGTCACTCTCCGAAACGCTGACACCGGAAGACGTGAAGAAACTCCTGCCGGGATATACGGTGACGGTTCTCCGCGACACAGAGATGAAAGAGACTTCCCGGGTGGATGGCGGCGTGCCGCTGGTGGGACCCTTTCTGTTTCTGCTGGCCTGCGTGTTCCTGGTCGAGGGGTGGATGATCCGGCGCGAATGAGGCGGCAAACAAGGCCTCAAGCGGGGTCTCGTCAACGCCCCGGCATTTGATATAATAGGAAAAATTCTGAACCGCTCCGACAATTCTTTACGAGGTCGCCAGGTACCGTATGATTTCCCGTCCCGCTCCCCTTGCCGTTCTTCTCCTGCTCCTATTGACCCTGTGCTGGCCCTGGAGCGCGACCGCTGCGCCCGTCACCGAGGACGCCATCCGGAAGGCGGTGAACCGCGCCCCGGACGAGATCGACCTGGCGGAAACCCTTCTGCTGGTCTCGCAACACTGGCAACCCTCGCTCGATCTCGACCACCTGCGTCGGCAGTTGGACGATCTCACCGAAAAGGCGAAACAGCGGTTGGGCGACAATCCGACGCCGCAGAAAACCGTGGAGGTGCTGACCGACCTCATCCACAAGCAGGAAGGCTACCGCTTCACCGACTCCGTCGATGCCGCTGGCATGCCGACGGTTCCGGCGGAATTGTTCCTGCACGGTCTTTTGGAGACCAAGCGCGGCTACTGCATGAACCTGTCGTTGCTGTATTTGATCCTCGGCCAGTGGCTGGAACTACCGCTCTACGGCGTGCCTTTGCCGAATCACTTTTTTGTGCGGTACCAGTCGCCAAAGTATCGGGTCAATATTGAATCCACGCAGGGAGGCCAGTCGTTTCCGGACGACTTTTACCGCGATCGCTTTCAGGTTGCGGTAAACGCATCGTATTTCCTGACCAGCCTCAACAACCGGCAGACGCTGGGCGCGTATTTTTCGAACGTCGGCCTCACCTTCTACCGCAACCAGCATCCCGACACGGCGGTGTTCTACCTGACCCTGTCCACGGAGATCAATCCGGAATCCATCGACGCACTCAATAATCTCGGCAATGTGTATTCCGAGATGGGCCGGATGGAAGATGCCATCGCCCAATACAAAAAAGCGTTGGAAGCGGACCCGGAAAACATGTCGTCGATGTTCAATCTGGGCGTGGCCTATGCACAGGCCGACCGCACGGAGGAGGCCATCGAGATCTTCCTGCAGGTGGCGGAGCGGGAACCGCGGTTCCCTCCCGTACACGATCTGCTGTCGCGCCTGTACCTGCAATCAGGGAACTTCGTCGCCGCCCTGCTCCACACCAAACTGCTCGACCGTCTGCAACCCGGCCAGTTTGAAGTGCGCATGCAGATGGGCAACATCCTGCTCGAAATGGGAGAGGCGCCACTGGCTCTCGGGGTGTTCGAATGGATGCAGGGCACGTTTCCCGACCGGCTGGAGATCAACGAGCGCATGGGCGAGGCGTATTACCTGATGGACGATTTCGACAAGGCCATCGTGCAGTACGAATACATCATCGAGCGCGCCCCGCAAAGCCTGCCCGCCTACGTGCAGATAGGCTGGGTGTATTACCGCAAGGGTGAACTGGACAAGGCGGTGGAATGGACCGAACGCGGCCTGCAGGCCAGCCCGCAGGCAAATCCGTTCATGCCGCTCGCCTTCATGAATCTCGGGTTGTACCACGTCCTGAAAAAGGAATTTACGGCCGCCCGCCAGTGGTACCAGAAAGCCTTCAATGCGGATAAGGACAAGGTGGTGGAGGGCATGATCGACGATCTCAATGAAGCCCGCGACAGGTATCCGGGCCTGGCGGAGATCGATTTTTTCTCCGGCTGGATTTTATATGAGGGTGGCCGGGCCCAGCAGGCCCAGGCGCGGCTGAAGGAATTTCTGGCCGCCAGCCCGGAGGGCGAGCTGGCCGAGGAAGCCCGCGCGCTACTGGATAAAATCGGTGAGGTCGTGCCGGCGGGCATGGTGAAGGTGCCACAGGGGTTTTTCATCATGGGCGACGACCACCACGGAGACGATGAAGCGCCGCAACACAAGGTGTATCTGGACACGTTTTACATCGACCAGTACGAAGTGTCCGCCGCCGAGTTCGCCGAATTTTTGAATGCCATGCCGGAGACGAAACAGTTTTACGGCATCAACAAATTCGGCATGATCGAACAAAACGGAAGCCAGTTCGTGCCGCGCCGTGGCTTGGAAAATTACCCGGCCAACAACGTCAGTTGGTTCGGCGCGGCGGCTTATTGCAAGTGGAAAAACCAGCGCCTGCCCACCGAGGCGGAATGGGAAAAAGCGGCACGGGGTCCGAACGGCAACCTGTTTCCGTGGGGGAACGACCCCATCTCACCCCAAAAAAGCCGCTACAACCTGCAATGGAACGAAAACATCCGTCACCGCGTGATGGTGCCTGTGGACTCCATGCCCGAAGGTAAGAGTTTCTACGGCGTGTTCCACATGCTGGGCAACGTCAAAGAATGGGTGGACGACTGGTACGACCGGGAGTATTATAAGGAGGAAAATCACAAAACCAATCCGAAGGGTCAAATCGGCGGCGAATACAAGGTGCTGAAAGGAGGGTCGTGGCGCGACCTCCGGTCTTTCGTGTACGCTTCCTTTCGCAACAACAGTTATCCCGCGGCCATGGTCGATGATTACGGATTCCGTTGCGCCTGGAATGCAGGCACCCTCGATACCCAGACCCCGAAAAAACTCATTTCGTTCGACCCGGCATCCGGTCCCGAAACCCTGAGCCCCGCAAGGCGGGAAGGAATGACACAACCATGATCGGCGCCATTGAAATTCTGATCATTCTGGTCATCATCGGCATCATTTACAGCAAGGATGTCGTGGACAAGACCTGGCGCAAACGTCCCGACGAAGGCGTGGTGGAAAGCTTCGCCGTGGACGTGAAGGATTATTACAAGGAAAATCCCAAGCGCCTGGTCTTCGCCATCATCGGCACGGTGGCGACACTCATGTTCGTCATCACCCTGTTCTGGTGGCTGTGGACGCGCACCGACTTCAAGCAAATGCTGGGCCTGGAGTGATGGTCCGCATCCCTCTTGTTTAGTAACTGAACCCCGTATCGCGCACGTGCACGTAGGGCTCTCCGCCCTTCAGCGTTTTACCGCCGACGATCTCCCCCGTGTACAGGATGTGATCGCCAAACTTCTGCTGGGCGCGCACCTCGCATTCCAGACAGGCCACGGCATCATCCAGAATCTTGATCCCCTTGTGCCCCTTCGACACGTTGAGCCCCTGAAAAATGGAAACACCCTCCGCGGGTGGTTTGAAGAAATGTTTGAGCAGACTGTTGGATTCTTTTCCCAGAATGTTTACGGTGAATGCCTCAGACGCCTCCACCAACAGCCGTGCCGGGCGCGTTGTGGCCAGCACGATGGTCACCGCAGGCGGCTCGAAGGAACACTGGTTGACCCAGCTCGTCAGCACCGCGTCTTCGCGGTCTTCATGCGCCGCAGTCACAATGAACAATCCACTGGGCACACGGCCCAACGCTTTGCCTATCTGTTTTTTATTACGCAAAACTATCTCCTCACTCGGTGTGGCTTAAATTCCAAAGAGAATTTTCGCAAAAGTTGATAATTCCCGGTCCCATGCGGCCCATGCAAGCCCATGGGAACCTGCCTATATTGTCCTAAAATTCAATGCATTTGGCCAGCCCGGAAAACCCCCCGGCTTCATGCTCGATCCGGATCCCCAAACCACCCATAATTCCGTAAGCCACTATTTTCAAACATGTTTTGAATACGCAAAGCTTTTCACATCTTTTTAAATCGTTGAACCTTCCACCGGATTTATTTACGATGAATGTATCAACCTTCATGACTCACCCCACTGGATTTCACTCATGAATTCCGACACCCAGCCGGACAACTCCTCTTGGGACACGCCAAACGCCAAATTGCAACTTTTGAAGCAGTGTAAAGTCTTTGGCCTGCTGGACACCGCAACGCAAGAGGTGCTGATCGAGCAGGGGCACGAACTCCACCTGCAGGAAGAAGATGTGCTTCTGCAGGAAGGCGACACCACCAAGTCTCTTTTCATCATTCTGAAAGGAGAGATCGTGGTCACCCGCGGCGGCAAGGTGCTGGCATGCCTGGAAACCGGCGACCTGCTGGGCGAGATGGCGCTCATCGATTTGAAACCACGCTCCGCCAATGCCCACGCGTCGAAAGAAAGCCTGTTGTTGGAGGTGAACGAGGAGCTGTTCCGCAAAACGGTGGGCAACAACCCCCATGCGCTTTGGGAAATGCTGCAGATTTTATCGGCGCACATACGAGGCCTGTTGGGTGCTTTGGAACAGGATATTCTATCCCTCCGTCATTTCACACACGATCTCAAGAACTGCCTGACGCCCCTGGGCTACGCGGAGTTCTGGGCATACGAACTGCTGGGCAACCTGCGCGGCACCAACGAAGCACACCGGGCGCGGCAAGGCTGGGACACGGCACAGAAATGCCACGATACCATTTCCACCGTCAAGAGCGACCTGGTGGCCATGGTCGAACATGAACTTTCACGCATCAAAAGCAGGCACATCAAATATCCCAAATCAAACTACGACCTGGTCAAACTCCTGCGCGAGACGGTGGAAGAAACCAGTCTGCACAAACATCTGAAAGGCAAGCGGGTGGAATTCGTAAACAACGGCATGGAAGGCTTCGGCCGGTTCAATTACCTGGATATCAAACGCGTGGTCCAGAACCTGCTGATCAACGCCGGTTACGTCACCCAGCCGGAAGGCGAGATCCGCATTCACCTGAACGACGAGGGCGACCGATTGAGGGTGGGCATTCAGGATTTCGGCGACGGTATCAGCAGTGAGGTGCAAAACGTGCTGTTCAAGGAGGTGTACACCTCCAAACCGGAAGGAAACGGTTTAGGCTTGTTATCCTGCCGCGAGATCATCGAAGACATGCACCGGGGAAAAATCTGGTTCGAAACCGAACAGGGAAAGGGTTCCACCTTCCTGTTTGAAATCGACCGCGACCCCGCAAGCTGACGGGCCGCAAGCACCGCATATCAAACAGGGCAAGCCCACCTGCCCGGAATTTTTTCTCCGCAATCGGGACAGGCTCCTTCCTCACCAAGCCGGTTGCGAACCACGTGAAACCCGATCCGCTCAATGAGCGTCGCACGGCAACCCGGGCAAATTGTATTTTCGGAATCGCCCACCTCGCCCGGACGGTTGCCGCTGTAAACGTACCGGAGTCCCTTGGAGAAGCCGATGTTGCGCGCGCGGTCCAGCGTCACAATCGGGGTGGCCCCGAAGTCTCCCATCTTGTAGTCAGGATGAAACGCGGTGACGTGCCAGGGAATGTCCAGCGACACGTCAGCAAGAAACTCGGCGATGCCATTCAACTCCTCATCGCTGTCGTTGTAATCGGGGATCACCAGCGTCACGATCTCCAGCCAGAATCCCATCTCGTGCACCTGCCGGATGGTATCCAGCACTTCCTGAAAATTTCCGCCCAGAAGCTTGTACTTCTTCTCGTCGAAGCATTTGAGATCGATCTTGAACAGGTCGAGCCACGGCCGCACGTACTCCAGCACTTCCGGCGTGCCGTGACCGTTGGACACGTACCCCGTCACCAATCCGCGTGCCCGCGCTTCCTTGAACACCTCGACCGCCCACTCGCTGGTGATCAGCGGTTCGTTGTAGGTGGAGACAATGGTTTTGGAGCCGTGGCGCAATGCCACATCGCAGATTTCACGGGGAGTCGTCGGTTGGCAGTCCTGCGTGGCCCGGTCGTCGCGGAACGTCTGGCTGGTGAACCAGTTCTGGCAGTAGGCGCACCGGAAGTCGCACCCCAGCATGCCGAAGCTGAGCGCGTTGGTCCCGGGAAGCGCATGGAAAAACGGTTTCTTCTCGATGGGATCGTTCTGCACCCCGGCGGTGTAGGCGTACGGGACAAAAAGCTTCCCGTCGAGATTGTAACGGATCTTGCATACACCGCGCTGTCCGGGTTTTAACGTACAGCGGTGCCCGCAGGCGGTGCAGACGAGTTTTCCGTTTTCAAGAGGGTGGAACAGATCGCCCGGGCGGGTCCGGGTGTCGAGGTCGGTCAAAGTGAGGGTTGGCATCGTTCACCTCCAAACTTGCTTAGGAGAGAGCCAGGCCGGGGAATGCTCCCGGTTCTACTCGGTTGTGACGTCGCTGCTTTTGTCCAGCGCGCCCACCATGGAATGCCAGGACAAGCTGGCACACTTGATACGCGAAGGAAACTCGCGGATACCCTTGAACAGCGACAGTTTACCCAGGTGGTTGTCCTTGTGTTCTTCGGGATCGAACTCGCCCAGCACCATGCGGTGGAATTCGTCGAACATCACCTTGGCCTCGTCCACCGTCTTGCCTTTCAGGTTGTGGGTCATGAGCGACGAACTGGCCTTGGAAATGGCGCATCCCGATCCCATGAAACTGATGTCCTGAATGATCCCCTTGTCATCGACAGTGAGGTACACCGTGTAGTCGTCGCCGCACAGCGGATTGAAGCCGTGGCACTGGTGCGTGGCGTTTTGAATTTCCCGGAAGTTGCGGGGTTTTTTATTATGATCCAGGATCACCTGTTGGTACAACTCGTTACTGTAAGACATCCCAAATTACCTTGAATTCGTTATCATAACCAACGGCCGCTCCGCCAAAGAACCGTATGGAGGCGGGCCTTCGTGCAACCACCCATTACGTGCTTCTGCCGGGAGCCGGATTAGGAAAAAATCTTGATTGCCTTGCGGATGCTTTCCGCCAAAAGGTCGAGCTCCTCGAATTTATTATAGAACGAAACCGAGGCGCGCGTCGTGGCCGGCACCTTGAACCGCTGCATGGTCGGCTGGGCGCAGTGATGCCCGCCGCGCACGGCGATGCCGTCCTGATCGAGAAGCGTCACCATGTCATGCGGATGAATCAGGTCGTGGTAAAACGACAGGATGCTGGCCTTGTTCTCCGCCGTGCCGATAATGCGCAGTCCGTCGATGTTCTCCAAAAGGCGCGTGCCGTGTTCCAGCAGTTGATGCTCGTATTCGGCGATCTTGTCGATGCCCACCGCCTGCATGTACTCGATGGCGGCGGCGAGGCCGATGGCCTGGCTGATGGGCGGCGTGCCCGCCTCGAACCGTGACGGCGGTTCGTTGAACGTGGTCTTCTCGAACGTCACCTGCCGGATCATGTCGCCGCCGGTCACGTACGGAGGCATGCTTTTGAGCACGTCCATCTTGCCGTACACCCCGCCGATGCCGGTGGGGCCGTACATCTTGTGGCCGGAGAAGGTATAGAAATCGCAATCCAGCTCGCGCACATTGATGGTCATGTGCGGCGTGCTCTGCGCGCCGTCGATCAACACCACCGCCCCCGCCTTGTGGCCGAGGTCGATGATTTCCTTGATGGGATTGATGGTGCCCAGTGCGTTCGATACGTGGTTGACCGCGACGACCTTCGTTTTCGGGCTGAGCAGTTTTTCATACTCCTCCATGAGGAGCTCGCCCTTGTCGTTGCACGGAATGATTTTGAGCTTCGCGCCTTTTTCCTCGGTGATCATCTGCCACGGCACGATGTTGGCGTGGTGCTCAATCTGCGAAATGATGACCTCGTCGCCTTCGTTCAGGTACTTGCGTCCGTAGCTTTGTGCCACCAGGTTGACCGACTGCGTGGTGCCGCTGGTGAAAATGATCTCGTTGCGGTCCGGGGTGCCCAGCAGGTCCGCCACCTTCTGCCGCGCTTCCTCGTACATGCGCGTCGAACCCTCGCTCATCTTGTATGCGCCGCGGCGCACGGTGCCGTACTCTTCTGAATCGAATTTATGCACCCGCTCGATCACCGCCCACGGTTTCTGCGTGGTGGCGGCGTTGTCCAGGTACACCAGCGGTTTGCCGTGCACCTTCTGCGCGAGAACGGGAAAGTCTTTACGGATTTTATCGACATCCAAAACCGGTTTGGATGACGTCACGGTGCCGGTGTCAGACATTTTCGGCCTCCAGTTTTTTTAACAGGTATTGGTTGAAATCCCGAACCACATCCTCAAACGGAACCGCATCGATGATGCTGGTGACGAAGCTGGTGGTCAGAAGGGATTTGCCCACCGCCTCGGACAAGCCGCGCGTCTTCAGGTAAAACAACTGATTCTCGTCGATTTGCCCGACGGTCGCGCCGTGCGTGCATTTCACGTCATCGGCGAAAATCATCAGGTTCGGTTTGGCATCCGCCTTGCCGTCATCCGACAACATGAGGTTGTTGATCAACTGGTCGGAGTTGGTCAACTGCGCGCCCTTGTTGACGATCACGGTGCCGTCGAAACTGGCGCGGGCCTTGTTGTTGATGACGTTGCGGAAAAACTGGTTGCTGGTGCAGTGCGGAGCTTCGTGGTGAACGCGTACGAAATTGTGCGCCTGTTCCTGGTTTTCCAGAACGGACACGCCGTTCATGTTGAGTTCCGCACCCTCGTCCTTCAGGCGGACTTCGTAATGGTGACGGGTGAGGCGGCTTCCGGAGGAACCGTTGGTGCATACGAAGCGGCTGTTGCGGTGCAACTGCACGCGCGTCTTAGACGCGTGCCACGCCGTGGCGTCGTCCCGCTGAACCTGCCAGTAGGTCAGCCCCGCGTCGGCGTCTACCAGGAAATCCTGAACGGCGTTGACGAAATACCCCGTTCCCTGGCCGATGAACTTCGCCACCAGCTTCAACTCGGCACGCGGTTGCAGTTTCACCAGCAATCGCGGATGGCTGGCAACGGAACCATTGGCCGCGCCCGTGGAAACGTAAAGAACCTGCACCGGCTTTTCGATCACCGCCTTTTCAGCGACGGTCACCACCACGCCGTCTTTCACGAAACCGCTGTTGAGCGCGGCGAACACATCGTTTTCTTCTTCCGCCGTCTCCAGCAAATATTCCTGGATGGCGGCGTCCTGCATGGCTTCAACGAGCGGGGTGAATTTCACTTCCGCTTCCAGCCCGGAGGTGTTGGACAGCGCCGCGTCGTACACGCCATTGACAAACACGATCACCCGGTCTTGGCAGGACGGGTAAATCTCCGCCTGCACCCCCTTGGCGTCGGCGGCCGCGTGGCCGGTCAACTGAAACCGCGTTTCGGTGAGGTCGTGCGTGTTGACGAAGGTGTACATCTCGTGCTTGCGGTGCGGAAACTTCACCGCCTCGAAGCGCCGGATGCCCGACTCGTTGAGCGGTTTGAGTGCAGGGACCGCGTCTTTTAGAAACTCCTTGTGCAGGTCGAGGACCGCCTGCTCGCTTTCACTGATCACATCTACAGTCGTGGACATACCCTCTCCTCACTTCGTGGCGGTGGCGACCCAGTCGTATCCCTGGTTCTCGACCTCGAGCGCCAGTTCCTTGCCACCGGACTTGACGATCTTGCCGTGAGAGAACACGTGCACGTAATGGGGTTCGATGTAGTTCAACAGGCGCTGGTAATGGGTGATCAGGATCAGCGCATTGTCCTTGCTGGTGAGCTTGTTGATGCCGCTGGCTACGGCTTTCAACGCGTCGATATCCAACCCTGAGTCGGTCTCGTCGAGCACGCCCAGCTTCGGCTGGAGCACCGCCATCTGCAGGATCTCGTTTTTCTTTTTCTCACCGCCGGAGAAACCGTCGTTGAGCGCACGGTCCTTGTAGCGCGGGTCCATCGACACCAGCTTCATCTTCTCTTCCAGGAGGTCGTCGAAGTCCAGCGGATCGAGTTCCTCTTCGCCGTTGTGCACACGCTTGGCGTTATACGCCATGCGCAAAAACTCGGCATTGTTGACGCCGGGAATTTCCACCGGATACTGAAATCCGAGAAAGATGCCTTCCAGCGCGCGCTGTTCCGGGTCCATCTCCAGAAGATTCTTGCCTTCAAACGTAACGGTACCCGCCGTCACCTGGTAAGCCGGGTGTCCGGCCAGCACCTTCGACAGTGTGCTTTTGCCCGACCCGTTGGGCCCCATGATGGCGTGAACCTCCCCTTTATTGACCGTCAGGGACACACCCTTGACGATTTCGACGCCTTCGAATCCGGCGTGCAGATCGTTGATCTCAAGCATTAACCTGTTCCTCTCTGATTTTCAAAACAGGCCAGCCAGGCATCGACCCATGGGGCCCTGCCTGGCTGGCCGGTGTTGCCGAATGATGGGACTCAGCCGACGCTGTCTTCCAGCTTCAGGGCCAGGAGCTTTTCCGCCTCGACGGCGAATTCCATGGGAAGCTGTTTGAAGACTTCCTTGCAGAAGCCGTTGATCAGCGCCGAGATGGCGTTCTCGCGGGAAATGCCCCGCTGTTCGAAATAAAACAACTGCTCCTCGCTGATCTTTGAGGTGGACGCCTCGTGCTCCACCTGCACGGAGCTGTTGCCGGTTTCAATATACGGGAACGTGTGCGCACTGCACTTGTCGCCGACCAGCATGCTGTCGCACTGCGTGTAGTTGCGCGCGTTGGTGGCGCCCTTGTTCACCTTCACCAGGCCGCGGTAGCTGTTGCTGGAATGGTCCGCGGAGATGCCCTTGGAGATGATGCTCGACCGGGTGTTCTTGCCGATGTGGATCATCTTCGTGCCCGTATCGGCCTGCATGTGGCCGTTGGTCAGCGCCACGGAGTAGAACTCGCCCTGCGAGTTATCCCCCTGCAGGATGCAACTCGGGTACTTCCAGGTGATGGCGGAACCGGTTTCCACCTGCGTCCAGGAAATCTTCGAGTTTTTGCCCTGGCACTTGCCGCGCTTGGTGACGAAGTTGTAGATGCCGCCCTTGCCCGTTTCCGGGTCGCCGGCGTACCAGTTCTGCACGGTGCTGTACTTGATCTCGGCGTTGTCCAGAGCCACGAGCTCGACCACCGCCGCGTGAAGCTGGTTGGTGTCGAACTGCGGCGCGGTGCACCCTTCCAGGTACGACACGTAGCTGTTGTCCGAGCAGATGATGAGCGTGCGTTCGAACTGCCCCGTCTCCTCCGTGTTGATGCGGAAGTAAGTGGACAACTCCATTGGGCTGATGGTGTCCGGCGGAATGAACACGAACGACCCGTCCGTGAACACGGCGCTGTTGAGCGCGGCGAAATAGTTGTCGCCCACCGGCACAACCGTGCCCAGGTATTCCTCGACCAGTTCCGGATATTCTTTCAGCGCCTCCGAGATGGAGCAGAAGATGATGCCCACTTCCATCAGCTTTTTCTTGTGCGTGGTGGCGACGCTGACGCTGTCGAACACCGCGTCCACGGCCACGTTGGACAGCCGCTTCTGTTCTTCCAGCGGGATGCCCAGCTTTTCGAACGTGCGCAGGATTTCCGGATCGACCTCGTCCAGGCTTTCCAGTTTTTCCTTCTGCTTGGGCGCGGAGTAATAGGACACCGCCTGGTAGTCGATCGGCGGGTAATGCACATTCGGCCACTTGGGCTCTTTCATCTCCAGCCATTTTCTGTAGGCCTTGAGACGGAAGTCGAGCATGAACTCCGGCTCTTCCTTTTTCTTGGAAATGGCCCGGATCACATCCTCGTTCAACCCTTTGGGGAAGGTCTCGGATTCGATCAGCGTCCGCCAGCCGTATTTGTATTCACCCCGGTTCTCGAGGACCTCATCGACGTCCGTGACGTTCCGGGTGGTTTCCTTAGCCATATATCCCAACTCCTTAAGAGACGGATTCTAAAAATTCGCTACATATTCGGGACGACCTGCAGGTCGCCATACAATTCCTGACGGAGGGTCCGTTCGATGAACGACAACGTCGCCCCCAGCGAGGAGCCGCAACTGCCGCAGGCCCCCTGATACTGGACGAGAACCCGCTCGCCGTCAACCACTTCCAATACCTGGATGTTGCCGCCGTCGGACATCAGGGCCGGGCGGACTTTTTCGTCCAGAACCAGCTCGACCTGCTTGATCTGGTCTTCCTCGCTCAAGTCCAGCCATGCCTGTTCCTGCATGGTCAACTCGCGGGCGCTTTTCGGTTTGCCGGCGCCGCTGTCCTTGATGGACGCCGTGGCCTGCGCCACGGCCTTGGCTTCCGGATACTTTTCCTTGATGATCTTGAGCAACTCCGGCACGTTGCCGAAGGCGGTCTTTTTGGACTCCGGCACCGCCGGCTCGTCCGGGTCGTCACGGAGCGCGCGCTCGACGTCCGCCCCCAGAAGGGAACAGGCTTCGTCGATAGTGAGTCCCTTGACCATGGAGCACAACTGCTCACAGATGCCTACGGACACCTTGCCTCCGTAAGCGAAAAACTTGGCGCTGTACACCCGGCCTTCAACCGCATCCACCAGCCAGTACAGCTTCATATCCTTGAATTTGGCTTCCACCAGCGCCATGCCCTTTTCCGTGGCGTCTTCCTGATAAAAGGCACCGCGGTGCTTCGGCTTGGAGGCGGCTTCTTCAAATTTAGTGGAGAATTTTTCTTCGGCGACAGACATTATAAGACTTTGTGTTTTAATCAGTTACCAATGCTTCCCCCGAGGAGGAAACCCTTTTCAGCCCATCTTGTCAGATGGGCCCCATTGTATATCAAATGCCTGTGAAAATCAGGACAATCTTGAGCGGGCAGACCCATCCCCTTACTGGTTAGATGCAATGAGGCTCCTCAGGTTCCTTCCAAAAGCCGGAAATATCCATATTTTTAGGGATTTTTCAGCTTCCGGGCGGCATCCGGGGACACAAGGGATTCAGAGACCCACTCGCCCCCAGCAGGTATTTTTACAGGTGGATGGGAACGTGGTGACAGCCTCCTGCCCTCCCCTTTTTCGGAATCTTCCCACCCCCTGCCGGGAAAGCATTTGGGGTGTACATCGCTTTTTCAAAAAGGGTATAATTCCAGCAAATGAACCTCCGCCTGCAAGACTGGGGGCAAACCTGCCCGGCAAACGGCAATTCGCCGGTAAAACCGGGTGTCACACCGACGTGAGAGGAAGTCCGATGTCCATCTCCGAGAGCCAGAAACGCCCGATTCTGATCGACGGCATGGGCCGCCGCATCGTCAACCTGCGAATTTCCGTCACCGACCGCTGCAACTTCCGCTGTACGTACTGCATGCCGGCGGACAACGTTGAGTTCATGGACCGTTCGCATCTGCTCTCGTTTGAGGAGATCGCCCGCATCGTCGGCGTGGTATCGAAAATGGGCATCTTCCGCCTGCGGCTGACCGGCGGCGAACCGCTTCTGCGCAAGGATCTGCCGGAGCTGGTGCGCATGCTGAGGGCGGTGCCGGGCATCGAAGACATCGCCATGACCACCAACGCCTTCTTCCTGAAACAGCACGCGAAAGCGCTCAGGGAGGCGGGACTGCACCGGCTGAACATCAGCCTGGATGCGCTGGACAAGGACAAATTCACCCACGTCAATCGCCGCGACTGCCTGGAACAGGTGATGGAAGGCATTGACGCCGCGCGCGAAGCGGGTTTTCCGATCAAGATCAACGCCGTCGCCATCCGTAATTTCTCGGAGCCGGAAATCCTGAAGCTGGTCGAGCTCGGACGCTCCGACGGATTTGAGATCCGCTTCATCGAATTCATGCCGCTCGATGCGGACCACATCTGGGAACGCGACAAGGTACTGTTCGGCCACGAAATCCTCGATATCATCCACAAGAAGTTCGAGTTGTCTCCGATCCAGGACTCGCTGGAAATCGGCCCGGCCAGCGAATACGAATTCGCCGACGGCAAGGGCAAGATCGGCATCATCACCGCCGTCAGCAATCCATTCTGTGATTACTGCAACCGCATCCGTATGACCGCCGACGGCAAACTGCGCACCTGCCTGTTCTCCACCAACGAACACAACCTGAAGGAACTGGTGCGCGACAGCAATGCGACCGACGCCGATGTGGAACAACGCATCCGCGCCGCCCTGGTCACTAAGGAGCCGGGCCACAAGATCAATCTGGACGACTTCGAACGCCCTGCCCGCGCCATGCACGCCATCGGCGGCTGACTAGGCCGCGTTACCCCACGGCACCAGACGCAACCCCTCTTCGATCCTGTTTTCTGCAGTTTCTACACGGTCGGCCTCAACCCTTATGGATCGACCGCGTCCATTTTCTCCGCTATTTCCTTGACTTGCAAACCGCTACCCATTTAGGGGTTTCGTACACTTCACCTGCCAATGGAATCAAGCTCTTGCAGGTTCTTTAAAGATTTTCGCGAACTTTATAAAATGAGATCAGCAGCTAACTTCAATCTGGTTTTACCTCCTTCTGAGGATCCGGGAGCTCCCCCCCTGCTCCCGGATCTTTTTTTTGTTCCGGGGACATGGTAAGTTGATATCTGTATTGGCGCTGTTTTGAGCGCACGGACCAACCAGCCATGACCTTACACGACAAGCACAAACGAATGCAGGCGCAGATCGCGGCGCTTCCGGGCGCAGTGGTTGCGTTTTCCGGCGGCGTGGACAGCACACTGGTGCTGGCAATAGCGCACGCCGCTTTGGGCGAGCGTGTGCTTGCCGTCACCGGTCGCTCGCCCAGCGTGCCGGAACGGGAGCTGGAAGCGTCGAAAGAACTTGCCCGGCGCATCGGCGCCCCACACCTGATCCTCGACACGGGCGAAATCCACAATCCCGATTACGCCGCCAACCCTGCCAACCGCTGTTATTTCTGCAAGACGGAGTTGTACGATCATCTGAAACGCATCGCCGCCGAACGCGGCCTGCCGTACATCCTGAACGGCACCAACGCCGACGACCTGGGCGACCATCGACCGGGGCTGGTGGCGGCGGACGAGGCGCGGGTGTTGAGTCCGCTCGCCGATGCGGGCATGAGCAAACAGGACGTGCGGGACCTGTCGCAGAAGCTGGGACTGCCCACATGGGACAAACCGGCGATGGCCTGCCTCGCCTCCCGTGTGCCGTACGGGCAGGAGGTGACGGCGGAAAAACTGTCGATGATCGAACGCGCCGAAGACATCCTGCTCGCCATGGGTCTCAAACAGGTGCGCGTGCGGCATCACGGCGACATCGCGCGCATCGAGGCGCCGCAGGACGACCTGCCGATGCTGTTGGACCCGGAACAGGCACAGGTAATCGAAGCCAAATTCCGCGAAATCGGGTTTCAGTTCGTTACCGTGGACATTCTGGGTTTCCGCTCCGGAAGCCTGAACCAGATGCTTCGCTGAGGAGAGCCCCGCCATGTTTCATTTTGAATTGCGCCCCGAAGTGAAAAAACAGTTGAAGAACCCGGACCTGTTCGTCAAGGGACAGGAGAAGATGTACTGGGGCATCATCCTCGCCATGTCGGCGGTGGTCATCATGCTCATCCTGATGTTCAAGGACCCGGAGAAGGTATTGCATCCGGTATGGCTGATGTTTTTCGGGCTGGGTCTTGCGGGCTGGGGTGAAGTGCAGAAATACCGCGCCAAATAAAAAAAAGCCTTTCAGGGGTTCCCTCTCGTTCCTGAAAGACCTTTCGCCGTCGCGGGGTAGGCCAACCCTGCTTCCTCTTTTTCAATGCCTACCCCGGTTGGCATACAACCGGTCACGATCCCTCTTTTGTCATTCCACCCAGTTGCTCGGGTCTTCTAGCCGAACCGCCGGTTGTATGGAAGGGGGCTTGGCCTCCTTCCATAAGTAATATGGTATCGCGCCGGTCTTCTGTCAATGACCTGCCATGCGAAATACGCAGGCGGAGCGCCGATTTCCGTGACCCGCTTCCGTTATTGAGAATCGTTTCCGTTTTGTTTCTTTTCCGCGTTGCGGCCGAGTTCGATGGACCGTTGCGTCGCCGCTTCCACGGCGTTGATGAGCGTCGTACGAAGGCCGCCTTTTTCCAGCCAGTGCAGACCGGAGATGGTGGTACCGCCGGGCGAACACACCATGTCTTTCAGCTCACCCGGATGACGGCCGCTTTCCTGCGCCAGCTTGGCGGAACCGAGCACCGTCTGCAGGGTGAGGATGTTCGACACGTCGCGCGACAGGCCCATCTTCACCCCCGCGTCCGACAGCGCCTCGATGATCATGAATATGTAAGCCGGGCCGCTTCCGCTCAATCCGGTCACCGCATCCAACTGCGCTTCCGGCACGTCCACCGTACGGCCGACGGCTTCAAAGATGCGGTGCGCGACTTTGAGGTCGCTTTTGCTCACATGATCGCTCGCCGACAACGCCGTGACCCCCGCCTGCACGAGCGCCGGCGTGTTCGGCATGGTACGCACCACACCGACTTTTTTATCCGCCTCCGGGTTCAGCAGGGTTTCGATGGCGTGAATGGGCACGCCCGCGGCGACAGAGATCACCAGCTTTTTCTCATCGATCTGCTCGTGAATGCCCGTGCACACCGCCTTCACCGCCTGCGGTTTGACGGCGAGGATGATGATGTCGTTTTTCTGAACGAGTTCATGGTTGTCCGTGGTGGTTTTGATTTTGAACTCGCGTTTCAGAAACTCCAGGCGTTCGACCACCATGTCCGACGCCATCAAGTTTTTTGCTTCGATGAACGACGCGGACAACAGGCCTTTGATCATGGCCTCCGCCATGTTGCCCCCGCCGATGAACCCGATTCGTTTGTTGGTCAGCACAGCAAGTCACTCCGTTGCATTGCGGAATTGGTCCGGCCTGCTCAGCCGGTGCGTTCACCGAAGATGGCCGTGCCCACACGCACCCAGGTGGCGCCTTCCTCGATGGCAATTTCGAAATCGTGGGACATGCCCATCGACAATTCGTCCAGCGACACGCCGGGAATATTCTGCTTCCGCATGCGGTCGCGCAGGGCACGAAGGTTCGCAAAATGCTTTCGCGCCTCTTCCTCGTCCGGCGTGTACGGCGGAATGGTCATCAATCCTTTCACCGCAATGCCGGACAGCGCTCCGGACCGGCGCAACAGACCTTCGAGATGTTGGGGATCGATGCCGAACTTCGACGCCTCGCCGGAGACGTTGACCTGGATGAGGACGGGGGTGACGACGCCCCGCTTTTCACTTTCAGCGCTCAGTTTTTCGGCCAGCTCCAGGCTGTCCACGGAATGCACCAGGTCGAAACGTCCGACCACATACTTTACTTTATTTTTCTGCAAATGTCCGATGAAATGCCAGCGGCAACCTTCGCTGCCGATCACTTCGATTTTGGGCACCGCTTCCTGCACCTTATTTTCGCCGAATACCTCCGCGCCCGCTTCCTTCGCTTCGCGAATGCGTTCCACCGGTACGGTTTTGCTCACAGCGACGAGATGCACCGACTCCGGGTCGCGCCCGGAACGAAGAGCGGCCTGCGTGATACGCCGGCGAACCGAAGCGAAGTTATCCGTAAGAGAAGTCATTCAACCGGAATCAATGGAGTTCATTGCGAAGGGGGCGGCCCGCATGCGACAACCGCATGCCGTCTAAAATGTAGTCGAAAAAAAAAGGCTTTGCAACCGGGCGGAAGCAAAGCCTCTTTTCCCCCTTGATGGCGGGCAAACGATCAATACTCGAAATCCTTGCCGGCGGCGATCAGTTGATCCACCACCTTGAACAGCCTTTCCTTCTCGACAGGTTTTACCAGGTAGTCCTTGACTCCCTTTCTCATCAAACCGACGGCCAATTCCGTATCCGGGTAACCGGTGATCACCACAATTGGGATTCCCGGGGCGTTTTTCTTGAGATAGTCGATCGCTTCGATGCCGTTGATCTTGGGCATGCGAATGTCGCACAGAATCACGCCGATGTTGACCAGATTGTTTTCAGAATGGAGGACCTTAATGGCTTCCTCCCCGTTTTCCGCTTCCAGCACGTGCAGACCGTGCTGTTCCAGTTGCAGACGAATGACATCCCGGACATCCTGTTCGTCATCAATGACCAAAATTTTTCCGGTAACCATGAGTCCCTCCAGTGAGAAATTGGAATCAATCTCTTCTCCTGTGCGAATGACGGGAGAAAGATGACGGCCGTTGGTTCCCCCTTGCGGCCTTCGAATCGCTAAAAATAAACATAGGACGGGGGTGGGGTTCTGGCCACTTTTTTTGGGGAAAGGATGAAATTTGAAGGGAGGAGCCCTATATTGATTTTAAATTAGAGCGCCCACTCGGTTAACAAATTCTGGTTAAGAAACAAGGAGTTCCGGGTGGAGGCTTCGGTTTCTCCCACGGCAGGCCGCGAGGCCTTTGCCGGTTCCCGGTCAAATTATGAACGTAGCCGGTGTTCCCTTGCCCAAACAACGGGCCCGCGTTCGGTCCGGGCTCAAAAACAAACTGATCGCCATGGTCATCGGGGTGGGCACCATTCCTTTGGTCCTGGCCATGGCGTGGTCGTTTTTCCAGGGCAACGCCTCGCTGACGCAGGTCATTGGCTCCAGCTTCAAAGCGCTGGCCTACGAAACGTCCACCAAGATCGACCTGTTGATCAAGGATGAGTTTCAAAAGATGCGGCATTGGGCGTCGCACCCCACCCTCATCGTCAACGTCAAGGGAAACAACCGCACCACGCCCGAACCCGCCAATTCGTTGAACGACATCACGGCGGCGCCCCTCACCTACAAGGATATCCTGGAAAACGGCGCGAGCCGCGTCCTTCAGAATTTTCTGCGTGACGATCTGAGCGCAGTGGAATCCACTAAAGCTCTGTTTGTCACCGATGCGTCCGGCAACCTGGTCGCCACCATCAACGATTACCCGGATCGCGACAACCGGTCGCGCCGGACCTGGCAGGGTGTGATGATGCAGGGCTTGCCCGAAGCATTCGGCCGACTGCATTACGATCCCAAACTGAAGACCCACCTGTTTGAAATCGCCGTGCCCATCCGCACCCGGGATCGCATGCGCATGGGCGTTCTGCACCGCCTGTATTCCAGCAAACGTTTTTTTTCGCCGTCGATTGAAAACATCCTGTTCGGACAAACCGGGCATGTGATGCTGATCAACTCCAACGGCGTGGTGCTGGATTGCCCCATTCTGCCGACAGGTCACCAGTTGAGCGAGCCTGACCTGGTGTCGCGGGTAACGGGCCCGGAAGCGAGCTGGGCGGAGACCCAAAGCGACGGTCACGGCAGTCACCGCCTGTCCATCATCGGCTACTCGCCTCTGTCTTTCTCCAACAAGATCATCTCCGGCACCAAGGGACCGCGCCTGTACACGTTCGCGTGGCAATCTTCGGAAGAACTGTTCGCACCCACGCAAAAACTCCTGGGCTGGATGGCCGCGGCGGGATTCGTCTCTGTTCTGCTCATCGCGGCGATGGGATCGCTGGCCGCCAACCGCATCGTGCGGCCTATCCGCCAACTTCAAAAAACAGCGGAGTCCATCGGCCGCGGCGAATCGGTGCAACCGCTCCAGATCAAAACCGGAGATGAGATCGAACTGCTGGCGGAAGAAATCAACATCATGAACGCGCTGTTACGCAAGACGTTCACCGGCCTCGAACAACAGGTCGAGGAAAAAAGCCGGGAAGTGATCTACCTGCGCGAATATACGGAAAGCATCCTGATGAGCGTGCCGGAGTCCATTTTGACCTTCGACGCCAGTCTGCGTATCGAATACGCCAATCCCGCATTTGAAAAAATCACGGGGCTCCAACGGCAGAGTTACATCGGCAAACACCTTCAGGAGGTGCCCGTGAAGCACCATGAGGAATGGACCTTCCTGGCCATGGAACTGAAAAACTACAGCACGGGGCAACCGCCCAAGCTCCAGCACACGCCGAACGAAGGTTACCGGGCCAAGGACCCTCTGGCACCCACCGCCTCCCATACGAAAGAATGGCAGCCGACCATCAAGCTGGGTGATCTCTATTTCGCCTACCAGTTCTTCGACATGAAGTTCAAGCAGAAGGATGGACGGCGCATCGGCCTCATCATGAAAAACATCACGGAAGAGAAAAAACTGCTCGAGCAGTTGACCAAGGCAGACAAGCTTTCGGGCTTGGGTACGCTGACGGCGGGCATCGCCCACGAGATGAACAACCCGCTTTACTCCATCATGGGATACACCGAGGCCATCGTGGACCAGGCCACGGAACCAAAGATCAAGACCTATGCGCAGAAAGTGCTGGACCGTTCCCGCCACATGGCAAACGTCATTCTGAACATGTCCGGTTACGCCCGCACCAACGAAAAGGATTCGGATCAGACGGTCAACATCAACGAACGCATCGACGCCGCGCTCGACATCGCCCTGCTGGACTCATATTCGGATGACATCGCGCTCGAAAAACACTATGGGAACCTGCCGAAGCTCAAGGCCAGACCGGAGGAACTGCAACAGGTTTTCCTGAACATTGTGCGCAACGCGGTGCAGGCCATGGAGGGCAAAGGCACCCTCACCATCAAAACCTTCCGGGAAAACGGCAACATCACCATCTCCATCCGCGACACCGGACCGGGCATTCCAGAAGAACACCTTTCGCGCATTTTCGATCCGTTCTTCACCACCAAGGAGCAAGGCTCCGGGACGGGACTGGGGCTCAACATCGTGCATCGGGTGGTTGAGAAATATGGCGGGCGCATCGATGTGAAATCCCAAACCGGCAAGGGGACGACATTCGTCATCCGACTGCCCATTTCACTGGCCTCGACCAATGCACCGCAGGAGTCCGCCCAAGGCGGTCAACCCGCCTGAATCGATTTCAACGAAAAACCGGGAGAATTCATTCGGAAGGGGAAGGGGCGAGCAGTTTGGCCCAGTGCTTCTTTTCCCACTGCATCGCTTCCTTGTAATGCTTGTACTCTTTTTCGCGCGCCTTGAACTCTCTGTGGTGGGTTTTCCACTGCCCATTCTGGCGCACCGGGGGAACGGCCTGGTGGCACATCTCATGAAACACCGTCAACTCCAGCACCGGAATCGGCACGAAGTCCTGCTTGAGACGGGGGTGAATGCGGATCAGCTTCTTCCTGGCGTCGTAGGACCCAAACTTCACCGAACGCCGGTTGGCGATCCTGGTTTCTTTCGACCACTCAATGCCGGCCTCCACCTTGCCTTCAAAATATTCGGCATTCAAACGGTCGAAAATGCCCTGCAAGTCGCGTGGGTCAGCCTCCTCTTTGATTGCGGGCAACGGCTCCAGCGGTTGCAGGATGGATTCTTCCAGCCGCGAGTGGATGACGTCACGGAAGCGGTCGTTCAGGGCATCGCGGCCCAGAAGCTGGTTGAGCAGGGTCCTCTCCAAAGTGGCGGTCACCACTTCCGCTTCCGCCTCGAACAGTCCGAAATAGTTGGCATTGAACATTTCGAGGCGCACCCCTTCCTCCCCCAGGTGCACGTTCACCTGGCCCAGGTACTCAAATCCGCCTTTTCTGATGCGGAACAGAGCGCGGTAGGCGTCGCCGCCGGAAAACCGGCCCTCGCCGAGCACCACGGTGCCGGGTTTGATGGTTGTGGATTGGGATGGGGTGGTTGCGGTGGCGGTCATAGAGCAGGCAAGAGAGCAGGTTGATGAACGGGTTGGACTCCAGTCACTTCCAAATGTTATGAATCTTTGCGTTTAAAATCAACACTTTTTTCCAGTCCTGCCGGGCTTCCCGGCCTTTACTTGCAACCTCGGTTTGTGTCAAGATCAGAGTATGCGAAACGTGTTTTCAGGGCTAGTGATAGCGGCCCTCCTCGCGGCCTGCATGCCGCCGCCGGAGGTGCCGAAGATGGTGACTCCGCCGCCTTACGATATGGAAGGCGATGTGGACCTGTATCTATCCACCAACGATCCGCAGGTCGAACAGCAGGCGCTGGCCCGTCTTGAAAAACAGGGCACCTCGCACGACGTCATCAAGCAATACCTGAAACGGGTTGGACGCGGTTCCGGCGGCGCCCCGGGCCTGCATACGGATCTGGAAATCGCCAACGGCGACCAAACCTATCCTTACGCCCTCTATGTTCCTGAACTGGAGCCCGGACGCGACTACCCCATGATCGTCATCCTGCACGGCATGGGCGGCAGTGGCGACCGCACCATCGAGACCTGGTTGCCGCGCCTTAAAGACGAGGACTTCATTATCCTCTGCCCCACCTACCCTGCCGGCGCCTGGTGGTCCCTGCGCGCGGAAGGGATGGTGATGGACCTCATCCAGACCGTCAAGCGGCGCTATCCCGTGGACCACAACCGCGTGTTTCTGGCGGGGCTGTCCAACGGCGCCATCGGGGCGTACATGACCGGCATGTTTTACCCGGATCACTTCGCGGGCATCGTGCCCATCGCCGGGGCCATCACCGACCGTTACCTGCACTTTCTGGTGAATCTCAAGAACACGCCGGTTTACAGCATCCAGGGCGTGCACGATTCGATTTTTCCGATCCAGTACAGCCGCAGAATCCGTAAGATTCTGAACGATCTCAAGTACCCGCTCGAATACCACGAGCACCGGGAACAGGGATTGGCACACGGCGGGCATTTTCTACCTGACTCGGAGGTGCCGGGGCTCGTTGAATGGTTGAAGACGACGCAACGCGATCCGCATCCCCACATCCTGCGCATGGTGCGCGAGGGAAACCACCTCGACAACATCCACTGGGCGCAGGTGACGCGCGGCGTGCAGATGGCGGCCCTGCAACTGCCGGGGCCGGAAAAAGAAACCATGAACATCCGCGACGGCAAGATCACCACCCTCCTCGCGGTGCATAAGGAGCCCAATCTGTTCGAGATCGTCGCCAAGAACCTGCTCGAGCACGAGGTGTTCCTGAATGCCGATCGCGTGAATTTCGACCAAAAAATTCTGGTGACCTTTCAGGAGTTGATGGAAGAAGACGGTCAGTTCAAGACCGGCCCCCAGCGGGTGAGCTTCCACGAGAAGGTGGAACCGCGGCTGGAAGTCCTGCTCTCCGGTTTCAAACAACGCTGGGACCCGGAGATGCTGTATGACGCCCGCATCCACATCAATCTGGAAGAAAAAGTCCAGTTCGCTTCCCTGCCATGAACCCGAAGGACGCCCCACCGCCTGATATCATGCTGAACCAGTCAATGGCCCTGCTGGGCTGGAGTTGGATTCAGCGGGCGCTCGCCGGGCAGGCGATGTCCTCCCTCACGCGCTCTTTGCTCGAAACCGAATCGCCCGCGAACGATTTCGAAACCGCGCGAACGCGCCTCAACGAAACCGCGGAGATGGTGGCGCTGTTCGACGAGGTGGAATCGCTTCCGCTTCGTGCCTTCTCCGATCTCGATCCCGCTCTCATTTCCGTACGCGAGCGTTTGCTGGTGGAGGCGGACGACTGCCTGCACATTGCGGAATCCCTGCGTCTGGTGCGGGATCTCAAACGTTATCTCGGCAAACGCGAATCGGTACCGCACCTTGCGCCCTACGCATCCCAACTGGAGCCGGTGCCGGAACTCATCCGTGAGATCGAGCGGTGCATCGACGACGACGGCGAGATCAAAGACGACGCCTCGCCGGAGTTGAAGCAAGCCGTGCGCGATGCGGCGCGCGCCCGCGACAACCTGGAATCGACGATGAGCAGGCTGATGTCCGGCTCCTACAAGGACATTTTGCAGGACTCGTATTATACCGAGCGCGATGGCCGGCTGGTTCTGCCGGTGCGCGCGGATGCAAAAGGTCGGCTGGAGGGCATCGTGCACGACACCTCCGCCAGCGGCCAGACGGTGTTCATGGAACCGACGCAGGCGGTGGCGCTCAACAACCAGGTGAAGCTCGCGCGCCTTGCGGTGCAACGCGAACGCCAGCGCGTGCTGGAATCGCTGGCGCTGCAGATCAGGGAACACGCTGACGCGTTGATGTGCAATCAACAGCAGTTGGTGGCGCTGGACGGCATCCACGCCCGCGCCCGCCTCGCCCGGCACATGGACGCGCACCCCTACGCGTTTCATGAAAATGGCCCCCTCACCCTGCATCGCGCACGCAACCCGGAACTGGTGTTGAATGGCACGCGGGTGGTGGCCAACGACATCACGTGGAACCCGGACACGCGCATCGTCATTATTTCCGGACCCAACACCGGCGGCAAAACCGTGACGCTCAAGACCGTGGGTCTGATGGCGTTGATGGCGCGGTGCGGCCTGTTTTTGCCCGTCGGCCCGCGCTCCGAGATGCGCTTTTTCCCGGAAGTGTACGCCGACATCGGCGACGAACAGAACATCGAGCTCAGCCTGTCCACCTTCTCCGGCCACATCAAAAAAATCATCCACATTCTGGAACGGGCGGCGTCGGGCGCGTTGATCCTCCTCGACGAGTTGGGCATCGCCACCGATCCGCAGGAAGGCGCGGCCTTGGCGGAAGCGATCCTGCTGGAGATGAAGGCGCGCAATTTCACGACGATGGTGTCCACGCACTTCCTCGCACTCAAGACGCTGGCGCAGACGCAGGAAGGGTTTCTGAACGCCTGCATGGAGTTCGATCTCGATAAGATGGCGCCGACCTATCGCCTCGTTTTCGGCGTACCGGGCGACAGCGCGGCGCTGGAAACGGCGCAACGGCTCGGCCTGCCGCTAAAAACCATCGAACACGCCCGCAGAATTTACGCGGAAAAAGACCGCCGCGCGGAAGCACTCCTGCAGGACCTCAACCGGCAGAAACTCGACCTTGAAAACGAAAAGGAACGCATCGCCCGCGACCGGGAAACCATCGACACCCTGAAACGCGAACAACAGCGGTTGACCGACGCCCTGCGTGCGCAGGAAAAGGACTACACCCGAACCAAGGCGAAGCGCATCCAGAATTACGTGCACGAAGCGAAGCGGGAGATCCGCCACCTGATCGACGGTGTCCGGAAAAGCCGTGATCTGCCGAAACTGCGCAAGACGGAAAAACAACTGCGGCAACTCGGTCACACGCCGCTGTCGCAGACCGGTCCCGATCGCAATGGATGGGACGTGCCGCCGGACCAGTTGAAAGAGGGCGATGAAATTCTGGTCGAGGACTACAACGCCTGCGGCGTGCTCCTCGAAAGCCCGGAACAGAAAGACCGCGTGCGCGTGCGCCTGGGCAACCTCGTTACGGTGGTGGAAACCAAGCGGCTGAAAGGCCACATCCGCGGCACACCCGCCGCCGCGAAAAACAAAAAAACCGAAACCGTGAAAATCCAAACCGAGTCGCAGTCGCATCCGCGCGGCACGCTGGATTTGCGCGGCATGCGCGTGGAGGAAGCACAGGAAGCGCTGGAGTTGTTCCTGAGCCAGGCGGTGGTCAACAAACTGCCCAAGGTGACGGTGATTCACGGCCACGGCATGGGCAAGATCAAAACGATGGTCCGCGACTACCTGGCGACGAGTGGCATCGGCAAGGACTTCGCTCCTGGCGAGCGCCACGAAGGCGGCGACGGAGCAACCATCGTCACATTTTAGGAGTGGAAGCGAATCTCCACCGGGCACCCGGGCATCCCAATTTCAAACCCGGAACCTCAATATTCATTCCAACCACAGCGAGGCATTCATCATGAAAAAATCCATCGCTTTGATTTTGGCTTCTGTCTTCACCACGGCCCTCCTGGCCACCACCCTTTCCGCGCGGACCGGATTTCACGTCACCATGGGCGGCAAGCCGCTGACGTTGATGGGCGAGCCGTTGCAAGTCAATGAACCCCTGCCGGACGTGCAACTGCCCGATGCGGGCCTCAACATGGTGAGTCTGAAAGACGGCTTCAAGGGCAAGGTGACGATCGTCAGCATCGTGCCGTCGATCGACACCCGGGTGTGCGAGAAGCAGACGCACATTCTGAGCGAGGAAAACAAGGGGCTGGATGAAACGGCGCGGCTCGTGACCATCAGCCGCGACCTGCCGTTCGCGCAACAGCGCTTCGCCCGCGAGGCCAAGATCCACAACATCCTGTTTCTGTCGGATTACCGTGAGGCCACCTTCGGCAAGGCCAGCGGCCTGCTGATCGGCGAGAACCGCCTGCTGGCCCGCGCCGTGCTGGTACTGGACAAGAACGGCATCATCCGCTACATGGAAGTGGTGCCGGACCTCGGCCAACTGCCGGACATGGAACGCGCGTTCGAAACAGCCCGCTCCCTCACCTGAAGGACGGAGCGGCGCTCATTTGAACACGTCCACCAGGTGGTCGAACCGCGACGCGTCTTTTTTGATGCGCGCGGCGTTGCCGAGCACGCACACGGAACCCTTTTCCTTCACCGCGTGGAACAGATCGGCGTAACCGCGCACGTCGTCCAGCGTCGTGGACATCACTTCGTCCAGCCGCCGCTCCTTGAACTCCTGCGTCATGCCGGTCAGGTATTCCGCGCGGGAAATGGAACCCTTGCGGTCCGGGGTGAGCGGCGGGTCCATCTTGCCGATGCACCCGATGATGATTTTTTCCAGTTCCTCGCCGGGGAGATCGAGGTTGGCGAGGAAATCGCCGATCTCGTCGTACACGTCCAGCGTTTCGCCCAGGTTCGGGTCGCGGTAGGAAACCAATCCCAAGTCGCCCGTGTACAGGTCGAAGTTGATCATGCTTCCGTACGCCCCACCCTGCACGCGGATGCGGTCCCACAGAAACGCCGTGCGCAACAAGGCTTTCACCACCTCGAACTTGCCGGAGTATTTGTAACCCAACTGGTACAGGTTCGCGCCCTTGCCAACATACTGCACGGTGCTGGTGGTCATGAACCCTTCGTTCGGCGCGGGGGCTTCGAATTTGTAATCCACGCTCGGATGCGTTGCCTCCGGCAGAATTTCCGTCAGGTGCTTCACCCGCTTGTCGATCCTTGAAAAATCCTTGGCCGGAGAGGTGATGTTGACCAGCATGTTGCCGCGGTGGATCACTTTGTCCGCCACCTGCCGGAACTCGTCCGCCACCGCTGCCGGGTCTTTCTCCACGCGCCTGTACAGGTCTTCCAAAAACCGGAAGTAGGTGAGGCCATCGGTCCATTCGTCGTACCGGCCCAGCCGCGAATGATACGCCTGCAGGCGAGACAACACATACTGGTTGCCATGAGGCACGATCGACGTCTCCATGTTCGCCTTGGCACTGCGGATGATCTCCACCAGCCGGTCGGTATTGCTGAAGTCGCGCTCGGTGAACAGCTCCGCGTACAGATCGAACAGCGCATCGAGTTTTTCCATCAGCACGGTGCCGCTGAAGTTGAGGTACGAGAGCAGGCGGCTGCGGTCGTTGAAGGTGACGGAAGAATAATGCGAGGGCGCAATGCCTCCGGTGTGGATGCCGATCTGTTGCGACATCTCCACGTAGTCGCGTTTCTTCGTGCCCATGCCCAGGATCAGGCGTCCCAGCAAACCCAGGTACTGAATCTGTTCCTGCGGCACCGCGTTGGTGCCGAAACAGATCTGCGTGTAGGCGATGTCATTGGTGAACAGGTCGTGGAGCAGAACCGTTGGCTTGTCTTTCCGCTTCACCTCACAGGGAAACTTCGGCACCCTTTTCTCGACGTCGTTCAAATGCAGGCGTGGCAGAGTCGCCAGCGCCTCCGGCGTGTCCGGCGCCATCTGCATTTCCTGCAGGGCCTTGGTTTCCGCGATCAGTTTTTCGATGTCCTTGTCAGAGAGGCTGGATTTCATTTCGCGCAGGGCCTTCCTCACTTTCGCGTCCTGTCTATCGCCGAGCCCCGGTTTCGGGTACAGCACCAACACACTGCGGTGATTGTTGTCGAGCAGGTGTTTTTTGATGAGCGCCTCGAAATAACCCTCGTTCATTTTCTTTTTGATCTTCTTCATCAGCTTTTCGTACTTCAAATGCCCCATTGGGTCAGCGTCGTACAGCCACGATCCCAAAGCCTGTATGTTGTACACAATGCCTTTCGGAAAGCCGCCGAAATTCGCCTCGCGCAGTTTGAAGTCGATGGTGTTGACCGAGGCCTTCACCTGGTTTTCGTCGATGCCGTTTTCCGCCAGGTCCTTGAGCGTGCTGAAAATAAGATCGAGGATCTTCTGCGCGTCCTCACGCTCCGCACCCTTCATGCCGACAGCGAACAGCGTCTCCGCACGGTTGTCATCGAAACCGCCGCCGATGACCTCCGTCCCCAGGTTGGATTGAAGCAGAGCCTTGCGAAGCGGCGCGGCGGAGGTGCCGAGCAGGATGTAGCTCAGGATTTCCATAGCCAGGCAGTGTTCGTAATCCGTGGACTTCCCCAGTTTCATGCCCGCCACGACATAGGTTTTCTTTACCACGGACTCGCTTTTGGAAACGGCGTACGGCACATCCTTCCATTTGGGCTTGCTGAACCGGCGTTGTAGTTCGATATGCGAGTCCACCTCCAGCCGGTCGAAATGGATCAGGTACTCCTCGTTCAGGTATTTGAGGTATTCGTTGGTATCGCCGTCGCCGTAAATGAAAAGGCGGCTGTTCGTCGGGTGGTAGTATTTACGATGAAATTCCTTGAACTCGTCATACGTCAACTGCGGAATACGCAGGGGATCGCCGCCGGACTCATGCCCGTAAGGCGTTTTCGGAAACAACGAGTGCGCCAGGTGCCGGTCGAGTACGCTTTCGGGATTGGAGAACACGCCCTTCATCTCGTTGTACACCACCCCCTTGTAAGTGATGTCGCCGTCCGGAGCATCCAGCTCGTAATGCCAGCCTTCCTGTTTGAAAATATCCTCGGTGATTTTGGGATAAAACACCGCATCGAGGTATACCGTCATCAGGTTGAAAAAATCCTTACGGTTTCTGCTGGCCACCGGATACATGGTTTTATCGGGAAAGGTCATCGCGTTCAGAAACGTCTGAAGGCTTCCCTTCATGAGTTCGACGAACGGTTCCTTGACCGGGAATTTCTTGGAGCCGCACAGCACGCTGTGTTCCAGAATATGCGCCACGCCGGTGTCGTTGAAAGGTGGCGTGCGGAAAGTGGCGCTGAACACCTTGTTGTCATCGTCGTTCTCCATCACCAGCAGTTCGGCTCCGGTTTTCTCGTGCTCAAAGAAAAGCGCAAGGGAGTTCAATTCCTTCAGCTTTTCCTGTTTTTTCAGCCTGAAACCGTGATAGGAGCAATCCACTTCAAAACTCATGAATGATCCTTTCTAATAAAAACGGGCCGCCGGGGCCCGGTGGAGGTCCAATTTCTGTCACCGTCAGAATATCACAGGTGCAGTGGGATTTCGCCTCAAACGATTTCGAGTCCGATGGGGCAATGATCGGAACCCATGACTTCCGGCGTGATAAAGGAGCTTTTGACCTTCCTCAACAGATCGCGGGTGACGAAGAAATAATCGATACGCCACCCGATGTTTCGCGCCCGCGCATTCGCCCGATACGTCCACCAGGTGTACTGGTCGGGTTCCTTGCAGAACTCGCGGAACGTGTCCACGTACCCATGCTCGATGAACTTGTCGATCCACTCGCGCTCCATCGGCAAAAATCCGGAATTCTTCTCGTTCTGCTTTGCATTTTTCAGGTCGATCTCCTTGTGCGCGGTGTTGACGTCGCCGCAGATCACCAGTTTTTTCTTTTCCTTTTTACGGAGCGTCTCGCAATGCTCCAGAAACGCGTCGTAGTATTCCATCTTGAACTGCAACCGTTCGTCGCCGCTGGTGCCATTCGGGAAATAAATATTGAGCAGGTCGAACTTCGGAAACTCCAGGCGCAGGTAACGCCCTTCCAAATCGAAACGATCGATGCCCATGCCGTAATGCACCTTGCCGGGCTTGACTTTGGAAAACACAGCCACCCCGCTGTATCCTTTGCGCGTGGCCGGGCACCAGTAGGCCTCGTAGCCTTCGGGGTACGCCACCTCCGGCGGCACCTGCTCCGGGTGTGCTTTTGTTTCCTGCAGACACACCACATCCGGCGCGGGGGAGGCGGACGCCATCCAGTCGCCAAACCCCTTTTTGGCCACGGCGCGGATGCCATTGACGTTCCAGCTGTAGATCACCATATTCAATTCCGTTTGAAGAAGTCGCAAAAGGGTCAAGCATATCCAAAATCGCAGACCCATTCAATAGCCGGAAGGGGCACCCGTTTTACCGGTTTGCAAATTCGGCATCAGGAATTAGAATTGGTTATGGGTGAGTATTCCAATTACAGGGGACTATGAACGACTCGAACGACCGCAACCGCGAACTGCAACAAAAACTCGAGCAGATCATGCAACACGGTGACCCGGGCGTGAAGGAAATGTTGTGCGACCTGATTCGCGAGTTTCACAACCAACTGATGGACGACCCCAAGTCGCGCGCCAGTATGAAGGAACAGCAGAAAGCCCTGCGCGCACTGGGTGAAAAGATCATCCAGCTTCCCATCTTTCACCAGAGTCCGGAAGAGGAAGCATTGGACCCCGCGCCGGCTGCCGCGCAACCGCAACCGCGCAAGCGGGGCAAGTTGATTCTGCTCACCATGACCGTGGTGCTGGTGCTTGCGGTTACCGGGAAATGGATCGGCGGTAGCGAACAGTCGCCTCCCACCCGCGTGTGCGACATCAAAGGCAACATCAACGACCGGCAGGAAAAAATCTATCACCTGCCGGAGTCCGAATGGTACGAAAAAACTTTCATCGACGCCTCGCGCGGCGAGCGCTGGTTCTGCAGTGAAGCCGAAGCCCGGGCGGCGGGCTGGCGGAAATCCCTGCGGGAAGGGGAATGATGCCATGATCCGCCCACCAGACACTCTCCTTCCATCCACCTCCAATTCATGACCGCATCCGCGCCGGAACTGGAAATCCAGAACCTGACAGTGACCTTCTCCGTCAACGGCAAAGAGGTCACCGCCGTCAACGGCATCAGCTATCATCTGAACGCGGGCGAATCGCTGGCCGTGGTGGGCGAATCGGGAAGTGGCAAAACCGTGAGTGCCCTGTCTCTTCTACGCCTGGTACCGGAACCACCGGGACGCATTGCGTCGGGACGCGTTCTATTTCGAGGCCGCGACCTGCTGGCCCTGGACGAGGACGCATTGCGCACCGTGCGCGGCAACGACATCGGCATGGTATTCCAGGAACCGATGACGTCGCTCAATCCCGTGCTCACCATAGGAGAACAGATCGCCGAAACCCTGCGTGCTCACCGCAACCTCAGCGCCAGAGAAGTGCGGGAAAAAAGCATCGACCTCCTCAGGCAGGTGGAAATTCCTTCTCCGCAGACGCGATCGAAAAGTTATCCGCATGAACTGAGCGGCGGCCAGCGGCAACGTGCCATGATCGCCATGGCGCTGGCGTGCGATCCCGCCATCCTCATCGCCGACGAGCCGACCACGGCGTTGGACGTTTTGGTGCAGGCGCAGATTCTGGAATTTTTGCAACGCATTCAGCAGGAGCGGAACATGTCCGTGCTGTTGATCACGCACGACCTCGGTCTCGTCGCCAATATCGCTCACCGGGTACTCATCATGTACGCGGGGGAAATCGTGGAAAGCGGCCCGGTGCACGAACTGTTTTCAAAACCGCGTCACCCATACACACGGGGATTGATTCAATCCATTCCCCGCCCCGGCGCGAAGGCGGAGCGCAAACGGTTTCATGAGATGAAAGGCAGTGTGCCTTCACTGGGCGCCCTGCCCTCCGGTTGTCCGTTTCATCCGCGCTGTCCTTCGGCGCAGAAAAAATGTGAAATCGAAAAACCGGTTCTCGAAAGTATCGAACTCAACCGGCAAGTGGCCTGCTGGTATCCCAACGACTGAACTATGAACGAATCCACAATTCCGGAAAACGGCAAATCGCTCCTCGTGGTGGAAGGTTTGAAAAAAACATTTCCCGGCGGGGTGCGCGCGGTGGACGGCGTTTCGTTTTTCATTCCGGTCAACAGCACACTGGGACTGGTGGGCGAAAGCGGATGCGGCAAATCGACCACCGGCCGCGCCGTCTTGAGGCTGATCGACCCCACCGCCGGGCGCATTGTGTTCGACGGGCAGGATATCACGCACCATTCGCACACGGAGATGGTGCCATTGCGGCGGAACATGCAGGTGATCTTTCAGGACCCGTACGCCTCGCTCAACCCGCGCATGACCGTCGGCCGTATTCTGGAAGAGCCGTTCCGCATTCACAACGGCGGCGCCAAACCCGAACACCGCGACCGCGTGGCGGAGCTGTTGCGCAAAGTGGGGCTGTCGCCGGACGATGCGAAACGCTACCCGCACGCGTTCAGCGGCGGCCAGCGCCAGCGTATCGGCATCGCCCGCGCGGTGGCGCTCCGTCCATGCCTCATCGTGGCGGACGAAGCGGTGTCGGCGCTCGATGTGTCGGTGAAAGCGCAGATATTGAACCTCCTGCAGGCGTTGCAGGACGAGATGGGATTATCTTACCTGTTCATTTCGCACGACATGGGGGTGGTGGAAATGTTCTGCGACCGGGTGGCGGTGATGTACCTGGGAAAGATTGTCGAGATGGCGTCGAGCGAAACGCTGTACGCCTCGCCCAGACACCCGTACACCGAGGCCCTGCTCGATGCGATTCCGAAAATGGATGCGGTTCGTCCCCGCGAAAGGAAAGTCGTGGCAGGCGATGCGCCGAGCGCGTCGAATCCGCCAGCCGGATGCGCCTTTCATCCGCGCTGTCCGATCAAGGAAAAACAGTGCGAGACCGAGGTGCCGGAGTTGAAAGAAGTCGCGCCCGGCCATTGGGTGGCGTGCCATCTACGGAGTTGATGGCGGACGGATGGAACGTGTCAGCGTTCGTCTTCGCTGGTGGAAGAAGGCGACGGCACCGACGCGGCATGATGCAAAATCATCTTCCACGTGCCGTTGACCTGGCGGAACAGGTTGGTGGTGTGCACGTGCGAGGTCTGCACCCCCGCCATGTGGATGGAGAACAGGTTCTCCTGGCAACTCACCCAGGCCATGTCCGCGGACACCACCACGCTCACATCGCTCAGGCGGATTTCCATGTGGTCCGTGTTGTCGAAAATGTCTTTCCAGCTTTGGATGATGGAATCGAACCCGCGTAAAACCGGCCAGCCGGGATGGATGCAGATGCACGAGCCGTCGTCCTGCCACAACGATTTCATCGCATCCAGGTTCTGCTTGTTGAACGCTTCGTAGAACAGTTCGTTGGCGGAGAGGATTTCGGAATGCACTTCCATATCACGGAATCACGATGGATGGGACCGCGGTCCCGGAGGTTTCAGGATGGTTTGAGCAGGATCTCGAGGGCGTCGAAGGTTTCCTGCGCCTCCCAGTTCTTGGCGCCGTCCACCACAGCCACGATGCGCCCCGTGCGATCGATAACGTAAGTGGTGGGAATGGTGAAGGTGTTGTAGCTACTCTCCACTTTCTGTTGCGCGTCCAGCAACACCGGGAACGACAGCCCGTACTCTTCCACGAAGTCGCGCACCTTTTGATCGTTGTCCTTGTCCAGGCTCACTGCGAGAACCGTCAGCCCTTCCGACCGAAAACGCCGGTACAGGTTTTCGAATCCCGGCATCTCAATCCGGCACGGGCCACACCACGTCGCCCACAGGTTGAGGATCACCACCTGGTCCCGAAAGTCGGCGAGGCTGACACGGTTGCCATCCAGGTTGCGCACCGTGAAGCCCGGCGCCATGTATCCCACCGCGGAACGTTCCTGCGTGTATACCGAGGCCACCTGCACCTCTTCCGGCGTCACCGGCGTTTCGTAATAATGACTGACGAACGCCATCAGCGCGCCGGCGAACAACACGATGTAGATCGCGGCGTACTTTTTAATGAGAGTAAAGTCTCTCTTTTTTGAGCCGATCGACTTCATCTTTCATCCGTTCGATGGAAACGCGTTGGGACATGAGCAGAAAATAAAGCAGGGTGAACGCGCCGAGCGCGATCATCAGCGTGATGATCATGGGCGTGTCCATGCCCGCGCCGAAGCCTTCCGGCGTGATCATTTTCGGTTTGGGATGGAATGTGCGCCACCACAGCACCGAAAAATGGATCAGCGGAATGTCGAGAAACCCGACGATGCCCACCACCGCCGCGTACTTGGCGCGGGTCGATCCGGCATCGGTCTGCACGCGGAGCATCAGGTAGGCGACGTAGATCAGCCACAGCACGAGCGTGGAGGTCAGCCGCGCGTCCCACACCCACCACGTGCCCCAGATGGGCTTGGCCCAGATGGGCCCGGTGATGAGCACGAGCGAGCAGAACAGCACGCCCACTTCCGCCGAGGCATGCGCGTAGATGTCCCATTCCCGGTCGCCTTTCCATAGAAACAGGATACTGCACAAAAACACCACGAAGAAAGCGAAGAATGCGATCCACGCAGACGGAATGTGGTAGTACATGATGCGCTGGACCACGCCCTCGGTACGCTCGGTGGGCACGTAAATATAAATGGCAATGAGCATCGCCATCACCGCACTGATGGTGAGCACCAGCAAAACGAAGCCGTTGCCGCCGCCGTTCGCGGGCGTGTCGTTTGCGGGCTCAGTCATGCCGTTTGTCCTTGTTGAGGGTTTCGTTCAAGAGGTCCAGGTCCGCTTTCAATGAGCGGTTGCGCTTCATGAGGGTGAACACGTAAACGAGTATGCCGCCCCACACGAACAGGTTGGCGGCGAACAGAAATCCCAGGTTGTTCATTCCTTCACTCCTCAAAAATGTAATCGATGGTCATGATGGACACACCGATGTAAATCACGTCAAAACACAGGGTCAGGCCCAGCCAGTTGAGGTTGTCCGCCAGCGTCTTGCCCATCAGAATCTGGCTGGTCATGCGTACGGAGCCGATGGCGATGGGCACCATGAGCGGGTACAGCAGAATCGGAAGCATGATTTCGCGCGTTTTCAAATTCGACGACAGCGACGACAACAGCGTGCCCAGTGCACTGAACCCCAGCGTACCCAAAAACAGCACCACCAAAAGCGGCCCCAGGTGCGACACCAGGTCGATGTTGAAGAACACCATGAACACCGGAAGCAGGAAGGCTTCCATGACCAGAAGGAACACGAGGTTGCTCACCATCTTGCCGAAGTAAATCGCCGAGCGGTCCACCGGCGTCAGAATGAGTCCCTGCAAACAACCGTTCTCTTTTTCCAGCGTGAACGAGCGGTTGAGTCCCAACGTGCCCGCAAACAGGATGGCGACCCACAACACGCCCGGTCCCACGGCGTTGGCGTTGACCAGACTCAGATCGACGGAAAAGATGAAGATCAGGATCACCAGCAGACCGAAGACGAACATGGAGCTGAACAGCTCCCGCGTCTTGAACTCGGTGCTGAAATCCTTGGCGGCGATGGCGCCGATCTGTTGAAAGTATCCGTTCATCTTGTTTGTATGATCCGCGGTTCATTATGCCTCAACCGCCACGCCGCCGCCAATGCCGCTTCGCGGAACGCCGTCACCCCGCCTTAGCGACCTGTTCCAGGTACAGGGTCTCAAAACAGTTCTTGTCGATGTTCGCCACCGGTTCGTGCAGGACAAACCGGCCGCGCGCCTGAATGGCCACACGGTCGCACATCTCCAGTCCCCGCGCGAAATCGTGCGTCGTCATCAACACCGTGCGGTGCTGGGTATGCAGGGTCTCCAACTGCTCGCGCAACTTCAAGGAGGCGTGCTGGTCCAGCCCGGTGTACGGTTCGTCGAGAAACAGGATCGACGGATCGTGCACGATGGCGCGGGCGATGGACAGCCTCTGCAACATGCCGCGTGAAAACGTGCGCACGCGGTCGTGCATGCGCGGAAGCAGACCGACCTCATCAATCACTTGCTTTGCCCGGTCCGCCGGATTGTCCACGCCGTACATCTTCGCGTAGAACTGCACGTTCTCGAACGCGGAGAGGTCCGCATACAGGAAACTGGCGTGCGAGATGACGCCGATCTCGCGCCGCATGGCGGGATCGTTCGCCGTCACGTCGTACCCCGCCACCGTCGCCTGGCCGCTGGTGGGGCGCGTCAACGATGACAGCATGCGGATGAGCGTGGTCTTGCCCGCACCGTTGGGCCCGAACACCGTCAGGAACTCGCCACGATTGAGATCGAACTCGATGCCTCGGACCGCCTCAATGTGGCCGAAACTTTTCCGCAATCCCCGCACCTGGATGGCGGGGTCCTGCGACGGGGCAACGGTGGGTTCGGACATGGCTGGCGATTATTCGATGGTGGGACGCGCCGGGATGCAGGCGCCGGTTTTGTCCTTTCAGGCCGCATCCACCTGCTTGGACTGTTTGGGCTTATTTTTCTTTTTGGCTTTGAACTGCTCTTCCAGTTCGTCGGTGCGTTTCAATATCTGGAGCGCTTCCTCTTCCAGCTTGGCGAGGAGCGCATCGTGATCGGCCTGCGAGATCTTGTCGGTCTTCAGGTCGAATTCGAGTTCCTTGATGCCCAGCAACACTTCTTCCTTGCGCACGAGCAGGTGCTTGTATTCTTCACCGGCGGGATCGAGAGGAGAATACAGTTTTTTGCCGCTGAGCTTGGAAAACAGAGGAATGCCGACGGCAATCAGAATAGCAACGACAACAATGAACTGGAGGATATGGACACCGGTCATAGGCTCAGGTTTCCAACCGATCCAGTTCGTCTTTCAACCGGCTCTGGTACGGCTGGTCCCCAGCTTTCTTCTGCGTCACTTCGCTGGTAGCGGCATCCTGTGCGGGGGCGGTTTCCTCCCCGGGCTTACCGGTGGATTTGCGCGTCCAGACGACGATGACCTTGCGCACGCCGAATCCGCCTATCACCAGCGCCACAAACGGCGTGATCCACGCGGTGAGGTTGAAGCCGGACTTGGTCGGCGCGGAAAGCACCGTCTCGCCGTGCTTGTCCACATAAGTCTGGATGATCTGTTTGACGGTCAGCCCCGATTCCAATTGTTTGGTCAACTCGCCGCGCATTTTTTCAGAGTGATCGCAACTGCAGTTGATGAGCACCTTGCCACACTTGTCGTCGCAGGTGCACATGAGCGCATTCTCAAGGTTCTCCAACTGCGTCGCGGCGAAAACCGGGAGCGCTGAAAAAGCCCAGAAGCAGAATGAAACGGCAATCAGGATTCGGGTACGCATGATATTCACTCCTGCGCCGGGACGAAGATGGCTTCCTGGCGCTTCAGGCGTTCCAGGCGGCGGCGTGACTCCAGCCGGTCCGGCCACATGCAGATGGAGGTGCCGAAGGCGATGATCCACGCGCCGGTCCACATCCAGCTCACCATCGGGTTGATGTGCACCTTGATGGTCGCTGAACTGTTGTCGGGGTTGAAGTCGGCGAGGATCAGATACAGGTCCTCTTTCCACGTGGAGCGCAGGTCCACCTCCGAGACAGGCTGTTTCTGTCCCTTATAAAATTCCTTTTCCGGGTTGCCGGTCCATATACGGCGTCCGTTTTCCGAGATGCCCAGCTGCGCGATGACGCGGGTCTTCACCGAGGTCTGTTCCTTCACCATCAACCGCTCGTAGGTGATGTCGTAGTTGCGGAGCTTGAAGGATTCGCCGACCTGCAAGTGTTTCTGGAACTCCGTGTCGTATGCCTGAGACCCCGCGATGCCCGCGAACAGGAGAACCACGCCGATGTGCACGATGTAGCCGCCGTAACGCCGCTTGTTCTTCCACACCAACTGCGACAACGCCGCCGGATACGTCTCCTCATGCGCCGCGTGGCGCGCCACCGAACCTTTGATAAACTCGGTGATGATCGACGCCATCACGAAAATGCAGAGGACGAAGGTGATGTACGAATAAATTTCCGCTTTATCAGTGAGCGGCACGAAGGGAAACAGGACCGCGCCCCCTGCCAGCGCGATCATGACCGGCTTGGCGAAATTCTTTTTGAGGTTCGACCATGTCGCCTTGCGCCAGGCGATGACCGGGCCGATGCCGATCAAAGCGAGCAGGATGAGCCCGATGGGCACGTTGACCTGGTTGTAGAACGGAGGGCCGACGGTGATTTTCACGCCGCGGAACGCTTCCGAGATGATCGGGAAGATGGTGCCCCAGAACGTGGCGAACGTGATGCCCAAAAGCACCAGGTTGTTGAACAGGAAACTGCTCTCGCGCGACAGGAACGAATCGAGTTCGTTCTTGCTCTTGAGCATCGGCAGGCGCTTGGCAATAAGAATGGTGGAGAATGTGATGATGACGCCCAGGAACGCGAGGAAGTAGTAACCGAGGGTCGCTTCATCAAACGTATGCACCGACTGAATGAGCCCGCTCCGCGTGATGAACGTGCCGAAGATGGTCATCACGAAGGTGAGCAGGATGAGCGACATGTTCCACACCTTCATCATGTCTTTCTTTTCCTGAATCATCACCGAATGCAGAAAGGCGGTGGCGATGAGCAGAGGCATGAACGCCGCGTTTTCCACCGGGTCCCACGCCCAGTAACCGCCCCAGCCCAGCTCCACGTACGCCCACTGCGCGCCGAACAGGTTGCCCATGCACAGGAAGAACCACGACACCAGCGTCCATTTGCGCGTCATGCGAATCCAGCCGTCATCAAGGTTCTTGGTGAGCAGGGCCGCCGTGGCGAATGCGAAGGGCACGGTGAAGCCGACGTAACCGAGGTACAAGGTCGGCGGGTGGATCACCATCCAGTAGTTTTGCAACAGCGGGTTCAGGCCGCGTCCGTCTTCCGGCGGAAGCGGAATGCGTTCGAAAGGATTGGTGCTGAAATTGAGCAGACCCAGAAAGAAGATGGCGATGACCATCATCACCGCCAGCGCCACCGGCACCAGGCGGACGTTCTGTCTGCGGTTCTGGATGTACACCACCAGCATGTAGGTGGACAGGATGAGCGTCCAGAACAACAACGACCCTTTCTGCCCGCCCCAGAACGAAGAGAATTTGTAGAAGACGTCGAGTTCGCGGTTGGAATAAGCCCACACGTATTCGACGCTGAAGTCGTTGGTGAGAAACGCGTACCACAACGAACCGGAAGCCACCGCCACACAACTCCAGACGATGAGCGGCGTCTTGTCCGCACTCATATACAGATCGACACGATTGTTGCGGAACGCCATCACATACCCGACGACGCCGTACAGCGCGGTGGCCAGCGCCACCATCAATGCAAATTCACCCAGTTCATTCATGCTTTACGGTTCCTTAAAACAAATATCACGCCAAGCGCACCCTCACCGGGAAAACCGGGCGCACCCCGGCGATCCCGCCCCGGGTGAATCAGATGGCGGTCTTTTTGGTCAGAATTTTCGGGCTTTCCAAAGCAGGCTGTTTCTGTTTCCCGTCTATCGGGATGTCGCCCGGGTGGGATTTTCCCGCTTCCTTTTCGGCCTCGTATTTCGACGGGCAACTGGTCAACAGAGTGTTGGCGTGGAATACCCCGTCGCGGCCAATGGTGCCCTCGATGACCACTTCCCGGCCATCCTCAAACATATCCGGAGTGATGCCGGTGTAGGTGACGGGCAAAATCGATTGCTTTTCCTCTATCTTAAACGCCACATCCAGGAAATTGTCCGGGTTGCGGGTGATGGAGCCCTCGACCACGGTTCCCTTTACTTTCAAACCGGCGCCCCGGTAAGTATCCATTCCCGCCGTCAACTCATCCACCGTCACGAAGAATTTGGAGGTGCTGCTGATGCTGGTCGTGATCAGATAGGCGATCGCGCCAACAATCAGACAGGCCCCTACCATGAACTTGATTTTTCGGTGTTGCATGGGTCTGCAATCTCTTTAAATAAAAGGGTTAACCTGAATGAATCCAATCCTTTTCGATTGGAGCCATAGTATCACTGGCCAATAAATATTGTCAAAGCAATTTCCCCCGCCTCCGGGCCGGGAATGCCGCCTGGAAAATCCACACGCTTTTCCCTATTGTACCCCCAACCCGCCACCCGGATTCCACTTAAATCTGGCCCCATTCCAGATCCGGTTTTTCCCTGCCTCAATCCCTCAAAGCAGAAAACCAAATCCACCTGCCAAAGCCCCGCCAAAGCCCCGTGGCAGGCCTTTCACGCCCCCGCCCGATTTTTTCTTTTTTTATTGACAGAATGTCACGTTGTGCTAGCATAGTGTCTAAATGTGTCGCATAGTGTCACATTATGGCGGGCAACCGAATTACCTTTGGCAGGGTAGAAATGGTTGGTTTTTTAGGGACATATCAGGTCAACCTGGACGAAAAGGGGCGTCTCAACGTTCCGGCGAAGTTCAAGGGCCTTCTGGACAAGCAGTACGACAACCACAACCTCGTGGTCGCCGTAATGCCGGACAAGGAGGGGAATAAGGACCGCGAGTACCTCATTGTCTTTCCTCAGAAGGAATGGCTGGTCAACGAGGAAAAGCTCAGCCACCTCTCCGGGTTGGACGGCGACGACCGCAACAAGATGCGCGAGATTTACGCGCAGGCCAGCGAGTGTGAAGTCAAGTCCGGAAAAATCCTGATACCCCAGCACCAGCGCGAGCGCGCCGGGCTGAAAAAAGAAGTGATCCTGGTCGGCATGTCCAAGACGTTCGAGATCTGGTCCGCCGACCGGTTTGAGATTTGAGGGGATCGTGGAGGGCCGATTCCGCCATGGTGGATTACCACACGCCAGTTCTGTTAGAGGAGGTCCTTCATTATATAGAACCCCAAAACAAGAGGCTCATTGTCGATGGCACCCTGGGGGACGGGGGGCACACGCAGGCAATGCTAGACGCCGGGCCGACATTGCGGGTCCTGGGAATCGACCGGGATACCGAAGCCCTGGAACGGGCCAGACAACGACTGGCCGCCTACAAGGAAAGGGTCATTCTGGTGCACGGCAGCTTCAGCGAAGTCAAAAGCATACTGACCCGGCAAAACGAACGGGAAATGGACGGCATCCTGCTGGATCTCGGGGTGTCTTCCCGGCAATTGGACGTCGCCGAGCGGGGGTTCAGCTTCCGTTTCGAAGGACCGCTGGACATGCGCATGGACCGCAGCCAGGAAGGACCCACGGCGGCCGACCTGCTCGAATCGCTTTCCGATTTCGAGCTCGAACAGATTTTTCGCAAGTATGGAGAAGAAAAAAAGCCCAGGCAACTCGTACGGTTGATCCGCAAAGCGCAGGGCTCCCATCCCATCAAAACAACCTTCGAACTATCCCAAATCCTCTCCAGCGCGGCGAAACCGTCGCGTAAGCCCCGAATTCACCCAGCCACAAAAGCCTTCCAAGCCCTGCGCATTGCGGTTAACCGTGAGTTGGACCACGTCCAGAAAGCGCTTGAGGACGCCCTCGACTGCCTCGCCCCCGGCGGGCGCATGGTGGTGATCTCCTTTCATTCTCTCGAAGACCGAATCGTCAAAGATTTTTTCCGTACCGAAGCAAAAGGCTGTATTTGCCCGCCCAAGACGCCGGTGTGCGTGTGCGGGCGCAAAAGCAGGCTCAAGGTTCTGACCCGGAGGGTGGTCAAACCGTCGGCCCGGGAAGTGGAGCTCAATCCCCGGGCCTCCAGCGCGAAGTTGAGAGCGGCGGAGCGCATCCATGTCTAGTCGACAATCCTGGCTGAGATGGGCCCGGACCCAGATCCCCCTGTCCCCGGCGGAGTTCCGCCTGGTGACGGTGGGGTTGTTTTTGTTTCTTCTGGGAGCGCTCTTTTACGTTTGGCCGAACGTAAAGATGGTCAAGCTGGCCTATGAATTTCAGGTCCAGCAGAAGCTCCACACCAAACTGCTCCGCGAGCACACCCTCCTCCAGTTGGAACGGGACAGCCTGCTGTCCCTGGACCGGGTCCAGTACCTGGCCGAAAACCGGTTGGGCATGAAGGACCCCCAGCCGGAACAGATCGTCACGATCTTCGTGAAGTGAGGGCGTGCCCATGCGCCGCATCAAGAAAAACTCACCGCAATCCCTGTATTCCGCCCTGAAGGGGCGCATGGCCGTGGTCTCGGTTTTGATCGTCGCCTTCGGCCTGGCGCTGGCGGGACGGCTGGCGCACCTGCAGATCTTCCAGCACGACAAACTCATTTCGCAGGCGCAGAAACAGTACCTGCGGACGGTGGAAATCGCCACCGGACGGGGCCATATTTTTGATAAAAACCGCAGTCTTTTGGCCACCAATGTGGATGTGGAGTCCGTTTACATCGATCCCCGCGAGATCTTCAATCCCGCCGAAACCGCCCGCACTCTGGCCAGCTCGCTGAACCTGGAACCGGAAACCGTCTTGCAAAAAGTGCATTCCAAAAAACATTTCGTCTGGATCAAGCGCAAAGCGCGGCTGGATGAGATCGCGCGCCTGCGCCAGTTGGACCTGCCGGGTGTCGGCTTCATCAAAGAGAGCCAGAGGTTTTACCCGCGCCGCCAACTGGCCGCCAGCACACTGGGATTCGTCGGCCTCGACAACCAGGGCCTGGCCGGAATCGAACACGAACAACAGTCCCTGCTCAAAGGCAAGCTCCGCCGCAAGGTGGTGGAGAAAGACGCGCGCGGCCGTTACCTGCAAACCGGTCTGGGCGACGATGCCGCGCACCGCAACCGCGACCTGGTGCTCACTCTCGACGAGGTCATTCAGTTCTACGCCGAGCAGGAACTGGAAAAGCAGGTACGCGAGTTCCAGGCCAAACGCGGTCTGGTGATTGTCATGGACCCGAACGACGGCGGCATCCATGCACTGGCCTCGTACCCCGGCTTCAATCCGAATAACTTCGCCGCCTTTCCGCGCAAGCGCTGGGGCAACCCCGCCGTGACGCACGCCTACGAACCGGGATCGATCTTCAAGCCCATCGTCGTCGCCGCGGCGTTGGAAGAAGGCGTGGCGCGGCCGAACGACATCTTTTTCTGTGAAAACGGCAACTACGAAATCGGCGGCATTCACATCGGCGAAGCCGCCAATCACCGTTTCGGCTGGCTGACCCTGCAGAACATCATCTCGAAGTCGAGCAACATCGGCGCCATCAAGGTGGCGCAGAAACTGGGCGAGGCACGCTTTCACGAGTACATCCGAAACTTCGGCTTCGGCTCCCGGCTGGGCGTGGATTTGCCCGGCGAGACGCCGGGCATGGTGCGCGACCTGCCGGACTGGTCCGGCCTGTCGCTCGCATCCATTTCTTTCGGCCACGAGATCTCCGTGTCGCCCCTGCAAATGACCGCCGCCATGGCCGCCATCGCCAACGGCGGCCTGCTGATGAAACCGCACGTCACACACGCGGTATTGAAAAACGGTGAGACAGTGGAGCAATTCGGAGGACAGGTCATCCGCCGCGTGCTCACCCGCCATACCAGCAGGCAGATGATCGACATGCTCAAGCAGGTGGTGAAGAACGGCACCGGCAAGCAGGCGGCCATTCCCGGGTTTGAAGTCGCGGGCAAAACCGGCACCGCGCAAAAGATCGATCCCGAAACGCACACGTATTCCACCTCCGCCTATCTCGCGTCGTTCATCGGCTTCGTGCCGGCGGACGCGCCGCGGCTGGTAATCCTGGTGATGATCGATGAACCGCAAAAATCGTACTGGGGCGGAGAGGTGGCGGCGCCGGTGTTCCAGCGTCTGGCTGAAAAAACCCTGCGCTACCTGCACATTCCATCAAGCAGGGAGCGCGTGTTTGTCCTGGACCGGACATGATCGTCGTCAAAACGGCAAACAATGAAGCATCGTCATCCGCTCACTGCGGAGTGTATTTTGTGATGAACCAGAAACTGGCCAAATTGATCAACGGATTTCCCCTGCAGAACCTTGTGGGCACGCTCGACCGCGACATCGTGTCGATCGCCTACGACTCACGCAAGGTGGAACCCGGCGCGTTGTTCGTCGCCATGCCGGGGCACCACCACGACGGCAGTCTGTTCATCGCCGACGCCTTGGAAAAAGGCGCGGTGGCCTACATCACGGAATCCGGCGTCGAAGACATGATGGAACAGGGCATCGGTGTGCAGAACGCCACCGGCCTTCACGTGAAGGACGCGCGTCACGCACTGGCCTGGGTGTCGGCGCGGTTCCACGGTGACCCATCGCACCACATGGAACTCACCGGAATCACCGGCACCAACGGGAAAACCACCCTCACCTACCTGTTGGAAAGCATTTACAAAGCCAACGAAGAACCGAGCGGCGTCATCGGGTCCATCAACTACCGCTACGCGGACACGCTGCGGCCGGCGCCGATGACCACGCCGGAAGCGCTGGAGATCAACCGCATGCTGGCGGAGATGTGGGCGGCGGGGGTTCAGCGCTGTGTCATGGAGGTGTCGTCGCATTCGCTTGCGCTCAAGCGCGTGCGCGAACTCAAATTCGCTGTCGCCGTGTTCACCAACTTCTCGCGCGACCACCTCGATTACCACCAGACGCTCGACCATTACAAGAAAAGCAAAAAAAGCCTGTTCCTCGATTGCACCGTCGGCAAGCAGGTGATCAACATCGACGACGCCGTCGGCCGCGAGATCGCTTCCGAACTGGAATCAGTGACCCTGACCACCGGACTCGAGCAGTCCGCCAGCGTTACGGCTGAAAACGTGAAGACCGACCCCGACGGCGTGCGCTTCACCTTGAAGACGCCCTACGGCAGCGCGGAAATCCAATCGACCCTGCTTGGCCGCCACAACATCTACAACATTCTGTCGGCGGCGGCGGTGGGATTGATCCAGGGCATTGCTCTCGACACCATCGCGCGCGGCGTGCGTGAACTGGTGCGGGTGCCGGGCCGGTTCGAAAAAGTGGATATGGGGCAGAACTTCACCGTGGCGGTGGACTACGCCCATACCGACGACGCCCTTTTGAACGCGCTCAAGGCGGCACGCACCATCTCCTCCCGCAAGGTGATCGTCGTGTTCGGCTGCGGCGGAGACCGCGACAATACCAAGCGCCCCGTCATGGGCCGGATCGCTACGGAACTGGCCGATTTCGCCGTCGTCACCTCCGACAATCCGCGCACGGAAGACCCGAACAAGATCATCGACCAGATTCTGGAAGGCATTCCCGACAGCGTGAACGCCGAGGAACGCTACATGGTTCTGCCGGAGCGGCGCGACGCCATCCGCTTTGCCATCAACAAGGCGCAATCGGGCGACCTGGTATTGATCGCGGGCAAAGGGCATGAGGATTACCAGATACTCGGCAAGGAAAAGATTCACTTCGACGACCGCGAAGAGGCCGCCGAAGCACTGCAACAAAGGTTCAACGTGAATGGATAGTGACTTGCAAACCGTGATCGAAGCTGTGAAAGGAGAAAAGGTGGTGGGTTCTGCGACGTCGCGTTTCTCCGGCGTGTCGATCGACTCACGCACGCTGAAGGCGGGCCAGTTGTTCGTCTGCATCCGGGGCGACCGCTTCGACGGCCACGATTTCCTGCACGACGCCATCGCCAAAAAACCGGCGGGGGTGATCGTCTCCGACCGGACGCGCCTGCCCCTCGACAAAATGCAGAGCGGTCCGTTCGCCGTCGCCGTGCCCGACACGTTGAAAGCGTTGCAGGATCTCGCGGCGCATCACCGCAATCAGCACAACGTACGAGTGATCGGCGTCACCGGCACCAACGGCAAATCGACCACGAAAGAAATGATCGCCGCCATCACGAACACGCAATTCAAAACGCTGAAGACGCAGGGCAACCTGAACAACCACATCGGCCTGCCGCTCACGCTTCTCAACCTGACACGTGAGCATGAAGTGGCGGTGTTGGAAATGGGCATGAGCGCGGCGGGAGAGATCCGCCGCCTCGCGGAAATCGCCAAACCCGAAATCGGCGTCATCACCAACGTCTCGGAAGCACACATGGTGCAGTTGAAAACCATCAAAGACGTGCAGGCGGCAAAAGGCGAACTGTTCGAGGCTCTGGATGAAAACGGCACCGCCATCGTCAACGCCGACGACCCGCTGGTGCTGGAGCTGGCGAACGGTTTGCGCGCGCGGGCCATCACCTTCGGGCTCGATCCGTCCGCCGACGTGCAGGCGCGCGACATCCGCGCCGCCAACACGACACAAATCGAATTCACGGCAAAGGTGTTCGACGCCACCGCACCGGTGCGCCTGTCATTCTCCGGCATGCACAACGTAAGGAACGCTCTTGCGGCGCTGGCCGCGGGCGCGGCGCTCGGCATGGCGGTGGAACGCATGACTCCCGGACTCGAGGCGGCCCAGGGACTCAACCAACGCGGCCAGGTGTTTGAACACGGCGGCATGACGATCCTCAACGACACCTACAACGCCAACCCGCGCTCCATGCAGGAAGCCATCAAAACGCTCAGCGCCCTGCCCTGCTCCGGGCGCCGCTTTCTGGTGATCGGCGCCATGCTGGAGCTGGGAGACCGGGAAGACGCCGCGCACCGTCAGGTCGGTGGATGGACGGTGGAGAGCGATATCGATTACCTCGTCACTGTCGGACCGCTGGCGGGGCTGGCCGCCGATGCCGCCGTCGAGCGCGGCATGGATGCCAAACACATTCACCGCGGCGAGACGCACGACGACGCCGCGCAATTTTTGAAACAACACGCGCGCAAAGGGGACTGCCTGCTGTTCAAGGGGTCCCGTGGATCGCAAATGGAAACCGTGATCGAAAGGTTCACCGGCACCGCCCGGTAAAAGGGAATCATGTTCTATCACCTGTTCTATCCGCTCAGCTCGGACTATTCCATCCTCAACGTGTTTCGTTACATCACGTTCCGCTCGGCCTACGCCGGCATCACCGCGCTCGTGCTGTGCCTGATCTTCGGCCCCATGGTCATCCGCGCCCTGCAGAAACTGGAGATCGGCGAGACCATCCGCACCGACGGCCCGCAGTCACACATCACCAAATCCGGCACGCCGACGATGGGTGGCCTGCTCGTCATCTTCACCTTCCTGCTCGCCACCCTGCTGTGGGCGAACCTGACCAACATGTACGTCTGGCTGTTGATCTTCGTCGCCGTCGGTTTCGGCCTCATCGGGTTCGTGGACGATTTTCTGAAACTGCGCAAAGGCAAGGGACTAACCGCACGTTCCAAACTGTTCTGGCAGATTCTCGTGGCTACGATGGTGGGCCTGTTCTGCACGTATTTCGATCCCAACCGCATGGGTTTCGCCACCAACCTGTACGTGCCCTTCTTCAAGGATTTCACGCCGGACTTGGGCGGCTGGTATGTGGTCTTGATCGTCATCGTCATCGTCGGCACCTCCAACGCAGTGAACCTGACCGACGGCCTGGACGGCCTCGCCATCGGCCCCATCATCATCGCCACGCTCACTTACACGGCGCTGGTGTACATCACCGGACATTTCAAATTTGCAGGTTACCTGAACATCCAGTACGTCGGCGGAGCGGGAGAGATCGCCGTGCTCACCTCCGCCATCGTCGGCGCGAGCCTCGGCTTCCTCTGGTTCAACGCCTACCCGGCGCAGATGTTCATGGGCGACGTCGGGTCGCTTTCGCTGGGCGCGATTCTCGGCACCGTCGCGGTGATCGCCAAGCAGGAACTCCTGCTGATTCTGGTCGGCGGCATCTTCGTCATCGAGGCGCTGTCGGTCATCATCCAGGTTGCTTATTTCAAGTACACCGGGGGCAAGCGGTTTTTCAAGATGGCGCCCCTGCACCATCACTTCGAACACATGGGCTGGGAGGAGCCGAAGGTGATCGTCCGCTTCTGGATCATCGCCGTCGTGCTGGCCATGCTCAGTCTGAGCACGCTGAAGTTGAGATGAATCGTTTATGGACGTAATGGGAAAACACATCGCCGTCATCGGCCTCGCCCGTACCGGCGTCGCTACCGCCAACTTTCTGGTTCAGCGCGGCGCAAGGGTGACGGTGTGCGACCAGAAACCGCGCGAACAGCTTGTGGATGCGGTGATGGAACTCGAGCCCGGCATCGAAACCCGGTTTGAGACGCCGGCTCCCGAAGAGGCGGCAGTGGACCTCATCGTGCTCAGTCCCGGCGTGGACATCCACAACCCCGCGCTCGCACCGGCACGTCAAAGAGGCGTGGAGATCATCAGCGAACTGGAACTGGCATCGCGCCTGTGCACGACGCCGATCATCGCCGTCACCGGCACCAACGGCAAGACGACAACCACCTCGCTCATCGGCGCGCTGTTGAAAGGTGCGGGGTACGACATCAAGGTCGGCGGCAACATCGGCGTGCCGTTCGTGGCGCTGGTCGATCCGCCACCCAAAGATTACATGGTGATCGAGGTCAGCAGTTTCCAACTGGAGGCCGTCGAGACGTTTCATCCCTTCATCAGCGTGATCCTCAACCTGACACCGGATCACCTGGACCGGCACGGCTCAATAGAAACCTACGCCGCGCTCAAGGAACGCATCGCCGCCCGCCAGACGGAAGACGACTGGATGGTGGTCAACGCCGACGACCCGTGCGTGAAGAAAATGGTCGAGGACAAAAAAGTGCAGAAGGTGTGGTTCAGCACGCAATACGAGCTGGCGGTCGGCGGTTATCTGGAGGAAGACACCGCCTTCCTGCACTGGGGCGGCAGCACCATCCCGGTGATCGAGATGGCCGAACTGAAACCCTCGCTGGCCCGGCAGATGGAAAACGTGCTGGCGGCCGTGATCGCCGCTTACCTCGCCGGGGTGGACCCGGCGGCAATGGCTCCCGTCCTCCGCGAGTTCGAGGGCCTGCCGCACCGGCTGGAGTGGGTGCGCACAGTCAATGGCGTCGATTTCATCAACGATTCGAAAGGCACCAACATCGGTGCGATGAAAAAATCGCTCAACAGTTTCGACCGCCCGGTGATCCTGATCATCGGCGGCAAGGACAAGGGCGGTGACTTTTCCGCCCTCAAGGAAATTTTCCAGGGCCGGGTGAAGTTTTTGATTCTGATCGGCGAAGCCCGGCCGAAGATCGAAGCGGCGCTGAATGGATCGTTCGATCACGAGGCGGCCGACAGCATGGATGCCGCCGTGAAAGCCGCCTTTCGGCACGCGGAGCCCGGCGACGTGGTTCTGCTCTCGCCCGCGTGCGCCAGCTTCGACATGTTCCGCGATTACGCGGACCGGGGAGAACGCTTCCGCGAATGCGTTCAACGATTGTAAACGGAGCGGCGGAGCCGATGCGGCTTTCGCCGGATGATTGGGTTTATGGCGCAGAAACACTCACAACAGGGATGCGACCGCATTTTGGCTTTCGCCGTGGCTTTGCTTGTGCTCATCGGCATCGTCATGGTGTTCAGCTCGAGCGCGGTGTATGCGATGGAGGAGTACCAGGATTCCTGGTATTTCCTGAAACGCCATCTCCTGTGGGTCCTGCTGGGCACGGCGATGCTGTTCGCGGCGAAGTCCGTGGATTACCACAAACTCGACGGCGCGACCTACCCCGCCATGGCGGCGACGGTATTCCTGCTCATCGCGGTGATGATGCCGGAGATGAGCAAGGAAGTCGGCGGCGCCCGGCGCTGGATCGTGATCGGCGGTTTTTCATTCCAGCCGTCGGAGCTGGCCAAGTTCGCCGTCATCCTGTTCATGGCCAAATCGCTGGTCAAGCGGGCCGACAAGCTGGGCAACTTCGCCTACGGGTTTTTGCCGAACCTCATCGTGCTCGGCATCTTCTTCATGCTCATTCTCATGCAACCGGATTTCGGCACGGCGCTCATCATCTCGATCGTCTGCTTCACCATGCTGTACATCGCCGGGGTGAAAAAAAATTACCTGATCTATTCCGCCATCGTTGCCGCGCCGTTTCTGATCTCGGCGGTGATGAGCGCGGAATACCGCAAGCGCCGCCTGCTGTCGTTCCTCGATCCGTGGGCGGACCCATCGGATACGGGATTCCAGGCGGTGCAGTCGTTCATTGCGTTCGGCCGTGGCGGGGTGTGGGGCCTGGGACTTGGCGACAGCCGGCAGAAGCTGTTTTACCTGCCGGAAGCACATACCGATTTCATCTTCTCCGTCGTCGGGGAAGAGCTGGGGTTCATCGGCACCATAGGCATCCTCGCGCTGTTCATGCTGGTGCTGTGGCGCGGATTCACAATCGCGTACCACGCAAAGGATATGTACGGCACGCACCTGGCCACGGGGCTCACGTTGCTGGTCGCCATTCAGGCGTTCACCAACATGGGCGTGGCGGTGGGACTTCTGCCGACGAAAGGATTGACGCTCCCGTTCATCAGTCTGGGCGGGTCGTCGTTGTTGATCACCATGCTCGGCATGGGGGTTTTGTTGAACATCTCGGAGCAAACGGTCCGACGTTGATGCGAACACGATGGCGAACTACGTCGTCATAGCCGGAGGCGGAACCGGGGGACACCTGTACCCCGGCATCGCGCTGGCCAGAGCTTTGAAAGCCATGGACGAGAACATCGAAATCACCTTTGTCGGCACCAAGCGCGGTTTGGAAGCGCGCGTCCTGCCGCGCGAAGGACTGCCGCTCAAAACCATCCTGTCCGGCGGCCTGCTGGGCAAGAAGGGGCTGGGACGCTGGACGTCGTGGTGCAAACTGCCGGTGGGGCTGGCGCAGTCGATGTGTTTTCTCATCCGCAAGCGGCCGAACCTCGTGGTCGGCGTCGGCGGCTACGTATCGGGTCCGGTGGCGGTGGCGGCGTACCTGCTCCGCATCCCGATCCTCGTGCACGAACAGAACACCGTGCCCGGCGTCACCAACCGAATGATCGGCAAGATCGCCAACAAGGTCGCGGTGTCGTTCGAACAGTCGCGGGACTACTTCCCTGCGAACAAGGTGGTCGAGACGGGCAACATGATCCGCGAGGAATTCTGCAAGGAACGGGAACCGGCGGCATGGAAGCCGGGTCAGCCTTTCCACCTGCTCATTCTCGGCGGAAGCCAGGGCGCGCAGTCGATCAACGCCGCCATGCTGGAAGCATTGGAACATCTGGAAAGCGTCAAGGACGAGCTTCGCATCGTGCATCAAACCGGAGAAAAGGACGAAGCGCTGGTGCGTCAACGCTACGAGCAGGCGGGATTCGACGCCCGCGCCGAGGCGTTCATCTACGACATGGAAGAGCAGTACCGCAAAGCATCGCTGGTGATCTGCCGTGCCGGAGCCACAACGCTGGCGGAAGTGACGGCAACGGGCAAGGTCTCGGTGCTCGTGCCCTTCCCGTTCGCCGCTCACAATCATCAGGAACACAACGCGCGCGTGCTGGAGGCGGCGGACGCGGCCGAGGTCATCCTCGACCGCAACATCAACGGCCCCAAACTGGCCCAGTCCATCCTCGACGCCATGCAAAATCCGGACAGACTGGAAGAACGGGCGAAGAACAGCTATCGACTCGGACGGCGCGACGCAACCAACCGCGTGCGCGACCTGTGCCGGGAATTGATGGGCGCGGCAACATAACAGACCGCCCCTTTTTAACAGGAAGGATTATGGGTCCCCATGTTTCTGGGAAAAACGCGGCGCATACATTTCATCGGCATCGGAGGAGCGGGCATGAGCGGCATTGCTGAAGTGCTGATCAACCTGGGATACGAAGTATCCGGATCGGACCTGAACCGCTCGCCGGTCACCGAGCACCTGGAGAAAGCCGGAGCCACGATCTACTTCGGCCACGACGCGACAAACGTCAAGGACTGTCAGGTGGTGGTCATCTCCAGCGCCGTGAAAGCGGACAACGTGGAAGTGAAGGCGGCGCGGGAGCAGTCGGTCCCCGTCATCCGCCGCGCGGAGATGCTGGCGGAACTCATGCGCATGAAGTACGGCATCGCCATCGCCGGCACCCACGGCAAAACCACCACCACGTCGCTGGTGGGCACCCTGCTTGCGGGCGGAGGGCTCGACCCGACGGTGGTCATCGGCGGCAAGCTCAAAAGCGTGGGCAGTCACGCGCAACTCGGGCAAAGCGAGTTCCTGGTGGCGGAAGCCGACGAAAGCGACGGTTCGTTTCTGAAGCTCACGCCAACGGTGGTCGTGGTCACCACCCTCGATGAAGAACACATGGAGTACTACGGCACGCTCGACACCATGAAAGAAGCGTTTCTCAATTTCATCAACAAGGTTCCGTTCTACGGCACGGCGGTGCTGTGTCTCGATGAAGTCAACATCCAGTCGCTGATCCCGCACGTGGAGAAACGCGCCATCACTTACGGACTGACCAGTCAGGCCGACTACACGGCGCGCAACATCCGTTTCAAGGGACTCGACACCTGGTTCGACGTGTTTCATCAGGGCAAGGCGCTGGGCACGCTCCACTCCGTCGCGCCCGGCCGCCACAACGTGCTGAACACGCTGGCGGCGGTAGCGGTGGCGATGGAACTCAACCTCACGTTCGACACCATCGCCGACGCGCTGAAGCAGTTCCGCGGCGTGCAGAGGCGCTTCGAGATCATCCACGACACGGAACCGCTGGTGGTGGTGGACGACTATGGCCACCACCCGGTGGAGATTCAGGCGACCCTGCGCACCGTGCGCGAAGTCTGGCCGGAACGCCGCATGGTGGTCGTGTTCCAGCCGCACCGCTATTCGCGCACGCGTTCGCTCATGCAGGAGTTCTGGTCGTCGTTCCACAACGCCGACTGCGTGATCATCAACGACATTTACGCCGCGGGCGAAGACCCGATCGCGGGCGTCACCGCCCAGCGCATGGTCGAGGGCATCAAAAACTTCGGCCACAAGCACGCGGAATACATTGCAGACCGCAAAACCACTCAGGAGCGTTTGACCCAGCTCCTCCAGCCCGGCGACGTGCTCCTCACGCTGGGCGCGGGGAACATCTGGGAACTCGGACGCGAACTGATCGCCAACCTTCCCGCCCGGCTCCGCGGCGGAGATGCAGGAAAGGATTCCTCTTCATGCTGAACGATCCCTGGAAATCCAGACTCATCCGTTACGCCCATATGAACCACGGACACAGCGTGCACTTCGCCACCGTCACCGATGTGCCCAAAACCATCCTCGGGAAAAAATTTTTCAAGAGAAACGCCATGACCCGTTCCATGAAATGGCTGGATACCCTTCAGGGAGAAGTGCGGCAGAACGAACTGATGTCCCAGCACACGTCTCTTTGCGTGGGCGGCCCGGCCGACTACTTCATCATCCCCAAAAACATCGAAGACATCAGAACCGTATTGAGGAACCGCGGCGACCTGCCGGTGTTTGTGCTGGGAGAAGGCACCAACCTGCTGGTGGCCGACCGCGGCATCACGGGCATTGCCCTCTCGGTCAAGGAAATGTTCAAAACCATCCAGACGCCGGTGTTCTCGCGCCTCACCAACGGCGAGGAAGTGGCGTCCGTGCGCGTCGGCGCGGGCACCAAGATGTCGTACCTCGTCAAGTACCTCGCCAAGTACTCGCTGACCGGCATCGAAGACCTCGTCGGCATCCCGGGATCGGTCGGCGGCGCGGTGGTGATGAACGCCGGGGCCGACGGCACCGAGATCGGCGACGTCATCCGCAACGTCACGCGCATCAGCAATGAGGGAGAAATCGAAACGTTGAGCCGTGACGAGTTGACGTTCCAGTACCGCAAGACGATTTTCCCGACGCCGGGCGGCATCGTCATCGAAGCCGAACTGAAACTGAAAAAGGGCGACCATCTGGAAATCCAGAAAGCCATAGACGCGCACCTCGACCGCAGGCGGCGGAAACAACCGCTCACGCTCCCCAACTCCGGCTCCGTATTCAAGAACCCGGAAGGCGACACGGCGGGGCGCCTGATCGAGGAAGCGGGACTGAAAGGCTTCAGCATCGGCGGCGCGGCGGTATCGATCAAGCACGCCAACTTCATCGTCAACCAGGGCGAGGCCACGGCGGCGGACATCCGCGAGATCATCGAAACCGTGCAGAAGGTGGTTAAGGAAAAATTCGGCGTCGACCTCGAAACCGAGGTCGTGCTCGCCGGCGAATGGGATTGAGTTGCATAGAAACGCGGACGGAGTGAGGGACATCCGCATGACAAACGAATATGGTCCGCAAAACAAAGGTACCCCTCCTTCCTTTGCCCCGAACTTTGGCCGGTTCGGGGGCGGACCAGTTATTTTGAAAGCCGGGTGCGCTTGCAGTCTTTAAACGGAAAAACCATCGGCGTCCTGATGGGCGGCCTGTCGAAAGAACGGGAAGTCTCCCTGACCACGGGCCGCGAAGTGATGCAGGCTATCCGGCGATTGGGCCTGAAAGCCGTGGAGATCGACGTCACGCACGACGTGTGGACGCAGGTCAAGGACGCGGGCATCGATCTCGCCTTTCTCGCATTGCACGGCACTTACGGCGAGGACGGCACCATCCAGGGCCTTCTGGAATACGCACGGATCCCGTACACCGGCTCCGGCGTTCTGGGCAGTGCGGTGGCCTACAACAAGGTCACCTCGAAGGAGGTTTTCATGCAAAACGGCATCCCCACCGCCGCGTACCAGGTGGTGCGCAAGGCAGAGCGCGACGCGTTTCAGCGTCACCTCGACCTGCCGGTGGTAGTGAAGCCGTCGGACCAGGGATCGAGCCTCGGTGTCACCATCGTGCGCGAGGCGGGAGAGTTCGACGCGGCGCTGGACCTGGCGTTCCGCTACACGGAGGAAGTGGTGGTCGAACAGTACATCGAAGGCAAACTGCTGGCCATCGGCATGCACGGCGAACAGCCGATGCCGATCGTGCACATCCGGCCGAAGTCGGGTTTCTACGACTACGAGTCGAAGTACACGAAGGGAAAGACGGAATACATCTGCCCGGCGGATCTGAGCGGTATCGAGCGCGAAACCTGCCAGCAGGTGGCCATCGCCGTGTGCCGCGCGCTCAAGGGACGCGGCTTTCCGCGCGTGGATGTGATTCTGGACGACACCGGCGTGCCGTACGTTCTGGAGATGAACACGATTCCCGGCATGACGCCGACCAGCCTTCTGCCGATGGCGGCGAAGGAAGCGGGGATGAGCTTCGACGACCTCGTGCTGGAAATTCTGAAAAGCGCCACGCGCGATTACATGGACTGACGCGAAATGGTCGATTACAGCACCACCTCACCGCAGAACCGCTCTTCCGGCTGGAAGCGCGCGCACACGCAGAGGTCGAAACGGCAGAAGAAAAAAGCCGTCCGCTACCGCACCGGCCGCAAGCGCGAAGTGAATGTGCAAAAGGTATTGCGCCTCGGCCTGGACTGGGGCGCGAAAGGCCTGCTTGCGGTGGTGCTGATGTACGGCCTGTTTCATGCGTACCAGTTTTTCACCACCGCGCCGCAGTTCCGCATCAGCCGCATCACCTTCCACGGCAACAAAACGGTGAACGCGGAGCACCTGTACACCGCGGCGCAACCGGTGTTTGGAGAAAATATTTTTCACGCGGACATCGAAGGCGTGCTGGAACCGATCCGCCTCAACCACTGGGTGCATGATGTGTCGGCAATCCGCAAACTGCCGCAGAGCCTGCACATCCACGTGCAGGAGCGCACGCCCTACGCACGGCTGGAACTGGAGCAAACGTATCTGGTGGATCCGTACGGCATCCTGATCGCCCCCGACTCCGGCGGCTATGGCGACCTGCCGCTCATCCAGGCGGGGACGCTCGGTGAGGTGGAACTGGGCAAACCGGTGCACATCGACTGGGTGGTGCCGGGCCTCAAGGCCATGAACGCGCTCAACCAGTTGGACGCGTTCCGCGAGCAACCGTTTCATGCCGTGCGCTACACCAGCCCGCATCATCTGGTGTTCACCTCGAAGTCCGGGCAGGTGACGCTTCGCATGGCGGTGGACCGGCTGGCGGAAGGGTTCGACAATTTCAAAGTGGTTCTGGAAGCATTGCAGTCCGACATCACGAAGGTCCGGTTCATCGATCTGTCGTTTGCGGACCGCGTGGTGGTCCGCGACGAGCCGTGGGAGGGCGGGACGGACACACCGATCAAGAAGTCCTAACAGGAGGGAAACCCGCACATGTCCAAAAAGAAAAATTACGTTGTGGGCCTCGACATCGGCACCACCAAGATCTGTTGCATCATCGCCGAGGTCAGCCCGCAGGGTGAAATCGAAATCATCGGGCTCGGCCAGTCGCCTTCGCGCGGCCTGCGCAAGGGCGTGGTGGTGAATATCGACGGCACCGTGGAGTCCATACGAAGCGCCGTGGAGGAAGCGGAGCTGATGGCGGGCACGGAGATCGAGTCCGTGTTTGTCGGCATCGCCGGCGGTCACATCAAGAGCATGAACAGCCACGGCATCATCGCCGTCAAGAACAAGGAGATCAACCAGCAGGATGTGGACCGCGTGATCGACGCGGCGAAGGCCATCGCCATCCCGCTGGACCGCGAGGTGATCCACGTTCTGCCGCAGGAGTTCATCGTCGACAACCAGGACGGCATCAAGACTCCGCTCGGCATGGCGGGCGTGCGCCTGGAAGCGAAGGTGCACATCGTCACCGCCGCCGTCACCTCCGCGCAGAACATCGTCAAGTGCGTGAACAAGGCGGGACTCGGCGTGCAGGACATCGTGCTCCAGCAACTCGCTTCCAGCGAGTCGGTGCTCTCCAATGATGAAAAGGAACTGGGCGTGGCGCTCATCGACATCGGCGGCGGCACCTCCGATCTCGCCATCTTCTACGAGGGCGCGATCAAGCACACCTCGGTGCTGGCCATCGCCGGGGCGCAGGTGACCAACGACATCGCCATCGGCCTGCGCACGCCCAACGCGGAAGCGGAAAAGATCAAACACGCTTACGGATGCGCGTACTCGGCATTGCTCGCGGAAGACGAGGGCATCGAGGTGTCGAGCGTCGGCGGCCGCCCGGCGATGAAAGTCTCGGCGCAGATTTTAAGCGAGATCATCGAGGCGCGGGTGCGCGAAATGTTTGAAATGCTAAATCACGAAATCCAGACGTCGGGATTCGAGGAACACATCTCGTCGGGCATCGTCATCACCGGCGGCTCCGCATCCATGCCGGGCATGGCAGAACTGGCGGAGGAAGTGTTCCAGGCGCCGGTGCGCATCGGCACGCCCATGGGTCTCGGCGGATTGATCGACGTCGTCAACAATCCGGTGTACGCCACGTGCACGGGATTGATCATTTACGGAGACCGTTGCTACAAGGCGGGCAAGTATACGGAGCTCCAGGGAAGGAATCTGTTCGACAAAATTTTCAGCCGCATGAAGGGCTGGATGGAAGAGTTCTTTTAATGAACAAGGAGGAACAAATGGGCTTGATTGAATTTGAGCAGGATAACGAGTATTCCGCCTGCATCAAGGTGGTCGGGGTCGGCGGAGGCGGATCGAACGCCGTCAATGCCATGGTGCGCTCGCACATCCAGGGAGTGGAGTTCATCATCGTCAACACGGACGTGCAGGCGCTGGGATCGTCCCCATGCCTGAGCAAGGTGCAGGTGGGCGCGGAAGTGACCAAGGGGCTGGGCGCAGGTTCCAACCCGGAAATGGGCCGCCTCGCCGTCGAGGAAAACAAGAACCAGATCCGCGCCATGCTGGAGGGTGCGGACATGGTGTTCATCACCGCCGGCATGGGTGGCGGCACCGGCACCGGCGGTGCGCCGATCGTCGCCAGCATCGCCCGCGAACTGGGCGCGCTGACCGTCGGCATCGTCACCAAGCCGTTCGTCTTCGAAGGACGCAAGCGCGAACGGCAGGCGGAAGAGGGTTTGCAGGCTTTGAAGGAAGCGGTGGATACGTTGATCGTCATCCCCAACCAGCGTTTGCTGAGCTTCATCTCGAAGGACACCCCGCTGACCAACGCGTTCAGTCACGTCGATGACGTTCTGCGCCAGGCGGTGAGCAGTATCTCGGATTTGATCGTGATTCCGGGGCTGATCAACCTCGACTTCAACGACGTGAAGACCATCATGTCCGGCATGGGCAAGGCGCTGATGGGTGGCGGTACAGCGACCGGCGAAAACCGTGCGGTGGAAGCGGCGGAGAAAGCCATCTCCAGCCCGCTCCTCGACGAAGCCACGGTGGACGGCGCGAAAGGCGTGCTCATCAACATCACCGGCGGCGACGATCTCACCTTGCACGAAGTCACGGAAGCGGCGTCGCTCATTCAGAAGAATGCGCACGAGGATGCGCACATCATCTTCGGCGCGGTGATCGACAAACACCTGCAGGGCGAGATGCGCGTGACCGTCATCGCCACGGGCTTCGAAAAATCCGGACAGCAGGAGGAAGAGACGGTGGAAGAGGAGTGGACGGTGGCCGCGCCGCAGGAGAGCGCCATCGCGTACAAAAAGGTGGTGGGCGGCGACTCGCAACCCAGCGCCCCCAGGCCGCCCCTGTTCCGTAAAAGCGGGTTGAAGCAACTGGCCGCCTCCATCCGTAAGGAGTCGCCGGACTCGATGGCCAACGAGTCGAATTACGACATCCCGACGTTCCTCCGCAAACACGCGGACTGAGCAGGCAGGAAGCAAAGCCCAGGCGGGGAGGAAGCCTTTGATCAGCGGTAAAGGTTTCCTTCCCGCCCCTCCTTCCTTTACAGCGTGTTCAACTTCCAGTTGTAGTTCATGTACTCGATGTCATAGCCGGAGTCTTTCAACGCGGCGCGGTGGCGCTCCGGCACATATGGCGCGAGGTAGGCCCGCACCCCACCCTTCGCCTCAAAGTCTTCCTTGAACCAGTCGAAGATCGACGACAGGTAAATCGTCTTGCGCTCCTTGTCCACGCGCAGGCCCTTGCCCGGATTCATGAGGAAGTGTTCCGCCTGATCGGTGAGTTGCTGTTCCAGGCGATCGGGCCAGTAGGCCTCCTTGCGGATATCGGGACAACTGACCGACGCGCAGACGATGGCCATGTGGATGCGCGGCTCTCCCATCTTGCGCAGGATGCCGTGCTCGATTTCGTCGAGCGTGACCGGCTGGCCGCCGATGGTGCCCACCTGCTTTTTCCACACCGAACCGAACAACCCGCCCGCATCCTTAATGCTGTCCACGGGATAATGGTCGAGCACCATCTTCACCGCGAACACGTTGTAAGCGTTGATCCAGAAGGCCAGCTTTTCCTCCCGTGTTTTCAACGCGTCCGGTGAATGACCTTCGAACTGCTGAACCACCTTTGCAAAGGCGGGGTCGTTTTTGAGGGCTTTATAAGGAAAAGCGTTCAGGCGGACGCCGTCCAGCGTGGTCGGCAGCACGTGTTTTTTGAGCAGAGCGTCCCAGGCCGAATAATCGAACGCCCACGCCGTGGGCGTTGCAACGAACATCCAGCACAGGCATGCAAATATCTTGATCCCGTGCTGTAAGGTTGGTAATTTGATTGCAACCTTGGAAGATTCTTTCCTCGCAAGCGCCGGTCTGGAGTCCATGCGTGCATCTCCTTTGAGGGTTTTCGCTTCAAAGTCAGGTTTCAGGCTTTCGTCCCCGGCTTTACCGATTCCTTACACCTTATTTTAAAACGATGATCAAAGATCCCAAAAATTGTTTGTATGTGTCCGATCTGGACGGCACGCTGCTGGACCCGCACAGCGAATTCTCCGCCGAGTCGGTGGAGCGGCTGAACCGGCTGATCGACGACGGTCTCATGTTCACCATCGCCACGGCGCGCAGTTACGAATCGACGCACCCCATCCTGCGCGACGTCAACCTGGAGATCCCGGTGATCCTGTTCAACGGCGTGTACCTCACCGATTTCCATTCCGGCCGCAACCTGGAGTTGTGCGACTTCATTCCACATCATGTGGTGCATTCCATGATCGAGATGGTCGATCACCTGAGCGACGATCCCTTCGTATACGCGTATGGTGGCCAGAACCGGTTGTACTACCGCAACGTCACCAATTACGGTTCGCAGGAATACCTGAAAAGCCTGGAAGGCGACGGACGCCTGCACCGGGTGGAACAGTACGAATTTCTGGAAAACGAGGCCATCGCCGGGTTTCTCCTGATCGACACCCCCGAGGCCCTGCAGCCCGTGCACGACACGCTACAGCGCCAGTTCCCCCGCGAACTCAACCTGTACTTCGCCGAAGACATCGCGCACCCGGGTTATTACTGGTTGCAGGCGTTCCACAAGGGCGCGAACAAGGGAAGCATGCTGGACCAGCTGGCCGAACAACTGGGCATTCCCTTGAACCGGGTGGTCGTGTTCGGAGATTATTTGAACGACCTCGAAATGTTCAAGATCGCGGGAAAATCCATCGCCGTCGCCAATGCCCTGCCGGAGGTCAAACAGGCCGCTCATGAAGTGATCGGGAGCAATACCGAGGGCGCGGTTTTGAATTACCTGGAATCGGTGTGGTATGGATCTTCAAAAAAGGTATCGTAGGCGGGTCGGGGTGCGATAAAATGAACCATCGACCATCAATGGAAAACGGAAAACTGGATTGAGGTGTTGAGATGTCGGATACCGAACAACCCCAAGAACCGGAACAGACCATTTACCAGCGGGATTTGACGGCGAAGGAACCGAAGGTTCCGGAAAAGGCCGAGAGTGAAAAACCCAAAAAGCCGCCGGTGAAACCGCCGCGCAAGGTGTTCAAGCCGAAGAAGGCGAAAATCCAGACCAGCAAACCGCTGGAGCACCGCACGCGCCACATCCTGGTTTCGTCCAAGGAAGCGGCGGACCTGGTGCGCCAGACGATTGTCGATTTTCAAAAAGAACTCGCCGAACAGCCGAGCAACGACCCGGACAAGGAATTCATCGACCGCGACAAGGTGGAAAAGTTTTTCGCCAAATTCGCGAAGAAGTACAGCACCTGCCCTTCCCGCATCATCGGCGGCGATCTCGACTGGATCTATCCCAACATGGAGGTGTCGGAGGAAGCCATGACGCCGGACCTCAGGGACGCCATCCTGAAGTGCGAAAAGTTTGTGATCCCGGAGCCCATCCGCTCGAAGCTGGGTTACCACATCGTGCTGGTGTGCGAGTCGCGCATCTGCAAACGGGAAGCGGAAAAAAAAGAAAGCGTGGACCCGCGTTACGAAGCCCTCATGGCGCAGGACAACCCCACCATCCAGGCCCCGCCCAAAAGCATGGACATCCCCACCTGATCCGGTTGCGGGACTGCGGCGGAAACGGGGAAGACGGCTGTGTTCGGGCGGGCGTTCAGGTTTTGAACAGGAACAGCACCAGTCCCAAAACGATGACCACCAAGGTGCCCCAGCCCATGATCTTCAGCATTTTGTCTTCTCCCATGCCGACCGTCTTCCTTTCCAATCAGAATTGAACGTCCCCGCCCAGCTTGTTTTTTAATATCATCTCCGCCGGGGTGTAATACTTCTTTTCATTGTTGCACGGCTTGCACGCCACCACCACGTTGCCCTTGGTGCTTTTACCGCCGCGCGCCAGCGGCACCAAGTGATCCATCGTCAGGTCCTTTTTGTCGAACGTCTCGCCGCAGAAATGGCACACACCGCGGTCGATCTGCACCCGCCACCAGGTGGACTGGCGCAGGTCCTTCGCTTTCTGCTTCTCGCGCGCGATCTGCTGGGCCGTGGGTTTGCCGCCCGGCCCGGCACCTCCGCTACGCGGCGTGCGCGTTCGTTTCATGATGACGTAACAGGAGAAAAGGATTCATATCGCCACGCACCGCCCGCACGGTGCCGGAAAAACTGGCCTTCGGGTACCAGTGCCGGTTGCCCGCATCGAACTCGAACCCCAGCGCACCGGACAGGCGCGAGCGCCACGTCCAGAAACAACTGCCGTAGCCGAACTCGAACACCGGGTCGATGTGCAGGGTGTACGTGCGGCCGCGCGACTCGAACGTGTGCGCGATCTCGTACAAGCTCTGCATCTCCAGCCGGTCGGGCAGACGCCAGTCCGAATGCCCGCCCAACCGGATTTGATTGAGGTGCGCGATGTAATCGTTGGCCTCGTACCACGAGCAGTAGTTGCCGGTCTCGGCGTAGTGGTAACTCTGTTGCCACATGAGGCCGGTTGCGGTGTCGGTCACCGTGCCGTCTTCGTTTTCGACAAACCGTTCCGTCATGGACCCACCCGATCCAGCACCGTCGCGCGGCGGAACGTGTAACCGCATTGCTCGATGTCGTCCGGCTCCGCCGGGTACTTCATGCAGAGCAGAGGCTTGTCCGGCGTGCCGTGCACCCGGCAGTGGTTGCCGTCCGTCAACTGGTCGCAGGGAATGGGAATGGCGTAGAACAGATAATTGTTGTCCACGTCCTCACCCACCAGCTGAATGCCGCGGTATTTCAGATAACGCTCCAGTTCCTCAACACTGCCGTGCTGGCGCAGAGTGACGTCCCGCACCACGGTCACGTTCACCGTTTTGCAACACTCGCCGCATTGATGACATTCACCCTCTCTGATCCACATGATTGCGCTCCCGCTCCGTAGCGATTGCCGCACCGTTTTTTATGACGACGGGCGTTTGGTTTTCGATTTCGGTTTCGGTCCGCTCTTGCCGTAGTGCTCCGCCGATACCGTGGTGTAGATGCCGCCGCGCACGTTGAACTCGCCCACCACCTGCATGTAGCGCGGCCGGCAGGCCTTCACCAGGTCATCGAGGATCTGGTTGATCACCTTTTCATGAAACGCCCCTTCGTTGCGGTACGACCACAGATAGAGCTTGAGCGACTTGAGCTCGAGGCACAGCTTGTCGGGAATGTAGGTGATGTCGATGGTGGCGAAATCCGGCTGGCCGGTCTTCGGGCACAGGCAGGTGAACTCCGGGCACTCCATATCGATCTCGTAATCCCGGTCCGGATTGGGATTGGTGAACACTTCCAGCTCTTTAGACGGTTGTTTTTTTGTCATTTAGGGGACTCGTAATATTTTTTTCATTTTTTTCATCCGGCACCTTGCCTTTGCAGGAAGGCGTCTTATATAAGACCAACATTGCTGGCACTCTCCCTCACAGAGTGCTAACCCTTGCATATTCGACCCAAGCCGAAACAAATAACTTATTATTTTATATAGAGTTAGTCACTAACGCGGCGTTGCAGGCGGACGCCCACCATCACCAATCCAGTTTACTGGATTCCAAGTTTATCATTTTTTGGGAAGGAGCACAGTTCTATGAACATTCGTCCATTGCAAGACCGTATTCTGGTGCAACCCATTCGGGAGAAGGAAATCCGAAAAGGGGGGATCATCATTCCCGATTCCGCCAAGGATGCGCCCACGGAAGGCCGAGTGAAAGCCGTCGGCCCGGGCCGGATCGGTGAAGACGGAAAACGCGTCACTCCGGATGTCAAAGTTGGCGACAAGGTGCTGTACAGCAAATACGGCGGCACGGAAGTGAAGATCGACAACGAGGATTTCCTGCTGATGCGGGAAGACGACATCCTGGGCGTGATCGACAGCAAGTAATTCAAACGACAACCCCCTACTAGAGGAGTACGATATAACAATGGCAAAACAAATCGTATATGACGAGGAAGCACGACACAAGATTCTGTCCGGCGTCAACCAGCTCGCCGACACCGTAAAGCTGACCCTCGGCCCCAAGGGCCGCAACGTGGTCATCGACAAGAAATTCGGCTCTCCGTTGATCACCAAGGACGGCGTGACCGTGGCCAAGGAAATCGAACTGAAAAATCCGTTCGAGAACATGGGCGCGCAGATGGTCAACGAAGTCGCCAGCAAGACCAGCGACAACGCCGGTGACGGCACCACCACGGCGACCGTTCTGGCGCAGGCCATTTTCCGCGAAGGCATGAAGAACGTCACCGCCGGCGCCAACCCGATGGAAATCAAGAAGGGTATCGAAGACGCCGTGGCCGCAGTGATCCCCGCCATCCAGAAGCTCTCCAAACCGACCAAGGACAAGAAGGAAATCGCCCAGGTCGGCACCATCTCCGCCAACCACGACACCGCCATCGGCGAAATCATCTCCGAAGCCATGGACAAAGTCGGTAAAGACGGCGTCATCACCGTCGAAGAGGCGAAGAGCATGGAGACCGCACTGGAAATCGTGGAAGGCATGCAGTTCGACCGCGGTTACCTGTCGCCCTACTTCGTCACCGATGCGGAGCGCATGGAAGCGGTTCTGGAAGACGCTTACCTGCTCCTGCACGAGAAGAAAATCTCCAGCATGAAAGACCTCCTGCCGGTTCTCGAGAAGGTGGCCAAGGGCGGCAAGCCGCTGGTCATCGTGGCCGAAGAGGTGGAAGGTGAAGCGCTGGCGACCCTGGTGGTCAACAAGCTGCGCGGCACCCTGAACGTCTGCGCCGTCAAGGCTCCGGGCTTCGGTGATCGCAGGAAGGACATGTTGAACGACATCGCCATCCTGACCGGCGGCCAGGTGATCACCGAGGACATTGGTGTGAAACTGGAGAACATCACCTTGGACGATCTGGGCCGCGCCAAGCGCGTCACCATCGACAAGGACAACACGGTGATCGTGGACGGCAAGGGCAAACCTTCCGAGATCCAGTCCCGGGTCAAACAGATCCGCGCACAGATCGATGAGACCACCTCCGACTACGACCGCGAGAAACTGCAGGAACGCCTCGCGAAGCTGGTCGGCGGCGTCGCCATCATCAAGGTCGGTGCAGCCACCGAGACCGAGATGAAGGAGAAGAAAGCCCGCGTCGAGGACGCCCTGCACGCAACCCGTGCGGCGGTCGAGGAAGGCATCGTGCCCGGCGGCGGCGTGGCGTACCTGCGCTGTCTCAACGTGCTCGACAAGCTCAATGGCACTCACGACTACAACCTGGGCGTGAAGATCATCCGCCGCGCCCTGGAAGAGCCGGTTCGGCAGATTGCCGCCAATGCCGGTGAAGAAGGCACCGTGATCGTCGAGAAGGTGAAAAGCCTGAAGGGCTCGAACGGCTTCGACGCCCGCACCGGCGAGTACGTGGACATGCTGAAGGAAGGCATCATCGACCCGGCGAAGGTCACCCGCACTGCATTGCAGAACGCGGCCAGCATCTCCGCCCTGTTGCTGACCACGGAAGCAATGATCACCGACCTGCCGGAAGAGAAAGACGACCATGGCCACGCCCACGGCGGCGGCATGGGAGGCATGGGCGGAATGGGAGGCATGGGCGGCATGATGTAAGCCCCCCTCCTTTTTGAATAGAGTCCCCGGTCCCGTTTGGGACCGGGGATTTTTTTTGCCCGTTATGGAGGGTGAAATTCGAGCCAATCCACCGGGAGGATTTACCAATTCCGGTTGACACCTGATCGCAAATCAAATATAATTTTAAAAATCAATCAGTTATAAGTTACCGGTGAGCGACGGACACCACTCACCGCGCTGGAGAGGCCAGGGACTGTCGGCGTTCCGGGCGGAGTTCCATCCCACATCTTTCTCTCCCACCCGTCCGCTTTTAATGGTAAGGTACGGCTCTTGTTTGTTATGGACCCCGCCACTCCCCGTGGCACTTTCGAGTCGCTGACCGCGTTGATCCCCATTCCCAATTCCAATCGACCGTTTTTGAGGACCGCCACCGGATTTCTGGCCCTGTGGCTGACCGGATGCTTGTTCCTGATGGTGCCGCGCCCCGCGATGGCGGATTCCCCGCTCCACTTTGTGGTGGAAAACCAGACCTTCGTGTACAACCAGGAACACACGAACATCGACGCCATCAATGAAGGCTTCACGCTGATCGGCAACCAGACCAAAACCTACTTCCGTTACGCCATCGCACCGGCGGTGGCGGTGGACGTCGGCGCGTTTTTCGATTTCCCCTTCGGCGAGGACGACCGCGTCTCCGGCGTCGATCCCATCATCTCCCTGCACTGGGGATTCGCTCCGGGCTGGCAGTTCACCGCCGGCACCATCGACCGGAACCATCCCCTGCACGACGCGTTCTTCAACGACAACCTGCGTTATATCGAGCCCATCGAGCAGGGCTTCCAGATCCGCGGCGACACGCAACACATCCTTCAAGACACGTGGCTGAGCTGGGAGGAGCGGGAGACGCAGACGAAACGGGAAAAGCTGGCGGTGGGCAACTACACGCAGTTGAAGGCGGGCGGCTTCATGGTGGACGCGCAGATTTACTGGGTGCACCTGGGCGGGCAGAAGAACAGCGGTCCCGGCGTGTGGAACAACCTGAGCTACGGCTTCGGCACCGGTTACACCTACCACCACAGCAAGATCGCACACCCCGGCAGTTTTCTGGACAATATCGGCTTCACCATCCACTACCTGGTCAACCAGGACGATCCCCCCGGCCTGCCGCAGGTGGATGACGAAGGCGTGGCGCTTCGCGTGTTCGCCACGGTGTGGGACACTTACGTATACGGCCTGTTCTGGGAAGGCGGCAGCGCGCATTTCAATTCGCCGAGGGGCGACGTCACCCAGCCCGGCGTGCCCTTGGCCAAGGGCGATCCGTTTTACAAGGCGGAGGATTTTCAGGAGGCGGGGATCATCAAGACCTGGACGCTCGGCAACAACATTTACCTCACCGGGGACTTCCGCGCGCAACACATCCTCGATCGCTTCGTGCACATCGCGCACCTGAACGTCACCTGGCGCGACTCGTTTGCGCTGCTCGAGGAATTCTTCAGCAAGAAGCGGCCCGACCCCACCCGGCCGCCGCAGACCTACTGGCCTCAGCCACGCTGACCTCTCCCGGTCTCCGCATTCACTTCACGTAAAATTCCACCATGAACAACTGCGCCGATTTTTTCACAGCGTTGGCCATTTTCAGTGCGAACTGCTGGGTGATGCCGGAAAACCGGTCGCGGTACTCGGGGCCGAGTTCCAGGTCCAGCCGGTGATCCTTGCCCTTGAAAGAATCCAGGTAATCGCTTCTCAATATAGGTTGGATCCACTGGATCACGAAGTTGGGCGCTTCCATCAGGCGCACCTCCAGGATGCGGCCGTCGTTGTCCAGCGACACCGCCATCAGCAGGACTCCGCCCTGCCGGATGTATTCGCGGAAAGTGACCAGCGTCCGCGTGATTCTGCCTTCCTTCGTTTTGGCGTGGAAGAAGACGAAGGTGTCGTCGTTCGTGTCCCAGTTTTTGAGACGGCGCAGTTTTTCCAGCTTGCGATGTGAAAGCTGAACGTTGCGCTTGCTCAACTCCTCCGCAGACGGCAACAGGGCTTCGACCGTTTCTTTCAGCGTGAGGTAACGGATGACCGGACGCATGAAGTCATCCGCCCAAGCCGTGGCCGCGATCCCCATAATCACGCACAGCATCAACGCCGCCGCAAACAGAACGCCTGTTTTCCTTTTTGAATGTTTGTTAGCCCGTTCCATCCTCAGCGACTCCTGAAAGCATTGCCAATGTCGGCCGAGCGATTCCCTCCCGCTTGACCGGCCTAATACCATTGTACTCCCCCGGAAGCCCGGAACGGTTCACGAACCGCTTTTGAAGACGACCTCGTACAACTGGGCAGCTTCTTTCACGGCATTGGCAATGACCCGGGCGAAGTCCTGGCTGATGCCCGAGAATTGTTCTTTCCATTTGTCAGCCAGCTTCAACGACATATCACTACCCCTCCCCCGGAACGATTTCATGAAATCGGATTTCAAAATCGGCGACACCCAGGTCATGGGTTCCATCATGGAATCGGTGACCAGCGCGTCGGCCACGGTGCCGTCAGGATTCAGGGCAACGGCGACCACCAGCGGACCATGACGGGTGATCTGAGTCATCGACACCATGCTCCGGATGAGCTTGTCCTGCTTGTCTCGGCTGATGTAAAACTTGAACTCATCTACCTGCGTTCTCCAGTTGTCGTAGGAATTCAACTTCTTTTGCTGATCCTCGGTGAGCTTGACCTTCTTCACGAACAGATTGCCCTTGGGCAACAATTGCGAGACGGTTTCACGCGTGGTGAGCAGGCGCACATTGGGTGTGACGTGCGCCCACACCGGCTGAACCAGAAGCCCGATCAGTAACAGAATGCTTGCAGTTAAAATCATTTTCTTCATCATCGTTTCTCCTAGGTTTTCATATGCCTGTATGGCAAAACCCACATTTCATGCAATGAAGTCCAATTCATGGTCAGAATCTCGCTACCAACTCCACAAAGAACGCGTTGCGGAAATCGGTCGGATTGCCTTTTTCATCTTCAAAGAAGGACCCGGGGCCCTCTTCGTCGACCCAATCGCGTCGGTACTCGAACCGCAGGTCGATCGCCGAAACCAGATGTTGCGACTGCGGGATCATGCCCATGCCCATGTACCCCATGAAATCGGGGGACAGGTGGAAGATCGGTGCAAAGGTGATCTCCTGCATGGTGCGTTTCTGGGAATCGTGCAGGTCCGGCCGGCCGCCGCGGTCGTCAAAAAAGCTGTACCGCACCGTGGTGGCGAACCAGCGGGTGAAGTCGTGATGCACCGTGGCCTGCCCGGCCCACCACTTCGCATCCTGGCCGGGATTCACCGTGGACAGGTTGTTGTCCCAGCCGTAGGCCAACTCCATGCCGATCAGCCAGTCCTTGAACGGCGTGATGGTGGCGACGAAATCCAGCACCTGCCGGGCGTCGTGATCGTTACCGGAGGTTTCCGGTCCCCACAGGTACGACCACTTGGTGTTCAGCCAGTAGTACGGCGCGTAACCGATCTGGAACAGGCCGCTGGTGCCGTCGTTGTTGTCGCCGGTGTCCTGCCAGCCGTTGAACACCATGCCGCGCACCTCCAGGTTCAATCCCAGGGGATAGGTGACCATGGCACCTGTCATCTTCACCGGCGAGGCAAACTGGTATGCCAGCGACTGCGTGGTCTGCAAAAGGAACGGCGCGTCCTCCGGCTCAAAACTGACCGGCGAGTTGATCTTTCCCAGGGTGAAGACCAGGCCGTTGCCAATGGGCGCCATCAGGTTGATGTCTCCCTGGTCCAGTCCGACTTCGGTTTCCACGCCGTCGTGACCGTTGTGCAAACCGACCTCCACCGACGCGTTCACCCAAGCCCAGTCGGAAAACCGGCGGGTGAAGCCGAAGGCGATGACGTCGAAGGCGAAGTCGTTGGTCTCGGCCGAGCTCTGGCCGAAGTGCATTTCGTTGCCGATGTCATGATGGCCGACACCGCTGTCGTTGTACTTGTACGAAGTCACGGCATAACCCGTGATCTGCGTTTGAAGGGCCGGGTCATCATACGCCTTGCCCGACAGCCGCTGTTGCAGGGGATTGACATTCAAATCCTCCAACGCATCCGCCTTCAGTTCCTGATCTTCCAGGTCATCGAGCGAAATGGGTTTCTCCGTACTTTCCGCCCAAACGGGACCGGGAACAAAACCCATTAAAAAAACAAAACAAAATATCAAAACAACACGAGCGTGTTTCATGAGCAGAATCCGCAATCATCAGGGTTCCAGAAATTCCAACCCGCGCCGGACACGGATAAACCGCCGCCTCCGGTGCAATCCGCAATACGGGGATACACTCCGAGTGCGTTTGCAATCGGGTCAGTGATTCAACAAGGAATTTTCAGGAACGCCGGGGAGGATGCTCGGGAAGAAAACTAAAACCTTGAAGGGAGAGAGGCGGGTTGGGATCCAGACACAACACCGCGTGCGCGGTGCGGATTTCCGCCGGAACGGCATTCAATGCCATCGAAAAGGAAAACCCAAGCCGTTGGGAAGGAGCCGGCTGGGCCGGGTGCGGGCAGTCGCTGGACAATTCGCAACGATCATGCAAGGCCCGCTGGGGCGTGTAATGCGGGCAGGGGTTGTGAATGTCGTGGCCCATAAGAGCGCAGTGCAGGGCGTGCACCCCGTGCTTTTTGGCAAACGGGGACTTCTCCATGGTGTGGCCGTGCGGGGATGCCGAAGCGGCAGAAGCCACGCAACACACCAAAAAGATTAACCCTGCGCTGATCCAGCTTTTGAGATTCATGCGGCGATTGTACACAATGGCCAAATCTGAAATCAAGTTGAATTCCCATGCCTGTCGATTGCTATTCAATCCAAAAGCATTAAAATAAGAACGGTTGGGCAATTCCCCTTTTCCCCTTTTTACGAACTGGAGCACAAACACGATGAAAATTCTGGGCATGATCATGGCCGGGGGCGAGGGAAGCCGCCTGTACCCGCTGACCGCCGAACGGGCCAAACCCGCCGTCCCCTTCGGCGGCAAGTACAGGCTGATCGATATCGTCCTCAGCAACTTCATCAACTCCCGTATCTACGCCATCTACGTCCTCACCCAGTTCAAAAGCCAGTCGCTCACCGAACACCTGCAGGAAGGCTGGCGGTTCAGCTCGATTCTGGCCGACCATTTCATCCTGCCCGTTCCGGCGCAGAAGCGCACCGGCGAAAGCTGGTATCGCGGCACCGCCGACGCCATTTACCAGAACATCAACCTGGTGCAGGACCGGGACTTCGATCTGGTCGCCATCTTCGGCGCGGACCACATCTACCGCATGGATATCCAGCAGATGGTGCAGTACCACACGGAAAAGCAGGCGGACGTCACCATCTCCGCCATCCCGGTGCCGTTGGACCAGGCGCATCAGTTCGGCGTGATCCAGGTGGACAAACACGGACGCGTCATCGGGTTTCAGGAAAAGCCGAAAAAGCCGACGCCCATCCCGGACCGGCCGAACCTCGCCTACGTCTCGATGGGCAACTACCTGTTCAACGCCAAGTTTCTGACCGAAGTGTTGTTTGCCGACGCGGACAAGGTGGAATCTTCCCACGATTTCGGCAAGGACATCCTGCCTTCGGTGTTCGGCGACCACGCGGTGTACGCCTACGACTTCGCGACCAACCGTGTGCCGGACATCACCGAGGAGGAAATCGGCTACTGGCGCGACGTCGGCACCATCGGCAGTTACTGGGAAGCGAACATGGACCTGCGCAACATAAAGCCGATCTTCAACCTGTACAACCGCAAGTGGCCGATCAAGACCACCTCGTTCGGCCTGCCGCCGGCGAAGTTCGTGTTCAATGTGGATGGGCGGCGCGGACAGGCGGTGAACAGCCTGGTGTCGGAAGGAAGCATCATCAGCGGCGGCATCGTGCAGGACTGCGTGCTGGGAAGAAGCGTGATGGTGGAAGGCGGGGCGGCGGTCATCAATTCCATCCTCATGGACCGCGTGCACATCGGTCCCAACTGCAAGATCAACATGGCCATCATCGACAAGGACGTTTTTGTGCCGCCGGGCACGGTGATCGGCTACGACCCCGCCGAAGACGAAAAACGGTTTCATGTAGACAAGGAATCCAATATCATCGTAATACCCAAGAGATACAAGTTTCCCTCATCCACATAGGGACCGAGCGAAAGCAGGCACACCATGACTCACGTCAAAACCGGCCTGGACCGTCTGCTGGCCGACCCGTTTCATATCCTCAAAGGCAGGCGCGTGGGGCTGGTCGCCAACCACACCTGCATTGCCGGCGACGGGCGCTACGGCTGGCTCCATTTCCAGGAACACGATGAAATCGAGCTGGCGAAACTGCTGGCTCCGGAGCACGGGCTCTACGGCGTGGCGCAGGACATGGAGTCGGTCGACTCCTCCGTCGATCCCGGCACCGGCCTCGCCATCCACAGCCTGTACGGACACGACGAAGCCTCCCTGCGCCCCTCAGCCGAATTGTTCGCCGATCTCGACACCGTGGTGTTCGACATCCAGGACATCGGTTCGCGCTACTACACGTTTATTTACACGATGGCGTTCTGCATGGAAGCCTGCAAGAAAGCGGGGGTGCGCATGGTGGTGTGCGACCGGCCGAACCCCATCAACGGTCACCAGGTGGAAGGCAATTGCGTGAGCGACGGGTTTCAATCGTTCGTCGGGCAGTACCCCATCCTCAACCGCCACGGCATGACGGCGGGCGAGCTGGCCTGCCTGTTCAACGAACATTTCGAAATCGGGTGCGACCTGGGCGTGGTTCACATGGAAGGCTGGCACCGCGACATGTGGTACGACGAAACCGGCCTGCCGTGGATGGCGCCCTCGCCCAACATGCCGACCGTGTCCACGGCGACCGTGTATCCCGGCATGTGCCTGCTGGAGGCGACGCAGTTGTCGGAAGGCCGCGGCACCACCCTGCCCTTCGAGCAATGCGGCGCGCCGGGAATCGATGCCTACCGGCTGGCGGAACGCTTGAACCGCAAAAACCTGCCGGGCGTGCAGTTTCTTCCACGGTATTTCAAACCGGGATTCCAAAAGCATCAGGGCGAGGTGTGCGCGGGGGTGTTCTTGCAGGTCACGCACCGGGAACGCTTCAAACCGCTCATCACCGGCATCGCCATCCTGCGCGCCATCTCGCAGGAGTTTCCTGAAGTGTTCGCCTGGCGTGACAAACCCTATGAATTCATCACCGACATTCCGGCGATCGACCTGTTGTACGGCAACGCCGAATTGCGGGAACGCCTGCTCGGCGCGGACCTCTCCCTGCTCGATATCGAACAGTCGTGGGAGCCGGACACGCAGGCCTTCCTGCCACTCCGCCGCGAATACCTGATGTACTGACCACGCTCAGTTCCGGTTTATAAGCCCCTTCAACCGCGACAGCTTGTAACGGAACGTGGACCGCGACAGGCCCAGCAGGTTCGCCGCGCGCGACTTGTTCTGGCCGCACTGCTGAAGCGCCTGCTGAATGATTCTGCTTTCAAACCGGTTGACTGAATTCTCCAGCGAAAATCCCGGGGGAATGCCGTCGCCCGTTCCCGGCTCGCGGGAATGGCTCAGCTTCATGGCCTCCACGATGTAATGGGGCAGGTCGTCCACCTGAATGGTTTCTCCCTTGGACAGGATCATCAGCCGTTCCATCACATTCTGCAGTTCGCGCACGTTGCCGGGCCAGTGGTAGTTCTTCAGCATCTGCAGGGCCTCCGGCGCGATGCCCTGTATGCGCTTGGCCATGTCGTGGTTGAACTTTTCCAGCAGGTGCTCGATGAGCGGCTCCAGGTCTTCCGGCCGCTCGCGCAGGGGCGGGATCGTGATCGGGTACACGAACAGGCGGTAGAACAGGTCGTCGCGGAACTGCCCTTTCTCCACCAGCGCTTCCAGATCCTTGTTGGTGGCGGCGATGATGCGGATGTCCGCGCGTTGCGGTTTCACCGAGCCCAGCGGTTCGAACTCGCGTTCCTGGATGACGCGCAGAATCTTCGCCTGCGTCGCCGGCGACATCTCCGTCACTTCGTCCAGAAACAGCGTGCCGCCGTAGGCGAGTTGGATTTTGCCCGGCTTGGCTTTTTCCGCGCCGGTGAACGCGCCTTTTTCGTAACCGAACAATTCGCTTTCGATCAATGTTTCCGGAAACGCCGAACAGTTGAGCGCGACAAACGGTTTGTCCGCGCGGCGGCTGTTGTAGTGGATGGCCTTGGCCACCAGTTCCTTCCCCGTGCCGCTTTCCCCCACCAGCATCACCGTCGTGTTTTCCTGCGCCACTTCGGCGGCCAGCTTCATGACCTGCATGATCGGCGTCGAACGGCCGATGATGCTGGAGAAGTCGTACTTCGATCCCAACTCGCCGCGGATCTTGCCGATCTCCATCTGCAGGCGTTCCTTCTCGCGCTCCATGTCCTTGAGCTCGGTGATGTCCTTGATCACACCCATGACGTAGGCGATTTCATTGGTCTCTTCATCGAGGATGGGGGTGTAGATGGTTTCCACCCACACCTGCTTGCCGCTTTTGTGCGGCAGGACCATGCGTTCTTTTTTCGCACCCAATTCGCCATAAGAAATGCGACCGCCCGCGCTGGCCGCCTCCCGCCAGCTTTTTTCAAAATCCGAGAGCTTCCAGCAGGCCTTGTTGATCACATCCTCGCGGGATACGTTGTACAACTCCTCGCAGGCATGGTTGAACAGAACCAGCCGGTGGTCCCGCCCCACGATGAAAATGCCGTCCCGCGCCGAATCGAGAACCTGATGCAGATCAAACTTCATTTCACTCACCTCTATAAGCGAGGAATATCGAAAATACCTTGATAAAAGGTTATAAAACCAATATAGGCACCCCGCAAACCGGTGGCTAATTTTCGTCGACTCGGTGGAATTCCGCCAAAGTGATAGTCAGCAAAAACAAGTACTTACAGAAAACCTACTCAATTTGGGCGGAATTTGGCCGGTTTTCGCCACTCTCCTTTTAACTCCCCAATTTACAAAGAGAATCAAATCAAGGTGTTACAGCCATCCCTCGGTTTGGCATCCAATTTGTATTGATTCTGGAATAGAGAGGATTTCCCGTTTTTGGGAATGAGCCTGCCTAAATAACAACATCACATACAAAAAGTGAGGATGGAGGTCTTTCCATGAAAAGCAAGAAAGCGGTTTTGGCGTTTGCGTTGATCGGTGCCATGGCGGTTTTCGGCGCCAACTCCGCTGGAGCGGAGGAGATGACGGTCGAACCTTGGTTCCTTGAGGGCTACAACCAGGCGGAAACGATTTTGGAACCGGGCACCACGGCCTACTGCAACAAGGATATTACGGTTCAAAACATGAGTGACAGTGAAGAAGCGCACGTACAGATCATCCGGGGCAACGGGGACAATTATGACTGGGATCAGATCGACCCCATGAAATCCCTCGGATACAAAAAAGACGGTACGTCGATTTTTTCTGGCGACGCTGGATCCCGCCAGCATGTGGATGAAACCCGCATTGTCAATGGAACCATGGGCAGTGCGAAATTGAAGGTGCTTTGCAAGTAAGTCAACTTTGCTTGGCTTGTTTGGCCTCACACTTTTAAACCGGGCCCGCGTGAGCGGGTCCTTCATTGGATACAGATTGGAGGTTATTCATGAGAGGGACGAAAACACTTTTTACCGGCATCGCAATTTGTTCCATGCTAGCGTTCAGCGCCAGCACGGCACTGGGCGCGGGTGAAAAGACTGTCGAGCCCTGGTTTGTGGAAGGCATGAACAACGAAGAAATGATCCTGGAGCCTGGGACCACGGCCTTTTGCAACAAGGACATCACCGTTCAGAATCTGAGCGGGGATGAAATGGCCCGGGTCCGGATCGCCCGGGGTAATGGTGACAATTACGATTGGGACCAGTTGGAACCCAATGAGACGCTGGGCTATAAAAAAGACGGCGTCTCGATTTTCGCCGTAGCCCCGGGTGAACGGGGACCGACCAAAGGCCCCCTCTTCGACGAGGCGCGCATCGTGAATGCCACGATGGGCAAAGCTAAGTTGAAGGTCATCTGTAAGTGAGTCAACGTCGTTTGGCTGGGTCGGCTTTCCGGGTATTAAAACTTGAAACCGAAGGCGTCAACTTCCCCAAAATCGGAAAGCCGGCCTGAAGTTTGGGAAGGATGGGTCTGAAAAACGGCCGGGAGACATCTCCCGGCCGTTTTTTATTTTGCTGAAAAAGCTCACTGCATCGACGCGGACACCACAGGCGGCGCGAGGATCGGCGGGCGCACGCGTACCTTCTTCGCGCCCTGCAACTCCACCTCACGCAACAGCACGCTGGGGGCGATGCTGGTGACGGGAATCGACCCGGATTCCGCACTACAGAACCCATTGAGCACTTCCCGGTCCTGCCCGGTGACCATGATCTTGCCGATCATTGAGAGCGGCGTGCCCACAAAATCAACACCGCGCACCAATTCCTCCTGTCCATCGGGATACACTTTGTAGAGATACAGCGGTTCTCCCTTGAACACTTGGAATCCACTGCCCTCGGTGTGCGTCTCGCCGCCGATGATCTTTTTCACGAACAGGCCGAAGGGCTTGCCCTGCCGCTGAACTTCCTCGATGAGCTTCTGCTTCAACGTCGCCGCATCCACCTGCGACTTGGACTCGATGATGAAATTGCTCATGCGCGACATGGGCGCGTGCACACCATCACCGCGAGCGTGGCCGTTGGTGTGGCTGAAACCCAGCACCGGCATGCGCGTGAGGAGAAAGTTCTGTAAGGTGCCTTTTTCCACCAGCACCACCTCTTCACTTTCCTGCCCCTCGTCGTCGAACCGGTAATGACCGAGCAAAGGCGTGCCCTGGAAGCGGGTCATCTCCGGGTTGTCCGTCACGGACAAAAACTCCGGCAGAATGCGCCGCCCGATTTTCTTGAGGAAGGTCTTGCCATCGCGGTCCTGCCGCAGGCGGTCGCCTTCCAGCCGGTGGCCCAGCGCTTCATGGAACAGCACCGCCGTGGCATCCGGACTGAAAATGGCCGGACCGATGTACGGGTCCATGCGCGGCGCCCGCTTCAACTTCTGCAGGGAATCGATCAGCCGGTCGGCCCGCGCCAGCAGTTCTTCCTCGGTGGGGAAAGCGTCGCCTGCCTGCAGGTAAACGGATTCCTCGTCATGCAGGCGGTCACCCTCCGAAGAGCGCACCCAGCCATCGATGACAATGCCGTAGTGCAGTTTGCCTTCACGGATCTTGTTGCCTTCGGAATCGTAGTAGTACCGGATGGTGCGGTTGGCGTACACCTCGACCTTGGACTTCTCGATATCCTCCGCGTGGTGGAACCGCTCGGAGACGGTTTTGGCCAGCGCCTCCCATTCTTCCATGCGCGGCTTCCATTCAGGAATCGGTCCCAACCGTTCCCGCGGCGGCTTGCCGGGGGAGAAGTCGGCGATCTCGTGGCTTTCCACCCCACTGATGAACCGCCCTTTCTTCTTCAGCAGGTTGACGATGGCCTGCTTGTAGCGCAGATCGGTTTCATACCACAGGGCGCGCCGGAGCGCATCGACGTGGTGATCCAGCGGAATCAGCGACTCGGTGACGTACTGATGGCTTTGCGGATGCGAGCTGTCGAACTCCGGCTTGCCCACCTTCACGTCCACAAACAGCGTCTGCTTCTGCTTGATGTCCGATTCCAGAAGCGCGCCGAAGGTGGCCACCACTTCCGCGCGGTCGTGATGCCGCACCTGGTAATTGATGAAATAAGGCGGACCAAAGTCGTCCACCTTGAGCTCTTTCATTGAGCGGGCCATCTCCTCTTCCATGGCCTGGAAAATGTTAGCGCCGTTCCCGGTTTCCGCATAGACCGGCAAAGCGGCCGCCACCCAGATCAACGCGAGGCTTTTCAAGAGATACCGTTTCAAGATCAATCAACCTCCCTAAATAACAGGAAATTCAACTTGCATAACAAATACAACCTTTTGGCGTACAGATTTTGAATTGTACCGCCGTCCCGGGCCGACGACAAAAATGTCTTGGTGGGTGCCCCCCATTTTGAGGGTGCTGTTTTTTCAAGCACCCATTAGCCCTAATATTATCAATCAGTTTCCGCTTATGTGTAGGAAAAAATCCTACAAAAAATTCATTTTGCGGGACATCTATTGACAAAACCCGGACCCGGCCCTATATTTTTTTGTTTATTTGAAAAGGGTTATGGGACTCAAAGACAAGCTCCTTCAGGACCTCAAAGAGGCCTTAAAATCAAAGCAATCCCTCAAAGTCGAGACCTTGCGTCTGGTTTCCGCTGAAATCAAAAACAGGGAAATCGATCTCCGCAAAGAACTGGAGGACGAGGAAATCACCGCTCTCTTGTCCACCCAGATAAAAAAAAGAAAAGAGGCCGCAGTGCTTTATGAAAAAGGCGGCCGCGCCGATCTGAAAGAAAAGGAAGAGCAGGAAATGGCCATTCTGGCAGACTATCTGCCGGAACAGGTGGGGGAGGATGCATTGCGCAAACGCATTCAGGAAGTCATTGCCGAAACCGGCGCGCAATCTCCCAAAGACATGGGAAAGGTGATGAAGGTCGTCGCACCGGAATTCAAAGGCCGGGCGGATGGCGACCGGATTCGATCGCTTGTCACGGAAATGCTGGCTGGGTGAACGTTCCCGTACGCCACAGTCCCACTCACAACCCAAAGGCAATGGAACCCCGGTAACAGCGGCGGTTCTCATCCATCAATCCTCGACAAGCCGGTCCGTTACCGTTGAAACAGCACATCCCGGAACAGGTTATTGAAGACGTACGCCAGCGGGCCGACATCATCGATGTCGTCAGCGACGTCGTTCACCTGAAAAAGGCGGGCAAGAACTACAAAGGCCTGTGCCCGTTTCATCAGGAAAAGACACCGTCGTTCACCGCCAGCCCCGACAAGCAGATCTACCACTGCTTCGGTTGCGGTGCGGGCGGCAACGTATTCAAGTTCCTGATGGAGACGGAGGACCTCACCTTCGTCGAGGCGGTGAAGAAACTGGCGGCGCGCTATCACGTCACCATCCCGGAATCCGCCCTGCGTTCCACCGGCGCCCCTTCGGAACGGGAAACCCTGCTCCACGTCAATTCGCTTTCCGCGGGCTATTTCGCCCAGAACCTGAAACACCCCCAGCACGGCAAGCCGGCGCGGCAGTACCTGGAATCGCGCGGCTTCGACGATGCAGTGATCGACGCGTACCAGTTGGGCTGGGCGCCGGACGAGTGGCGCGGCCTGCTGACGCACCTTGAAAAGAAGACCAAATGCACGCGGGCGCAGTTGGAAAAGTACGGGCTCATCATCCGCAACCAGGAAAAGGGTGTCGAATACGACCGTTTCCGCGGTCGTCTCATCTTTCCCATCCGCGACGCGCAGGGGCAGGTCATCGGCTTCGGCGGCCGCGTGCTGGGGGACGGCGATCCGAAGTACCTGAACAGTTCGGAAACCCCGGTTTATAAAAAGGGAAGCCATCTGTTCGGCATGAACCTGGCGAAGACCGCCATCCGCCAGCACGACCGGGTGCTGATCGTGGAGGGTTATTTCGACCAACTCCGCGCCTGGCAGGCGGGCATGCAGAACACCGTCGCCACCTGCGGCACCGCCCTCACGCCGCAGCAGGCGTCCATGCTCAAGCAATACACGCACAACGCGGTGCTGGTGTTCGACGCGGACAACGCGGGGCTCCAGGCCGCGGCGCGTGCGTTCGAGGTGCTGAAAGAGCAGGGACTCAACGTGTACATGGTGGCTTTGCCGGAAGGCGAGGACCCGGATTCTCTCATCCGCAAGCAGGGCGCGGGCGCGTTGCTGTCGCGGGTGGAACAGGCGCCGCCCTACATCCATTTCGTGGTGCAGAAGGCGATGAAAGAAGCGCCGCCCAAAACGCCGGAGGCCAAGCTCGACCTCATCAACCGCCTCCTGCCGCTTCTCACCAGGGTGACCAATGCCGTCGAGCGCAGTGAGTACGTGCGCCACATTGCCGAAACCGTGGGGGTGGAAGACCGGGCCCTGCTGGACGAACTGAGGAAAACGCTGGCACAAAACAAACCGCGCGTCAAAGCCCCGGTGCGGGAACAACCCGTGACGCACAGCCCGGAATGGTATCTGCTCCACCTCATGCTAACCGATGCCGAAGCGGCGGTGGAAATCCGCCGCTCGGTGCCCATCGAGGGGTTCCGCCGTCCGGAATGCCGAAAAACGGCCCAATTTCTTTACGAATTGATCGATGCCGATCAACCGCTTGCGCTTCACCGCCTGTTGGACCATGTTGAAGATACGGAGGTGAAATCGGTGCTGACCCGCATCGGGCTCGCCCCGCTCACCTTCGACAACCTGAAACGGGCGGTTTCCGACTGCATCCTGGAGATTCGCAAACGAACCATCCAGGACGAAATCAACGATTTAAGGCGGCAGCGCAACGAAGCGGCACGGGCCGGGGACGACGATCGCTCCCGGCAATTGCACGACCAGGTGAGGAAAATGCAATTCTCCCTGATACCCGATTGAATTATTTGCATCCTATTAATAGAAACCGTTGGAATTCATAAAACAGGAGAGTCGGACCTCATGTCGAATGCGGACAAAATCGCGGATGTTTCGGAAATCAACCAGCTCATCTCACTGGGCAAGGAAAAGGGTTACCTCACCTATGAAGAGGTGAATGACGTCCTGCCGTCGCATCTCGTGGCGCCGGATCAAATCGACGACCTGATGCACCTGTTCGGCGAAAATGAAATCGACATTGTCGATTCCGCCATGAAAGAGGACAAGAGCACGGAAGAAGAAGACGATTCGGACAAGGACGAGGCGGCGGTGGAGGAAAACATGACTGAAACCAAAACCGACACCGTAAGTATCGACGATCCGGTCCGCATGTACCTGCGGGAGATGGGAACCATTTCCCTGCTCACCCGCGAGGGCGAGGTCGAGATCGCCAAGCGCATCGAAGAAGGCCAGAACGAAGTGCTTTCCGCCGTGGCCAACTGTTCGGTGACCATCTACGAAATCGTCTGCCTCGGTGAGTCCATCAAGGAAGGCCTCATCAACGTGTTTGAAGTCATCAACCAGGGCGAGCCGGACGAGAAAAAAGAAGTCGATGAAAAGGAAGAGGTCAAGCGCCTGCAAAAGGCCATCCGCAACCTGCTGGCGCAGGAGAAAAAGGTGTTCCGCCTGCGCGAGCGCAATGAGAGCAAGCTCTCCGACAAGATGCGCGAGAAGGTGGAGAAGGAATTAACCGAACAGCAGAAGAAGCTGGAAGACATGGTGCTCGATCTCAACCTGAGCAGTGAGGTGATGGACGGCATCATCGAAAAGATTTACGAGATCGCCGCCCGCTTCCGGGAAGCAGGCAAGCAGGAGCGCATGATCGAAAAAGAGCTCGGCATGTCTCTGGCCGAAGTGAAGAGGCAGGCCAAGAACTGGACCAAGCAGAAAAGCGTCAAACTGCCGTCGAACAAGGTCGTCACCCGCGCCCAGTACGACAAGCACATGAAAGTCGCGCAGGCGTGCCGGCGCAAGATCAAGAAGATCGAGAAGGAAACCAACACCTCGAAGGACCAATTGCTCGCCACGGTGCGCACCATCGCCCGCGGCCGGGTGAAAGACAAAACCGCCAAGCGCGAACTGGCCGAGGCCAACCTGCGGCTCGTCGTCAGCATCGCCAAGAAATACACCAACCGCGGCCTGCAGTTCCTCGATCTCATCCAGGAAGGCAACATCGGCCTCATGAAGGCGGTGGACAAGTTCGAATACCGCCGCGGTTACAAGTTCAGCACTTACGCCACGTGGTGGATCCGTCAGGCCATCACCCGCGCCATCGCCGACCAGGCCCGCACCATCCGCATCCCGGTGCACATGATCGAGACCATCAACAAGCTCATCCGCGTCTCCCGCCACCTCGTGCAGGAGCTGGGACGCGAACCGACGCCGGAGGAGATCGCCGAAAAAATGAGCCTGCCGGTGGACAAGGTGAGAAAGGTGCTCAAGATCGCCAAGGAGCCGATCTCGCTGGAGACGCCGATCGGCGAGGAAGAAAACAGCCACCTGGGCGATTTCATCGAAGACAAGAAAGTCCTCTCGCCCATCGACTCCGTGGTGAAGAAGAACCTCAAGGAGCAGACGCTCAAGGTGCTGGGCACGCTGGCCAGCCGCGAGGAAAAAGTTCTGCGCAAGCGGTTCGGCATCGGCCTCGACTCCGAGCACACGCTGGAGGAAGTGGGTCAGGACTTCGCCGTCACGCGAGAGCGCATCCGGCAGATCGAAGCCAAGGCCCTGCGCAAGCTCCGGCACCCCAGCCGGTCCAAGAAACTGCGCAGTTTCATAGAGGGCTGACCACTTTCGGGCCCATAGCTCAGCTGGTCAGAGCCCCCGGCTCATAACCGGATGGTCCCAGGTTCGAATCCTGGTGGGCCCACCACATTCGCTACAGATTTATATATAAAGGACAGAAGGCCCGGGCGCCCCGCGCACCCGGGCTTTTTTCATGCCTTTTCGCGCAACCCGCCTGCCCCGTCCCCCCGATCTGCATCTTTTTCGCGCCCAAACAAAAATCTCACAATCCCCACATAAAACCCTCTCGGGCCGCCGCCATATTGAAGGCAATAGAAACGGGGCCTGTTTACAACGCTCCTTTCCATCTTGATCCATTTTTGAGTGAACGGATGAACCTGAACCGCCTGATGAAACGAAGCCTGCTGTTGATCCTGCTGACCTTGCAGTCCGCCTGCGCCGCACAAATGGCGCAGGTTCCCTGCGGACCCGGCGCCTGCGCCGGACAGAACCGCTGGCAGGAGAGCATCGACCAGATCGCCGCATCGAACTTTCCGGGCGAGGAGTTTGAGGGGGTGGTCTATAAAGACCGTCTTTCCAATGCGTGGACCACATTCGATCACCGCGTGCACATCACCGAAGACCTGTTGAATGCATTGAGCCGCACGGGCAAGCCACACCTGTTGAGCATCGCCGCACACGAGATGGCGCACATCGAGGCCGATCACTTTGTAGAGAAAGCGACGAAAACCTACGTGCAGTGGTTCAAGTCGCTGTTCGATCACGATACCTACAAAAACAGCGCGCGCCACGTGCCGGGAGCCATCGACCCCGAAATCGCCGCGATGAGCCGTGAGCATGAGTTCGAAGCGGACCGCCTGGCCGTACGCTACCTGCAAAAACTGGGATTGGGAAAAACCGAGTACGTGGATTTTCTAAAGTGGATGCAGGCGCACCTGCAGGACGCACCACAGACGGAATCCGCCAGCCACCCGTCGTTCGCCGAGCGCATCACGCGCATCGAATCGTTGTAAAGACAACCGGTGTGGCCAATTCCCGTAGAAGCCGAAGAGAACGATCCAGAGCGGTATCAGCAAATAAAAAAGAGGCCGGTTTTTCGCCGGCCTCTTTCGTTTTTGTCTGGGATCCGATCCGGGTGAGCCGAGGCGCTCACTCCTTATATTCAATCCATGCGGCCTTCGTTGAAATCGTGTTCTGGATATTTGTAGAGACTTTTGTCTCCATTTTTATAATCACCGGATTGAGAGGGGGCCGCCTGGTTGGGGGCAACCGTGGCGCAACCCGTTCCCAAAACGAAGACCAGCAGAATACACAACAGCCAACCACTCCATCGCTTCACCATCGGGCACCTCCGCCCTGTGCGGGCCGTACGGGGTTCATGAATGTCTAATATCAATATTATGAGCTTTGGTGAATGCCGCAACAGGCAAAAGCGCGCAAAAAAACAGAAAAAACAAGAGGGCTGATTTTTATAGTTTTTAACTATAAAAATTCACGCCGAAATATCTGACTTGCGAGAGAATCCGGAAGCAATATCAAAACTCGCATGGATAAGAACATCCTGAGGTCAGGTTTCGAAAACCACAAAATTCGACGCATGGGATTCACAGACGCGTTCAACCGCATCCGCCTCGAAACCGACTTGCAGACGCAGGAACAACTGGCGCGGTTTCTCGAAATCCGGCAAAGCTCCGTCTCCGGCGCCAAAAAACGGGGGCGCTTCCCCACCGCCTGGGCGGAAAAAATCAGCCGCCATTACAACCTGCGCTATGAATGGATCATGGAAGGTCACGAGCCCAAGCGGCTGGTGCCGGGCATGACCCCGGGTGAGATCCAGCAGTTGGTGGATCGGTTCTGGTGGGTTCTGCTTCATGCCTCCGACGCCGGGCGCACCCGGGTGAAAGAAGCGGTGGAAACGGCTTACCGCGAAGTCCGTGAAAGCAGGTGACCGCCCGCACGCCCCCGCATGGCCAATTTCCGCCCCCTCCCGCGTGCTTGTCTGCAATGCCGCCGCCCCCCGAAAACAATTCATTTTTAAGCCCGTACCGGCTCGCATAAAAAAAATTTGCGGCTGGCTTGACACGTCCGCGAAACGTCTTATTTATTGAACAAGAGATGCGAGGCTCCTCGGTACCGAATCCTCCATTCTGGACCCAAGCATTGCGTGAACCCGTATCCTTTGGAGGATGATCATGACCAAGATTGTGAGTTACAAACCCAAAACCTACATGGACAAGTTTTTTGAAGATGCCGACTGGTTCGGCCAGATGAACCCGTGGGCTCCGTTGTGGGAACCCGTCTCCAAGGCGCAGGAATCCCTGCGTTGCAACATCGAGGAAAAAGAAGACCGTTATATCCTGACTGCGGCCGTTCCGGGCTGGAAGCAGGAGGAAATCGATGTCGGTATCCACGATGGTTATCTGACCATCAAGGGCAACCACCAATCGGAGAGCAAAACCGAAGATGAGAAGTATCACCTGAGGGAGTTCAGCCACACCAGGTTTGAACGTTCCTTCACTCTGGGCGATGGCATCGACCCCGAGAAGGTCGAGGCCAAGCTGGAGCACGGCGTGTTGACCGTCATGCTTCCGAAAAAGGAAGATATGAAGCCGCGCTCGGTAAAAGTTCAGGTCAACAACGCGTAACCTCCCCAATCCAAGCCTGCGTTTCCCAATGGAAACGCGGGCTTTTTTTTCTCCGGATTTCTTCATATAATGAGGTCAGGAATCGGCGGGCCTCCCGGCCCCGCCCTCCGCCCCATTGCCAACCCCGCAGAAATTAGAATGGAAGGAACCGAATGAAATCGCTGGCATCCATCAATGCGAAGGATATCGAAACCATCAAGATGGCCTTGAACGACGCCATTTCGGATATCAACATGGAACTGAAAACGGACCTGCCCGAAAGGAAGAAGCGGGACATCATGGAGTACAAAGCGAAGTACAGCCGCGTTTATGACAAACTGCGCGCCAACCCTTCCATATACGCCCTGGTGGAGCATGAGTTGGACATCGCCGCCGGCGGCCTGAACGACGCCATCGAACTGCTGGAAGAAAACATGACGGACGACCTGGACGAGCAGGAGAAACAGGACATCCAGGAATACAAAAACGAGTGCGAGCGGTTGATCGATATTCTGGCGAGTTGACTTCGAGTCCGGGCCGGGCGCGGCCCTTCCCCGTTTCGGCGGGACCTGCCTAAAAATTCACGTAATATCCGTAAGCGAACATCCAGCCCGTCACCCCGGCCCCTGCGGCCATGCAGAGGATCCAGGCCTTCTTGCTGTTGCGCGGCAGGTTCGGCGAGTCTTCGTACATCCAGGCGGAGTGGATCATCATGCCCATGAAAAAGGATATGAATACAAACGCGATCCCCATGATGATGAACATGATGGGGCTGAATTCCATGTTGCTCGTACCCACAATTCCACTCCGTAATTCCTGACCTGTTGAAGATCGCCTCTTCCGCGGCTTCGGCGGCGGAAACCCCGGATCAAAACAAAAATCCGGACTGCGCGATGCCGAGTGCCTCCAGCAGTTTTCCCAGTCCGGCAATGAGCAAGCCGATGACGACCAGCCCCCCGGCCACACCGGCCATGATGGTGAAAAATTCTTTTTTCGTGCGTGTCTGTCGGAGCCAACTGATGACGACCGTCAGCACCAGCACGACAATGAAACTGATCCAGTAATACCTGACGGACATTGGAAAATTGTATCAGGGATGAATCGGACAATGGGAAAAAATCCGACACGGGCCCAAGCCCGCCGGCAAGCCTGCAACAGGGCCCGGCCGGGCACCTTTAAGCCCACATGGGCTTGTTGATGTCACGGTGAGGGCCGGGGCGGCGCGCCCTGCGGGGCGGCGGACAGCGGGAGCATCACCACCCGGCGGAAGGTCAACTGCTCCGGCCGCTTGTATTGCGGTACCCCGATCACGATCTCCGGCTGGGCTTTCTGTGCATCGGCGATGTACGTTCCCAGCATGCGGTCCCAGATGGAAAGGTTGAAGCCGTAGTTGGAGTTGGTCTCCCGCATCACTTCCGAATGATGAATGCGGTGCATGTCCGGCGTCACGATCAGGCGGCGAAGTGCGCGGTCCAGCGGCTCCGGCAGGTAAATATTGGAATGAGTGAACTGCGCCATGCCGTTCAGCACCGCTTCAAAGAGGATCACCGCCAGCACCGACGGCCCGATCGCCAGCACCAGCCCCATCTTGAACAGCATCGACCCCAGAATTTCCACCGGATGAAACCGCAGGGCGGACGACACGTCCAAATCCAGATCGGAATGGTGCACGATGTGGAACCGCCAGAAGAAGGGAATCATGTGCACCACGACGTGTTGCAGGTAGATCATGAAATCGAAGAACACGACGGTGAGAACAACCTCGATCCACACGGGCCAGTCCAGAAAATTGAACAAGCCCCATCCGCGTTCGGCGGCGAAGGCGGCCGTGCCCACGGCGGCGGTGCTGAGAAACAGCTTCACCAGGACGATGTTCACCCCCGTCAGGCCGAGGTTGATGCCCAGCCGCCTCAGCTTGGAATCCACCGTCGGGTGGCGCGGAATCATCCACTCCAGTCCGAGCAGGAACACGAACACTCCCAGAAAAATGGCAAAGCGGATTTGATCGACGTTCATGGCGAACCTCTTTGGGAGCGAGACCCTTGCACAGCCTGACTAAGGAACCAGCGCATCGATTCTTCACTTCGTTCAGAATGACCGATCCCGTGCCAGCCTGTCATTCTGAAGAACCGTAGTTGACGAAGAGTCTCCGGGCCCACTAAAAAAGACCCTTTGGGGCACAGGGGGTTTCCCGGCGCGTCACACCGGTTCCTGCTGGCGCACGAGGTTGACCACGCCCTGAATCATGAGGCCGATAAACCAAAAAGCGGAAAACCCGATCATCCACAATCCAAATATATTGAACCAGTACTGGTAGGGTGTGTAGTCGATGGACTCGTGGTAGATTTTGCTGATCTTCCCTTTCTCCACCTCTGAGGCCTTCATGTAGGTCTGGTAAAACGGGTGTTCGGCTTTCTTCGCCGCCTTCACTTTTTCTTCGTAAGGCAGGCGCAGAAACTCACCGACCTGGATCGCGTTTTCCTTGAAGAACAGGCGCATGCGTTTCAGTTCGTCGCTGTCGGGTGGATTGGCCATGGCGTACCAGACGGTCACAGCCGTAGCCAGAAAGAGCGATGTCCAGAGAGAAATTTTACCAACAAGCCGGTCGAGCTTGTCATCGAGTTCCTGCGGGGTTTCTTCCATAAGTCGCGGTCGTTTGTGAGTGTTTTAAAAGAGGTCCAGTTTGAACTGTTATTTTATCCCATTCACGTAATTTCCGGCAGGGTCTTTCACCTCATTTCGGTGAAATTCCGGCAATTAAGTTTGAGGAATGCCGGAGGATACCCTATATTATTGTTGGAATCAAAATCATCGGGCGCCCTTCACCATGGAGGAGGGAATCATGTCTGCCACCTTGCCGGAGTCCATAGCAGAAAAAATCATTGAGGACAAAATTCAGGAATGGGAAGCCAAAAAAACCGGCCGGGCGCGCACGGCAATGGCCATCGGAGCTTTCCCCTTCATTGCCATTTCACGGGACTACGGATGCCTGGAAGAAAAACTGATTCCCCTCTTCGAAAAAACGTTTCAGTGGAAGGTTTACGGGCGCAACCTGCTGGACCACATCGCCAGCCGCGACGCCCTGAGCCGCAGTTTCATCGAAACCCTCGACGAACACCATGCCAACCAACTGGACCAGTGGATCCATTACCTCATCTCTTCAGGGGCATTGCGTTCGGACGAATACATGGTGAAGCTGTCGAAACTGATGAAGGTGATCGTCACCCACGAAAGCGCGATCTTCATCGGCCGCGGCGCGCATTATATCCTCGCCGACAAACCGCACGGCGTGTTCGTGAAACTCACCGCGCCCTTCACCTACCGCGCGGCGCACATCGCCCGCCTGAAAAACCTTTCGCAATCCGAGGCGGAATCGCAGGTGCGGTGCATCGACCGCGAACGGCAGGAATTCATCCACCATCATTTCAAGCAGGACATCGAAGACGCGTCGCATTTCGACCTGTCGCTCAACACGCAGACGATCCCCGCGGAAAAGGTGTGCCAGCTGGTGGCGCGCGTGCTGGAGATCAAGACTTCCGCCGTGCTGTAATCCATCCGGAATCCCCCGGCCCGAACCCGTTGTGCGGGGTCCGCGCGTCCGCCCCTCTCATCCTTTTCTGAATCCGCGACCATGGCCACCGACCGCTCGGCCGGCTACGTCCGGTTGCTCAAATCCAACCGCCCGTTCCGCAACCTGTGGTACGCGCAGGTCGTCTCCGAGCTCGGCGACTGGCTGAACAGCATCGCCATCTTTGCGCTGGTGCTGAAAGTCGGCGGCACCGGCATGGCCATGGCCACGGTGATGATGGCCAAGCTCCTTCCGATTTTTTTCGTCAGCCCCATCGCCGGCGTGCTGATCGACCGCATGGACCGCCGCGCCATCATGATGGCTTCCGATGTGCTTCGCTTCGTCGTGGTGCTGGGCTTTCTTATGGTGGAAGACCAGAATGATCTGTGGCTGTTGTACTCGCTGGCGGTGGTGGAGATCGCACTGGCGGGTTTTTTTGAACCGGCGCGCAGTGCGGTGATCCCTTCCCTTTGCACGCGCCAGGAGTTGGTGACGGCAAATGCCCTGAGCGGCAGTACCTGGTCGGTGATGCTGGCCCTGGGCGCGGCGCTGGGCGGCGGGTTGGTCAGCCTGTTCGGCATCAAGACCGCATTCGTCATCGATGCCTTCACCTTCCTCGTGTCCGCGTTTTTCGTCTCGCGCATTCAGTTCCCGGCCAAAGCCGCCGCACGCACGCAGGAAGCAACCACGGGCGCCAAAAAAGAAAACGACTGGGTGGAGGGCATGAAGTACCTCGTGCGCCAACCGGTGGTCGGCGTGCTGGCGCTTTTGAAATCCGGGCTGGCGCTGGGCGGCGGGTTGATGACCCTCATCCCGCTCTATGCCAACAGCCTGTTCTCCACCGAAGCCGCCATCTCCATGGCCACGGGGTTGATGTACTCCGCGCGCGGGCTGGGTGCGGCGTTGGGACCCGTCCTCGTGAAACGCTTTTTCGGCGACTCCACCCGCGTCCTGCAAGTGTCTATTTTCTCCGCGTTCTTCATCAGCGGCGTCGGGTTTTATTTTCTGTCGCGATCGTTCACGCTGGGAACCGCCGCGATGAGCATCGGGCTGGTCACTTTCTTTGGTTCCATCATCTGGGTGTTCAGTTCCGCGCTCATCCACCTGGAAGCGGAGGACCGGTTTCTGGGCCGCGTGTTCAGCACGGAAATGGCCCTGCTGACATTGGTGATGGGTCTCAGCAACTGGTGGGTCGGGTATGCCATCGACCACCTTGGGTGGACCTTGAGCGAGGTGACAGTGAGTTTGGCTGCGGCGTTCGCCCTGCCGGGAACCTGCTGGGGACTGTTCCTTGCGGTGCGCCGCCAGGCCGAGAAAAAGAAAGCGGTGGATTCCGTCTGCCCGGTGGAGCCGAGCGATTCCAAACTGCCGCCGTCGAATTACTGAGGGGAACGATCAGGGGGGATTGATGACGAAGTGCTCGGCCAAGGATTTGCCGATGTCGAAATGGCTGGTGAACATGTGACTGTCATCACGCCCCTGCGCCCACTGGTATGCGTTCTCCACGTGGTCGTGCATGCCGAGCGCGTGCAGGACGCCGACGGAAACGTAACTGGAAGCCAGGTCGTCCGACTGCGAAAACGTGACCACCATGGACTTCATGTATTCCATCTGCTCCGTTTCCAGGCTGTGGAACTTGTTCACCAGGTTGACGAGATTGGCCTCGCCATAGGTGTTGCTGTAGCCGGAGCCGATGACCGGTTCCTGGTACAGGTGCAGGACTTCCTGCTCCAATGTGTCGTGCCAGCTCATATGGTTTCCTGCGGTTCGACGGCTTCTTCGGCGGGCTTCACCCAGTAGGTCATGAACTCTTTCTCGTAGGAAAGTTGGGTGAGGTCGTCCATGCGGTCGAGGAACACCTTGCCATTCAGGTGATCGATTTCGTGCTGAAGCACCACAGCGAGAAACCCTTCCGCATTCACCACCACCTTCTCACCCTGGCGGGTGTAAGCTTCCATGGTGCAGGCGGAGGGGCGCCTCACCAGTCCGCGCAGGTCTTTCACGCTCAGGCACCCTTCCCAGAACTCTTTTGTTTCCTCGCTGGTCCAGGTGATGATCGGGTTGACGTACACTTCCAGCGGAATTTCCGAGCCTTCAGGATAGCGCTCGTTGCCGTGGTACTCGACCACGATGATCCGCAGGGAACGCTGAACCTGCGGCGCAGCGATGCCCACACCGCCTTCATCGTGCATGGTGTCGATCATGTCGTCGATGAAGGTTTGCAGTTCGTTGTCCCCCGGCGCCGTCAGCACATTGAGATCCACCGGCTCGGCAACCCGGCGCAGGACCGGATGCCCCAGGTACGCGATGGGTAATACAGCCACTTCTGCTCTCCTAAACATTTTTCTTATAACATCGTCATTGTATCGCCGATGGAGAACGTGTCCAATCAAAAATGAAAACCGTTGCGATTATTTTCCCTGTCCGCGTCTTCAAAAATGTTTGCAATCACGCTCGCAAAAACACGCATACCCCGGATCGGCCTTAATTACCGGGAGGGAAAAGGGTATCGCTTCGGATTTTTTGTTTGACATTTAAACCCCATTTTTTATAATGAGCCCGCTTGATGTCCTACACCATACTCACCTTACAAGAAGGTCCTGTCTCAAAAAAATCTCGAAAGGAGGGATGATCCATTGACTAAAGATGAGCTCATCGCCAGCGTAACCAAAAACGTAAAAGATTCGAACCTCAGTAAACGATTGGCCGGAGATGTTGTCGACGCCACTTTCGATGTCATTGCCAAGGCGATCAAAAAAGACAAGCGTTTTGCTTACCCCGGATTTGGCACTTTTACCGTGAGGACTCGCAAAGCTCGCAAAGGACGAAACCCGCAGACCGGTGAAGAAATTAAAATCAAGGCTAGCAAGACCGTCGGTTTCAAGCCCGCACCGAACATGAAGAATTCCCTCTAATTCCAATCAGATCGAATTCACGGAAAAACCGCCCGCACGCCGGGCGGTTTTTTTGTGCCCGCAAGAACGCTGGGCGGAACCTTCCAGAAACCCCCTAAATACCTAAAAACAAACGGCTTGATGGATCGGGCGCGGCGCTTCGTGGAGGCCGTTCGGGACTCAGGGCATGGGCCCGTCTTCAGTCAGGGGCGTGGTTTTCTGTGATTCCAGAAACTCACGTTCGAAGATCTTGAATGCACCCTGGTTGGCGTCTTTCGGACGGCGTGTTTTTCGCAGAAAATCGTTCAGGTACCAGTGTCTTTCCAGGTAATGGCAGACCCGGCACTCGGTGGCGTAGCGGAACACCTTGCGGTTGTACGTCAGCGACATTTCCTCGACGTGAGTGGTCGAGTTGAAGTTGCGGTGCAGGTGACAGCTCATGCAGTATTCATTGATGATGCGGTTGTTCTCATAGGACTGGAACTCGCCGTCGAACGCCCGCTCGATCTGCATGGTGTAACACCCCGCACCGACCAGAACCGCCGCGGCCAGAAGTGCGCCCAGCCATTTCCTCCGGCGCAAAGCCAGCCGGGCCCTTTCCGCGGGCGGACCAAATGAATGTCTCGCGATTCGTTTCATGACGATTTCATTTTACTGAAAAAGACCGGTACATTGCCAACCGGATGGCGGTGTGATGAAAGGGCGGGAAGGATCAAGTGGTTTTCGACCGCAACTGGCCATACATGCGGATGACCTTGCGGGAATACGTTTTCGGTTTCTTGCCCTGGCGGAGATAGCGCGAAAGCCGCGACGGCCCATGGTTGTACGCCTCCAGCGCGAGGTCCAAGTCCTGAAACCGTTTTTGCAGTTTGTCGAGGTACATCGCACCGAGGGCGATGTTGGTCTCCGGATTGAAAAGGGAGAAATTGCCCTTCCACGCCATCTGCGCTTCCGTCGCCAGCGCCGAACCCGTGGCCGGGCGGATCTGCATCAGCCCCAACGCACCTTTGTGCGACTTCGCTTTCTGGTTGAACGAGCTTTCGGTGACGATCAGAGCCGTCAGCAGAAGGGGATCGTGCCCGTATTTCCGGCTCTCGCTGAAAATGCGGTTGGAGATGCTCCGCATGCCCTTCTTGTCGAGGCCGGAATTGTATTTGCGCATCACTTCATGAATCCGGTTTTTGATGCGCCGCTCCTGCCGGATGGCATCGAACCGGGCCTTCAGGTACAGGTCCCGGAACGTCCGTTTATCCAGCTTCATCAGGTACCGCGATTCCGCAGAAATCCCTTTCACGGCCCTTGATTTCTCAGGAAAAAAACCGAAAAGAGTTAACAGGAGAACCAACGACAGAAAACTGCCCTGTTTATGAAGTGCCTTCATGGAACGTGCGATTCAGAGTTACGGGTCTAGGTTGCGATACAAAATGTGCTGATTGAAAAATTGAGGTGAGAGCCCCGGTCCAGCGTGAGCCACAGCCGCACCTCATTTAATAGCCAACCGCCCCAGCCTCAGGAAAAACAAGGTGGCTGTGTCTGGCCAAGGATTATATATTTAATTAAAACCCTTGTCAAACGGGGACTTATGGGCTTTTTACCGATATCCATTGGCCGGTCATTTGGCTTTCCCTATAATAGAAATTAAACCTTATTTAATAAGTTCTTATGAAGATCGTATGTCCGAAATGCCGTGCTAATTATGAGGTCGCCCTGCCTCCCCTGGGCGAACAGGGCATTGAGCTGAAGTGTGCGGTCTGCCACCATCCGTTCCGTATCAAAAAGAAAGGGGCCAAAGCCCCGCCCCCTCCCCTCACCGCTTCCCAAACCGCAAGGGAAGATGTATCTTCCGGCTTCGACAGCACCGCCGGCCCACCTGTTGTATCTTCAACCATGGAGCCGTCCGTGAGGGAGGAACCGGACGCAGATACACTCGGCCTGGGCAAGGAGCCTGTCGATCCCGACCTGCCGGAGGAAGTGACCGCGCCCATTGGCGACCTGGAAGGCTTTCCGGATTCCAAGGACTGGGATGAGGTGGCCGATTCAGCCAAAGCGCTGGAGGATGAAGAACTCGCGGAAGCCGCCCAGCACGCGGAAGCACTTGCCCGGAGCGGGGAGTCCGCAACCGAAACTTCGGAGAGCACCGGAGACGCTGAAACCCCGGCGGAACCCGCTGACACGGTCGCCGAAGAACCCGCCGGCCTGGTCGATCCGGAAATCTGGCTGGACGCATTCACCGATGAACCGCAACCCGAACCCGCGCGGGAAGAAGAGGCCGACGCCCCGTTCGAGGACCCGGAGTTGTGGGCCGAGGCATTCGCGGACGAAGCGGCGCAACCCGCCGCGCTCCCACCGGAAGCGAAAGACGAAGTGCAGGAACCGGACACCGAAGAAGAGGTCCCGGGCACCGATGCCTGGGCGGAGATGTTTGCTGAAATGGCGCCGGAGGATGACCAATGGGAGAAAACCGCCGCCGAAAGTGAGGTGGAACCCACCGCTTCCGGATCGAAACAAGCGGGAACAGAAGACACCGTCGCACAGGAGCCTTCCCCCCCGGAAGAGATTCCGCCGGGTGAGCCCGAAGAGGTTCCACCGGAGTCGGAGCCTGTTCCCTCTCCACCTCCTCAGGAAATCCCGCCCGGCAGCCCGGAAGAAGTCCCGCCCGAGCCGGAAGGGAGGACCCGGCAATCTCCCAAGTCATGGGAGGACCTGGAATCCGAACTGAATGTTCTTGAAGAGCAAAGAAAGAAACTGAAAAACAAAAACGCCGATCAAAAACTGAAACAACTCGAAGAGCAACGCCTCATGCTGGAGCTCGAACGGCAGAAGCTGCAGGGTGAAGTCTATGCGCAGGAGGAATCGGAACCGGCCTCGAATGAGGAATCTCTGGCTTCGCAGGAACCCGAGCAGGAACTCGAACCGGAAACGGCGACCGCGGCGAATTCCCGGCAACCGGAGTCCAAGCCCCAAGAGACGGCCACAGAGCCGCTCACCACGGTGGATGAGTGGGCATCCACCTCAGACGAGCCGGATGTCCCGGTGACCGCTGTGGACGACGATGTGGATGTGATCGGATTGGACGACGAATTCGCCGAGCAGGAAAAGGAAGTCATCGGTCTCGATGAAGAGTTTGCGCGCACCGAAGGAACGGCTTCTCCGGAATCCTTCGAAACGGCCGCGGAAACCCCCATCACCGAGCTGCATGAAGAGACCTCAACGTTCGCAGAAGAAAAGGCCGCGCCGGTGGAAAGCCAGAAAGCACCCATCCCCGCGGCGGGGCAGGAACCCCCGCCCTCTTCCGAGGAAGAGCCGCAACCCCGAACCACCTCGAAACCCCTGCACCCGGAGTTCACCGCGTTGGAAAACCTTGGGGGCGAATTTTTCTCCAGAGACCGCGCCACCGAGGAACCCATCACATCGGCCGGGGAATCCGCCATGTTCGACGATCTGGGCAAAATGGATGTGGACGACTGGTCCGCCGAATCTCCGGCAATCCATGACTATTCTTCCGTCGCCGCAAATGAGGAGCCGGACGATTTCACGGCCGCATTTTTCGGTCAAGCCGGAGAACCGGACATGGAAACACTGGGGAAACAGGAAGAGAAAACCGAATCCCGTGCAGACACTCCCTCGAGTTTCAACTGGACTGAGTCGCTGGACGACTCCGAAGAAGAAAGCCTGACCAATGAAGAACAGTGGGAACGGGAGTTTCCCGACCTGGAGGACGAAGAAGAAGAGGAAGATGCCCCGGCTACCGCAACCGCAGACGACCCGTTCTCGGAGGTCACGGAATTCTCCGAAGAGGAGGACGCGGACGCGTACGATGACGAGGACGCCCAGCCCATCGTTATCGGCAGGGAATACGATGACGACGCCGCGTACGACGACGAAGGGTTTGAAGGCCTCGATGAGTCGGCCTACGAGGACGACAACGACGATGACAACTACGACCTGGCCTTCCAGGAGAAAAAAGGCGGACTCTTCTCCATGCCACGGGGGCGTAAGAGCGGCGTGATCATTGCTTCGGTCATTGTGGGCCTTCTGCTTCTCGGCGGAACGGGGTATTTCCTCATGCAGACCTTCACGCCGAGCGAGTTGACCGATTCCATGGTGGCCAACGGCAAAATTCCGGAAGACCTCGTCCCGCACAAAGACGAGGGCGCTCAGACCCCGCTCGACACCCATCCCGAGATGCAGGACCTGTTGACGGAATCGGAGGAGGAAAAGAAACTCGACATTGACCAATTGATGGGGAACACAAAGGTTCCTCAACCGAAGCCGGAACCGGAAACTGAAACGACGGTGGTGAAAGAACCCGAACCCAAACCGGGCAACCAACTGGAGGAAGCGGCGCAACTGCTGGAGCCGTCCGAAGACAATGAGCTGTTGAAGGAACTGGAGCAATCCGAGATCCTGAAGGAATCCCAGCAGGAAATCGAACAGGCGGTGCAGAAGGAGGAGAAACTCGCTCGGTTCATCGATCCCAACGCCACCATCGTGACGTTCAACACCATTCTGCCCGTGGCCTACAACACCACCGACATCCGGGTTCTGAGCTTCCGCCTGGAAATCGAAATGGACACGCCGGACAGCGCTGAGGTCATTCGGAAAGCATTGCCGGTTTACGAGAACATGATGGTCTCGACGGTGGAACGGTTCTTCCAGCAGAGGTTTTACACGGACGTGGTGTATGCCAAGGAAAAACTGCGCGACAAACTGCGCGACGCGTTCAACAAGAGCATCGAAAACGGCAAAATCCGCAAGGCCAACTTCACCGACTTCGCCATCCAGTAATCAGTCCTCTTCCACCCACTCTTCCCTGTCCGTACGTTCGCCGGGCGCGATGTCCGGGGGCGGCACCTGCTCCTGCAACAACTGGTAGGTCTGGTGAATGAGGTCCGAAATACCCCGCCCCGTCACCGAAGACACGGCGAGCAGTCGCAGGTTGATGGCCTTCAGGCGGTCGCGGTAGCGTTCGAACTTTTCTTCCGCCTCCGGGTGGTCGATCTTGCTCGCCACCAGGATCTGCGGCTTCTGGTACAAATCCTCACTGAACGCCTTCAACTCTTTCTGGATGACTTCATAGTCTTCGATGGGATCACGATCCGACAGGACGGAGAAGTCCAGCAGGTGCAGGATGACGCGGGTGCGCTCGGTGTGCTTGAGAAAGCGGGTGCCGAGTCCCTTGCCCTCGTGTGCGCCCTCGATGAGGCCGGGGATGTCCGCCGCGACGAACGACTGGTATTCGTCCACCCGCACCAGCCCCAGGTTGGGCGTGAGCGTGGTGAACGGATAGTCGGCGATCTTCGGCCGCGCGTTGGAGATTTTGGAGATGAGCGTGGACTTGCCGGCGTTGGGGAACCCGATGATGCCGACATCGGCGAGTAGTTTCAGCTCCACCAACAGCACGCGCGAGTCACCGGGCTTTCCGGAATCAGCACGGCGTGGTGCGCGGTTGGTGGACGATTTGTAATGATCGTTGCCGAACCCGCCGCGTCCGCCCTTGGCCGCAACGTATTCCTGAAACTCTCCGGTCAGGTCCGCCAGCACCTCGCCGGTTTCGTAGTCCTTGACCACGGTGCCAAGCGGCACGCGGATGATGCAGGTCTCACCGCTTTTTCCGGTTCTGAGGTTGCCGCTTCCGGGGCGGCCGTTTTCGGCGCGGTAGAGTTGCTGGTAGCGCAGGTCGAGAAGCGTGGTGAGGTTGGAGACGGCCTGCAGGATCACATCGCCGCCGCGGCCGCCATCGCCGCCGTCAGGTCCGCCCTTGGGGATGAACTTCTCTCGGCGGAAACTGCAACAACCGTCGCCGCCATTGCCCGCGCGGACGGTGATCTTGACCTGATCGACAAACATGTATGGAAACGCATCCCCTTAAGGGGTGCGCCTCAGTTGGCGGGATAAATACTGACTTTTTTCTTGGTGCGGTTCATCCACTCGAACTTCACCACGCCGGGGGCTTTCGCAAACAGCGTGTAGTCGTTGCCCACACCCACGTTGGTGCCGGCATGAATGGTGGTTCCGCGCTGGCGCACGAGGATTTCGCCCGCTTTCACGGTCTGCCCGGCGAAACGCTTGACGCCCAGCCGCTTGCCAATGCTGTCGCGGCCGTTGGAAGTACTGCCCTGTCCTTTTTTGTGTGCCATGACGTCTCCTTCGACTTACTTGGAAATGCCGGTGATCTTGAGGCGGGTCACCAGTTGGCGGTGTCCATTTTTCCGGCGGTAGTTCTTCCGGCGCCGCTTCTTGAATACCAGAACTTTCTTGTCCTTGAACTGTTCCACGATCTCGGCCGTTACCGCACTGCCGGAGATCAGCGGATTACCGACCTGAATGTCCTCATCCGCACCAACCAGAAGAATCTGGTCCAGAGTGACCGTATCGCCGACGTTCCCTTCCAGCTTTTCCACCTGGATTACGTCGCCCTCGGCAACCTTATACTGCTTTCCGCCTGTTTTGAGTACCGCGTACATTCCAAATAACTCCAATGAACCTGTCTGACAGGGACCGGTTTGACTGGTGAGAGAGGCTTTCCTGCGAGCCTGAAACGAAAGAAAGAATATACCGAAAACCCCCCGTCAAGTCAACCCGGACCGAGGGCCTGTCAAAATTATTTTGATACGCCCCCAAAATGGCATACCATGCTGGTTTTCCGAGAAATCAGGGGGGGAGCCGCAGGAATCCCGATTCTGCACAATATGTCGGCAAAAGACAAGGAAAAATGGAACGCCAAGTACGAGGCCGCCGATTGCCTGGCCGGGCGCGATCCCTGCGAATGGCTGACGGAGCACGCCCCCCTTCTGACCGGCCACGGCCGGGCGCTGGACATCGCCATGGGTGAGGGCCGGAACGCCCTCTACCTCGCGGAACGGGGGTACCAGGTGACGGGGGTGGACATTTCCGAGGTCGCCATCGACCGGGTTCACCGCCTCGCCCGGGAAAAAAATTTAAGGGTGGAGGCGATTGCCGCCGATCTGGATGCATACGAGATCGAAAAAAACGCCTACGACGTGATCGTCTGCTTTTATTTTCTGGACCGCAGGCTGTTTCCGGCCATTCGCGACGGACTGAAAGCGGACGGGTTGTTGATCTACGAGACGTTCAATCAGGATTATCTGAAATACAGCCGGTTCAAGCCCGAATGGGTGCTTGCCCCGAATGAACTGCTGAAAACTTTCGGCGACTGGCTTGTGTTACATTACCGGGAAGTGGACGACCCGAAAGAGGAAAGGGCCTTCGCCTCGCTGGTGGCCCGCAAACCAAGACAGGAGTGACATGTCCCCCTTCACACACACGCAACCGAAACCGAACGGCTTCCCAGGCTGGACCGCTGTTCTGCTGACTGTCTGCCTGCTGGTCGCAGGCGGATGCCAGATCAAACACGAACCGGAGAGTTCCGGCCGGGTACTGGAAGCGGATAAGCTCACCCTCCGCTACATCAGCAAATTCCAGCTGGGAGAAGAGGTCGCCAAGATGGAACTTCAGCATCCCCTGGACATCAGCGAGGAAGCACTGGTCCAGCAGATGTGGTCGCTCAAGTACAAACCCAATTCCCTTTTGGGAGATACGGGACGCGTGTTCACGAAAGACGACGTCATGAACTCAAAGCGCCTGTTGACCAAGGCGCTCAACCGTGCGCAGATGGGCAACGTCATCGGCTTCACCATCGAGTCGGATGCAGGAGACACGGAGGGAGCGGTCTTCGCCAGTGACAATCACCTGTACTGGAAGTTTGAAAAAATCCAGGGCGTGGCGCACAACCTGACGCGCAACTTCAACGCCCGCTACGGCTCCTCGTGGCACCTGCTCCCGCAGGAAGGACAGAAACTGTTCGTCTCCGGAAAACTGTTTGGCTCCAAAACCTGGGAAAACTGGATCGTTGCCAACCTCGATCACGAGGGTCCGGTGAAAATCCGGCGGCTGAAACGCAAAACCGGCACCACCGTTCCCCAGAAGCAAACGCCGCAACAAACGGTTCCGGAAAACACCCAACCGCAGGCCACCGGCAACGAACCGCCGCTCAATCCCGAACTGGTGAAGAAGCTGGAATTTTTGAAGAGCCTGCACGACCGCAAGCTGATAGGCGAAGAGGAATACCTGCAAAAGCGGAAGGAACTGCTGGACAGTTATTTTTAATCCAGGTCCGGACCGCCGGCATCATTTCTTCCGCAGGCAGTACACCCCGTCGCGCACGGTCAGCATGACGCCCTCCACCCGGTCGTCGGCGTGCACCGCGCGGTTGAAGTCGTTGATGGCGTGGTCCGACTCATCCTGCGGATCCAGCACCCGGCCGCTCCACAACACGTTGTCCACCACGATCAGGCCCCCGCTCCGCACTTTCGGCAGAACCGCTTCGTAATAATTCAGGTAATTGGCCTTGTCGGCGTCGATGAACACCATGTCGAGCGGGCCTTCTACTTTTTCGATCGACTTCAACGCCTCCCCTTCGAGGAGGGTGATCTTGCTCCCGTGCTCACTGCGGTGGAAATATTTTTTCGCCACCTCGATGGCGGCTGGATCGATATCACAGGTGAACAGCCGCCCGTCTTCCGGCAGGCCCTCGGCCATGGACAGCGCGCTGTAGCCGCTGAACGTGCCGACTTCCAGCACGCGCTTCGCACCGAGAATCTGCACCAGCAGTTTCAGAAACCGCCCCTCCAGCCGTCCCGTCAGCATCACCGGCAGTTCCAGTTTCTCATGGGTTTCCTGCTTGAGCTGGGTCAGCAGGGGACCTTCGTCCTGCGTGTGGTTGAACGCGTAGCGTTCGATCTTGTCGTCAATGAAATCCATGGGGACTATAGCCTTCAGTAGTTGATGATGGTGCCGTCCAGCGTACGCCATGCGTACCAGGTGGCTACGGTCTCCAAAGGATGCCACGCCTCCGCCAGCGACCGCAACTGTTTTGCCTTTGGCAATTCCGGCAAATCGTAAATCGTCTTCACCGCCGCGCGCAGGCCCAGATCGTCCACCGGCAAGACGTCCATGCGGTTGAGAGAAAAAATGAGAAACATCTCCGCCGTCCAGCGGCCGATGCCGTGCACCGTGGTCAGGCGCTCGATGATGGCTTCGTTGTCGAGGTAGTTTAACTGATGCGGGCGGATGGTCTTGTCGATGAAGCGGGCGCTCAGGTCGTGCAGGTACGCCGCCTTCTGCCGGGACAGGCCGACGGCACGCAGGCCGTCGGCGGTCACCGCCGCGACACGCTCCGGCGTCGGCGGTTTGCCGTCGAACAACGCCAGAAACCGGGCAAAGATGACGTCCGCCACGCGCGTGGAGATTTGCTGGCCGACAATGGCTTTGCACAGCACCTGAAAATAATTGCGGTTGCGCTTGAGCCGCATGGGGCCGGTCTTGCGGATGACCGCCGCCATCACCGGGTCCTGCCTGTCGAAATGATGCAGGATGGAGCGCGACGCCGGGATGACGTGGTTGCGCGAGCGGGCCGATTTGGTGCGCGGCGGCATCAGTCCACCTGCAGGAACTTGAAGCTTTTCAGCTTCGGCGCTTTTTTCAGTTTCTGCGCGTAACCTTCGGTGAACCGGTTTTTGTACAGGTCGAGCGTCACCAGGTTCGGCAGGTGGTCGCTCTCGGCCAGCATGTCGATGGCGCTGTCGGTGAGGCCGTTGTGCGGCAGGGTGAGTTTCTCCACACTGTCGAGCACTTCCGATCCGCACAACGCCTGCAACCCCTCGTTGCCGATAGAGGCGCGGTCGAGATAAAGTTCTTTCAGACTGCGGAGCTTTGGAGAGGCGGCGAGCGCAGACGCACCCTCGGGGCCGAGCGACGTCGCCTTCAGGTACAGCGTGGTGAGGCCGGAGAGCGTGTCGGAGTTGCCGAGCGCCTCCATCGCCGCCGCGCCGATGTGGTTGTGATGCAGGTACAGCACACGCAGACGCGTGAGGTGGGGCGACTCCGCCAGCGCGGCCACTGCGGCATCGGTGAGCTTGTTGTCGGCGAGCGACAAGGTGTGCAGTTTCTTGAGCGCGGAGGTTTGCGCCAGAAGCGCCACGCCTTCGTCGCCGAAGCTGTTGGCATCCAGGTACATCATCTTCACCAGCTTGAGCCGGGCGTAGCCCATCAGGTCTTCCAGCTCGTCGTAAATGACATCCTTGTCATTGAGGTCGAGCTTGAAGGTCGGCTCCTCGCTGGTCTCGGCATTGGCGAACATGTCGCCCTCGTGCACCACCATCGACTCGCTTTTGTCGATGTCGGTGATGAGCGTCATGCTGTTGCGCACGAGGCTTTCAAACAGGGACCCTTCCATGCTTCAAATCCATCCGTAGTTGTAAATACGTTCGATGATCTGCTGAACCGTCTGTCCGGGGCGGGCGCGGCTGGTGTCGCACACCATGTCGGCGGCGGCGGAGTACAACGGCGCCCGTTCCTCATACACTTTTTTCTGCTCTTCCTCGAAGGACATGCCTTCTGTGAGGGGCGGACGGTCGCGGCCGCGTTGCAGGCGATCCAGGATCACCTCCAGCTCCGCATCCAGAAGGATCACCTTGCCGTTGCGTTTCAGGAATTCGACGTTGTCCGGGTTCAGCACCACACCGCCGCCACAGTCGATGATGCAGTTGTCGCGCACCGCCACCCGGGACACCATGTCCGCTTCCATCTCGCGGAAGCGCGGCCAACCGAACTTCTCCACGATTTCGGAAATGGGACAGCCCATTTCGTCCACGATCATGCGGTCGATGCTGTACAGCGGCCGCTTGAGGCGCTTCGACAGAATCTTGCCGACGACCGATTTGCCGGTGCCGCGGTAGCCCATCAACACAATGTTCATCGCCTGTCCCTCCGCCGGATTCCGCACAAGGCGGCCACGGTCACCATAAACAGCTTCAAATCAATAACTCCGATAACGCATGAAGGTTAGTGGATTTTCGAAGCCGTTGCAAACCAAAGACACCGGTCCGCAACGCGGCGAAAATGATATCGCCCGGCTCATGTTCCCCAAGATATGTTAAAATGCGCGCATTGTCGCATGAAGGTCGGGTGTGGCTTCACCTCGTTCAGGAAAGGGCATGCCGTGAAAACTTTCGAAATTGTGAAGACGTTGGTATTGACCGGAATACTGGTCGTCCTGGGGAGCTCCGTCGCCTGGGCCCAGGAGGACAAGCTCCTCAAGTTGTGCGAAGATGGAAACTCCGCCGCATGTTTTGAACGGGGGAAGAAATTCATCGCGCTGGACAACGACATCAAAAGCGCAATCCCCCTGTTCCGCAAGGCCTGTGATGATGATTACATGACGGCCTGCATCTGGGGCGGCATCTACATCCAGAACCAGGGCAAGCAGTACAGCCCGGAATGGAAGGAAGCGGCCAAAATGTTCGAAAAGGCCTGCGAGGCAAAAGAAGACGCCGCCTGCTTCAACCTGGGCGCTTTGAAATACCGCGAAGGACGGCAGAGCGCGGCGCTGAAATGGTTTCGAATCGCCTGCGACATGGGCAATCAACCGGCATGCGGCAACATCATTAAAATAGAAAAATGAGCACGCAACCGAAGAAAGCCAAAAACTGGGAAGAACTCATCAACGATGGGGAAAACTATGCGGGGCGCGGCGCGGAACTCACGCCCGTGCAGAAAGCCCTGTTTGAAAGCATCCGCGACAAGGTGGTGCTGAAAGTGCAGGACTCCTTTGTCTTCGCCAAGCTGATGGACACCGAAGACCCGGGCTACCCGGTGGAACTGGCGAAACTGATCGCCGACTTCGAGCCGCTTGACAAGGTGACCTCCCTCATCATCACCCACAACAAAATGAACGCGGAGGCCCTCCGCATCATCACCGAAAGCAAGGTGCTGGGCAAGATCGAGTACCTGCACCTGGGATCGAACGCGCTGGGCGATGAGGGCGCGCGGGTGGTGGCGGAAGCGCCGATGTTCAGCGAGGTCCACACGCTGAACCTGGAATGCAACGGCATCGGCCCCGAAGGCGCGAAAGCACTCGCCGCTTCTCCCTACCTCACCAAGGTGCAGTCGCTCAGCCTGGTGGACAACCGCGTCGGCGAGGAAGGCGCGTATGCGTTTGCCGATTCCGACACGTTTTCCAATCTCACCTACCTGCACCTGGGCGGCAACCGCATCAAATCCGACGAAGCCAAAAAGGCGCTCCGCGAATCACCCAAACTCTCCAAAATCGAAAAACTGAAAGTGTTCTGAAATTCGCACAGGGAACGACCACCGACTGCCGCCACACGGTGGCACGGCGTGATCGCGGAAGGATCGGACTCCCGTCCCCTCACTCCTCTTCGTAATCCGGACGCAGGAGTTCCGGGCGGGAGTAGTTGACGAAGTCGGGGTTGGTCTCGACGCCCTCGGTCAGCACCAGCGTTTTGAGTCCGGTGAGCGTCTTCGTGTAATACACCGCATCGCCGCCTTCCTGACCAAAGTAGTTGCGGCCCATGAACAGCTTTTCCAGGTTCGGAAAGTGCGTGCTTTCGCCGATGGCCCTGGCCCCGGCGTCGTCGATGGCGTTGTTGGTGAGCCACAGTATTTTGAGGTTGGGCAGGGGTTTGAGCGTAGCCAGCGCCGCCGCGCCCGCTCCCATCAGCTTGTTGGACGCCAGGTTCAGCTCCTCCAATCCATCGAGCACCGTGCCCGCAAACAGGGCGCGCACACCGGCCTCGGTGATGTAGTTGCGCTCGAGAATCAGCGTCTTCAGGCTTTTCAGGTTCTGGCTTGCGCCCAGCGCTTCGGCCGTGGCGTCCGCCACTTCGTTCCAGCCCAGGTTCAAGACCTCCAGTTCCTGAAAATGCGCCGAGTTCACCAACGCCACCGCGGCAGGATCTTTCAGGCGGTTGTCTTCCATCGACAACGCCTTCAGGTGCGTCACCGTCACCCCGTCTGCTTCCGCGAGTTGCTTCACCCCGGATTCGGTGATGAAGTTGATGGACAGATTCAAATCCTCCAACTGCCCCAGGTTGGGCGACTGAAACAGCGCCAGCAGGGCCTCGTCGGCGAGCTGGTTGTCGGACAGATCGAGGGTTTTGACCGTTTTCACCGCTTCGCATTCGGCAATGATACGGGCCTCGTCGGTGCCAAAGTAGCGGCCGGTCAACGCCAGACGGGTGGCGTCCTGCTCCAACTGCCGAGCGATTTCCGCGTGCAGTTTTTCCGCTTTTTCCTCGTACGTGGGCTCGTTCGCTTCATATTCTGTATTTCCATCGCTTCGGACCGCCATAGCGTTTTCTCGACTTTCCTTAGTAAAACAAGGTTGGTTGGAACTACCGGCTTTTTCGATCCGGCGCCCCCGATTGTAACAAATCCCCGGCCCGCGCCAAACCTTCCCCAGGGCTAAAATGGACCTGCCGAACCCGCCTGACCGGCACCGCCCGCCATCTCCCACAAAAAGGGGGAATGGACTGCCCCGGAAACCTCCCCCCTCACCATAGAAGCAATATCCCAATATTTATCAGCTAGTTACAACCCACCCTGATGATTAAAAAAAATTAATGAACTGTTCATTTTCTTTTAATGTTGCCGTCCTATATTAACCACAGTACACAAAGTCACCCGGGAGAATCCTTCAACCGACCACCATCATCTTAATAAACAGGAGTGGGACAATGACCGTGTTCAAAACGCTCGATACCCGTGGGCTGTCATTTTTCAGCGCAACCGACCAGTTGAACCAGGCCTTCAAAGACGTCAAAATGAATGGCATCCTGGAAATTATTCTGGATAAAAAGAAAAGTTTTTCCGAAGCCTTCAGCGGCTGGGTGGAATCTAAAGGATATAAGGTGTCCAACCGGGATGAGGACGCCCGGCTGGTGCGCTTGTTTATAAGGAAATCAAAACGATAAAATAGAGATAGAAGAATATAGCGGATAATGAATACGCCAGATATGCCGTTGCCGGCTTTTTCGACTACTGATTTTCCTGGGGTCCCTCCTCTCCCCGGGTTTTAGCCCCTCCTCTAGTCGGGAAAGCCGGTTTTTTGTGTAAGCCATTTTGCGCTTCACTTTCCCTGCCGGTTGCGGTCGTACAGAATCTTCAAACCTTCCAGCGTCAGAAACGGATCGATCACCTCCACCACCGGCGCCTGGTCGGCGATGGCTTTGATGAGCCCGCCGGTGCCGATCACTTTCGCCTTCTCCCCCAGTTCTCCCTGCATCTTCGACACGATGTTTTCGATCATGCCCACAAAACCAAAGATGGCTCCGGCCTGGAGGCTCTCCACCGTCGATTTGCCGATCACCTTTTCCGGCCGCACCAGGTCCACGGGCGACAGCTTCGCCGTGCCTTTGTAGAGCGCTTCCATTGAGATCTGCAGGCCCGGGAAAATCGCGCCGCCCAGGTACTCGCCTTTCTTCGACACCACGTCAAACGTGATGGCCGTGCCGAAATCGACGATGATGAGCGGCCCGCCGTATTTTTCCAGTCCCGCCACGGCGTTGACGATGCGGTCCGCGCCCACTTCCGCCGGATTCTTGTACAGGATGGGGATGCCCGTCTTGATGCCCGGTCCCACCACCAGCGGTTCCGTCCTGAAATACTTGCGCGACAACTCCTCGAACACCGGGATGAGCGGCGGCACCACGCAGGAGATGACAATGTCGTCGATCGTGCCGGTGGTGATTTTGTTCAGCAGAATGAATTCGTTGACCAGCACCCAGTATTCGTCCACGGTGCGGTTGCGTTCCGTGCGGATGCGCCAGTGCGTGCGCAGGCAGTCCGCGTCATACAGCCCGAACACAATGTTGGTGTTGCCGATGTCGACCGCTAAGAGCATGTGCGGAAATCCTGAAAGACGGCGGAAGCGGCGGGACGGTTCAGTCCAGCTCAAACGCCCCGGCGTGGTTGTTGATGAGAGCGGGGTTCTGCTCTTCCTTTTTCAAATAACAGTTGCCAATGGCGAGCACATCGATCTGGGTGCCCATGAAACAGCGAAACGCGTCTTCCGGCGTGCACACGATGGGCTCGCCGCGCACGTTGAAGCTGGTGTTGACGAGCACCGGGCACCCGGTGCGGCGCTGGAACGCCGTGATCAATGCATGATAGCGGGGATTGGTCTCTTTGTGAACTGTTTGAATGCGTGCCGAACAATCGACGTGCGTCACGGCAGGCAGATCGGAGCGCGGCACTTTGAGTTTATCGAAACCGGTCCGCGCGAGATCGTCTTCGGTTAAGGCGCGGCGGCGCGGACCGGCCACCTCCGCCACCAACAGCATGTACGGGCTGTCGGTGTCCATGTCGAAATACCGCCCCACCTCCTCGCGCAGGACCGACGGTGCGAACGGGCGGAATGACTCGCGGTTTTTGACCTTGAGATTGAGCACCGACTGCATGTCCGGCGAGCGTGGATCGGCGAGGATGGACCGGTTGCCGAGCGCGCGCGGACCGAACTCCATGCGTCCCTGAAACCAGCCTACGGCGCGCCCTTCAGCCAGCGCCTCGGCGCAGGCGTCGATCACCCCACCCTCCTCCATCACCACGAACTGCGCCCCCGCCGCATCAAGCCGTGCCTGGATTTCCTCCTGCGAAAACTGCGGACCGAGAAACGCGCCCTGCATGCCGTCGAGGGACGCGCTCACCGTGCGGGGCTGACCCGCGTGCAGGTGGTGGGCGCAGTATGCCGCGCCCAAAGCGCCCCCGGCATCCCCGGCGGCGGGCTGAATCCAGATGCGCTCGAACGCCCCGTCACGCAGGACACGTCCGTTAGCGACACAGTTGAGCGCCACCCCACCCGCCAGGCACAAATTTTTCATGCCCGACGCTTTGGCGATCGACCGCGTGAGTTTCAGCAGAACCTCTTCCGTCACAGACTGGATCGACGCCGCGATATCCATGTGCCTCTCCGTCAGCGCCTCGGCGTCTGCGTTACGCGGCGGGCCGCCAAACAGGGCGTGGAATTTTTTGTTCGTCATGGTGAGGCCGGTGCAGTAATCGAAGTAAGACAGATCGAGCCGGAACGTGCCGTCGGCTTTCACATCGATCAGATGTTCAAGGACGGTGTCCTTAAAACGCGGCTGGCCGTAGGGAGCAAGGCCCATCAGCTTGTACTCGCCGGAGTTCACCTTGAACCCGATGTACTGCGTGAACGCGGAATACAGCAGGCCCAGCGAATGCGGGAAATGGATTTCCTTATGGAGAGCGAGTTCGCGCCCGCGGCCGATGCCGAACGAGGTCGTCGCCCACTCACCGACGCCGTCCAGGGTCAGCACCGCCGCCTCTTCAAACGGCGACGGGTAGAATGCGCTCGCCGCGTGGCTCAGGTGGTGCTCGGAAAACAACAGCGCCCGCTCGGGGTCGCCTTCCCATCCCATGGCGCGCAGTTGACGCACCAAGAGCGGTTTCTGAAACAGCTTCTCCTTGATCCAGACGGGGATGGCTTTATGAAAAGTGCGGAATCCTTTGGGCGCGAAGGCGAGACTGGTTTCCAGCAGGCGCTCGAATTTAAGAAAAGGTTTGTCGTAAAAAGCGATGCAATCGACCTCGTCGAGGCCGAGGCCCGCCTGTTCCAGGCAGGAACGGATGGCGTGGCGGGGAAAGCGGGCGTCGTGTTTCTTGCGGGTGAAGCGTTCTTCCTGCGCCGCGGCCACCACCACTCCGTCCCGCAACAGCGCCGCCGCGCTGTCGTGGTAAAAAGCGGAGATGCCGAGAACAACCATGACCCGGCAGAATCAGAACAGGGTGTAGATGAATGGCGCCACGGCGGACCCTTGAGTCAGAATCACCAGCCCGCTCATCATGAGAAGCAGAGTCACGATGGGCAACAGCCAGTACTTCTTGCGGACCCGCATGAACACCCACAATTCCTTAACGACCGTCACGGAAACCTCCCGCTAAAACTGATGGATCAGCGATTCCGGCTCGGGACCGGGGGGATCGCGGTCAATCCAGTAACTCGCGGCGGCGGGGTCCCGCCGCATTCGCAACAGGTCTTTTCCTAATATACTGAGGAAATTTCCTGTCGGAGTCACCACACAGAAATAGAGAATGCCAAGAATCACCGGGCTGATCACGCTACTTAAAATCTCACCCAATTGAATCCATCTCCGATTGAGCGGACGCAACCAGATGGGCCGCCACACGGCGATCGCCAGGGTTCCAGCCGCAGGGATCAGAAATACCGTACGGGCTGGCTCGCCACCCAATAACGGCCACAGCCCGATCCCCGCAAACACAAAGGTAAAAACGAGGCCGAAACTCCTATCGGAAGAACCTGATGCTCGATCGTCTTCCACGCAGTCGATTTCGATGGCATTCATGCCGACAGATTATATATCAATTTTACGTTTTCTTCACCTGCATAGGAAAACAGGAATGGCGGGAAGGAGGATACGTACGATAAAAACCGCTTCAGGGGCTGGACAGCAGGCTGGGGATGGGGGCGCCCTCGACCGTCAGCAGTCCGTAGGAGCCGCGGTCGATGCGAGCGATGGCGTGGTCGAGCAGGACGTAGTCGCCGGCGTTCTCCAGGGTCAACTCGACCGCAGACGCGCCACCGGCGGGCACCAGCGTGGTTTGCACTCCGTGACGGGGCGGGCTCATGGCCCCTTCCGGATACACCCGGTCAAACACCTCGCCGATGATGTGGAAATTGAGCACCCGCGCCACCCCACCGTTGCCGACGAAAATGCGGATGCGTTCCCTCTGCTTCACCTTGAGTGCGCCGGGACCGGTGAGCGACTGCACCCGGCCGTTCCACACGATATACTCCGGCTGTTCCCGCATCATCTTGTCGGGGGAAAAATCCTGAAAACCCGTCTCACCGACCGCACCCCGGGTATAAAATTCGCCCTGCATGATGTAAAATTCACGGTCCACTTGGGGCCAGCCGTCTTCGGGATCGATGACGATCAGCCCGTACAGGCCGTTGGTGATGTGCGACGGCACATTGGGCGTGGCGCAGTGGTACAGGTACACGCCGGAATGCAGGGCCTTGAAGGCGATGGTCCGCGTCTCGCCCGGCTTCACCTCGGAGAGCGCCGAGCCACCGCCCGGACCCGTGACGGCGTGCAGGTCGATGGAATGCGAGTGCGTGCTGGTGGCGTGGTTGGTCAGTGTCAGCTCCACCGTATCGCCCACACGCGCACGCAGGAGCGGGCCCGGCACGGTGCTGTCGAATGTCCAGAACACATACTCCGTGCCCGGGGACAGGGTGGACACCAGCTCGCGAAATTCCAACTTGAACTTGACGGTTTCGGATTTCTTGCGTTGAATGGGCGGGGGCAGGTCGTGCGGCCGCTTGGCGATGTCGTCAACGCGGATCAGTTGGTCCACATCGACTTCATGAAAATGCGGCGCTTCGCCGGGCCCCACGGAAGGCAGATGGCCCGAACGGTGCGGATGATGATGCAAGTCCTCCGCAATGGCGGGGGATGCCAACATCCCCGCAAACAGCCACAACAGCGGGCTGATACGAATACTCATGACATCTGGTACTCCCGAATGGCAAAGCGAACTTTCTTTTCAATCGCCCGCATTGGTGCTTGAAATCAGTATAAGGGATCGCATCATGCAGGGAAAACCTTATATTTCCCAGGAATTCGAAAATGGAAATCGCACTGAAGGAAGATATCGGCACCCGGTGTGTTGCGCTCGACGACGGACTCCGGCTTTATGAAAAAATCCTGCCGCAATTGAAGACAAAGCAACCGGTACACATGGACTTCACTGGAGTGGAAGCGGTGTTCTCGCCCTTTTTGATGGGGTGTATCGGGCGCCTGCTGGATCACTTCGAAAAAGAGTTTTTGATGGAAAACCTCGTGCTCCGCAATATTTCGCCGGAACACCTGAAGACCGTCAACGAATTCATCGACCGTGCCGAACAACGGCTTACTGAGAAAACCGACCTGGAATCGATGAAGGAATTTTTCGAGGAAGATGAACTCGGCGACATCTGAGCCGGACGGGTTCGTCCAGCCGGGGCGGGCGCAGTCCCCCAGCCTCACAACCGGCGGGAATGAATGCGTTGAAATTGGTGTTCCGTCCGCATACCCTGCGTATTTTTCAACGCCTGCGGCGGGCTCGGTCCCGTTCTTCCCACAGGTGGGAAGACAAATTCGATCTGAATTCGTATAATAGGTGGCTCAACCAAAAGGGCCTGACATGAATCTTTATAAAGCTTATTCGCTGATTCCATCGACACGTCTGACGATGGACCACGAAGAGGATGACATTCGCATCGAGTGGATCGTCTATTTCCGCGACGAGCCTCTGCCCGTACACCAGATCCTGGCCAACTACCCGCAGGCGCTGGAAATGCACGAGGAGCAATCGGCGCCCGAATACCTGCGCTGGATCCAGAGCCGCGTCAACAACCTGTTACTGGAAGAGGAAAAAGAAGAGTTGGAGTTGTACCTGACGGAGAAATACGGCATGCCGGTGTATTTCGAGAAAATGATCATCCCGATCGATGTCAAGAAACTGCCGTGGTTCCGCGAACGCTACATCAACAGCATGGTCATCCTGCACGAGCGCGGCGACCCCTTCATCCTCAACTCCTGCATCGTCGGTATGGTTTCGCCATTCAAAAACTTCAACACCGTCCACACCGTCAGCGATTTCCTGCAGGAAATCGACCGGCAGAACGAGGTGTGACCCATGACCCCTTCCCTTCCGGCGCTCCGCTTCCACGCCGCTCCCTTCCCGGCATCATGAACGACCCGCGCAAACCGGGGGAGAACGAACGCGCTCCTCTCTCCGAAAAAGAAAAGCGCGAGGTGTACTCCGTGTACGTCGCGGTGATCGGCGTGGTGATCATCATCATCTCGTTTTTCTGGAACATCGTGTCCCTGCTGTTCGGCGGCGGCGAGTGACGCCCGTCACACCAGCACCCCGGCGACGCATCCCGTAAGCAGGGTCGCCAGAAACGACGTCCACAACGCCCGCACACCCAGCACCGACACTTCACGCACCCGCTTCGGCAGAAGACTGGACACACCGCCGATGAAAATGCCCATGCTGGCGATGTGCACGAAGCCGCAAAGCGCGTAGGTCAGGATGGTGAGCGAACGCGGCGTGAATGCCGGGACCTCCCCGCCCTGCACCGCCGCCAGCGTGAAGTACGCCGTCACCTCCGTTTCCACAAAACGCGAACCGAGAATTTCGGACGCCGTCTGCCACTCGCCGGGTTGCAATCCGAGCAGAACCACAAACGGCCACGTCAGCCAGCCCAGGATGCGCGCGAGTGTGACCGGTTCCCCACTCACAGCGGGCAACAGCTTCAGCAGAAGGTCCAGCACCGCTTCCAGTCCCAGCACCACAATCAGCAAAGTGGCGATGCCCACCGCCATGCCCACACCCTGTCTGCCGCCGTCCATCAACGCCACCATCAGGTTGGCGGGCGGCGTCTCGCTTCCGTCGTACGCCGCTTTGGCGGGCACCTCGCCCGCGGTGACGGGCGATTCGCTTTCCGGCAGGGTGAGCTTGCTCACCAGGATGGCGCAGGGGATGGAGATGATCGACGCGGACACCAGATGCCCCGCGATCTGCGGAAACACGTTCTGCAAGGCCAGCACGTACACTGCAAGCACGGTGCTCGCCACCGTCGCCATCATGCAGGTGAGGAGCGTGAGCAACTCCGAGCGGGTCATGCGCTCCAGGTATGGCCGCACGGTGAGGCTGGACTCGATGCCGACAAAGATGTTCGCCGAAGCAGACAGCGCCTCCGCGCCGGACAGGCCCATCAACCGGTAAAAGATGCGCGCGAAAAAACGCACCACCGCCTGCATGACATTCAGGTGATACAACCCGGCCACCACCGCCGAGAAAAAAATCACCGCAGGCAGAACCTGCATGGCGAGCACGAAACCGATCGACTTCGTGCCATCGGGCAAACCCTCGCCCGGACCCAGAGCCAGCGGGCCGAACAGGAACACACTGCCCTTGCGCGATGCGGCGATCAACGCGAGCAACGCGTCGTTCACCCACGACAGCGCGTCGCGCGTGAACGGAAGCCAGAAGGTGAGCGCGCCGATCAGCCAGATGAGAATGAGGCTTCCCGCCAACGTGCGCGCGTTCGGGCGGGCGCGGTTACCGGTGGCCCAGGCCACCAGGGCGAGAACGAAAAATCCGGTGAGTGACAGCAGTCGGTACGGGGCGTCGTCCATGCTCCTCCTTATGCGGGTTCCATTGGCAGGCGGACCCGCGGGGGTCCGGGTCGTTGGATTATACCAAAGTGCCCGTTCGGATCATTCCAGTTTGGCGGCGAGCGCCTTCAACCCCTCACGGTAGTCCGGGTAATGCAGGCGCACCTTCAACTCTTTTTTGATGCGGAAATTGTTGACGCGCTTGTTGGTCAGGTAAAAGCTTTTTCCCATCTCGCTTAAGTTGGCCTCTTCAAACGGGATCAACGGCGGCGGTTCGATGCCCAGCAGTTTGCAGGCGAACTCGGTGACTTCCGCGGGCGGCGCGGGACAGTTGTCCACTACGTTGTACACCCGGCCCGGGTGCGGCCGTTCGATGGACGCCTTCAGCACCTGCACCACGTCCGCCACGTGCACCCTGCCAAACATGAGGCCGGGTTTGTCGATGCGCTGGGCGGCACCTTGCCGGACCTTGAGCAACGGATTGCGGCCCGGACCGTAAATGCCCGCCAGCCGGAACAGGTTAACGGGAAGCGCGCGTTTGTAGGCGAGGCGCATCCACTGGGCCTCGGCCTCGGCACGACGTTTCTGGTGCGGGAACGTCGGCGCGGGCGGCGTCTCCTCATCCACCCAGTCGCCATCGCGGTCGCCATACACGCCGGTGGTGGAAAGGTAACCGATCCACTCGAGGTTCGGCAGGGACATCAACATCTCGCCGAAGTGGTGCAGGACCACGTCACCCGCCTCGCCTTTGGGTGCGATGGTGACCAGCACGTGCGTGGCGCCGGCTAGCAGAGGGGCCGCATCGGGCACCGTATCCGGGGCGTCGAACGGGCACACCCGCCAGCCCCGCTCCTCGAGCATTCGCTGTTTTGCTTCACTGCGGCAGGTGCCGGAGACACTCCACCCCTCGCCGTGCAACGCCGCCGCCAGGGCGGAGCCCACGTAGCCAAGACCAAAACAGAACAGTTTTTTTTGCGTTGAGGAAGTCACACCATGCAGGATTCAACGCCCGCTTGCAGGCGTTCGCGGTTGAGGTTTCTGCCGATGAACAACAGCGTGTTCTGGCGTGGGGTGCCGCCCCACGGACGGTCTTCCCTGACATCGAACATCATGTACACGCTCTGGAAGATGTAGCGGTTGGGCGAGTCCTCGACATTCAGAATGCCCTTGGCGCGGAACACGTCCATGCCCTCGGTGAGAAACAGCATCTGCAACCAGATGTTGAAGCGGTTGGAATCGATGCAACCGGGAACGGTGATGCCGACGGAGGTGATGGCGTCTTCCGCGTGGGTGTGGGCATGGTCATCATGATGTCCGACGAGTCCGTCGGCATCGTCGAATGCCAGCCGCTTCAGATCGAATCCGCCGATGTCCAGCACCCATTCCAGATCCAGTTGCGAATGGCGCGTCTTATGAATGGTGGCCATGGGGTTGATCTCGGCGACACGCTGGCGCACGCGTTGCAATTCGTCTTCCGTCACCAGATCGGTTTTGTTGAGCAGGATGACATTGGAAAAGGCGATCTGCTCCCACGCCACGTCCAGCTCGTCGAGGTAGTTCCAGATATGTTTGCAATCGACCAGCGTCACCACCCCGTCCAGCGTCAATCCCTGTGCGATCTCGTCCTCCACCATGAAGGCCTGCGCGATGGGGCCGGGAGAGGCGAGGCCCGTCGCCTCGATGACGATGTAGTCGATCTGCTTCTGCCGGGCGAGCAGTCGGTTGAGCGTTTCGATCAGGTCACCCTTGATCGAACAGCAGATGCACCCGTTGCTCATCTCGAACAGATCCTCATCGGCGCCGATGACGAGGTCGTGGTCGATGCCGATCTCGCCGAACTCGTTTTCGATGACGGCGATGCGCCGGCCGTGCCGGCCGGTGAGGATGTGGTTGAGCAGGGTGGTCTTGCCGGAGCCGAGAAACCCCGCCAGCAGAGTGACAGGGAGCTCCCTGTGTTTTCCATTATGGTCTTGCATGAAAGCCTGACGGCAAAAAGGTGAGTTTGCAAAAACGGAGGCGAACGCTCAGGAAGCGCGTGGTCCGTCGGCAGGCGCGTCTTCCGTGCGGCCTTCCGTCTCCCGGACTTCCTCGTAACGTTTGTCGATTTCCAACTCGTCGTACACCTTGTCGATCTTCGACTTGATGCCGGGCCGGGGCTCGCTGTCCTCTTTTTTCACAAAACTTTTGTCGGCGAGCACCGACTGCCAGAGTTGCTTTTTCTTTTCATTCTCCGCCATTGGTTTCTTGCCTCCACATACTGAATGAAATGAAAAAGGGGCGGTTATCGCGGCCGCGTTTTCGGGCCGGCCCCCATTCTACAATAGGCCGCCTTTTTCCCAATGATTTTTATAAACGATTCTGTTAGTCTGAAAATTCAGGGGGTTGCCCGATCATACCCATGATCCGCGCCCCCTTTTTTGTGGGCTTCACCCCAAGGCCGATCACACGGACTGAACATGATTGTTCCCGTCATTCTCTCTGGCGGCGCGGGCACGCGGCTGTGGCCCCTGTCGCGGGAGGACCATCCCAAACCATTTCTGGCTCCAGCGGGCGGCGACTCCCTTCTACGCCGCACCTTCGACCGCGTTCTGAAATTTGACGACACCGAGCGCATCGTCGTCGCCGGACCGCATCACCTGCAATACCCCATTCTAAACGAGTACGCGGCGCTCCCCGGCCACGGCAACGTGCCGCTGGATTTCATCCTGGAACCGATGGGACGCAACACCGCTCCGGCGATCGCGCTGGCGGCGTTGTATGTCTCGCAGGAAGTGGGGCCGGAGACGGTCCTGTTCGTCCTGGCGGCGGACCAGCACCTGGCGCGTCCGGAAGTGTTGCAAACGGCGGTGGCCACGGCGCGCGAACTGGCGGAGAATAATTTTCTCGTCACCATCGGCATCGAGCCCGAACGTCCGGAGACGGGTTACGGTTACATCGAGTTGGGCGAATCGCTGGAGCATATGCTGTCGCCTTCGCCGCTTCGCGCCGAGCGCGGCGTGACGGTGCAGGAAGTCACCCAGTTCGTGGAGAAACCGGACCGCGAACGCGCCGAGGCGTTTCTCGCTTCCGGCCGTTACCTGTGGAACGCGGGCATGTTCTGTTTCCGTTGCGACGTGTTCATGGGGGCACTGTTGCGCACGGCGCCGGAGGTGCACGACAGCGTGCTGAACTGCTGGCAGGGGTCGCGCGTGCGTGACCGGGCGCTGAAGGTGAACCGCGACCGCTTCCGGAAAGTCCCGGCCATCTCCATCGATTACGCGGTGATGGAAAAAGCGCGGCAGGTGGCGGTGGTGCGTTGTGATCCGGGCTGGGACGATTTGGGCAACTGGGAGGCGGTGGCGCGTTGTTTCCCCGAGGACGAGCACGGCAACCGCGGCGAAGGCGACATCCTGCATCTCGGCAGTGAACACTGTTTCGTGCAGGCGGGGTCGCGGCTGGTGGCAGTGGTCGGCATGAAAGACGCGTTCGTCATCGACACCGAAGACGCCCTGCTGGTGGCGGACCGCGGTCATCTGGACTCGTTGAGACAGGTGGTGGCGGAGTTGCGGAAACGCAACCATCCGGCAGGCGACACCGGCCGCGAGGTGATCCGCCCGTGGGGCCGGTTCGCGGTGATCGACCAGGGCGAAGGCTACCAGGTGAAACGCATCGTCGTCGCGCCCGGCGGCATGCTGTCGTTGCAACTCCATCACCATCGCCTCGAGCACTGGGTGGTGGTGCAGGGCGAATGCCGCGTGATCCTGGCGGACAGCGAACGTGTGCTTGGCATCAACGACACCATGCGGATCCCGCCCGAAACCCGCCACCGCGTGACCAACTGCGGAGACGGGCCGCTCATCATCATTGAAGTTTCCACCGGCACCTATCTGGGCGAGGACGACATCGTGCGCTTCGCCGACATTTACGGCCGGGTGCCGTCGCCGGACGAAGCGGTGGAACCGGATTGAACCTCCCTCATACTGAATTCAAGCCCAGGCAGGCGATATTCCAAAAATGTTTGCAAATCGCCCCAAAATCCCGCAAATTGGATACAACTCTTTGAATCCAAATAAATTTCCAGCTTTGAAGGAAGGCCGTCTTCGTTTGAAACTGATCGTCAACACAGAAATCCTGACGCCTCCGCCGCGAGGCATTGGAAATTATGTCTTCCATCTCCTGCAGGAACTCCAGGAGCAGGAGACCGTGGGGACGGTGCTGTGTTTCAACGGCTCCGACCGCCTGCTGACGGTCGACGAAGTCACCGCCCGGCTCAATGCCGCTTCCACCAAGCCGAAAACCCTGGCCTGCCGGGAAGCGTTGTGCGAAGCGCCGCGCGATGCCATCGATGCCCTGTTCCGGGAGCTGACCCGGCCGCATGCCGACGCCCTGTACCTGGAGCCCGAATTCCTGTCCCGCCCGTTTGAAGGCCCGATGGCCGCTCTCGTTTATGATCTGTCTCCGGTCCGGCATCCGGAGTTTCACCGCCAGGCGTACTGCACCATGATACAGACCTATGCGCCTGTCTGCCTGGAACGGGCGGCGCACGTGTTCACCGTCTCCGAGTTCACACGGAGCGAAATCATATCTTCGTGGGGGGTGCCGCGGGACAAAATCACCATCATCCCGCCCGGCGTTTCCCCCGCCTTCCGGCCACGCAAACCGGATGAAGTGGAGGCGGTGCGGGCGAAATACAACCTGCCCTCGCACTATTTGTTGTCCGTTGGCACGCTGGAACCGAAAAAGAACCAGACCAACCTGATTGCGGCGTACTCCCGACTCCCCATGAATCTGCGGGAGGATTATCCCCTGGTGCTGGTGGGCGCACCGGGATGGGGCACGGAACGGTTGCAGGCGGTGATTCATTCCTACCACCATCCGGGAGAGCTGTTTTACCTGGGGTATGTGGACCAGGAGGATCTGCCTTTCCTTTACAGCGGCGCTTATGCCTTCGTGTACGTGTCGGTGTACGAGGGATTCGGCATGTGCCTGCTGGAAGCCATGGCCAGCGGCCTGCCGATTCTGACCTCCAACCAGTCGGCTTTGCCGGAGATGGGGAACGAGTCCATGTTGATGACCAATCCCCTCAACCTGAATGCCTTGACGTCCAACCTGGAACGTTTGATCCGTGACGATGAGTTCCGGTCCAAAGCCCGCGCGACGGGACCGAAAAAAGCACGGAGCCATTCATGGGAAACCAGCTGCCGCAAGATGGTGCAGACCCTGTGCAAAATTTCGGAAACTGCTTTCTGAACCCAAGACCAGAGTCAGCGCGATGCGAGTCACCTTAACGGGGTCCTTCCTCGCAGTCCTGTTGCTAACGGCGCCGCCTTCATGGGCCGCAGACACTTCACCCATTGTCACCGACCGGCCGGGGCAGTCCGACGCGAGCAGTCTGGTGGCGCCGGGCACCCTGCAATTCGAGTTGGGGTACACCCTGACACACGATGACAACAATAGCCACACCCTCTCCCACGCCCCAGCCCAAGCTCTTTGGCGGCTGGGATGGACGGAGTGGCTGGAGTTCCGCTTTGCCCTGGATGGCTACGCGCACCAGGAAACCCCGAGCGGGGCGGACAATGCGGGATTCGGCGACGGCAATATCGGCACCAAATTTTATTTCTGGGGGCCGCGGGGAATGCGCCCGGAATTCGCTCTCGACTGGGGAGTGAGCCTTCCCTTCGGCGATGACGAGGTGTCCCGCAACCGATACGATCCCTTCGTGCGTTTGCTGTTCACCAGCGTGGTCACTGACCGCTTCAGCATTACCTACAACCTGGGCACGGAATGGGATACCACCACCCTGCCCAGCGGCGCGCGGGAAACCCTGGGCGCTTACACCTACACTTTTTCGCCCACATATGTGCTCACCCCGCAATGGAGCGTGTTCGCGGAAGTGTTCGGCTCCATCCCGATGGACCCGGCGGACGACGCGCACACCTTCAACGGCGGGGTGTTGTGGCTGATCACGCCGGACTGGCAGTTCGATCTGTCGGCCGGTGTGGGGCTGAACGATGCGGCGACCGATCTGTTCATCGCCGCGGGTCTGTCCACCCGCTGGGCGAATCTGTTTTGAGCCGATGGGTTGCCGACGACGGTGGGCCGAGGCGGGCCGGGCGGGATCACTCCTCCGCCATGACCTGGATGGGTTCCTTGATACCGGTGATGAGGTGGTGGTTCTTCAGGAGAAGCAGTTTGGCCTGAGTGATGATCTGGCCCGGTGAGAGCAACAGCGTGCCGTCCACCGAGTCCACCCGCTTCGCAATGACGTGGCCTACCTTGAGGCCTTCGAGCGTGACGGATTTCAAGCGCTTTTTTTCTTCCTCCTGAACCTGGTTCTGGAAGTAGCCGTACAATTCACGCATCAGATCCAAATCGTACCGCCCCTTGCGCTCCTTCATTTTTTCCAGCGCCTGCATCCGGGTCAATCCCATGCTTTCCAGCTCGACGAGATCGAACACCAGGTTGAGGATGCGCGAGCCAAGCGGAATGGATTTGCCTTCCAGCGTACCGGGAGGGTAGCCGGAGCCGTCGTATCCCTTTTTGTGATACAGCACGATTTTGGAAACGTCCTTGAGGTGGGGGATGTTTTCCAGAAGTTTCATGCTGGTTTTGGGAATGCTGCGGAATAGTTCCTCTTCGCGGACGGAAAGCGGCGCTTTTTTGTTTCTCTTGTAGAGGATGTGCGGTGGAATGGTGATGTTGCCGATGGGAGCCAGCATGGCGGCCAGTTCCAACTGCCAGATTTCTTCATACTCCAGAACGTCCGCAATTTCCCTGACCACTTCCCGCACCCGGGTGCCGCGGCTGAACAGGTTGCTGTCGAAATTGGTCAGCAATTCCATCAGGATGGACACACTGCCGTTGAGGGTTTCTTCCAGCACTTCGCGGGTCTTTTCGTATTGTTGCTTGAGGGACCGGCGCAGGTGAAGCAGTTCGAGATGGTTGCGGACGCGGGCGCAGACCTCCTCCTGTTGAATGGGTTTGCGGATGTAATCGACCCCCCCGGCCTGGAAACCTTCCACCACGTCCTGGGTTTCGCGCCGGGCCGTGATGAAGATGACTGGAATGCCGAGGCCGACCTCTGTTGCCTTCAAACGGCGGCAGGTTTCGAACCCGTCGATGCCCGGCATCATGACGTCGAGGAGAATCAGGTCCGGAAAGAGTTCCGGCACGATCTCAAGGGTTTCGTTGCCGCTGGAGGCAAATGCGAGACGGTACCCTTCCGGCTCCAGCGCTCCTCTCAAAACGGCGAGGTTGGAGGGAGTGTCGTCCACAAGCAATATGCGTTTGTTGGTTCTGTCAAATTTCTGGAAATCAACCATGCCCGACGGTATCTAAAACTTTGAGAATTCCTTCTTTATCAAACTTTTCGGCTAGAGATCTGAGGTGTAATGCCAGTTGAGGTCCCTCAGGCTGGATTTTTTCGACCTCGGCCAACTGCTTTTCTATATCGGCAATCATACCTAATTTTGCCATTTTTTTCAGGTTAAGTAATAGAAAATCAGGGACCTTCACCTTGGAAAAATTCACATCGGACGTGCACAACTTCGGCTTTACTATATCTTCCGTCGATCTGCTTCCCGGTCGATGTTCATACTCGACACCCAGCACCTCTTGCATGGTTTTCAGGATTTCCTCCCGCAGAAAAGGTTTGCCGACAAACGCATCCATGCCCTCATTGAGGAAGCGGTTGCGCTCGTGGCGGTAATTGGAGGCGGTGACGATAACAATGCGGATGTCATGGTTTTCGTGCTGGATGGCTTTCGCCGCTTCGAGGCCGTTGAGGTGCGGCATTTTGAAATCCATGAAAATGATGTCAGGCTTCCATTCGCCTGCGATCTCGATGCCTTCCTTTCCTGAAAAGGCCTTTTTAATTTCCACACCGATGTCGATGAGCATTTCACACAGGACATCGACGTTGGCCTCGTTGTCATCCACAACGAGGGCCCGCACCCGGCAGCCGGGAGCCAGCCGCGCGACGCTGGACAAACTCCGCGTGGCGGGTTTCCGCTTCTCGACGACCGCCGGGAGAGGAATGGAAAACCGGAACAACGAGCCTCGGCCCAATTCGGAGTCGATTTTCAGATCTCCGTTCATCATTTTTGCGAGCCGTTGGGAAATAGTCAAACCCAGACCCGTCCCGCCGCGTTCCATTCCTTCCCAGTTTTGCTCGTAGTAACTGAAAATCGTCTCCTGCCTGTCTTTGGAAATGCCGATGCCCGTGTCCCGGACTTCGAACTGATACACACCATCGGTTTTTTTCAGTACCCGAAAGCCCACGGCGCCCTCATCGGTGAACTTGAGGGCGTTGTCCAGCAGGTTGATGAGGATCTGACGCAGTTTCCCCTGGTCGCCGTGCACCCATTGCTCGCCGCTTCCGAGATCATCGCGAAGGTCGAACTCAAGGCCTTTTGCATCGCACCGGACGCGAAAGATGTCACACAAGTCGCTGACCAGGGCGGACAGGTTGAAATCCTGATAGTTCAACTTCAGTTTGCCGGCTTCGATTTTGGAGAAGTCGAGAATGTCATTGATGAGGTCCAGCAGGTGGTACCCCGCTTTCTGGATGCCTCCCAGTTTGGCCCGCTGTGTGTGGTTCAATTCCGGATCCTTGTTCAGGATTTGGGTGTAACCGAGGATGGCGTTCATGGGGGTGCGGATTTCGTGACTCATGCTGGAGAGAAAAACGCTTTTGGCGCGGTTGGCCTGCTCGGCTTTTTCGCGCGCGGCGACGATTTCGCGCTGAATTTTCTTTTTCTCGGTAATGTCGAGGGCAACCGCGAGAACCCAGTCCTCACCATCCACACGGGCCAATTGAAGCCGCACTTCCACCGGATACGTGGTTCCATCCTTTCGCTTGTGCAGGGTTTCCACCACCGGCTGGGGATTTTCCCCGCTTCTCAACCCTTTAATCAGATCACTGAGCCTGCGTTCGTTGTACTCCGGGGCGATGGCCAGTGGGGTGCATTTCTGCAATTCTTCCAGCGAATACCCCAGGTTCTGGCGGGCGCCCGGGTTGACGTAAACGAACTGATAGGTTTCAGGATCGACCAGGTAAATTTCATGGAAGGCCTGGCTGAGCAGGTTTCCCAACTGGATCGACTGGCGCGTGGCCTCCAGAATCCGGTTGAGCAAGGAGTGCAGGAGGTAGGTGGCCATCATGAGGCCGAACAGATACACCTGCACGAAGAGGACGCTTTTGTCGTGATCTCCGGCCTGCGTGTAAACGGTCTGGCCGATGCCCCAGATGGTCAAGAGACTGATTCCCACCATGAGCACCACACCCCCCAGATGACGGAACCGGAAGATCGCCCACACAAGCAGAGGAAAGGACAGGAGGATGAGCGGGTATTCCTCAAAAGTGCGCGGGGTGTGGAAAAGGATCCGGGCGCCGGCGTACAAAAGAACCGCCAGCAGGACCGCCTCCATTTTTTTCTGTGAGGTCAGCGGTTGCAGGCGGGAGGCTTGAAACGCGGTAAAGATCGGGGTGACCATGAGAACGCCCAGGCTGTCGCCCAGCCAGCCGGTCAGCCACGCGATTCCATAATCCTCCCAGGCCAGGAGGTCGGCCCAAACCAGCGCGGTGACGGTGAAATTGGTATGAATGAGGCTGTTGAGAAGCCCACCCACAAACACAAATACGGCGAGGTCCCGAAGATGATACAGGGGGTGGGGATTGATCAGCCACCGGCGCTGAATGTAGCCGCCGGTCCAGGTTTGCAGGGTCGCGCCGAAGGCGATCAAAATACCGATGCCGATGAGTGTGCCGAGAGAGAGGTGGGACACTGGGTGGGGGTGCAGGCCCAGCCAGAAAATCAAAGTCATACAGAACGCACCCGCAAACACGCCCGGAAGAATGCGATCACCAAAAAGCAGATAAAACCCCAGGGCCACGCCCAGTGGAAGAAATACCGGGAATGAATGGCCGTGAAAATGCGCCAGTGCGGCAAGCAGGCAACCACTCAAAATGTAAAAGGTCGCCACCAGGGCATTGGTATAGACGATTTTCAGCCTTTCGGATTTGGCTGGCGTATGCATCCCTGTTCACCTTCCCTCTCGGAATGGAAAGCGCCCATTCGGTTCCAGCCGGACCTATTTGATGGATTTCGCGACAACGATCCATTCTGAAAAACCGGGGCGCATGACGGAGTATTTAAAAACAACGGTTCCCCAAATGTGCAGGGCCACTGATCGCATGCCCGGATGGACTCCGGGAACCGGCAGATGCTCTTCTTTTTCAGATTAAAGAAATCCGGGGGTTTTTGGTATGCCAAATTTCGCTTTTCCAAATTTTTGCCGGGCGCCTTTCAGCCGACCATGGGCAACGTATAAAGCCCTCTCCTCAATCCTCTCTTATCAGGATCGGTTCCTTGATGCCGATGAACTCCTGATGATTCTGCAACAGCATCATATGCAGTTCCGTGATGGTCTGCCCCGGGTTGAGCAAAACCATCCCTTCCTTGTTTTCGATTTTATCGGCCAGGACCAGTCCAGTTTTCAATTCGCGAAAGTAAACCGCTTTTTCAGACCTTGTGTCCATCTTCGCCAGTCGTTCTTGCCGGTCTACATACACTTGAAACTTGGCCATCAGGAAAGGATCGTACGGCTTTGGTTTCACAGTCAGGCGTTCCAGGGCCTTGAGGCCATTCAAGCCTTCCATTTCTTCTTTCACAAAATCGGCAAGCAGTTTGATCGCCCGCGATTCGATGGGTAAAGACTCGCCGCGCGGGCCGTCTTCAGGATACCCACTGCCGTCATAACCCCTTTGGTGATAACGCACGACATTGGCGATTTTTTTCAGGTGCGGAATCCTTTCCAACAGTTTGGCCCCGGATTCGGGAACCTGGCGGATCATGTTCCTTTCCACCATGGTCAACGCTTCGTTATTCCGGTAGCGGGCAATGGTGGCCGGGGGGATGGCAACGAACCCGATCGGCAGAAACATGGACGCGATTTCAAGTGTGGCGGTATCTCCAAACCCGAGGGCGGGCCCACTCTCTTTCACCAGTTGGCGCAGGCGCGCGGCGTGGTTGAAAAGAAGGGCATCGAACCCCGCCAGCACTTCATGGAAAATGTTCAGGCTTCCGGTCAGTGTTAGCCCGAGGAGTTCCTGCGTACGGCTTACCTGCGTTTCCAGTGATTGACGCAGGGTGACCAGTTCAATATGACTGCGGACGCGGGCGCAGACTTCCTCCTGCTGGAAGGGTTTGGTGATGTAATCGACTCCCCCCGCTTCGAATCCCTCCATCACATCCTGGGTTTCCCTGCGAGCCGTGATAAATATTACGGGGATATCTTTTCCTAAGGGAATTTGTTTGATTCGGCGGCACGTTTCAAATCCATTGATGCCGGGCATCATGACATCCAGCAGAATCAAATCCGGTTTCAACTCGGGCAGGATTGCGAGCGCATCCTCGCCGTTGGAGGCAAAAGCCAGTTGATACCCCTCTACCTCCAGGGTCCCTCGAAGGACGGTGAGGTTGTCCGGTTGGTCATCGACCAAGAGGACCGTCCAAGACTTTTTTTCGGTTTTCACTTTCTCCATCCGGTCTCTTTGGAACCGCGAAGCCAACCGTTGCCCAATCACGCAAGGAGTCCGTTTTTTTCAATGGCGTTGCCCGGACGGAGTGGCAAGTCCGGCCTTCGCGAACAGCTCCCGTTCCCGGCGCCGTGTTGCTTATCCCCTTTTAAGGAACCTTCCTGCAGGAAACTTTGCGATTCCACATGCAAATCAAAATCACGGGAGCGGTTGCGGCGCAGACGCCTCCAGGGCCTTCAGGATTCCCTGTTTGTCAAAGTTATCCGCCAACCGGCGTAGCCGCCTGGCCAGGTTTGCTTCGTCCGGCCCCATGCTCTCGAGTTCTCTCAGAGTTTCTTCAAATTGACTCATTAATCCCAAACGGGCGGATTGCTTCAGATTTACAAACAACTGTTCCGGAAGAGTTACGGGAGCGCCCCCGCCTTTCGCTTCCACGGGCTCCTCCTGAAAATCCGTTTTCATCCGGTAGACAAAATCGACGCCCAGAATATCGTGCAAGGCCTTGAACACTTCCGCACGCAAAAAGGGCTTTGCGATGACACCCTGAGCGCCTTCCTTCAAAAAATATTCCTGCTCATGGCGATAACCGGAAGCGGTGACCATGATGATTTTGGTGGTTTCCGCACCCAGGTTCTTGTGAATCATTTTGGCGGCATCAAGTCCGTTCAAACCCGGCATCCGGTAATCCATAAAAATCACATCCGGCTTCCATGCCAGGGCGCGGTCAATGGCATCCCAGCCGCTGACCACCGCCTGGCATTCCACGCCGATCTCGGTGAGGGTCTCCTGCAGAACCTCAATGCTCGACTGGTTGTCTTCCACGATGAGGGCGCAAACGGCCTGGTCCGCGGCCAGCGCCACCACACGGTCGTAATCGCTCAGATCTTCCATCGGGCATTCCTGGGCGGGAGACAGCTTTATGGAAAAATAAAAACGGGAACCCCACCCGGGATCGGATTCCAGTTTCAGGGTTCCCCCCATCATCCCCACCTGTTTCCTGGCAATGGCCAGGCCCAGCCCGGTGCCCCCCTTTTCCAGACCGATTTTATTCTGGATGAAATAATCAAAGACCGCTTCCTGCTTTTCGAGGGGAATGCCGCATCCCGTATCGATGACTTCAAACAGGTATCGATCCTCCTTTTCCTCAGACACGCGAAAAAGCACCTCACCACGGTCGGTGAATTTGACGGCGTTTTCCAGCAAGTTGATGAGGACCTGGCGTAGCTTGCCTTGATCGCCTTCCACCCACTGTCCGGGATCGCCAAAACTGCAATCGACCTTCAACGTTAAATGATTCCTTTCACACCGGGGCTTGAAAATGACCCTGAGGTCTTCGACGAGGCTCGACAGGCTGAACTGCACCACGGTCAATTCCATTTTCCCGGCTTCAATTTTCGAGAAATCCAGAATATCGTTGATCAACCCCAACAGATGATTGCCCGCTTTTCGGATTCCCTCCACCCGCTTCTTCTGTTCGGATGACAAGGCGGCGTCACGTTCCAGAATCTGTACATAGCCCAGAATGGCATTCATGGGCGTGCGGATTTCGTGACTCATGTTGGAAATGAACATGCTTTTAGCCTGGTTGGCTTCCTCCGCACGGATGCTAGCGTTGAGGATGGCTTCCTGCGCCTGGAGTTTGTCGGTGACGTCCATGGCGATGGACGTCAGGTATTTTTTATTTCCGAACCTGGCTAAGCTCACATATTCCTCGATAGGGTAAGTCGAGCCATCCTTGCAGACATGAATGGCCTCCACCCGCTCCATTCTGTTCGGGTTCTTCAACAAACGTTCGACCAGGTCGTTCAACTGTTGGGGGGTCATGCCCTGTGTGAAATCCAAAGGCTTCATGCGCAGGACTTCTTCCAGCGAATACCCCAGCCTTTTGCACGCTCCCTCGTTGACAAAAACGAAGTCCCCGGAATCCAGATCAACCACGTAGATTTCATTGATGGCCCGGTTGAGCAGGTTTCCAAGCTTTTCGGATTTGCTTTGGTGATGATGGCTGGTGGCGATGGTGGCGCCCAGGATGAGCGACATCATGGCCAACACGAACAAGTACAACTGAAGCAGAATGACCGCTGTTTCCACAGGTTTGGCCCCCATGGGGCCGCGCCCTTCCACTGTTCCCCAGACGGCGACCAGGGCAGTATAAAGTACCGCCAGAACGGCGCCAGGCTGATGAAAACGGAGGGCCGCCCACGCCAGAACCGGAAACAGCAGGTAAACCAGGGGATAGTCGGTTTGCGGCAACCAGAGCCCATACACCAGCTGACTCACCACATATAAAAGGAACGCAAGCGCCACCGCCTCCCAGTATTCCGCGGGGGAGAGCGATATTCGGCGCTTTTTCTGAAACACCAGAAAACAGGGGGTGACGTGCATGACGGCAAGCAGGTTCGACATCCAACTGATGAACCAGTATGACCCACTTCCTGAATACGGGACCTGCCCCACAAGCCCCAAAAGGAGCAAAGACCAGGTGGGAAACACAAGAGTGGAAAGGGTAGTCACACCCAACACAAAAGTCAGGACCTCACGGATACTATTGAGCGAGGTGTCCCGCGCCAACCACTTTTGAACCAGGGTTGCTCCCACCCATGCCTGCAATAAACTACCGAGAGCCAACAGCGAGGAAAGTCCCAGAATTTCCGCTTGAGCGATATCCGTAAAATGGGTTTGACCGAACCATGTGAAAAATGCCGCGGCACCGAACCAGATAGCCGGACCCACTCGGTGGGAGTAACGCAAATAGACGCCCAGAGCGATCCCGTGGGGCACATGGATGATGAGGCTGGCATCAAGCGGATGAATCAACTCAGCCATCATCACTCCGCTGGCAAAGATCAGGAGCATGACGACCAGGTTGAGTTTCAGGACTTGAAACATTGTTTGAGAATTCGCTTTCGTCATGGGTCTGCCTGCATCGCAACTATTGAAAACCACCACCAGGCCCAGATGAAAGGGGAATTCAATCTATTATGGCAACTGGTACCCTCCCTGGTTCCGTTCACCTAAATAATTCTCGCATATTAGAAAAGAAACAGAAAGCTCTATTTGGCATACCGAAAGGTTTTGGTGGAAAGGCATGAGCGGGGACAAGGGTCGGCCGAAGGAGCGCTGCCTCTTCGGGTGCGGGAAGATAAAAAATTTAAAGCAGGTCTGCCGGGAGGGGCCTCCGGGCTGGAAGGCAAGGCAACCTGCTTTCAAGCACTCCATAGCGGAAGTGCATCGGGAAAACCACCGGGGATGCTTACGCAGGCGGTCCTTTAAGAAAGTACCGCCTGACTTCAGGCAAGGGGCTCTTTGTCGAGTGAATCGACCTACCCCAACCCGATGAGCCCCGGATCAGAACGGTCAGGCGGCGGACTGCCCCATTCTGGAGAAAAGGAACTTGATCTTCTTTTCAATCTCGTCCGCCATAGCCTGCATTCCAGATTGGCGGGCAATCTGCAGGGCACGTTCAAAAAACTGGATCGCCTTGTCGAATTCGCCCTGCCCCGTCAACGCGAGACCCAGATTGTTGCAGGTCTGCGCCAGCAGAGGGTGATCGGGACTGCACACACGATGGAATCCCTGCAGGGCCTGGTACATATTCTGCGCGGCGAGCTCATAGTTCTTCTTCTTGAAAAATATACTCCCTATATCACTGTAAATGAAAGAAGTTTCAGGATGATACTCGCCGCAGACCTGAATCCGTTCGTCAAGAGCCTGCTGGTAGTAATCCATCGCCTGATCCAGCAGCCCATTGGCCTGTGCTTCTTTCCCCAATCTTACCCATTCGTTCGCATTCATGACTTCCTCCGCTCCTTTTTCGTTTGGCTCCGGCCCCTTGACCTTAGCCAAGCTTCTCGTTGCCTCCCAGACTCATTACATCCAAGTTCAAGCCAATTGATTTATATTTACAGGGTAGGTAAATTTAAAAGCAAACGCAACCCCAAAATGAAAAGAAAATCCTTAGTTTATTTAGGTTTTGTAATCGATTGAATTTTAATGGGGTCAGGATCGGCGTTTTTTTCCAGAGTGACAAACAAATCGTCGATTTTTCCTTCGAGGTCTGGGACCCTATCCGTCATTCCATTTTTCTGGTAGATGGCCATCGCTTTTTCATAAAGCTGAATGGCCTTTTCCGAATCCCCATATTCGCTCCAAACCACACCCAAATTCCGGCAGGCTTCCGCCAGCATCGGATGGTTTGGCGTGCATATTCTGTAAAGAATTTTCAACGCATCTTCCAAATACTCAATGGCTTGATCGTGGCATCCTTTTTTAAACCACACCGTCCCCAAACTATTTTTGATAAAAGCCACATCAGGGTGGAATTCCCCTAAAGAGGCCACATTGGCCTCCAAAACCCTTTCATAATAAGCCACCGCCTCGTCAAAGTTGCCTTTCGCCTGAGCCTCTTTACCCTGTAAAAAGCAGTCCGTTGCAATCATTTCCTCCTCCTCTCCGCGTAGAAGTTGCTTGCCAAACCGAGGTTTTATCTACTCCCCCTACATGCAGAGAAGAATTGCCTGGGGGTCTGGGAAAGTCAGCCTTTTTCAATTTGCCTTTATCGAATTGAATCTCCTTCAGGTTAAGGCTTTCCGTATATTTTGGAAAGCGGAATTTTTCAAATTTATTCAAAAAATGTTAATTCTCGTTTTAAGAGGTGTCTTTTCAAAATTTGTCCCCGGTCTTTTGCGCTTTTATTTTTGGCCTTTTTTGGCTTTGTATTCTATTACACGGTTTTTCAAAGCAGATTCTGCGTTCCCTCCCTGATGCACGAATTCGTTTTCTGCTTTGACAAACGATTCAATCCGGGATGGGAGGCGCCTCAAAAACTCACTGCCAAAAGCCAGAAAGGGACAAAATGGTTCCCTCTCGCCGGAGGGTCCCCCGGATCGGTCTCTTTCTGAACTGCAGAAACCCCATTTGGAGCTTAAAAAGAAAGGGGGCTGCCTTTTACTTTTTTCAAACTGGTGTCCGCAGTGGTTTGGCGTGGATTCCCCGTAAGCGCCAGGCTGGCTGGAGGAAGGAACGGCTCACTCCCGGACGCAGTACGAGCGGAGAATCCTCAAATTAGAAACTCTCCTGGGTGGAGAGATGAATCATTGGGGGGTGTCTCTTTTCTCTATTCCCTGGATGACCACGCGGCCCACCATCCGGCCGGCTACATTAGGAGCTTGCGTCCGTAAATACTCACGAACCTTTTGAACTGCGTCCCGGTCATCCAGCGCCTTGACGAACATGCTGAAATCGTCTTCGGTGTTCGCCTCGTCATCGACGATCATGCCGCGGATCTTAAAAAAATATTCTTTCACGGTTTGACTGCAGAGAATGCGAAAAGTTTGGGATTGCTGGAAGGTTTACCAGATTAAGAGAACTTTGCCAAGACCGGAAATGCTTAGATACCGAGGGAGGCTTGTTCGACCGAGAGGGAAGGAAGGGGTTGGATAGGCTCGCCATTCTTGCACGAATTGAAGGAATCTGCCGGGTCAAAGCAAACTCCTGTCCAGCGAAACAATCAACCCCCCTTCACTCTTCAGCCGACTGTAAACCCTAAGGGAGGATGGGTTGTAAAATCTCCCGGAAGCCCGGGGGAACGGGACTTCCGGGAGACGTTTCCAGTCTAAAAAAGGAATTCCCGAATTAGTACTTCAGGGTATTCCAGGCCGTAATGGCTTTCTGGCCATTGCGTTCCTTGTTGGCGCCGTTCCAGATGGCGATGGACATCGGCGTGCTGTTGCCGGTGAACTGAACGTCGTTGGCGTCTTCAGTTTTCAAAGGACGTTTGAAAACCACGGCCCAGCGATCGTTGTTCCAGTTCCCCTCACCATCCACGTCCTGGTTTGCCTGCGTGGTCAGCGTGCTGAAGCCCTCTGCGTTGAGGTCTTCAACCGGAGACCGGCGCATGGAAGCGTCGGACATGATGTTGTGGGTTGCACGGCCCGGGTTGTAAACGCCTTCGTTTTTACCCATGCCCAAGTCAACGAAAGTAGAGCGTTTAACGATATCACCAGCGCCGCCGGTGTGAACGCCTTCTTTGCTCCGCTCATCCTTGCTACCGGACATTCCCGGTTTCAAGGCGCCTTTCAGGGCCAGGTTGCCATCCGGCTCATACATGTAGTAACCACCTGCACCCAGAGCCATATCGGCGTAGTAGTCCTCCAGGTCCTGCATGCCTTCGTTACCGGCACGGCCAGCGCCCTCTTTGTCCCAGGTCGCTTTCCACTGCCAGATGTTGACACGCTCGCCTTCGGAACCCATGGTGAACGGAGGCTCACTGCCTTCTTTCACCGGGAACATCAGCGCGGCCTGATCTTTGTAATGCTGAGAGCGGACCATGATGTCGTTGCGGACACCATCGTTCCACTCCAGGCGGATGGCGATTTCCTTATCATTGCGTGCCGCCTTGACGTTCACCCACTTCGTAGCCGGGTTCGGCCACATCGGGTTGGTGATCATCTGCGGGTCCATATCAATCACGACGCCTTTGCCTTTAGTGGGGCCGTAAGGCGACCAGAAAAGGTCGGTAGGATCGATCGGAATATTCCGCTTACCGACATTCAGGGCTTCGATGGTTGCCGCGGAAGACACCATCGCACCACCCAGGACAAACGCGGCAACGGTTGCCAGTACTACGCTTTTTTTCATTTTCACGGTTTTCCTCCTGTTTAGCAGTTTCCGGGTTTGAAAGCGCATTCCCTCTCGTTCCAAACCAGGTTCAAACCGCCTCCCGGAACAGGGCATTGTGCCCTGTTCCGGTGCGGCAGATGATACCCGACTTAGAACGCACCAGGATGCTCTTCGGGCCGGACGTAGAAAGGCTCTTCAACCGTCACGCGGATGATCTCCTTACCCTTCCGGTTGAACCCGATGATGGTGTCGTTGTACATCTCGAACTTCTTGCCGTGAATGTTCGTCTCGAAGATCTTCGGACCCGGCTCGCGCTTCCACTTGAAGATGATGCGCTGCGTCGTCCGGAACAACTGCAAGACGCCCAGCAGATCCCGATCCGGAACCATGTACTGGTCGATCGAATGATCCACGCCCGGGCCGAACATCTGCTGTGAGTACGCACGAGGTACGTGCCGCGACGGAACATAGTATCCGTTCGGCTCCGTGCCAAACTGCGGGTACAGCGGCAGGGCCACTTTCCGGTCCTTGATCAGGTAGTACTGAGGATTGTCCGGATCATGCGCCCATTCTCCGTTCGAACCGATCTTCACCAGACCCTGCAGACGGATCTTGCCAACGCAAGCCGCCATACAGCGCGTCTCCATCTGGTCGCCCTCGGTCAAGGGATCCAGTCCCTCGATCCGCGGATAACACGCGATGCACTTCTCGGAAATCCGGGTCGTGCCGCGGAACATCGGTTTCTTGTACGGACACTGCTCAACACACTTCTTGTATCCGCGGCAGCGGGACTGGTCGATCAGTACGATACCGTCCTCCTGACGCTTGTAGATCGCCTTGCGCGGACATGCCGCCAGACAACCCGGATACGTGCAGTGGTTGCAGATGCGTTGCAGGTAGAAAAACCAGATCTTGTGTTCAGGCAATACCGACTTCACGCCGTTGTCGCCGCCGAAGGTGCCTTCGCGCGACTGCGTGAACTCGCGGCCGTGAGCCGTGTCTTCACCGAAGTTCGGGAAGCGCCACTCTTCGTCCGTCGGTACGTAACCGATTGCCTGCTGGTTCAGACCGATCTTCGCCGGAGCCTCGAAGATGGTCACACCTTCGTACACACCGTGGATCGCCTTGTTCGAAGTCTTCCGGACGTTCCATACGTTCTGACCCGGATTCGACTGCTCCAGCATCTTCAAGATCTTCCAATCCCAAAACTGAGGATAACCACCGTAAGGCTTCGTCTCCACGTTGTTCCACCACATATACTCCTGGCCCTTCGAAAAGGTCCAGGTCGACTTGTGGGCCATCGTGCACGTCTGACACGCAATACAGCGGTTCGTGTTGAACACGAACGTGAACTGCTCCTTCGGATGCTTCTCCTCGTACACATAGGTCATCATGCGACCCAACTGCCAGTTATAGACTTCAGGCATCTTGTAACCTCCATTAAAACCGCCGCTCTTTCAGAGCTACGGTCCCGGTTGCTAATCAGATTTGAAACACCGCATTCAAAGCCGGCGCGGGCCCCCGAAGGGACCCGCACCCACACTTTAAATTTTTACGCGGATGTACTGACCTGCCAGGTACATCTCGGCGAAGCGGTCTTTCAACGGAGACTCCGGAGTGTAACCGGTACGTGCCGGTTCCCACAGTCCCTTACCATGCATACCACCGTCTTCCGCCTTGGAGAACTTAACCAAAGTCTCTTTCGGCACAGCGTTGATGGCATGGTTGTCTGCCTCGTACCCGAACAAGAACTTCATCTTGGTTTTGGACTTATGGAACAGACCGTCCGTCTGATGCATCGGCATCAACCAAGAGCGGGTGATCGACTGCTGACCGCCGTACCGGAAGTTGGCCTGGTACGGAGTGGTCATTGACAACGCGCGTCCGTCCGGGCGCTCTTCGTGCGCTTTAACCGAACGCTCCGTGCTCTGCCATGCGGAATGCTTCATCATGGAAGTGTGGTACGGATACGCGGGGTTGTACTTCGCACGGAGCATCAGGCGGGCAACCTTGTAGCGCGGATCCGACGGCTTCCAGCCCATGTACGGGCGGTCGGCCGGGTTCGCGTCTACATACACGTAGTCGCCGTCGTTGATACCCAAGTCCTTACACAGGAACGGGTTCATGTGCACCTGCCACTCACCAACACCCGGAGACCGCTTATCCATGCGGTAAGGATCGCCAAAGTTGTTGTTCCAGATCATGTTCCAGTCAGTCGTCGCCCAGGACGAATGAGCCGTATGTCTGGATTTCGGAGTGACGCAGTAGAACCGGTACCCCTTCTCCCACAAGAAGTTCTTGGTCGTACGTACCGAAGACCACGGCTTCTTGATGTTACGAACGTGACGCAGATCCGGATCCTGCTCGTCTTCCGGAATCCCGTAATCGTCCGGGCGGATGTAGGGGTTGGTGGATACGATGACGTTCGGCAGGTAAGGAGTCGCCTCAGGACCTTCCCTGTGAACGATGAAGTTTTCACCGTACTCGATCGCTTCCGGCTCGTCGTTGTAGAACTGGATGCGGCCGTGCGCGGTGTAGAAGGGTTTGGACTCCGTGTACATTTCCCAGAACGGAGACCGCGGATAGGTGCGGTACAGCAACAGACAACATCCCGGCTCACCATACTTGCCGTTGATGATGTCGTCGATGTTGTAGCCCATACCCGAAGTCGAGGTGGTGAACAACCGGCGGATCTGAGCTTTCGTCCGGTTCGGCGCTTCACCCTCGTATACCTTCATGTAATCCGCAAAGCGCTTGTCGCCGGTTACCTGGGCGAGGCGTTTTGCGAATTCGCGGTGGATCAGGTTGTCATCGATCGTGTCGAATACCGGTTTGATGCCGGTGCCGCCCCAGATCTGATGGAACGGGTTCGAACACGCCGAAGTGATTTCGTAAGACTCGAACTCGGCCCAGCTGTTCGCCGCGAGCACGATATCGGAGTACTCACAGGAACCGGTGAACTCGATGTCCTGAGCCACGATCATGTCTACGTTGTTGTTGGTGTTGAACACCATCTCGTAGAACCACTTCGCGTTGTTGATGACGTTGACGTTAACGAACCAAAGGAGCTTGGTCGGAGTCGGCATATGGGTGCGACCCGTGAAGACCTTACGTCCATACCGCGGGGTATTGACGATCAGAGCCTTGTCACGATGCGCCCAGTAGCCGGGCTCTTCACCTTTTGCATACCCCTTGATGTTCTCCCAACCCACGTTCTTGGTCACATCGAGAACCGGGTTGAAGGGATCTTCCGCAACCATGGAGGCGAAGCCCGGTCCCGACCAGTGAGAACCCTGGTAGTTGCCGGCCTTGTAGTTACCGGACCAGGTGTGGGAACCGGAACCTTTCGGCCCGACGTTACCCGTCAACATGAGGGGAACGAAAGACGCACGGTTGTGCATGGTGGCGTGGAAGTAATGGTTGATACCTTCACCGTAGTGAATCTCAACCGGCTTGATGGTACCGATGTCGCGCGCCAGACGTACAACCAGATCCTTCGGGGCATGACAAATCTGGTTGACCGTATCCAGATCGTAGTCCTTCAGGTGGATTTTATACAGCTCGTACAGCGGCATAACGGTGATCGTCTTGCCGTTGACCAGCTTGATATCATAAACACCGTCCAGAGCCGGGTCGATGTTCTTTTTCCGCATCTTCGCGCCAATGTCCTCGCGAGTCAGCGCAACCGGCTTGTCGGTGTTGGTATCCCAAACCACAAAGTCGGGCATCTTATCCCGATCATAGTTCTTCATCCACTTGGTCGTAAAACCATCCTTAGGCAGGGGCTGGTTTTTGTAACCGGGGATGTAGTCGTCCGGGTGCAACCGGATCAGGTTGTCCGTGCGGACCAACAGAGGCATGTCGGTGTACTCCTTGACGTATTCCGTGTCAACGAGACCCTCATCCATCAAAATTTTGGCCACACCGAGAAAGATGGAGATATCGGCCAGACCCGCACGAGTCGGAATCCAGTAATCGGCCTTGGTCGCCGGAGGATTGTACTCCGGAGCAACCGTAACCAGCGTACCGCCGCGCTCCATGATTTCCGTGTACCAGTGGGCTTCCGGCATCTTGTTTTCGATGAGGTTTTTACCCCACTGAACGGTCAGCTTCGCATACCGATGGTCGGCGAAGTCGATGTCGGAAGTCTGCATACCATGCGTCCAGGAATGACCCGGAGCCTGGTCGCCGTGCCAGGTGTAGTTGGACCATGCGCGTCCACCCAATACCTGACCCGGGCCGCGGCCGCGAACAATCGCGTCCAGAACACCCATCATGTTGGCGAGGCGGTAAATACCATACTTACCGACAACACCCAGCAGACCCATACCGCCGCGATACTTCATCGTGCGGGATCCGGATCCGCCCATGGCTTCGATCATCTCGGGCTGATAGCCTTCGTTCTTCAGGCGCTGGGCACCGCGGGAACCGCTGTACGCCTTACCGATCGCCACGTGACCTTTCGCCAGATAGGTGAAGGTCTCGTCCCAGGTGACGCGGACGAACTCGTCCGTGCCCCGGCTGGTGAACTTATATTTTTCCCGGTTCTCCTTGTCCAGATAAGGAAAGCCGTCGTCGGCCCACTGCTTCCAGCCAACGCGCAACATCGGATACTTGTTGCGGTACGGTCCATAAACACGACGCGGGAACGTCATGCCGCGGAGACACATGCGCGGGTTCCACGCAGCGTCCGCCTGGTTGCCGTACAGATCGCGAACCTTGTGGTGATCGTAGTTCTGCTCGATCCGCATCAGGATGCCGTTACGCACGAAACCGCGGACACGACACTGATGGGTGTCGTTCGGCGAACAACAGTACGTGAACGAACGTTCATACTTATACTGGTCGCGGTACACTTCTTCCCAACGACGGTCCGGATAGGATTCCAGAGGATTCCCAACCTTCACTACGGGTTTCAACTGAGCACCTACCCTCTTGCTCGAAAGCGCCATGGCCGAAGCCACACCAGCACTCACCTGCAAGAACTTCCTTCGATTCAAACGCATAGATTTAAACCTCCCTGCATTAGAGATAAAATGGCCCATCTAGGGCATACAACTACTTCACTTCTTCCTCTTCCAAATAATCATCGAGACCGCAGGCGATCCCGTTTTCACTTCATCCATGGCGGCATCAGCGGTTTACAACAAATTGCGCGCCATAAAATCTTTTCACTTCTCCAGGCAACGGAAGAGAGACACAAAAATACGCAATACTATTTCTAGCGAATGAGATTCTATGGGTTTTTGGCAAGCAAGGTAATCAGATGGCCCTGATTGGAGGATAGGATTTGGCTGTTTTTAAAAAAGGATTGGGTCCTATCGATTTGTAGGAAAATATGCTTATTAATTTGTGGGAAGGCGCATCTTCCCCTGAAAAACAAAGGGTTTGAAAACACCTGGTGTGGTGGGCTCAGGCAGGGCGGATTCAGGTACAGGGTGAGGAATCAGAGCAGCCGGTTTAAAAGAGCGTACTGAGTGAGTTCAGAATTAGTCTTCATATTCATTTTTTGCAGGATGTGGGTTCGGTGGGTGCTGACGGTTTTCACGCTGAGGCACAGCTTCTGGGCGATCTCGGTGAGTGACTTGCCGCCGGACAGAAGGCAGAAAACTTCAAACTCACGGTCCGTCAGGTATTCGTGGGGTTGTTTGTCGAAGCCGTTGAAGTTGAATGTCAGCTTCTCCATGTATTCCGGGCTCAAAAACTTCCCTCCGGATGCCACTTTGCGAATGGCGTTGATGAGGACTTCCAACGGGCTTTCCTTTGTAACGTAGCCGGAAGCGCCGGCTTTCAGATAGCGCATGGCGAAATGTTCTTCCGGATACACACTGACCACGACCACGGGCAAACCGGGAAACTCTTCCTTCAGTTGCTTCATGTACTCCAGGCTCCACTCGCCGCCCATGGTGATGTCGAGCAGAACGAGGTCCACCTTCGTCTCCCGGGCCTTCTGAAGCATCTCTCCACCGTTGACCGCTTCTTCCACGACTTCCATGTCTTTAATCGCGGAAAACGCACGGTGGATGCCTTGACGGAAAATGGGATGATCGTCCGCCACAAGAATTTTTATATGTTTCGATGAAGGTTCCATGGCGAGTCTCAATGTTTCAATTCTATGGTTATGGTCGTGCCTTCGTTCTTCTTGCCGTTGAAGTGAACCTGGCCGCCCCAGATCTGCGCCCGCTCTTTCATACCAAGCAAACCGAGCGAGAAGTTTTCATTGATCTGTTCCGGAACAAGTCCCTTGCCATTATCGCACACTCTCATGGTCAACAATCCCTCGTAATCCGTGAGGTCCACGTTCACCTTGCTGGCCTCGGAATGGCGGATCACATTGGTGAGACATTCCTGAAAGATCCGGTAAATGGTGCCGGACCTCTGCGTGTCGAGGCTGATGACATCCGGTTGCGTGGACAGGTCGAATTCGATTCCCGTGCGGCTTTGAAACAACTTGCCCTGCCATTCAATCGCTTCGGTCAGGCTCATGCGATCAAGAACAGGCGGCCGCAGGTCCAGGGAAATGCGCTTGACGGTTTGAATGGTTTTCTGGATCAAATCGGAAATCAATTCCACATCCTCGGAAATGTCCTCTCTTTCCGGAGGCACCTTGGCCTGCACGCGGGAGATATCCAGCTTGATCGCCGTCAACACCTGGCCCAGTTCGTCGTGCACTTCGCGTGCGATGCGCTTGCTTTCCTCTTCACGAATGGAGTCGAGGCGATGGTACAGACGGCGCAGGTGATTGTTGTAATCTTCCTTGTCGCGGTCCACCCTCTGCCGTTCCATCACACGGCCCAGCAGAATGCCGATGCTTTCCATCACCTCAAGAAGGCGGGCGTTGGGTTCCAGCTCTTTATTGGAGAAAAACTCCATGACTCCCACCACCTGCGAGCCGATGTAAACCGGAAACGCCAGCCCGGTTTTGACGCCCAGCTCTTCCACCATTTTGTTACGGGAGAAGTTGGTATCCTGCCCCACATCCTGAATCCAATGTGGTTTGGAGTCGGCAAGCACCCGCCCCGGCAACCCTTCCCCTTCTTCCAGCTTGGTGATCTCAGTCACCTTGATGAATTCTTCGTAACGGTGGGGAGTTTGGCAAAACCAGATTCCCGTTGGTATCAGCGTTTTTTCTTTTTCCTCAACGTAAAAGAAATGCCCCAGCACCCAGTCGATTTCCCGGCAGATTCTTTCCAGCGAATACTCGATCGCTTCTTCCAGAGTTTTGCTCATATTGGTCTGGAAGGCGATGTCGCGGTTCAACTGAAGGTAAGAGCTTTCCTCTTGAAGCCGCTTGTATGCTTTTTCCAGTTCCCCCGCCTTTAAAAACTTTTCCGCCCACTCCAGCTCCAGCAGACAAAAGTAGGTGGTCATCCAAATGACCAGAATGGTGAGACACCGGTTGATCACCGCAAACCACCAGTTCCCCGTGGGCGGCGAAAAGAAGAGCCCGACAAAGGTCAACACGGTACCCACGATGGCGCCGGTCCAGATCGCCTTACTCGCCCGGGACCGGAAACCAATCAGGACCAATACCACAAACGGCAGTCCGCTGGCGACACCCAGAGGGATCTGAGTGTCTGCCACCAAAATCAATAAACCCAACGCAAAAATCACTCCCGGGCGGCTCAACTTCGAAGCACGTCGTTTTGCCATGGGAGACCGGTAACGTATGTTGCTCACTTCGTCCCTTACTTGCAAACCAGCCTTTATCAACAAACTGAATGCGGTTTTGTTCCTTTAATACAAGTCAGCCCAATTGTAATTTACTCTAAAACAAACACCCTGTAATCAGAAATAGGACTACATGCAATAGGAAATCATATCCACTCCATTCGTCGGGGAAAAGCCCTTCTCCTCGCATCGGCAGTTCCCCCTTTTTAAAGGCAAGGGGAGAAAACGGCATACCGGCGTGGAGCCAGTCTGATAAGGGTGAACTGCGAATGCGGAATTCTCCAGATTGAGTTCAAGCGCCTTGTAATCGATGGAATCCCTCAAGGGCGGGCTGCCCGCCTCCATGCCCTACTTCGATGCGGGAGCCAGTTGCTCGACATTTTCCTGGAGCGTGGAAGATTTGTCCGGGGTTGGATCGATGAGGGGCCAGATCAATATAAAGACCAGGAAACTGGTGACCACGACACCGATGATGAAACCAAACCAGTCGATGAATGCAAACTTTTCTTTCTGCTGTTTTTCGGCCATACCAAACCAGAATGTGTAGATAAGTAAAGGATTCGGAACTTTCTTACAAGCAGGAATCCTTATCCTGCCGTTTGTATAACTCCCGATTCCGTTTACGAAACTTAACCATAACCTTCGCCAAAATCAAAAAAATTTTAAACTATCAAAACCCGCCATCGCCCCAGTTAACCGCATTGAACAGACTTCGAACAAGAACGACTCATTCATCCCCGTTTTTTAAGCTTGTCAATTTAGGCGTTAATTTAATTTCGCGTATTTTTTCCAAATATTGCACTGGCAGCCAATCCATTTTGGGGTTGAATGGAAAGCCCCACCCACTCAACAAGAGACATGGAAATAGCACCGCACACTCCCTGGGAATGCCGGAAGCAGTCATCATCGACGCCGGTTGGGAGGATCTCTTTTTGGCTGAATACGCCATTGAGGTCTGTTTCATAATCCAGTAATCTGGAAACACGAAAATATTGAGGACGGCGCCTGATCTCTTTTTGAGGAGGTAAGCATGACGCAATGGGCGAACATTCCCATGGACGATACCGACCCGGCGGAAACGCGGGAATGGGTGGATTCGCTCCACTATCTGTTGCGCTCAGCCGGACCGGAACGCGCCCGGTTCATCCTGCATCGCCTGCGGGACGAAATGCGAAAATCCGGGCACGATCTCCCCTTCACCGCCAACACGCCCTACATCAACACCCTTTCCGCCGAGGGCCAGCCATCCTATCCCGGCGACCCGGAGCTCGAGCGGCGCATCCGCAGCCTCATTCGCTGGAACGCCATGGCGATGGTGGTGCGCGCCAACCGCAACAGCGCCGGCATCGGCGGCCACATCTCCACTTACGCATCGCTTGCCCTTCTTCTGGAGATGGGATTCAATCATTTTTTTCGCGGGCCGGGAAACGGCGAGCCGGGCGACCAGGTTTACTTTCAAGGCCACGCTTCCCCCGGGGTGTACGCACGTGCGTTCCTGGAGGGGCGCCTCACGCAAAAGCAGCTGGAAAACTTCCGCCGCGAACTGCAGGAAGGCGGCGGCCTGTCTTCGTATCCACATCCGTGGCTCATGCCGGGGTTCTGGGAATTCCCCACGGTGTCCATGGGGCTGTCGCCGATCATGGCCATCTACCAGGCGCGGTTCAATCGCTATCTGCACCACCGCGGACTCAAGGACACCGCCGGCAGCAAGGTCTGGGCGTTTCTCGGCGACGGCGAAACCGACGAGCCGGAGAGTCTGGGCGCCATCACCCTGGCCTCCCGTGAAAAACTCGACAACCTGATCTTCGTCGTCAACTGCAACTTGCAACGGCTGGACGGACCCGTTCGCGGCAACGGCAAGATCATCCAGGAACTGGAAGCGGCGTTTCGCGGCGCGGGGTGGAACGTGATCAAAGTGATCTGGGGCACGGACTGGGACCCCCTGCTCGCCAAGGACAACCAGGGCCTGCTCAAGAAACGCATGATGGAGGTAGTGGACGGCTGGTACCAGAAATACGTGGTCGAAAAAGGCAAGTTCATCCGCGAACATTTTTTCGGCGTGCACCCGGAACTGCTGGAGATGGTGCAAAGCATCACCGACGACAAACTGGAAACCCTGCGGCGGGGCGGACACGACATGGAAAAGGTGTATGCCGCCTACCACGCGGCCGTCAACCACACGGGATCGCCCACCGTCATCCTCGCCAAAACCATCAAGGGGTACGGATTGGGCGAGGCGGGAGAAGGCAAGAACATCACGCACCAGGCAAAGAAGCTGAACGAAAACGAACTGCTCAGCTTCCGCACGCGTTTCGGCATCCCCATCGGCGACGACGACGTCGTGAACGCACCCTTCTACAAACCGGCTGACGACAGCGAGGAACTGACCTACCTTCACGAACGGCGCAAATACCTGGGCGGCTACCTCCCGGAAAGAAAGGTGCGCGCCGAGCCGTTGTCCGTTCCCGGCCGCGATCAGTTCGAGGAATTTTTCAAAGGGTCCAATGGACGCGAGGTATCAAGCACCATGGCCTTCGTGCAAGTGCTCACCCGGCTCCTCCGCAACCCGGACCTCGGCAAGCTGATTGTGCCGATCATTCCCGACGAGGCGCGCACCTTCGGCATGGAAACCCTGTTCCGCCAGTACGGCATCTACGCCAGCCAGGGCCAACTGTACGATCCGGTGGACATGGATCAACTGCTGTATTACCGCGAAGCGCAGGACGGGCAGATTCTGGAAGAAGGCATCAGCGAAGCCGGATCGGTCTCGTCGTTCATCGCCGCAGGCACCGCTTATGCCACACACGGCATCAACACCATTCCGTTCTTCGTTTTCTATTCCATGTTCGGCTTCCAGCGCATCGGCGATCTCATCTGGGCGGCGGCGGACATGCGCACGCGCGGCTTCCTGCTCGGCGGCACGTCGGGACGCACCACATTGAACGGCGAAGGCCTGCAACATGAAGACGGACACAGCCACCTGCTCGCCGCTACGGTGCCGAACCTCCTCACGTACGACCCGGCGTACGCGTACGAACTCGCCATTATCATTCAGGATGGACTGCGCCGCATGTACCAGCAACAAGAAAGCGTGTTCTACTACATCACTCTCTACAATGAAAACCAGGTCATGCCGGAAATGCCGAAAGGCGTCGAGGACGGCATTCTCAAAGGCCTGTATAAATTCCAGCGCGGACCCGGCAAACCGGACATGCCGAAGGCGCACCTGTTCGGTAGTGGCAGTCTGTTGCAGGAAGCGCTCCGCGCCCAGCGCATCCTGGAAGAACATTTCCAGGTATCGGCGGATGTGTGGAGCGCCACCAGCTACAAGGCACTGCGCCGCGACGCGTTGGAAGTCGATCGATGGAACCGCCTGCACCCGACCGAAAAACCGCGCGCTTCTTATATCGAAGACATTTTGAAAAAGGAGAAGGGGCCCATCGTCGCGGTGACCGATTACATGAAGCTGGTGCCGGACCAGATCGCGCCGTGGGTGCCGAATGCGTACACCACCCTCGGCACCGACGGGTTCGGCCGAAGCGATTCTCGCGAAGCCCTGCGCCGGTTTTTCGAAGTCGATGCGGAGTCGATTGCGATCGCCGCCTTGCACGCACTGGCCAAAGAAGGTGCCATCCCGATGAAACGCGTACAGCAGGCAATCGATCACCTGGACATCGATCCAGAAAAACCCGATCCGGTTTCTAACTAACCAAGGACGCATCCATGAGCGAAGACATCAAACTGCCCGCACTCGGTGAAGGCATCGAATCCGGCGATGTGGCGAAAATCCACGTGCAAGAAGGCTCGGAAGTGAAGGTGGACACGGTGCTCCTCGAACTGGAAACGGAAAAAGCGCTCCTGGAATTGCCGTCGCCGGTCGCCGGACGCATCACCGCCGTCAAAATCTCGGAAGGCGACACCATCAAAGTCGGTCAATCTCTTTTCGATGTAGATACCGACGGATCGGGTGGAGACTCCAAACAGGAAAAGACGGACGATAAAAAAGAAGAACCGGAAACCAAACCAGCGGAGAAAAAAGAAAAAGATACGTCTGAGAAAAAAGAACCGGAGAAAAAGGCGTCGAAAGAAAAAGACACCTCACCGCAAAAAGCACCTCCTCAAACCCGGGAAGATTCGGCGGAACAGAAAAAGACAGAGAAGAAGAAAGAAGAAAAAGAAAGTTCCAAAGACACGTCAAAGGAACGGCAGGTGGAATCCCTTCCCGTGCCCGCCGGACCCGGCGCGCGGCGGCTGGCGCGCGAGTTGGGCGTGGACCTGCGGCAGGTGGCAGGGTCGGCGCGCGGCGGGCGCATCACTTTGGACGACATCAAGGCCTACACCAAAAAGAAAATGACGGCTCCTTCGACCGGACCCGCCGTCCAGCCGGAACCGCTTCCCGACTTCACACAGTGGGGCAAGGTGGAAACCAAACCCATGGGTTCCCTTCGCGGCAAGATCGCAAGCAACCTGACCCGCGCGTGGAACGCGGTGCCGCTGGTCACGCAGTTCGACGAGGCAGACATCACCGACCTCGAAGCGCTTCGCAAGTCGCAGGCGGAGTTCATTAAGAAAATGGGCGGCAAGCTGACGGTCACCGTGCTGGTGCTGGAAGCGCTGGTGGCGGCGCTCAGGGAACATCCGCAGTTCAACGCAAGCATCGATCTGAATGAAGGGATCATCCATTACAAAAAGTATTACAACATCGGCGTCGCGGTGGACACGCCTTCGGGCCTGATCGTGCCTGTCATCAAAAACGTCGATCAAAAAAGCGTGGCGGAACTGGCGGTGGAGTTGACCGAACTTTCCGAACGCGCACGCAACCGCAAGGTGTCGCTCGACGAGTTGCGCGGCGGCAATATTTCGGTGTCCAATCTCGGCGGCATCGGCGGCACCGGTTTCACGCCGCTGGTCCTGCCGCCGGAGGTGGCGGTGGTCGGCCTCTCGCGCACACGCATGCAACCGGTGTACAAGGACGGTAAATTCCAGCCGCGCCTCATCCTGCCCTTCTGCGTGTCGTACGATCACAAGCTGATCGACGGCGCGGACGCCGCCCGCTTCGCCCGCACGCTGGCGGAACGGCTGGAAAATTTCACCGGCACCCTGCTTCAAGGATGAGACCATGAGCGAGCATCCGCTGATCGTGATCGGCGCCGGACCCGGCGGGTACGCCGCGGCATTCCTCGCCGCCGACAAGGGCATGGACGTGACACTGGTCGATGACCGCGACGCCCCGGGCGGCGTGTGCCTGCATATTGGATGCATTCCCTCCAAAACCCTCCTGCACATCGCCAGGCTCATCGGCGAAGCGCGACAGGCGAAGGAATGGGGACTCGACTTCGGCGAGCCGCGCATCGACCCCACCGCGCTCCGAAAATGGAAGAACAAGGTGGTCGACCAGATGACCGGTGGCCTCACGCAGTTGTCCAAACAGAGAAACGTGAAACGCATCACCGGACGCGCGGTGTTTCAGAATGCGCATTCCATTCAAGTCGGCGGCGAGGTGTTGAAATTCAAACACTGCATCGTCGCTACGGGATCGCGTCCTACCTGGCCAAAAGGGTTTCCAAAACCCGGCGGGCAGGTGATGGATTCCACCTCCGCGCTCGAGATCGAAGACATCCCCGGACGCCTGCTGGTGATCGGCGGCGGTTACATCGGACTCGAGATGGGCACGGTGTACGCGGCGCTGGGGAGCCGCGTTACGGTCGTGGAAATGACGGGCGATCTTTTACCCGGCGTGGACCGCGACCTGGTGCGTCCGTTGCAGAGAAAACTGGCGGGCGATTTCGAAGCCATTCACCTGAACACAAAGGTCGCGTCGCTCAAGCAAAATAAAGAGGCCGTCCACGCCGTTCTCGAAAACGAGGATGGCCAACGCGAGGAAATTTTTGATCGCGTGCTGGTCGCCGTTGGCCGCCAACCCAACACGGAGGGTTTGGAACTCAACAGCACGTCGATTGAACTCGACGCGCACGGATTCATTCCGGTGAACGCGCAACGTCAAACCACGGAGCCTTCCATTTACGCCATCGGCGATGTCACCGGCGGTGCCTTGCTCGCACACAAGGCGACACATGAGGCACGGGTGGCGGTGGAGGCGATTGCCGGAGAAAAAACGGAATGGGGCCCGCGCGCCATCCCGGCAGTGGTGTTCACCGACCCGGAGATTGCGTGGTGCGGGCTGACAGAAAATGAAACGAAAGAAAACAATATCGAGGCGGAGATCGCAAAATTTCCGTGGGGCGCGTCGGGACGGGCGCAGAGCCTGGGCCGCGCCGAGGGCGTGACCAAACTCATTCTGCAACCCAAGACCGGCCGCGTGCTGGGGGTGGGCCTCTGCGGTGCGGGCGCGGGAGAATTGATCTCCGAAGGTGTGCTCGCCGTCGAGATGGGCGCGGTGGCGGAAGACATTGCGCATTCCATCCATCCGCACCCGACGCTCTCCGAGACGCTGATGGAATCGGCGGAAACTTTTCTCGGCAGTGCCACGCACCTCTTCCGCAAAAAATAATCGCGCGCGTTGCCTCCCCGGCAAAAACAAAAACGGACCCGGCCGCGGCGGCCGGATCCGTTTTACCTCATGTTGCCGGAATTCGTTTTGAAAGACGTTTTTTAAATCAGGTCAGCCCAGGCTGTTTTTCTTGTCCTGGATTTCCGCACGGCGGGCTTTTGCCAGCTTGCCGATTTCGGCAAGCGCCTTGCGCGCGCGGGCGGCGGCGGCTTTGATGTTTTTGGTTTCGAAGCTTTCGTTTTCGGCAATGTATTGCTCAAACGCGGCAACAATCTGTTCATGAGTGCTCATACGTCTCTCCGTTTAAGTTTATTGATAATTATATAGACTGCGTTTCGCTGAGAATGAACCAAACGTTGAATCCGAATTGAAGCGGGTGGCATGAACCTTCCGGCAAATTCATGAAGCATCCCGTCATTTAAATTCAAATGCCCGGGGCGGGCACAGCGGCCGTCCTCCCCCTCCCAATAAGATACCGTTTCGCGCCCCAATAGCCCAGCCAAATTCCTCAACCGACAGAATATCAAGGATATTAAAATCAACGCAAGCGGCAATGAAATAAACGTTTGCCACTCTTTAGCTTACAACAGAAATTTTGAAAAACTTTGGCAATTGGGGATTGAAAATTTCAAAAGAATTTTCACGGAAGATGTCGTTTTTTTCCGACGCCCTCACGCGATTTTCATTTGACTTCGCAACGAGGCGATGCGGGATTTCCAGGGGTCGGTCCAACTGCCTTCGAACAGATCGAACAGGGCTTCGGCATCGTCCAGGCAGTCGAAGGCGCGTTGCGGTTCGTTCAATGCTTTGTACAGTTCCGCGAGGTCCACGTTCAGGCGCGCCTCTTCTTTGCGGTTCTCGACGTACCGCGCCGACACCCGCGCCTGCTCCAGCGTTTCCGCGGCCTGCGAAAGGTCGCCGGCCTTTTCCTGGTTGAGGCCGATACCGACCAGCAGTTCCAGTTCCTTGTCGTGGTCTTCCAGATCGCGGTAGTGCGTCAACGCTTTGCGGTAACAGTCGATGGCGCAGGCGAGTTCGCCGCGCTTGACGTGAACGTGGCCGAGTCCGTTATACGCACTGCCGATGAATGGGGCGAAGCCCATTTCATCCGCGCGGCACAACTGTTCCTCATAGTATTTTTTGGCGCGAGCGAGGTTGCCGGACACCGCATACGCGTCGCCCAGGTTCGCCAGCAGTTCGCATTCCTCCTTCGCGTCCTTCAATTCGCGGACGAGGGGAAGCTGTTCCTCGAAGCATTCGATGGCACGCTGGGTCTGACCCAACCGCGCGTAAGCGAGGCCGAGCGCGGCGAGCGCCTGTTTTTCCGCGGGACGGTCGCCGCTTTGGCGCGCCCGTCCCAGGTTGTAATGTTCCGCGTCGAGGGTGCGGCGCAGTTCCTGTACGCCGGAGAACTCCAGCCCCATGCGCGGCGGCTCCAGTGGGTTGCCCTGGGAATCCTTCACTTCCGGCAAAGGACCCGTGCCCGCTTTCATCACCTTGTCCATGACCTCACGGCGGAATGCCAACTCCGCCAAGATTTCGTCCAGCACCTCATGGAGATCTTCCGACCAGCGCGCAGTGCGCAGGCGGTGCGCTTTCGAGTTGAGCAACCACTTCCACACCCCGCCAACTTCGCCCTTGCCGGGAAGGCGTGCATCGTCGATGAGCAGGGGCACCAGGATGAGATCCTGATTGACAGCGGTGACGATTTCCTCACGCATGCGTTTGTTCAGTTGCGGTGCACCGGGGCCGCTGGACCCGATGGCGACAATCAGCACGTCGCACCGTTTCACGCGGCGGCGGATCTCCGGCGTGGGTGGCGACTCTTCCGCCGTGGTCCAGATGCACTCCGCGTGCAGGGCGGCGTCGCACTCTTCCGTGATCGGCGCGATCAACGGTTGCAGGTGCTGAGTGTTCAGTGTGAAGTACAAAGCCGGCATACGCTCCGCCCTCCGGCGGCAATACAAAAAGGGGTCCGCCTGAAACGGCGAACCCCTTTGCATGAATGGTTCACGAATCCGGTAGATAAGGAAGGATTCGCAGAGTGACTGTGTCAGGCCCACGCTTCGCTTCGCATCCGTCGTGAAGACCTGTCTAATCCTCCTCGTCTTCTTCCTGGTATTCCTTCTCGGCAACGTGTACCAGAAAGTCGGGTTCGTGGGCGTCGAATGTTCCCTTGAAATCCCCGTACGTCTCGATATGCTGGAAGCCGACCTCGTGCATGAGGCGGCGGGTGTACTTGCGCCGCAGGGGAAACATGTTCAGATGGTACGTTGAATTGTCGGGAAACGTGTAGCGGAACCGCGCGAGGCCGTCATCCATGTATTCCGGCTCGGCGGAAACATTCTTTCCACAATAATAATACTTATGCTTACTGGAGAACCCCTGATCCAGAATGGAGTCGTAGTTGCGCTGGTCGAGAATCAGGATGCCGTCGTGATTGAGCGTGGCGTAAAACTCCGCCAGGGCCTTTCTCCGATCGTGCTCCGCAAACAGGTGCGTGAACGAATTGCCGAGACAGATGACCGCATCGAACTGTTCGTGGATGGTGCGGTTCAGCCAGCGCCAGTCTGCCTGCACCGTGCGCAGAATGAGACCGCGGTTGCGCGCGTTTTTGAACGCTTTGGCAAGCATTTCCGGGCTGCCATCGGCGCTGGTCACATCGAATCCCGCGCTCAACAGACGCACGGAATGGAAACCGGTGCCGCAGGCCACATCCAGCACGCGTTTGATGCCACGCGACCGTAACAGCTCGATAAAAAATTCTCCTTCGCTTTTCCAGCGCTGTTCCCAGTCGATCAGTTCATCCCATTTCTCGACGAAGCTTTTGACGTACTCCTCTTGGTAGTGGTCCGACTCGCGGACTTGCGTCGGGTTCGTCCCAAATGATTGCTCTGGGTTTGCTGTAGTCAAAACATACCTCGCTGTTGTTTCCGATTATTTTTCTTAGGATAGGTGCTGATTATATCATGAGATCAACAATTTAACCTGCCCATCGGGGAGAAAATTTTAAATTCAAGTCATTTTGGGCTGTTTTTATTTTCGATCGATTTTCGACACTTCGGTGGTATGGCCTGCAATTATTGGGCTTATGCGGACCAGAAAAAGAAATGCTGAATTCCTGTGCAATTCAAAAAAAATATTTTTTTCTGGGAATAAATCGGCAATGCACGGCCAAAACGAAAAATCCGCTTTGAAAAATTTTTGCCGCAGGGTAACGCGCAAGTCAAATGAACCGTCTTGTTTTCTGGACTTTCGCCAAGGTTTGCCGTTTTTCACGCACAAAAAAAAAGCCCGGCCGCGAAGGCCGGGCTTTCCTGAAATTACCGAACGGGTTCGATTCGTTTAGATGCTGTCCAGAATCGAGTTGAAGGTGTTGCTCGGGCGCATGGCCGCGGCAACCTTCGCCTGATCCGGGTGGTAGTAACCGCCCAGATCGACCGGCTTGCCCTTCGCATCCTGCAATTCCTTGAGGATGGTGTCGAGCTTCTCCTCCATCTGCTTGGCGATGGGGGTGAACCGTTCCTTGAGGTCCGGATCGTCGTTCTGCGCGGCCAGCTCCTGCGCCCAGTAGAGCGCTTCGTACACGTGGCTTCCCGCGTTGTCCAACTGACCCAGCTCGCGGCCCGGATTCTTTTTATTCTCCATCAGCTTGCCGGTCGCGCGGTCCAGCGCATCCGCCAGCACCTGGGCTTTTTTGTTGCCGAAGGTTTTGCTGAGGTGAGCCAGAGACTCGGCCAGCGCCAGGAATTCACCCAGCGAATCCCAGCGGAGATGCCCTTCCTTCTGGAACTGCTGAACGTGCTTCGGCGCGGAACCGCCGGCGCCGGTTTCGAACAGGCCGCCGCCGTTGATGAGCGGAACGATCGACAGCATTTTCGCGCTGGTGCCGAGTTCGAGGATCGGGAACAGGTCGGTGAGGTAATCGCGCAGAACGTTACCCGTGGCCGAAATGGTGTCCTCACCCTTCTTGGCGCGTGCCAGCGAGTGCTTCATCGCATCCACCGGAGCCATGATCTGAATATCGAGGCCGCTGGTGTCGTGATCCTTCAAATACGTCTCCACCTTTTTGATGACCTCGGCATCGTGCGCGCGGTTTTTATCCAGCCAGAACACAACCGGCGTGGAAGACGCGCGGGCACGGTTGACGGCCAGCTTCACCCAGTCCTGAATCGGGATGTCCTTGACCACACAACTGCGGAAGATGTCGCCCGCTTCCACCTGTTGCTCGTGCAGGGTGTTGCCCTTTGCATCGACGAGGCGGATGACGCCGTCGCTTTTGGCTTCGAAGGTTTTATCGTGGGAGCCGTACTCCTCCGCCTTCTGCGCCATCAGGCCGACGTTCGGCACGGTGCCCATGGTGGACGGGTTGAATTCGCCGTTTTCCTTACAGAACTCGATGCAAGCCTGGTAGATGCCGGCATAACTGCTGTCCGGAATCACCGCCAGGGTGTCGTGCTCCTTGCCGTCCGGTCCCCACATCTTTCCGGAATTGCGGATGGCCGCGGCCATGGACGCGTCGATGATGATGTCGCTCGGCACGTGCAGGTTGGTGATGCCGCGATCGGAGTCCACCATCGCCAGATCCGGGCCCTGCTTCATGCAAGCCTGGATGTCGTCCTCAATTTCCTTCTTCTTGTCGGCAGGCAGTTTCTCGATGCGCGCCAGCACGTCGCCGAGGCCGTTGTAAGGATTGGCGCCCAGTTCCTTGAAGGTGTCGCCGTGCTTCTTGAACACGTCTTCGAAGTATGAAACCACACCATGACCGAAGATGATCGGGTCAGAGACTTTCATCATCGTCGCCTTCATGTGCAGGGACAACAGAACGCCGCGTTTTTTGGCTTCTTCCTTCGATGCCTTCAAGAAAGCGTCAAGAGCCTTGGCGCTCATCTTGGTGGCATCGACGACGTCGCCCTCATCCAGCGTGATGTTGTCTTTCAGAACCGTGGTGTTGCCGCCGGCATCGGTGAACTCGATTTTCGCCTTGCCTGCCTGCGCCGCGGTGACGGTCAGGGATTTTTCATTCGACCGGAAATCCCCGCTGCTCATCTGGGCGACGTCGGTCTTGGAATCCTTGGACCACTTGCCCATTTTGTGCGGGTTTTTCCTGGCAAAGTTCTTAACCGAAGCCGAAGCACGGCGGTCGGAATTACCCTGGCGCAGAACCGGGTTCACCGCACTGCCCTTGACTTTGTCAAAGCGGGCCTGGATTTCTTTCTCCTCATCCGTTTTGGGCTCGTCCGGGTAATCCGGAATGTCGTAACCCTGTTCCTGCAACTCCTTCACCGCGGCCTTGATCTGCGGAATGGATGCGCTGATGTTCGGCAGCTTGATGACGTTGCAGGTGGGCTCCTTAACCATGTCGCCCAGGATGGCCAGGTCGTCCGGCTGTTGCTGTTCCGGTTTCAGCCGTTCGGGAAACTGCGCGATGATGCGGCCCGCCAGCGAAATGTCCATGGTGCCGACTTTCAGGCCCGCCACTTTACTGAAGGACTGAATGATCGGCAGAAAGGAACCGCTCGCCAACTCGGGAGCTTCATCGACTTTCGTGTATATAATATCTGGTTTGTCTGACATCTTTGTGTACCCCATTTTTAAGGTCGTGTTAGGTTGAAAACTATGGATTTTACAGAGATATTCCGGCAAATACTAAAAAAATTCCAGTTTCTGTCAACCGTTTTTTAGCTAACAAATATGAGAAATTCCAGGAAGTCAGAAACCGTTCACACCCCACCCCGTAGCAGAATTTTCCCTGCATTTTCCCTTCCAGCCGGGAGCTGGGTAATGGGAAGCGTTTCAATCGTGTTTGGAAAATGAGCGGAATGGGTTCATGAACCGATGCATACTATAACGCAGGTTGGCCCGCAATCCAACCACTGCTTTGCGGATTGTGGCGGCTTTTTTTATGGGGGCGCCGGCGGGTCCTTCCTGCCTTGGGGGTCCCGGAGAAAACCAGGAAGTCCGCGCAAAATATGCTTTTTATTCGAAATTCATTCGACCGGTTTGACCGCGTCGCCCCTCCCCCGGGTTTCTGACGGGACAAAAGAGGGGGACACTTTCTTCTTCCGTTGTTTGTAGGCCTTCTGGGCCATCCCCCTCCCGGGTTCCCGACCCGTTTTCACTTTTCCGGTACAGCATAAGCCCCGTCACCGGCAGACTTCCGGCGCCGGACGAACCTGCCATAACCGGGAGGAGGAGAAGGCGTCACGCCAGCGTTTTTTTGAAGCGGTGGATTGTCAGCAACAGGATGGCCGAACCCAGGGCGAGCAACGCCGCCATCTGCGGCCACAGGATATCGAACCCCACACCTTTCAGGAAAATGCCGCGGGAAATGATCACAAAATACCGCATGGGGTTCAGGTACGTGGCCCATTGCACCTCCAGCGGCATGTTGAGGATGGGAAACACAAAGCCGGAAAGCAGGACCGCGGGGAAAATGAATAAAAACGTGGTCACCATGGCCTGTTGCTGGGTGCGGCTTACGGTGGAAATGAACAGACCGATGGCCAGTGTATTCAGCAGATACAGTCCTGCGGACGCCAGCAGGATGAGAGGATTGCCCCGGATCGGCACCTCAAACCAGAACACCGCCACCACCGAAACGAGGATTACATCCAAAAACCCGAACACGGCAAAAGGCAACGTTTTGCCCAGGATGAATTCACCGGGCTTGATGGGGCTCGCCAGCACCTGTTCCATTGTGCCGATCTCGCGTTCGCGCACCACGGCCATGCTGGTCAGCATGGTGGTGACCACCAGCACCAGCAGACAGATCACCCCCGGAATGTAAAAAAGCCGGCTTTCCAGATTTTCATTGAACCAGGCGCGGGTCTCGAGCTCCACCCGGGCGGGTTTGTCATGCGCCCCCAGCACCCGCACCAGCCGTTCCTGGAACCGTTCCTGGGAATACGCCTGCACGATGCGCTGGCAGTAACTGAGGATGATGCTCGCCGTGTTGGAATCGGTGCCGTCGACGATCACCTGGAAGCCGGTGGTTTTCCCGGCGCGCAGGTCGGTGTCGAACCCTTTATGGAAATGCAGCACCGCCTGGGTGCTGCCGTGATCGAGCAGCGTTCGCAGTTGCGACTCATCAGCCAGGCGGGCGACCACATCAAAATACCCGGAATGTTCGAAGCGGGCCGCCACTTCCCGGCTGGCGGTGCTGTTGTCCAGGTCCACGATGGCGGTGGCGACGTGGCGGACGTCGGTGCTGACGGCGTAACCGAAAATGAGCATTTGCAGGATCGGCGTGACCAGCAGAATGGCCTTCATGCGGGGGTCGCGCAGGGCCTCGATGAATTCCTTGATCAGCATGTGCTGGATGCGTCGGAACATGGCTACACCAGTTTCTTTTTGAAGGCGGTGAGTGCGAGGGCGATCATGACCAGCGCGAACAAGGCCAGCATGCCCGCTTCGAAATACATGACCTCCAGCCCCACGCCTTTCAGAAAAATCCCCTTGTACAGATACACGAGGTAACGCGCCGGCACCAGAAAGGTGACCCACTGCACCACCGTCGGCATGGAGGTGATGGGAAAAGCAAACCCGGAAAGCAGAAACGCCGGAATGAAGGTGGTGAGGAGCGCCAGGTGGTTGGCGAACAGCTGGTTTTTGGTGAGGATGCTGATGAGCAGGCCGAGGGAAAGGGTACCCAGCAGGAACACCGCCCCCATGCCGAAAACCAGGGGCATGCTGCCATGCAGGGGCACCGCAAACTGGTATTTGCTCAGCACCACCGCCAACAGCACGTCGAACATCCCGATCAGGAAATACGGAATGAGTTTGCCGAGGACCAGCTCATGCCCTTTCACCGGTGTCGAGATGAGCTGTTCCATGGTGCCGCGTTCCCACTCACGGGCGACGGTCAACGAGGTCAGCAAGGCGGCGATGACCATCATGATCACCGCGATCAATCCCGGGATGATGTAGTTTTTGGATTCCAGCTCCGAGTTGAACCAGATGCGCGGACGCAAATCCAGAGGCACGTTCGGCGTTTTGCCCGTGATACGGCGCACGTGCCGCATCTGCACGGCTTCGGAAAAGGCCTGCGTGACCGCCGTGGCGTACCCCGTCGCGATGAACCCGGTGTTGGCATCACTGCCATCCACAATCCACTGCACCGCCGCCGGACGCCCGGCGTTCAGCCGCTGTGCAAAATCACGCGGGATGACCAACCCCGCCAGCGCCGTCCTCTCATCGATCGCGCGCTCGATGTCGTGATAATTGCCGGCGTGTCCCTCAATCTGAAAAAAACGCGAGGCGGCGTAACGGTGGACATAGTTCCGGCTGAGAGCGCTGTCGCTCTGGTCCCAGACGAGGATCGGCACACGGTCAACATCCATGGTCAGCGCGTAGGCAAACAACAGCAACAGCACAACGGGAATGGCGATGCCCAGAATAATACTGCGCACATCGCGGACGATCTGGATGAATTCCTTGCGGGCGACGGCCCAGACGCGGCGGAGGCTCATCGTTCCACCTCCTGTTGGGCCTGGAGCGCCCGTTCGCGGCTTTGAATGAGGGTGACGAAAATATCTTCCAGAGCCGGTGGGATTTTTTCCACACGCTCGACACGGCAATTTACTTTCTGCAGTGAATCCTGAATGCGTTGCGGCATCGACGGGTCCTCTTCCGCCACCACGTGCAGGCTGAGTCCGAACAGCGACACGTCCCTGATGCCCGGCTGACCCTCCAGCGCCAGCATGGCAGACTGCGGCCGGTCGCAGTGAACTTCCCAGACCTGCCCTTCCAGTTCATTGGCCTTCAACTCCTCCGGCGTTCCGGTGGCCACCAGTTGGCCGCGGTAGATCAATCCCAGCCGGTTGCAGTTCTCCGCCTCGTCCATGTAGTGCGTGGTGACAAACACGGTGACGCCCTGCCCCGAAAGCTGGTAGATGAGATCCCAGAAGCGCCGCCGGTTGATGGGGTCCACACCCGACGTCGGCTCGTCCAGAAACAGCACCTCCGGCTCGTGCAAAATGGCGCAACCCAAAGCCAGCCGCTGCTTCAATCCGCCGGGCAGGATACGCGTGAGCACATGCCGGTGATCCTGCAAGTGCGCCATCTCCACCACCCATTGCTTGCGCTCGCGTTTTTTCTTCTCGGGTATCTGATAGACGCCGCTGAAAAAATCGATGTTCTCTTCCACCGTCAGCGTCTCGTACAACGAAAACTTCTGGCTCATGTAACCGATGTGGAACTTGATCTGCTCGGTTTGCGTGAGGATGTCCAGCCCGGCGATGCGACCGGTCCCGGAGGTGGGCAGGAGGATGCCGCACAGCATGCGGATGGTGGTGGATTTCCCGGAGCCGTTTGGCCCCAGAAACCCGAACACCTCGCCTTGCTTCACACGGAAGCTGATGCCATCGACGGCGGTGAAATCACCAAAGCGCTTGACCAGGCCGTGGACGACCACGGCGTCTTTCGTGTCATGGTTGGTCATCGGGAGCGACTCCCTGTTTTTCTGCCAGGACGGAAATGAAAACATCCTCCAGGCTGGGTTCGGCGACGCGGAGGCCCAGGTTTGAAATGCCCGCGGCATCCAGAGTCTTCCGGATTTCCTCCATCATCGCCTGCGGCTGTTCGCTGACCACGTGCACCCGGTCGCCGAACAGGTTGGCGGCCTGCGTTCCCTGCTTCGCGCGCAACAGATGGAACACCTCCCGCGGTTCATTCGTGCGTATTTGAATGACCGCGCCCCGCATCAGTCGCTTCACTTCATGCGGCGTGCCCACGCCGAGGAGCTGGCCGTGGTGAAGAAGGCCGATGCGATGGCACCGTTCCGCCTCATCCAGATAGGCGGTCGAAACAAAAATGGTCACGTTCTGCTGGAGCAACTGTTCCAGAATGCGCCAGAACTCGCGGCGCGACAGGGGATCGACGCCGTTGGTGGGCTCGTCCAGAAACAGAATCTTCGGGGTGTGGATCAACGCGCACACCAGCCCCAGCTTCTGCTTCATGCCGCCCGAAAGGTTTCCGGCCATCCGTTTTTTGAACGGGGTCAGGTCGCTGAACGCCAGCAACCGCTCGATGCGGTCGCGCCACTCTCTGCGCGACACGCCATAGATGTCCGCATAAAAGCGAATGTTCTCCATCACGGTGAGGTCTTCATACAAACCGAAGCGCTGGCTCATGTAGCCGATGTCTTCCTTCACCGCTTCGGAATGGGTGGCCACGTGATGGCCGTTCACCCACGCATCGCCGGAGGTGGGATCCATGATCCCCGTCAGCAGACGCATGAGCGTGCTTTTGCCGGAGCCATCCGGCCCGACGATGCCGAAGATTTCTCCGTGCTCCACCGACAGCGTCAACCCATCGATGGCGGTGACGGCGCCGAACTGTTTGGTCAGGTGTTCCAGGCGGATGGCTTCTTTCACGACGCCTCCTGCTGGAAGAGAAGGTCCACATCCACCGGCATGCCGGGTTTCAGTTCCATGTGGGGATTGTGCACGTCGACCTTGACGCGGTAAACCAGCTTCACGCGCTCTTTCTCGGTCTGCACGTTTTTCGGTGTGAATTCGGATTCCGACGCAATGAAGGTAAGGGTTCCGTCGTAGACTTTACCGGGAAACGTGTCCGTCATCACCCGCGCCGGCATGCCCAACTTCACCCGCCCGAGATCGGTTTCGCTGAGGTAGCCCCGCACCCAGACGTCGACCAGGTCGCCGACGGTGACGATGGGTGTCCCCGGCGATACGAACTCGCCCGGCTCGATGTTTTTGGAAAGCACCACGCCGGTGAGCGGCGAGACCACCTCGGTGTAATCCAGTTTGGTTTCGGCCAGTTTCAGGACGGCTTCCGCCTTGGCCAACTGGGCGCGGGACTGCTCGATCTTCTCCGAGCGCGGCCCCTTTTTCACCAACTGGTAGCGCTGCCTCGCTTCCTTCAAGGCGGAACGGGCCTGATCGATGTCTTCCTTGCGCGGCCCTTCCACCGCCAGTTGCAGGCTTTCTTTCACCCGCTGCAGTTGCGCCAGCGCCATGTCATAATCGGTGCGCGCCTGATCGTACTTCTCTTCCGCCGCCACGCCTTTTTCGAAGAGGCGTTTGTACCGCTCCATCTCCACCTTCAGGTTTTGCATCCTCGCCTGAGCCTGCTCGACTTCGGCCCGGGCGGCGGCCACCTCTTCCGGACGCGACCCCGCCAGCAGTTCGTCCAGATCGGACTGGGCTTTCTCCAGCTTGGCCCGGGCCTCCCTGATTTCTTCCGGACGCGACCCCGCCAGCAACTCCGCCAGGTTGGCTTTCGCCTCGTTGACTTCCGCCTTGCGGATGGCCACCTCCTGTTTCAGGTCGCGGTTTTCGAGACGGGCGATCACCTGCCCCTTCTCCACCATCTCGCCCTCATCCACCAGCCGTTCTTCCACCCAGCCGCCGATCTTGAAACTGATGTCGGCATCGACCACTTCGATGTTGCCGGAAATGCGGATCACTTCCTTTTCCGCGCGGTCGCTCCCATAAAAGTATTGCCTGACTCCAAACCCGGCAGCCGCCAATACCAGCAGAATGAATAGGATTCGAACAGGACGCGGCACGTTCCCCCCTCAACGGTTAGGACGTTTCCCTTCCGTGTCTCGCGGTTCCCCGGAGACCACTGACAGGAAAAAAACAGGGACTTCTTTCATTTTAGGATCGTTCGCCAATTCAGGCAATCGCATTCCCCGCGTTCAAAATAAAATCCATGGAGATGAAAGACAGGAGGCCGCCCCCCTCGCGGTCCCGCAAGGGATGCGCTATTCAGGCAGGAATTGTTTCTTCAGGCCCATCGACTTGATGCGCGTCGCCAGGGTGGTGGGTTTGATGCCGAGAAGTTTGGCCGCGCCGTCGTCGCCGTAAATCTTGCCGCCGCTTTGTTTCAGCGCGCGCAATATGTTTTCCTTTTCGCGCCGGCGCATTTCCGCCTCCGGGATCACCTCCCCTTCCGCGGGGCCCGCAGGCGAACCCGCGGACTTAGCTTTCGGTTCACTCACTCCCGGCAAATCAAACTTCAACCTCCCGTTGGTGGCAGTGATGACCGCGCGCTCCACCAGGTTCTGCAATTCGCGGATATTGCCCGGCCAGTCGTACTTTTCCAGCGAGGCGATCACGGACCGCGATGGCGGCTTGATCGGCTGGTTGAACCGCTTCGCCGCCACTTCGATGAAGTGGCGGGCGAGCACGGGAATGTCCTCCAACCGTTCGCGTAGGGGTGGGAGTTCGATGGGAAACACATTCAGTCGGTAATACAGATCTTCGCGGAAGCGACCCTCTTTCACTTCGCGCTTGAGGTCGCGGTTGGTGGCGGCCAAGATGCGTACGTCGGTGGTGCGGGTGCGCTCGTCGCCCACGCGCTCGTACTCGCCCTCCTGCAGAACGCGCAACAACTTGCTCTGCACATCGAGCGGAATCTCGCCCACCTCGTCGAGGAACAGCGTGCCGCCGTTGGCGAGCTCGAACCGGCCCTTCCGGTCCTGCACCGCACCGGTGAACGCACCCTTGATGTGGCCGAAGAATTCGCTTTCATATAAATCGCGCGGGATCGACGCGCAATTGACCTTGACCATCGGCCGCCTCCAGCGTCCACTGCGCTTGTGCACTTCGCGCGCCACCATCTCCTTGCCGGTGCCGGACTCGCCGGTGATCAGGATGTTGGCATCGGTCTTCGCCACCATTTCGATCTGCCGCAAAACCGTTTTGAGCGGTGCGCTCTGGCCGATGATGCCGCCGAACGCCTGCGTCTCCCCCAGCTCTTCCGTCAGGTATTCATAATCGTCGGTGAGCTGGCGGTTCAACTCCTCGATCTGTTCGAACGCCTCGGCGTTGGTGATGGAGACCGCCAGGTGGTCCGCTACCAGCCGGCCCCAGAACAATCCCTCGCCTTCCGTTTCCACTTCCTTTCTGGGAACATAACCGCAGACGCCCAGCACCTTGCCCTGGAACACCACCGGCAGAACCGACAGGCCGATGGCTTTCACCTGCTCGCCCCAGCGCTTCGACACCGCAAAATCGAAATCTTCCTCGACCGACTGCGTATCCGCAATCTCACCCGTCACCGCGGAACGCCCCACCTTGCCAACGCCGAGAGGAATGCGGATGTAATCGTCCTCTTCCATAACATCCGACTCCGGTTCAAATCCAACGCTGTATTTTTGCGCCACCAGGTGCAGGCACCGGGTCTGGTCGAGACACTGCGATCGGAGCGGACAGGTATCGCACCGGTCACCGGGACGCACCAGCCAGATACGCGAATGGGCCAGCAGGGGGTCCTCGGCGGCTTTTTCCACCACCCGCTCAAGCAACGAGGTCACGCTCCGCTCCTGTGGCATGGCCAGCAAAAGCTCGCGCATGTGGCGGAAAGGCTGGATGCTGGGATCGACGTCGCTCATGCCTGCATTATAACGGAATTCCGTTGCCATTCAACGAATTTCAGTTATTTCAAAACATTTCGTTTATTTCCCGAAAAACAAGAAACCATCCTAATTCTATATATTTAAACGCATTAAAATTTTTTCCCGGTTTGGCCCGGCTTTTGCTTTGTATAGGTCAAGTTCGTTTTGAACCACATTTATTTTTCAAATAAGGAACCCGATCATGAACCTCCATCGTTCGAATACCTCATCCTCCCGTTCGGCAATCAAACGCCACCCGGCGATCTGGATGGCCCTGATTTTCGGATGGATTCTGGTCTTCTCCAGCTCCGCGCATACTTCTCACGGGGCGGCGCATTTGAACACGATGGGGTTTGCCGATTGGGAATGGCATTTCGATTCCTCTCACACGGAGTCCCCGGTTTCCTCCGCCCAGGCGAAGAACCCGTTCGCCCCGTACCTCCCCGGGGTGAACCGCCTGGTGCTGGAAAAGTCCGGCCTGCACTGCCTGCTGACCATCAAGTTGCACCCTGAAGGTTCTGAAACGGCAGGCCTGGTGTGCCGGCTTTTCAGCGAACCGGGTTTGAAAGAGCCACTTTCAATGCCGCAGGGATGGCGCCTGTTCCGTCAGGAATTGACCGGAGGGCAGGTCCGGTTTTTCGAAACCACCACGTCCTCGGCACCCGCGATCAACCTCAATACGTTGACCGGTTACCTGATCGATACCTACGGTGTGTCGCGTTTGCGCTGGTCACCGAATGCCACAAATAATGAATGGCGTACCTCAAATGACGATTGGGACGAGGCACGTCGTGACCAAATTTAAAATAAAAACCAAGGAGTCCATATGAGCTGGCAAAAGGAACCATTTGAAATCGAGGTAAAAAAAGGGGAGGTCAAAGCCTTCTGCGCCTGCGGAAAATCGAAGAACGGCCCGTACTGCGATGGGTCGCATGCAGGCACGGAATTCACCCCTTACCTCATCGAGTTTGACGAGGACAAAACCATCTACGCCTGCGGATGTCAGCAATCCGGCAACCGCCCCTTTTGCGACGGAAGTCATGAAAGGCTGTAGCAGGAGAGCCCTCTCCGGCACCCCAATATAAAAACGGGGCCGGGCAGGATGTAGGGAGGGGCTCCTGTCCGGCTTCCATGTCAACCGAAGACGCAACACGCAATTCATCCACTTCGATATCGAGGAGATATCTCATGAATATAATGAACGCATTGCAGAAAATGTTTGAAACCGAAAACCGCACCGGCACCGTGATCGTCCGGGTCCTGCTCGGGCTGGTCATCTTCCCGCACGGCGCGCAGAAACTGCTGGGCTGGTTCGGCGGGCACGGCCTGGAAGGCACGCTCGGCTTCTTCACCCAGACCATGGGGGTGCCGATGATCATCGCGCTTCTGGTCATCGCGGGCGAATTCTTCGGCGCGCTGGGTTTGATCACCGGATTCCTCACCCGCCTCAGCGCCTTCGGCATTTTCGCCACCATGATGGGCGCGTTGCTCATGGTGCACTGGAACAACGGCTTTTTCATGAACTGGTCCGGCCAGCAGGCGGGCGAAGGCTTTGAGTTTCACCTGCTCGCCATGGGCATGGCGGTGGCGCTGATGGTCTCCGGCGGCGGCAGATACTCCGTGGACGGCTGGATTGCGCGGACCTTTTTCAAGACTCAGGAGGAAGGGTCTCAGAACGTGAAGAGCCCCTCCTCTGTATACGCCCATAATCACCCCGTGCAGGAAGGTGCACGATGAAACATTCGGTCGATTATTTCTTTTCGCGTCGCAATTTTCTGAAGACCGGCTGGGGGGCGCTCGGAGGGCTCGCAGGCTCCTTGCTTGCGAGTTCCGCCTGGGCGCAGGCCCTGGGGATGAAAACTCCGCGGCAAACGCTGGGGCCCTTCTTCCCGGACGAAGGCGACGAAGTCCATGAGATCCGCGAAAACCTCGACTTCCGCCTGCCCATCAGCGAGGCCAACGACAACGACCTGACACACATCAAGGGTCACGAGGGAACCGCTGAAGGCCAGGTCATTCACCTGGAAGGCAAGGTCCTGTTTCGCTGGCAGGGAGACGCCAAGCCACAACCCGGCGCGGTGATCATTCTGTGGAACGCCGCCGCCTCCGGCCGCTATAACCACCGCGGTGACCGCGAGGCGACACGCTTCCGGCATCCGGAAACCGGCCAGTGGGTGGAACGCACCCACGACGAACATTTCCAGTACTGGGGCCGCTGCATCACCGACCAGGAGGGCCGTTACAGTTTCAAAACCGTGGTGCCCGGCTTTTATCCGGTGGACATTGAAAACGGCTGGTTTCGCCCGCCACACCTGCACTTCATGGTCACGGCGCCCGGCATCCCGCAGTTGGTGACGCAATTGTATTTCAAGGGTGAGGCCGTACCGAACAACGCCTTCATCCAGAAACTGAACGCGCGCGATTTGATTTTGCGCGACCCGGCTCTCACGCGGGAACAGCAGGACAGCCTGATCGTCGAATACCGTCCTTCGGAGAAGGACCCGGGCGTGTTGATCGGCAACTACGACTTCATGTTGTCCTTCTGACGCTTGAACTTTGGATCCATTGACACACACATTTTAAACGTTATTTTGTTATGAATACACTGACCCATTCCAAATCTGTCAAAATGCCGGCCCTGTTTCTGGGGCACGGAAGCCCGATGAACGTCATCGAAAAGAACCCGTTCGCCTTGAACTGGGAGCTTTTGGGCAAAAGCCTGGCGCGGCCGAAGGCAATCCTTTCGATCTCCGCACACTGGGAAACGTACGGCACCTACGCCACGGCCATGGAGCACCCGCGCACCATCCACGATTTCGGCAACTTCCCGCAGGCGCTGTTCGATATCGAATACCCCGCACCGGGAAGCCCCGAACTGGTACAGCGCCTTCAATCGCTGGTCACCACCACGGAAGTCCTTCCGGATCACAACTGGGGTCTGGACCACGGCACGTGGAGCGTGCTGACCTGGATGTTCCCAAAAGCCGACGTGCCCGTGGTGCAGTTGAGCCTGAACCGCAACCTGTCTCCGCGTCAGCATTACAACATCGGCCGTGAATTGAAACCGCTTAGAAGCGAGGGTGTTCTCATCTTGGGAAGCGGCAACATTGTGCACAACCTGGCCTTCTTCGATCCCAACCCTGGCGCCTCGCCTTACCCCTGGGCCAGTTCTTTTGATGAATCGATCAAAAGATTCTTGCTCAAGGACGATCATGAAAGTATTCTGAATTTCAGCCGCTTGGGAGAAGCGGCGCGATTGTCCGTTCCCACACCGGAACACTTTTTGCCTCTGATCTACATCATCGCCCTGCAGGCCGAGTCCGAGCGGGTGACGTTTCCGGTAGAGGGCGTGGTCTCCGGCGCCGCCTCCATGCGCGGCGCCATGATCTCCTGACAGCGAAGACAATGCCAATCTCACCTCCAATACGCGCAGGACTCCAAACCGCTTTTCCGTCTGGTTTGCGTGCCCTTGCCGGGTCGGTGTGGCTGGCGTTCGCCGCCTGCACCACAGTCGGCCCGGATTACATTCCTCCCCAAACCACCGTGCCCACGGATTTTCACACCAAGGTACAGAATCAGAAATTCAAATCGGAAAAAGAAAAAGGTAAAGAAAAACAAAAGAAGGAAGTCGGCAAGACACCGGAAATTCCGGTAAAACAGGTGACGCCGGAGATGCTGGCTGAATGGTGGCAAACGCTGGAAGACCCTCTCCTCAGCCGGCTTGTGGACAAAGCCGTCAAAGATAACCTTGATTTGAAAATAGCCGAATCGCGAGTGCGGGAGGAGCGCGCCCGGCGCGGCATCGCGCGGGCAGACCGTTTTCCCACCATCGATGCGGTTGGGAACGTCGCCCGCCAGCGGACCAGCCGCGAAAACCTGTTCCGCCGTGGCGGCGAATTCACCATGTATTCCGCGGGCTTTGATTCCTCCTGGGAAATTGACTTGTTCGGACGCATCCAGCGTTCCGTGGAAGCGGCAGAAGCTTCGGTGGAAGCGCGTAAGGAACAATTGAACGATACGCTGGTCACGCTGGTTGCTGAGGTGGCCCTGAACTACATCGAGATACGTACTTTTCAGGCACGTTTGGAAGCCGCGGAAAAAAACCGCCGCGTGCAGGAAGAAACATTGCAGATCGTGGAAGACCGTCTACAGGCGGGGCTCACCACCACGCTCACGCTGGAGCAGGCCAAGTACAACCTTGAAAACACCAAGGCAGAAATTCCCACGCTGAAAACCGGGATCGAACAGGCCAAAAACGGTCTTTCGGTTCTGCTCGGCGAATTTCCCGGCGCCATCAATGAAGAATTACAGGAATTCAAAAAAATGCCGGTGACGCCGATGGATGTCGTCGTCGGCGTGCCGGCGGATTTGTTGCGGCGGCGGCCGGACATCCGCCAGGCGGAGCGGGAGTTGGCCGCGCAGACGGCGCGCATCGGCATTGCCACCGCAGACCTCTATCCCCGTTTCACCCTGCTGGGCTCCATCGGGCTGGAATCGATTTCCGCCTCCAGTTTTTTGAGCGGACCGGCCACCGCGTTTTCGCTGGGACCACAGGTAACATGGAACGTGTTCAGTGCCGGTCGCATCCGCCAGAATATTGAAGTGCAGGATGAACTCCAGGAGCAGGCACTCATCCAGTACGAGGCCACGGTGCTCACAGCAGTCCAGGACGTGGAAAACGCTCTGATCGATTATGCCAAGGAACAGGTCCGTCGCCAGGCGCTCCTCAAATCCATCGAGTCCGCTCAAAACGCGGTGGAATTATCGCGCGAGTTGTACATTGCGGGTTTGTCGGATTTTATCGCCGTGCTGGAGGCAGAGCGCTCCCTGTTCAACTTCCAGGACCAGTTGGCGGTGAGTGAAGGGCGGGTGGTGTCGAACCTCATCCGCCTGTTCAAAGCCCTGGGAGGTGGATGGAAGCCGCTCATGGTGGGGGCGCCAACGGACTCCCCGCAATCGTGATGCGGACTCATTCGATGAAAAGGACAAACATGGAATCACCGACCCAACTCCTGCGCACTCTTTTCATGCTCGTGGCTGTACTGCTTGCGGGATGCCAGCAACCGAATACCTCCGCCGGGCCGCAAGCCAAGCAGCCCCCTCCCATGGTGACGGTGACGCCCGTGGTGCATCAGAAAATCGTGCGCACACACGAACTGGTGGGGCGCACCGCTTCCGTCAGGACAGTCAATCTGGTCACACGGGTGGAAGGGTTTCTTGAAAAAAGAAATTTCAAGGAAGGCGAGGATGTCAGCAAGGGAGACCTGTTGTTCATTGTCGAACAGGAACCGTATCAAATCGCCGTAAGAGTGGCGGAAGCCCTCGTTGCCGAAGCGGAGGCCACCCTCGAAAACGCCAGGACCTACCTGAAACGAGTCGAGTCCGTGCGCAAGGGCGCGGTGTCGCAATCCGATCTCGACAAGGCGGAAAGCGATTTCAAACGCGCTGAAGCGGCGTTGATGCAGGCCAAGGCCAATCTGGAACAGGCGCAACTGAACCTGAGCTACACGGAAATCCGCGCCCCCTTCAGCGGGCGCATCAGCCGCGTCAACGTACATGAAGGCAACCTGGTGAAACCGGATACCGGAACGCTCGCGACGCTGGTGCAGATGGACCCCATGTACGCCCTGTTCACCGTGGATTCCGGCGCAGTGCTGACCGAATTCCAGAACCAGATCAAACGCGGCAAGGCCACCACCTTCACGCCCAAACTCATCCTGCCCAACGGCACGGAATATCCTTATGCGGGCATTGAGGATTTTGTGGATCATAGAGTGGATGAACGGACCGGCACCATCACCATCCGCGCCAAATTCCCCAACCCGGCTAAAAACGTCCTTCCGGGCAAAGCAGAGATTCCCCACACCCTGCGCATACTGCTTCCCGGGCAGTTCGTGAGAGTGCGGGTGCAGCGCGACGAGGTGCGGACCGAAAAGGTGATCCCGCAGGCGGCCATTCAGCAGGACCAGACCGGCAAGTTCGTGCTGGTGGTCGATGCTGAAAACCGGGTGCACAAACGCAACATCACCACCGGCGAAAAAGAAGGAATCAAGTGGGTCGTCAAGGAAGGCTTGGAGGTCGGCGAGATGGTGATTGTCGAAGGTTTGCAGAAGGTGCGGCCGGGTGTCACGGTGCAGATCGCATCCAAACCTTCCAGCAATGACAAGGAAGGGGCCTGAACAATGTTCAGCAATTTTTTCATCGAGCGTCCCCGCTTTGCTTTCGTCATCTCCATCGTCCTCGTCATTGCCGGGCTCGTGGCCCTGCCAAAAATGCCGGTGGCGCTGTACCCACCCATCACCCCTCCGGTGGTCATAGTAATCGCCTCCTATCCCGGCGCCAACGCCGCCGTACTGGAAGAGACTGTGGCCGCGCCCATCGAGGAACAAGTCAATGGCGTCGAAGACATGATTTACATGTCCTCCACCAGCACGGACAGCGGCGTGTACACGCTGGAAATCACTTTCGAGATCGGAACCGACCCCGACATGGCGACAGTGAACGTGCAGAACCGCGTTTCCCTCGCGACGCCGGTCCTGCCCGAAGAGGTGCAACGTTCGGGTATCACCGTTCGTAAACGCTCGCTGGATTTTTTGCAGATCGTCGCGTTTTCCTCTCCCGAAAGAACCTACGACCAGTTGTTTTTAAGCAACTTCATCAGCATCAATATCAAGGACGTGCTTGCACGGGTGCCCGGTGTGAGTGAAGTCATCATTTTCGGGGCGCTGAATTATTCCATCCGGATCTGGATGGACCCGGACAAAATGATGAACCTGGGGGTCACCACAAGCGATGTGACCCGGGCCATACGCGACCAGAACATCCAGGCGGCGGCGGGACAGGTGGGGCAGATACCCGCGCCCCAGGACCAGCAGTTCCAGTACACCATTCAAGCGAAAGGCCGCCTCTCCGACGTCTCCGAGTTCGAGGATATCATCATCCTCGCCAAGCCTGACGGTTCCGTGGTGCGCGTGAAAGACATTGCCCGCGTTGAAATGAGTTCGCAGACATTCGAGACCTTTTCCCGTCTCAATGGATCGCCTACCGTCAACTTTGCGGTTTATCAGTTGCCGGACGCCAATGCGCTGGAGGTGGCCCAAAGAATCCGGGAAAAAATGGCGGAGCTGTCCGAAAACTTTCCGCAGGGCGTCGAATACATCATTCCCTACGACTCCACCCGATTCATCGACAATTCATTAAAAGAGTTGGTGGAGACCTTGTTCATCGCGCTGGGCCTTGTGGTGCTGGTGGTTTATATTTTCATTCAGGACTGGCGGGCGACTTTGATCCCCGCTCTCGCCATCCCGGTTTCCCTGATCGGCACCTTTACCCTGCTCCTCGCCATGGGTTATTCCATCAACAGCCTGACTCTGTTTGCGCTGGTTCTATCCATTGGTGTGGTGGTGGACGACGCCATCGTGGTCGTCGAAAACGTGCAACGCCATCTGGATGAGGGACTGGAACCGAAAGAAGCCACACGCCAGGGGATGAAAGAAGTATTCGGCCCCGTCATCGCCACCACGCTGGTTCTCCTTGCGGTTTTTGTTCCGGTCGCCTTTGCATCAGGTATCAGTGGTGAGCTTTATCGTCAGTTTTCCGTAACCATCTCATTTGCTGTGTCGCTGTCTTCCCTGAATGCGCTCACCCTGAGTCCAGCTCTTTGTGCCACCATGTTGCGGAAGCGGGAATCCCGCCCGTGGTTCGCCCTGCGCGGGTTCGATTTCCTGTTCCGTGGGGTGTCACATGCTTATCTGTTTTTGGTAAAAGCCATTGTGCGCCGCTTCGTTTTCACCGTACTTGTTCTCTTGATGGTTAGCGGTGGCAGTTACTGGATTTTTAAAAGCACTGCAACAGGATTCCTCCCGGATGAAGACCAAGGTGTTTTTTTCATTGACGTGCAACTCCCGGACGGCGCCTCCATGAACCGGACGGACACCCTGATGAGGGAAATGGAGTCCACGATCACGAAAATACCCGGCGTGAAAAATGTCGTGACCCTGGTCGGGCGCGGGTTGATCAGCGGCTTGAAACCCAACTCCGGAACCTTAATTTGCGTGCTCGATCCATGGGGGGAACGGACTACCCCGGACCTGCATGCCAATGCGCTGGTGGGGCGTGCCTGGGGCATGACCGCGCAGGTTCCGGGGGCGCAATCCATCGTCTTCACCCCGCCGCCGATCCGCGGGCTTGGCAACGCCAGTGGATTTGAAATGCAGTTGCAGGACATGCGCGGCGGCGAGCCGCAGGAGTTGTCCGCCGCCATGCGTGGCTTCATCTTCGAAGCCAATCAGACGCCCGGACTGCAACGCGTGTTCAGCACCTTCACCGCCGAGGTGCCGCAGATCGAGTTGAAAGTCGATCGCCTCCAAGCCAAGGCGCTGGGCATTCCGGTGGCAGAAATTTTTGAAGCCCTGCAGGCGCAATTGGGTTCGTTCTACGTAAACGACTTCAACAAATTCGGCCGGGTGTACCGGGTCATCATCCAGGCGGAAAGCGAATACCGCAGCAATCCGGAGGACATCAACCGCATTTACGTGCGGAGCGCCGAGGGAGCCATGGTGCCGCTCAGCACGTTGACCGAAACCACCCCCATCCTCGGTCCGGAATCGCTGACGCGTTTCAACGTATACCGCGCGGCGAAGGTCAACGGTTCGCCCGCACCCGGTTACAGTACCGGTCAGGCCATCGCCGCCGTCGAGGAACTGGCCGCGCGCACTCTGCCCATGGGCATGGGATTCGAGTGGTCCGGCATGTCCTACCAGGAAGTGGAAGCGGGATCGCAAGGCATCGTCATCTTCGCCCTGGCTCTGATCTTTGCCTATCTTTTCCTCGTCGCACAATATGAAAGCTGGTCGATTCCGTGGGGCGTCATCCTGTCCGTTCCGGTCGCGGTGCTGGGTGCGCTTGCCGCAATGAAAGCCACCGGACACATCCTCGACATCTACGCACAGATCGGGCTGGTCATGCTGATCGGTATGGCATCGAAGAACGCCATCCTCATCGTCGAGTTCGCCAAGGTCCAGCGCGAGGCCGGCGCGCCGGTGTTCGATGCGGCGACCACCGCGGCCCGACTGCGCTTCCGCGCGGTGATGATGACGGCGATTTCCTTCGTGCTGGGGGTTCTGCCGCTGGTGCTGGCTTCCGGCGCCGGCGCCAACAGCCGTCAGTCTCTGGGCATCGTCGTGTTCGGCGGCATGGCCGCCTCCGCGGTCATCGGCACGCTTCTCGTCCCCTCTCTTTACAGCCTGGTGCAGACGATCACGGAAAAGCTTGCGGGCAAACCCGCGCCCGCCCCGGTCAACCCCGACCCGGCGGAATGAGCCTCGACCCTCACGCCACCGCGCCGTCCAAACCGTCAGCGTTCTTTTAAAACGCAAACGTCGTGGCGATGTACGAATAGGTGCTGTTGCCCTGTCTGGGCGAACCGGGCACGTCGTCTTGAAAATCGCCGTCCACGCGGTGCGCCACACCCGTCTCCACGAACACATTGGGCGTCACCTGCCACGCGCCTGACAGGTATATCAAATGACCTAAAAAGGAACCGGACCGGCCGGTGGTGTCGCGCAAACCGGAATTGCCCGCCCACGTGTCGGTGTCTGAAGCCAGCCAGAACGCGCGGTAATGCAACGCGGCCTTGAGGCTGCGGTGCGGTTGGACGTGCAGTTTCACTCCCGGCCCGTTGATGTTCGACCGCACGAACGCGCGGTGGATGGTGGTGGGGCCATAATCGAACACGTTCGCGCCGAACAGGCTGTTGAACGTGCCGTTCTTGCCGTCGTTCGGATTGGAATCGCCGCTGGCGTAATCCCACGCCAGCACAAGCCGCGGCGACCATACCGTTTCAAAACTGTACCCCACCTCGGCATGATGAAAGTGTGCAAAGTGATCGAGGTCCACCGTGTTGGCGGGCGCGGTGCTGGACCGCGACTCGCCGAACTGGAACGCGGTCTCCCATTCGTAATCGAAGTGTCCGCCCTTCGCCGGACGGTACAGGCGCACTCCCGGCGTGTACAACTGGCGGTTGCGGGTGGCGAAGTCGCCGTCGTCCTCATGCAGGCCGAACAGGTACACTTCCGCGCGGTCGCCCCATGGCGCATTGCGTGTGGCGAGAAACAGTCCCCAGAAGATCGTATCCGGCGACTCTTCGTCGAATTCCACCTCGTTGTCGAGCAATCGCCCGGCGTTGGAGGGCAGGCGGTTGACCGGCATGGTCACCATGACGCGCACCTGTTCACCGTCTTTCGATTGCCAGATGGCATCCAGGCCGGTGAATGCGTTTTTGGTGTTGCGGTAGCGGTTGCGCGCCACCAGCCGGCGCTTGCCGAAGTCCATGGTCATGCGGCCGGCGCGCACCAGCAGGCGGCTTCCCTGCTGAAACCAATCTTCGCCGCGCCATTGCAGGTTGGCTTCCAGCAGTTCCGCCGCATTGACGATGGTGTTGTTGACCACCGAACCGGAGTCATTGAGATACGCGCGCGAATCCTGAAACTCCAGTTGGATTTTAAAATATTGCGGCAGATGCAGGGTGGCTTGCGCCAGCGTGCGCAGAGCGTACACCTGGTCGCTTCCCGTGGCGCCACTGCGGAACGCACGGTCCAGCGTTTCGTAGCGTGACCGGTGCTGGACTTCCATCGACAACCACCGCGGCAGGACCCCGCTCCTGTTCAGGGTGAATTCGGCATCGCGGCCCAGTCCGCGCTCCTTGTACACGTACCCCTTGGGCCAGTCCGCCGTGTCTTTGCCCCCGGCACCTTGAGCCAGCGCGCCGGACGCGGGCAACATCAGCCACACCATCAGCAGGCTCAACAGAAATGGATTCATCGCAGGCACCTCCCTTCTCTTCAGCGTCCACAGGAAAAACATCGATATATACTACAAAACATATCGATGATGTCAATTGAATTGTTCGGGGTAGGCGATTCACATGTGGATGGGGCGGATGCCCCCCGTCTCCACTCCAATCACGATGGGGGATCGGGAGCGGGGGAGAGATTCCTCGTGTGGAGTTGCGCGGCCGGGCGGAAGAGCAGGGCCTGAAACTCAACCTGGATACGTTTCGGTTTTACCAGGAAGAGCGGGAGCGGCGCATGGCGGAACGTTTCTTTTTCTGAGCTTCTTTCATCTTGCGCTTTTTCTTCACCGACGGTTTTTCGTAATACCGGCGGCGCTTCAATTCCTTGAACAAACCCTCTTTGCTGATCTGGCGTTTCAATACCTTCAACGCCCGATCCACCTGGTTTTGATGAACGATGGCTTCGATGATGGCGTCCTCCTTGGTGAAAAGTGAACGAATGCGTGTTGACAGATGATGGGAAGGCGCCGGATTCTCATCCGGCGCCCGCCTCTTATTTAATTCTTAGCGTACCCGGGATGAGCGGGCGCGAAAAGGTTTTCTTTTACTTCCGTTGCCATTGCGGCGCGGGTGCATGCCATTCTCCCCGCGTTGCGACCGGTTGAATTTACCGTTCCGGCCATTGCGGGGACTACCCAGAGCCGCCACGTTGGCGGAGTGGTACGGATGTTCTGCATCCACATCCACGGTGCACCTGATTTCTTTTTCAATGCGGCTCAGGTACGGACGCTCGCCCGCATCACAGAATGACAGCGCCACGCCCGCCGCACCTGCGCGTGCCGTGCGGCCGATGCGGTGCACATAGCTTTCCGCTTCCTTGGGCAGTTCGTAGTTGATGACGTGGGTGATGCCGTCCACGTCCAAACCGCGGGCTACGATGTCGGTCGCCACCAGCACCCGAGTTTTGCCGGAACGGAATTTCTCCAGTGCCTGCAGGCGCGCGGGTTGCGATTTGTTGCCATGAATGGCCTCGGCGCGGATGCGCGTCTGATTCAATCTCTTCGCCACCTGGTTGGCACCGTGCTTGGTGCGGGTGAACACGAGCACACGCTCGATCTGCGCGTCACCCAGAATGGCTTCGAGCAGGGCTTTTTTGTTTTCCTTGTCCACGAACAGGATTTTCTGCGCGATGTTCTTCGCCGTTGAAGAAGGAGGCGATACGGAAACGTGGACGGGATCGTTCAGAAACGTGCGAATGAGACGGCGTACCTCTTCCGGCAACGTGGCCGAGAACAGCATGGTCTGGCGATTCTGCGGGAGGGCGGAATGAATGCGGCGCACATCCGGCAAAAATCCCATATCCAGCATGCGATCGGCTTCGTCCAGAACGAAGGCCTCCACCTTGTCCAGGTGCACGGCTCTCTGCTCCATCAAATCAAGCAGGCGTCCGGGAGTGGCCACCAATATATCAACGCCGCGCTTCAGCGCGCGGATCTGGTGAAATGCTTTGACGCCGCCATACACCAATGTTCGGCTCAATTTGAGATGGCGTCCGTAAACGCGAAAGCTCTCCTCGATCTGCACCGCCAGTTCACGCGTCGGCGCCAGGATCAACGCCCGCGCACCCTTGGGTCCGGGAACGGTGTTGGATTCAGCCAGCCTCTGCAACACCGGCAGGGCAAAAGCCGCGGTTTTTCCGGTGCCGGTCTGGGCACAGCCCAGCAGGTCCCGGCCCTGCAGAAGATGCGGGATGGCTTCCGCCTGAATCGGCGTCGGCGTCTGGTATTGTTCCTCTTGAAGTGCGCGGAGAATGGGGCGGATCAGGTTCAGCGATTCGAATGTTGTGGTGGAAGGGTGGGTCGTAACTGTGTTCAAAATAATATCCTTTGGTAGTATTGCTCGAAATAGAAAGCGCAACGATTCCAGACTCTTCAGTTCAAGCCCGAAGATGCGGTTTCATACCCGGTGATTCGGGTGTATGCGTTAATTTGAGGAGAACAAGAGGGAAGGGAAACAGAAACGCGCCGGATTAGAAGTTCCGGGAAGGTTTCGATCCAGAAAGAAAGCTTTTCAGCTCATCGCCGCCAATTCTCAAACAGCTCAATCAACTAGCAGGCGACAGTATAACGCAAATGGAAACAATAAGCGAATTCTATTCTAAAACGGAATGCAGGCGCCGTAACCGCCGGCAGGGGCACCCGGGCGAAGCCCACAATGCACCTTTCCCCTAATTTTATAAGGAGATAGGGCTGGTAAGCCCACTTGTCTCAGGCCCCGGCGGCTGTCATGTGCGGTTCCGCGCGGAAGGAGACGGCGAGCCGGTTCCAGACGTTGATCTGGGCGATGGACACCGTCATGTCCACCAGCTCCGCATCGGTGAACTGGGCGCGCACGCGTTCGAACTCCGCGTCGGGAACATGCGTTTCGCTCAGGCGCGTCACCGTTTCGGTCCACGCCAGCACCGCCCGCTCCTTTTCACTGAAACAGGGAGACTCCCGCCACACGGACACCAAATTGATGTGCGCTTCCGGCACGCCCGCCTTTTTTAATTCTCCGTAGTGCATGTTCACACAAAACGCACAACCATTGATCTGCGAGGCCCGCAGGTAGATCAATCCCCGCAGTTTGGGATCGAGGCCGGTTTTTTCCAGATATTGCTCCACCCCCATCAGGGCTTCCAAAGCCTTGGCGCCAATACGCCGGTAATCCAAACGCAAACTCATGGTGTCTCCTTATATAAAGGAAGATGGATACATAAATAAATTACGGATATAATATATCCATAATTAAGGGCAGATTGCAAGCTCAGGGTTTGCCGGGTTCTCCGCCCGGACATTGATTCGCCAACCAGGCCATACTATAGTTGCGCCATGAAAATCAGCTCCACCGTGGAATGGGCCATTCATTGCTGTACCGTGCTTGCCGGTTTGCCGCGCGACCTTCACCTGACCGGCAAGGACCTGGCGGAATTCCACGATGTGCCGCACCCCTATCTCGCCAAGGCCCTGCAAACGCTTTCCAGCGACGGCATTCTGAAAACCGTGCCCGGCCCCAACGGCGGCTACCAGCTCGCCAGGCCTCCGCACACCATTTCCCTGCTCGACATCGTGCTGTCGATTGAAGGAAGCGATTCCTGCTTCGAATGTGACGAGATTCGCCGGCGAGGCCCAAGCGCCCTGACTCAAAGTGCGTCGTACAACCGGCCATGCCTGATCGCCTCCGCCATGTGGAATGCCGAGAAGGTGTGGCGCCGCGAACTGGACAAGGTCAAGCTGTCCAACCTGGTGGACCAAGTGAATGCCGAGGCGGACCCGAAGCAGTTGCAAAAGGGGAAGGAATGGATTGAGGGCAGAAAATTCAAAAAGCCCCGGCAGGCATGATGGAAACCCTGTTTCCCCTGCTTCACGCCTTCCGCCAATTCGGTTGATGAACAAAGGGTTGAAGCCCGTAGCTGGACGCGAACCGAACCGGCGGGGAGCAAACCTTTCAATGGCGTCATTCTCCGGCGGGCTGGCCCACAGCGGCACCTTTCATATCCGTCATGTATTCGCTTCCCGGGAAAATGGGTTGGGATTGAGACTGGCTTCCCATGGCTTCGTGGGCATGAAAATGGCTGTCCGCCGGGAACCCGAACTCATCCGGGTTGACGGCATGGGAGTACCCGTGCATCTGCATAAGAAAAAAGAAAAGCCCGGCCGCAATGAGGGCGTGGTTCGAGACCGAGCTGATTTGCAGAAACGAGCGGGTGCGCCTCCACTTGAACAGCAGGGCCAACATGAGGCCCAAGGCGCCGATCTGCCCCAGTTCGATGCCCAGGTTGAATGAAAGGATTTTCAGAAGAATCCCCTCCTCGCCAAGCGGCAATTCCTGCAAGCGGGTGGAAAGGCCGAATCCGTGAATGAAACCGAACAGAAAAACTGCGAGAAGAAGGTTTGGCGATTTTTCAAAATACTTGCGGAACCCGCCGGTATTTTCAAATCCGATGTAACACACGCTGAGGGCAATGACCGCATCGATCAAATAATAATTAGCGGTGACGCCCATCAATGTCGCTGATATGAGAGTGACGCTGTGCCCCAATGTGAAGGCTGTGACATACTTGACCACATCCATGAAGGTGGTCAGAAAAAACACAAATCCAAATACAAACAAAAGGTGATCGAACCCGGTGAGCATGTGGCTCGCTCCCAGCCAAATGAACTGAAGGTTCCCCCCTTCGACGATCGCGTTTTTTTCGGCCTCACTCATGCCATGAGCGAAAACCGACTGATAAAACAACACGGCAAACAGGCAGGCAATCACGGAAAATCCTGCTTTTGGCTTCATAAGCATGACAACTCCTCTTCATCGTTGATCATCTCGTTTCCACCAAGTGTAATTCAGCAATTTGACCCGGCAAAATATTATTTAAATCCAAACAGGCTGTTGGCATCTTTCAAGCCTGACATCATCTATCTACCTCTTGTTTCCCTTGTCATCCTTCAAAAAATCAGAATAATGGATATTTTGCCGATTTCGAATCGGCCGTCGTGCAGGCGAATATTTGAAATAGGATCCGTTTTGCAAAACTCCCAGCCTACTATCGACCAACTCCTTCAGGAAACGGCGCAGGCGTTGAATGCGCAACGGCTGGAATCTGCCCGGACGCTTTTGCAACAGGTATTGGAACTCGACGCCAACCACTTCGACGCACTGCATATATTGGGTGTGCTTGCGTTTCAGGAAGGAAACAGTGCGGAAGCGGAGACCCTGATCCGACGCGCCCTGGCAGTGAACGACGGATTTTCCGAAGCGCATTACAACCTGGGGAAAGTCCTGCGCGAACGGGGACGACTGGAAGAGGCCGCAGAGGCTTACCGGAAAGCCATCGAGATCAACGACAGGCTCGACCCGGCCTGGTTCAACCTCGGCCTGGTGGAGCTGGAATGGGGCAACAACGAACGCGCCGCCGATGCCTTTCGCCAAGCGGCGGAGATCGATCCCACCGATCCAGATTACCCGTTCAATCTGGGCAACGCGCTGTCCACGATGGGGGATGTCGAAGGCGGGAAGCGGCAGTTCGAGCGCACCGTCACCCTGAATCCCCGGCATGTCCACGCGTGGAACAACCTCGGCATCATGTTGCGGGAATGCGGTGAGCCTGAGGCGGCAGTGAAAGCCTATCAACAGGCACTGAAGATCGATCCCCGGTTTGCGGATGCGCACTTCAACCTGGCGAACCTGCACGAATCATTGGGCGACCACGAGCAGGCGCTCGCTTCTTACCAGGAAGCGGTGAAAATCAACCCGGGTTTCTCCAAAGCGTTCAACAATCTCGGAAACGTTTACCATGCGCTGAAACAGATGGACCGGGCGCACGAGGCATACAAAACCGCGCTGTCGCTGGATCCCTCCATCCAAACAGCGCGGCACATGGTCGATTCGCTGGACGGCACCACCACGGACACGGCTCCGCCGGAATATGTCACGCGGCTGTTCGACAAGGCGGCGCCGGAGTTTGAGAAAAGGCTGGTGCTCTCCCTCAAATACCAGTCCCCGAAAGAACTGCGGCAACTGCTGGACGCGGCGGTTGCGCCGGAGAAACAATTCGAGCGCGCCATCGACCTGGGTTGCGGCACCGGGCTTTCCGGCGAGGCGTTCCGGTCGCGCACGCAACGACTGATGGGGGTGGACCTCTCCGGCAGGATGGTGCAGAAGGCCCGCGAGAAAAACATCTACGATGCACTGTTCGAGGAAGGCCTGGTCGATTTTCTGAACCGGTCGCCGGTGCAGTACGACCTGTTCATCGCCGCCGACGTGCTGGTGTATATCGGCAATCTCACGCCGCTGTTCAAGGCCGTGCGGGAACACGCCCTGCCCTCCGCATGGTTTCTGTTCTCGGTGGAAAAAGTGGATGGCGGGGATTTCGTTCTTCAGCCCACGGGGCGCTACGCCCACTCCCGAAGCTACATCGAAACAGTGGCAAACGAGCACGGCTTCATCTGCGAACGATTTCAGGACACGGTGGTGCGGATGGAAAACGACCAGCCCATCCCGGGCTACAACGTGATGATACGCCTTCGCGAGCCGGTCAAGACGGATTGAGACCGCATGCTCCGACCCTGCCTCTGGCTCCTTACAGAATATCCAGGACCTGTTCCGGGGGACGGCCGAGCGCGGCCTTGCCGTTGGCGATGACGATCGGACGCTCGATGAGGCTGGGATTCTGAACCATGAAGGCAATCAGTTCATGGTCGGTCAACGTGGGATTGTCGAGTTCCAACTCCTCGTACTCATCTTCTTTCTTGCGCATGAACTCGCGCGGTGACAAGCCCAGTTTTTCGAGGATGCTCTGCAACGTATCCGCCGACGGAGGGGTTTTGAGATATTCGATGATCTCGGGTTCGATGCCTTTTCCCCTCAGCAACTCCAGCGTGGCGCGTGATTTACTGCACTTCGGATTGTGGTAGATGGTGACGGACATGATTCGTTTCCTGAAAATTAAAGTCCAATGCAGAAACGGCTATTGAGGAACTTCTTTAGCTTCTCTTAAAGCGATGCGAATGACAATGGATTTTAATCGTCTTCGGAGAATTTCAGAGTTTTCCTACGGCTCAGGTAATCGACGCAATCCGCGAGTTCTGGAAACAAAAAGTTTTCAGGAATCAGACTGGGAATCATGTCGATCTTCATGAGCATGTCATGTGGCTGGTCCTGCAGGCCGCAAATGAACACGGTGATTCCACGGCTTTTCAAATCCAGAACCACCTCCTCCATGGCGAACAGTCCGGTCTGGTCGATGAACGGCACTTCCTTCATTTTAAGAATGACAATGTGGATCCCCTGAAACTGTTTGGCGATATCCTGAAACGTCATGGCAAACCCGAAAAACAGCGGGCCGCGCAGACGCTTGATGAAAACCGCCTCGGACAATTCGGGCGTCAGACAGACGGTCTCATCCGGGGACGAATCCTGTGAATTGGAATAAGACCCCAGCGACATGACTTCCGTCTGCGTTTCGGCCAGGTCCCCCATTTTTTTCATGAACAGGATGGACGACAGGATCATGCCCAGCGCCACGGCCTGGATGAGATCGGCGAAGATGGTCATCGACAACACCGCGATCATGACAAGCGTTTCCTCCCTGGGGAGGCGTTTGATGTGTTTCAATCCCTTGTAGTCGATGATGCCGATGCCCACCGTCACCAGGATGCCCGCCAACACCGGTACGGGAATGCGGGACACCCAGGGGCCCGCCACCACCAGGACCAGGATCAAGGACAAACCGTGCACCACGCCGGAAAGCCGCGTCCGCGCGCCGGAGTTGGTGTTGACGAGGGTGGACATCGTCGTGCCCGCGCCGGGGATGCCGCCGATGGACGCCGCCGCCATATTGCCCAGTCCCTGCCCGATCAACTCCTGGTTGCTGTCGTGCTTGGTCTTGGTCACGTTATCCGCAATGACGGAGGTGAGGAGGGAATCGATGCTTCCCAACAGCGCCAGCGTGATGCCGGAATAAAAAATCAACTTCAGATCCATATTCTCCCAGCTCAGCAGAAGACTCAGCTTGAACTCCGGAAGCTGGGAAGGGATCGCGCCGATGTTGACCACGCGAAAATCCGTCCATACGGCAAGCACGGATACCGCGACCAGCGCCAGAAGAATGTTGGGCACGGTGCGGGTGATTTTCGGGAACAGGAAGATGATGGCCACCGTGACCAGGCCCAGTCCGGCGGCTTCGTAATTGAAATCGGAAAACACTTCGGGAAGTTGGCGCAGGATGTTGTGGATGCCCTTGGGCGACTCCTTCCCCACCAGCGGAAAAATCTGCAGAAGGATGATGATGACCCCGATTCCCGTCATGAAACCGGAGACCACGGGGTATGGAATATAGCGGATGTATTTGCCGAATTTTAAAAATCCGAACAGGGCCTGCATCAGCCCGGCGAAAAAGAAGGTGGCGATGATGGTGGGATAGGCCAGTTCCAGACTGCCTGCATGTTCGATGGCACCGCTGACCACGAGCGCGGCGACGACGATCATCGGGCCGGTGGGGCCGCTGATCTGGGTGGGGGTGCCGCCGCATACCGAGGCGAACAGGCTCAAGGCGATGGCGCCGTAAAATCCGGCAACCGGCCCCAGTCCGGATTGGGCTCCAAACGCCAGCGCCAGAGGAATGCCCACGATGCCGGCGGAAATGCCGCCAGCCATATCGCCGCGCCAGTTTGCGAAAGTGAAACGTTTGAATACCGGTTGAGGGGCCACGGGCAGTCACCAAAATTTTTCGCAGTGGAACAAAATGATGCTCAACATTCTTTTCAAGGAACCGGTGGTACTCCAATAGTAATCCATTGTTCTGAAATGTCCATTGTTTCGTCTTACAAGGCCCCGCCCACGGGTGCCGGGAAGCAAATACCCGGGCCGTTCGCCACGTTTTGAGGGAATTGGCCGGCCGCCTCCATCGCAGCCTGGCATGCAAGTCATTATTTTCAGGCCCCTTCCACGACCCGGCACGCGGTCTCCGGAACCCCCGCTTTTTTATTTGACTAACTGATTAGTTAAGTTTATAGTGGTTCCACCATGAAACGTTCCCGTTCCAACGCCAAAGATAAAATCGTTCAAGCGGCTTCCGATCTCTTTTACCAGCAGGGCTATCAGGCCACGACCATCGACCAGGTGATCGAAAAGTCGGGGGTCTCCCGGCCTACGGTTTACACGCATTTTTCCACCAAGGAGGATTTGTGTCTGGTTTACCTGAAAAATAAAAGAAAGGAGGATTTGGAAACACTTCAGGAAACCATGCTCAACGCGGCCACTCCCAAGGCACGGTACATGGGGCCAATGAATTATGTTCGCGATGCCATGCTCAAAACCGATTACCGGGGTTGTGGGTACTTCAACCTCATTTCGGAGTTTCCCGGCGGTGGCAATAAACTCGTGAACGAAGCCCGGGTGTACATCGACGCGTTCCGGGAGTTGATCTCCGAAGGCGTGAAGCACCTGAAATCTTCCGACCCGAAATACAAGACCATAAACGTGAAACAGATAGCCGATACCTATTACCTGATCCTGTGCGGAGCGATCATGGCCGGTCAGGAGTACCGCGAATCCTGGCCTCTGGACCGGGCCGTGAAGGCCATCGGGAATCTCATTGAGGAATGATTTTTTTTGCACCCAATATTAACTAACTAGTTAATTAATTTTAACTTCATTGCTGAAGGGGAAAAATGTCATGTCAATTCAAACCGTGCAAAACGAAACGATCACGAACGGCGTCAACGTAACCCGCTTGCAGGAAACCATTCAGGCCGTCAGTGAGCAACCGGACCTGGCGAAGTTCAAGTTCCGCGCGAAGAACACCTGGAAAAACGGCTCACAGAACGAGGTGGACTTGGACGGGTTCTACGGCACCTGCCAGGAACACAAGCACGAAAAACCCTTCCGGTTCCAGGCGGACGAGCCTCCGGTGTTGTTGGGCAAGGGGGAGGGTGCCAATCCGGTCGAGTACCTGCTGACCGCTCTTTCCTCCTGCATGACCACTTCCCTCGCTTACCATGCGGCGGCAGCAGGCATCAATCTGGAAAAAGTGGAATCCGAGTATGAGGGAGACATTGACCTGCGTGGTTTTCTTGACCTCGATCCGGCGGTGCGCAAGGGCTACCAGGAAATCCGTATCAACTTCAAAGTGAAGTCGGATGCAGACAAAGAGAAGCTTCAAAAGCTGGTCGAACATTCTCCCGTCTTCGACGTCGTCACCAATCCCACTCCGGTAAAGGTTTCTTTCATCACCGAATGAACATGCGGCGGGGTTCGCTTGCGTCCCGAGCGCAGGCGGCCCCGCCATACCTTTCGGCCCAAAAACCACCCTCCCCCTCCAGGCCGATCGTCTCTCTTCCGATCAGACCGGAATCCCATACCAAGCGGACATCGCTACCAAGTTTTGACGGGATCAAGTACCATAATCGGGAATATCCGGTTTGGGTCCAGACATGGCTTTCGCCAACCCCATGATCCAGACCAGACGTCAGCAATCGCACACAGAACATTTCCTTTGGAATCTCTAATAGAATTCGGCTATTTCGGTTTATTCGCCGCGGCGTTTCTTGCGGCCACGATTCTTCCTTTCAGTTCCGAGGTGGTGCTGGGCGCGTTGCTCATCAACGGTATGGACCCCACTGCACTGGTGGCGGTCGCGACTTTCGGCAACGTTGTGGGCTCGGTGGTGAATTACGGATTGGGTTACGGCGGAATGGAAGTGTACCAACGAAAACTTTCCTCAACTTCCAAACAAGACATCGACGCCGCACTGGCGCGGTATGAAAAATACGGCACCGCTTCGCTTCTTTTTGCCTGGGTGCCGGTGATCGGCGACCCGCTCACCGTCGCGGCAGGGGTGTTGCGCGTGAATCTTGTGACGTTCCTCCTGCTGGTCACGGCGGGCAAGCTGGGTCGTTACGTGGTGATCACCCAAATGATCCTGCATACCTAGGCAGACCGGTTCATGCCAACTCCAACAGCCATTTCCCATTCATCGCCGGATTCAACGCACTATCGGATTCTGCTGGCTTTGGCTGTTTTGAGCTTCATCCCAACCCTGTTTCTGCCCTACACGGGAGAGGAGGGCGTGTACACGATCACATCGATGGAAATGGTTCACCGCGGCGAGTGGACAATTCCCACCTTGTATGGAGAACCCTACCCGCGCCCGCCATTGATAAACTGGCTGATGATTCCCATCGCCGACCTCCTTGGATGGGAGAATGTATTGATCGCTTCGCGCCTGGTTACGGCCGTGGCTACGATTGGAACGGGACTTCTCTTCTTCGCGTTTGTCTTCCGGGTTTACCGGGACAGACGGCTGGCTTTTCTCGGTGCCCTGTTTTTCTTTTCCGGTGACGTGTTGTTTTACCGCGGCTGGCTGGCTTACGCCGACCCGCTGTTCGGCTTGTTTGTTTTTCTGGCGATTGTCTCCATGCTGTTGACCATGCATGAAAACCGCCCGTGGCTTTTGATCGGCGTGCTGGTTGGATTGATCGGTTCGTTCATGAGCAAAGCGCTCACCGGATATGTTTTTTATGCCACTTCCCTGCTCGCCGCGCTGATCATCGCCAAGGATCAACGCCGGGTCTTTTTAAATCCCATCTCCATCTTCATACACGGCCTGGCCATTGTGTATCCCCTGGTTTGGTGGGGATGGGTGGAGAATGCCAACTCGACCCCCGGCATGGTGCAGGTTTTGATCACCAAGCTGGCCGGAGAGAAACCCCTCTTCTCTCTCAGTTCCTATTCGGGAGAACGCGTCGTTTTCTTAGGCGAGAGTTTTGTCGTTCTGTTACCGGGGAGCGCGCTCATGGCTTACTGGTTTTTTCGCAAGCGCGCTCTGCCTTCCTTTCAAGAAACACCTCTGGCACGCACGGCCCTATGGCTGGTGATTTTGAATTACCTTCCCTATCTGCTTGCGCCTTCTACCAACATCCGCTACATCCTTCCTCTGTATCCATGGTGTGCCCTGCTGGTCGTTCTGTTGTTGGCGCAGTCACAGGCACTTTCATTCCGGCGCTGGCTGGTTCCTCTTTTCAGCACGATGATCGCCATGAAGTTTTTGTTCATGGGTGGCACTTTTATCTGGAACAAAGCGAGTGGTGACTTCGATGCGTATCCGAATGCGGCGCGTCAGGCGATCGCCGACACCAAAACCCATCCGCTGTATATCGTCGATTCGTCCTCGGTCGGACTCAGCGTGGCGGCGCACATCGACAGCCTGAGGTTTCCAAGGCCTCCCTTGACCTCGCCGCCTGATGATTGGACCGACGCTTTCGTTCTTGCACGCGAATATCATTTCCCGAACGACCGGGTAGTCAGTACGTACCATTTACCGGGAGGGACGATCCATCTCCGTTGCCGCGGCACCGCCTGCACCAAGGGGATGCCATAAAACGGCGGAAAGGATTCCGGGTCGACGGTTTCCTTTCCATGCTTGTGCGCCAACGATCTCTATACAGCCAGGGTACGAAAGGCCGAGTCGTAAGAATGGATATTTAGGGGGGGGCAGTGGGTGCGAAAGCCGTGCTTTCTGTTACAGGCAGATGGCCCAGCCCGGACCCGGCGCCGAACCCGAGTTACCCGCTCACCGGGAGGAAGAAGGGGAGCAGGCGCCATGGGATGCCGAAAGGCGATGCCTCAGGATCCTTTCGGGGCGAAATGGTCGCGTCGCAGTACGCTGACATCCAATACAAAGACACCGCCTGAGTGGCGTTCCAGGAACGGCTTGAGGGCAGAGAGAATGGGATCCAGTTTCTCTTCAGGGACAACGGTCAGGATCATCTGCAAACTGCTCGTGTCATTAAACATCAAATGGCCTTCGTGGAATCCATGATGCCCTTTTCCTGAAATATTGCTGAAAATCGTGTAGCCGCTGGCCTGAATTCGGTCAAGAATATCGGTCACAAAATGAAGGTGCTCGCCCTCAACAATGATTTTGATTTCTTTCATCGGATGAAGTTCCATACTGCTCATAAAGCCCCAATCCTCCCAAACAAGATATTATTAATGAATAGGTCTCCAATCTTTCGGTGATTGAAAGAGGAAAAATTCCATGCTATCGGGATCTAAGGCGACAAGATGGATCCACTGATTTCTCATCATTTCCTGCAAGAATTCATGCCGCTCCATGACGGCCGTAATCCTTTCCAATGGAGCCTCAAGGATGGCGAACAGTCGCATGGGCTCATGGTAAGGCTTTTCACCATCATATACCGTTTGGATGGGAAGTCCAATACGCAGGTCGCTTTGGGTACCATACATGACTCCCAAGCGGCCAACCACATTGTGATACACCTTGCTACCGCTCCCATAAACATTGGGATCAACGGTAGAAAAATAATGCTCCATGTTAATCCAATTGCCGACGATCATGGGGGCGGTCATGATGATTTCCAAATATTTTCCATTTGGATCCTGCGAATAATCATAGGAGTGTAAAAAAGCCCGGCCTTCAAGGTTGATCCCTTGAGTCAGCAAACGCCGCCCCGCGATGAAAGTCGTATGCCTGGACAGTCCCCATTCCGGCCGAACCTGTGACCAATCCACACTCCGTTTCCGAGTCCGCGAGGACGCCTTAGAAATCCCTTTCTTGACGGGTTCGTCCGGAAAACGAGCGAGGCGTTCCTGGCTGTTATTTTCACCCGCTTCCTTGAGGTCATGCTGAAGCCTGAGCAGGTCTTTTCGATGAGTGGCGGGGACATCCTCCAAGTCAAAGAGTTCAACCGCATCCGTGGTCGTATCGTGTTGCCCGGGAAGAAAATGAGTGTCGGGGGGAATTGCCAGGCCTTTCTTGGCCAATATTTCCCGAACCTGAGGCTTGTTGGCCATGACGGCCAGGGCCCGCGCATTTGAGATTCCGTGGTTTCCACCGCAGGCCCCGCAATCCAAGGCGGATTCGTATGGATTGTTATCCGAACTGCTGCCATGGGCGCAAAGCAGGACGAGGCGGGCGAAGGTTTTCGTGAATCCCATGATCCTCAGAGCCATTTCCACAAAGTGGGCTTGTTCCGTTACCGTAAACCCGGTCTGTGTGATTCGGTGCATCCGGCGGGTCACGTCCCGCTCATTAACATTGAAATCCCGTCTGAGCACTTGAATGAATTGATCGAGATCCGATTCCTTCCAGCGCAACAATCGGTACAGCTCCTTGTTCTCCTGAACATCGGATTGAGTTTGCTCCAGCGCCAGCTTCCGCAAACGTTCAATCTGGTCATGGGGAACGGCGGCGCCCTTCCCGCCATATTGCTTGATCAACAATCGATAGATCGTCGCCCGGTGTTGAGAGGCCACCATTTCCTGAGCCTCTTCCCGGCTGATTTTATCAACCGTCAATGTGGTGTTTATGGGAATGGTCAGACGTTCCTTGAGCCACGAGATGGCCGTATCAAACCCTTGCGGAAGCAGCGTTTGCCCGAACAGCTTGAACCCATAAAACCAGCCGATCGCTTCGACCATGACATAGGGAGTGATCACGTTTTCTTTCAATTCTTCCAGCAGAGCATGCCCTGTCTTCGCGAGTTTCTGCCGTACCAGAAATTTTTCTGCATCCTTGCCTTGATACGCGCGAGGAATTTCTCTCACGATGTGTTTGGGTTTCAGAAGAACCGGACATTGGTCCGTTTGCTGTTCGCTGGAAAATCCCTGATAGCATATGGGGACCCCAAAAAACCCGGCGAACCCAAAGGTTTCATTTCCCCCGATTTCTTCGAGGTGCCTTCTAAACCCTTCCGAACGGACGTCGATGCAAAAAATCGCCTGGGCCAGCGGCCGCGATTCCGGCGGCTGTTCCTCGAGCACATCCCTCTTGCGCAATTTCCGCAGGTTCGGGGAAATTTGTTTCATAAAACTTTTGAGGTAGCTGGATTCGAAAGCCTTGAGCCAAGTGGGCCCATGCCGCGATTCGGGGAACCGCTCGACCCACTCCAGCAAGGTGCCCAATGCGTCGGGGGTGCTCTTCAGAAAGTCCTGCATGGGGATGGCCAGTGAGCGGGCAAGATGCATTACGGTCAAAGTCTGGACATCCGCCTCCTGCCGCTTCCGGATTCGTTCGCATTTTGAAACCAATTCCGAATCGCATCGATCGAGGGCATCGATGCCCAAAGGGTTCCACATGAACAACGACAGGTCCAGGTGATCTTGTATTTCGTCCGGCAGTCCTCGCGTTTGGTATTCCTTGTAGAGGCCATACCCGATGGGATGATCGTTCAGGTAAGACCGAATCGAAGGATAGGTGCCGGGAATCGCCAGTTTATCCCGGCAGGCCAGCGCAACCAGCTCCCGCTCATAAAAAAGACGGACGGCCATGTACTGCACCAGATCAATTGGAAAGGCAAGTTGCCACTCATAGTCCGTTTGGTCCGCACGCCATTTGATGAAACCGGTCCACCCGGACAATTGGGCCAACTGCAACGTGAAGTAGTTATTCCACAAGGTTTTGGGAATGGCCAACCGGGACAGGCTTTCCAGCACCGCATCTTCCGGTCGACTGGGTAGTTTTTGGATTTTGGTTTTCCAGTCCTCAATACCCAACAAGGACCCGGACACCTCATCCTGAGCCAGCTCTTTCCATCCGCCATAAAAAGTTTTCTTTCGCGAAGGCATATCCCAGGTGGCATGCCCTTCATCGAGAAAGCCACCGCACCACTTGATGAGTTCCCCGTTGATTTGATCCTGCACCTTCGTTTCAAGAGCTTGGTCGCACCATTCCCCAATGGTGTACTGTGTCGCCATATCTTCTTGCTCCTGATTCGCGAAATCTTTCAGGGAACTCGTTCGCGCCTCGTCCCTTGAAACATCCTGGACTTTCTTAACCAGGTTTCTCACTTCCGGTTGACTGAGCGAGGGTTCCAAAATCGCGGAACTCACATCGGCCGCAACGCTTCCGGTGCCATGAAGAAGGATGGCTCGCAGAACTTCCATGTGAGAAAGCTTTCGATCGCCGATGGCGATGACCGCATCCTGCGATATCTCCTTCAGGGCTTCGTTGACGGATTCTTCAGATATCCGGCCCTGTTTGAAGTAATTCCGGTATTCTTCATTACAGAGATACCCGCGACCTCCAAAAACCCGATGCCCCTCGTTTATGGCTTCCTCAAACGACAGGTGCTCCAATCCGTGAAGCGGATTGTGATGGATAAACGTTCGCATCGGCCAGTAATTGGAGATAGCTTCACCCGCCAGGTTGACGAGTGACCGCAGTTCCATCCGCTGCAATTCATTGGTTATATTTATTTCTTTAACGTCAAGACGATTCATGGCTTGAACTCGCTGACCTCCTGAAAAAACAAAAAGACGGACGCACTAGTGGATCAGTCCACTGTAGCCTGCACATAAAAGCAATGCCGATACAGCGACAAATTCCGCTTTTCGCAAATCCGTATAGGGCACACCGGGACGTGTCGTTCCAAAAGCGGTTTGATGAAGCATCTGGGAAAAAGACCAACCTCCCCCCAACCAAACCACAAGGAACGTGAACAGAATCATAATGACCCCGGCATCGTGAGTTTCCTCTGTTGACATGAACTGCAATCCTGAAAAGGTGGAGAACAATGGGAGAAACATGGCGAAACTCACAAGGAAAATCATGGCCGTCCCAAATCGAGGCATGGGAGAGGCCAATCCTGGAAGCTTGCCAATGATTTGCCATCCATAGCGCTGCCGCACGAACGAAAATGCGAGGCTGACGCCCCCCATCACCAGCGCCAGAGCCACGCCAAACGGAATTCCCCACCTGGAGAAACTGGAGAAGACATCGAGCAGTCCCCAGACAAGCGCCACATGGGCCACGGTCGCAGAGGCAACAAACAGATTGCTTTTCTGGTGTCCGAGACATGCCAAAGAAGCATAGACCGCACTGACCAGGGCCAACAGGCTTACGGCAAAGAGCATCCCCGCCGTCAGCGAGGGGTAAAGAATGTTCAACTCAGCCAGTCCGACGGTCAGCCAAACAACAATCCAAAAACTCGAAAGAGTTCCCTTCGCACTCTCCGTCACGCTCACAAACGGCAGATGAAGAGGAGCCAGCGGCAGGAAAGTCATCGCAAGAAACAGACTGGCAAACGTACCCCAGGTCGTTCCACCAAAAACGGAACTCAACGAAAGGAAGATGGCGACACCCAGGTGAAGGAACATCACTTTCGCCCTGGACGACGGACGCTTTTCGCGACTGAGGGAGACTGCGACATAGCCCAGCAGGCCACTTAAGAAAATCCGGTTCACAAGTCCCTGGTGTAACAGGACACCCAGACCCAGTCCCAGAACAATCAGGATCGAAGCACATGCAACGGAGTCCTGCTTCGTCGCATCCTGACCGAGAATTCCGCAAAACCCTGAAAGAAGGACGGCGCCGGCGAGAAGCATGACCGACGGATCCACCTCAACCACAGACTGCATCAGGACCAACCCCGCACCCAGAACACCGACCGTCGCCAACCCCATCGACTTCAGGCTGGCGGACGAGATGCGCGCGACTTTCCACGCCGCCCCCAGGAAGAGCGGGATGAGAGCGAGTATTACTGAAAAAACAGGTTCAAAACTCATTTTTATTCAGCCGTATTTTAAAAACGATGGGCTACTTTTTGAGCCAATCGCAACAGGTTATTGCCACACCGCACATACACCCGGTCCAGATAGAACCGGTTGATTAAAAGGATGTACAGGTGATTGCGAATTGAAAGGAGCCAGCTTTTGACAAAAATAGCCTGCCCCCTGGAATTGGTATAGGTAACGACCCAACCCAAAAAAATCAAAACCGTGGCCATCAATACAAGCATGTCAAAGACTTTTGGATTAAAAGCCGCGGCCTTGAAAAATCCTGCCGCCACACCTGGCTCAGGATAAATAAAGTGCGTGAAAACCTCACCGGCCCACAGATACATGAATACGATGAAAAACAGGGAGCCGATCATTGCGCTGACAACCGCCCAGGAGCCTACCGGATGAAGGCGATACAAGCTAAACATGGCTTGAGAGGCCGTCACCCAGCCGAAAAAAAGAAAAATCACGGCTCCATTCGCATCTTCCAGCGGAACATCCAGCATGTCATGCGCCAGCATAAGAATGATGAGAGGCATGATCAGCGTGAGGATCAAACCCGTGAGCCAGGTCAGTTGAGTGGGAGGCCTCACGGGTTCGTGCGCGGAAGAATCCGGGAATGCCGGCTCCTTGCGGGCTTCGTGAATGCCCTGCCCCGCCCTCAAAAACAACGTTGCCTTAAAAAGACCATGAGCGATCAAATGAAAGATGGCCAGCGCAAAGGCTCCGAGCCCGCATTCCATAATCATGTAGCCCATCTGCCCCATGGTCGAAAAGCCCAGGGTTTTCTTGATGTCGTTTTGCACCAGCATCATGGAAGCCCCGAACAGAACCGTCAGCACGCCAATCACAAAAATGACATGGAGTGTCGTCGGCGAGAGCGCATAGAAGGGAGCCAATCGATTCAATAAAAATCCACCCGCATTGACAATGCCCGCATGCATGAGGGCGGACACCGGGGTGGGCGAATCCATCGTGTCAGGCAACCATACGTGCAAAGGGAATTGGGCCGATTTGGCCATCGCGCCGACAAAAATGAACAGCGTGATCACAGAAACCGCACTGACATCGAACAGGTTCCCCGGCAACAGCGAAATCATTTGAGGCTGTGTGGCCGCCTGGAACAATCCGGCAAACTCCAGAGTGCCGAAATATTTCCACGCCAGAAAGATTCCGAAAAGAAAGCTTACGTCCCCGATGCGATGAACGAAGAAAGTTTTAAACGCATTCTTTCTTGCGTCCGGATGCGAATAGTTGAATGCGAGGATGAGGTAGAGGGCCCAGCTCAACAACGACCAGAACACAAACAACATGAACAGGTTCGAACTGCTGACCAGGGAAAGTATGACAAAGGTTATGAAACTCAACAGGGCGTAAAACCGCGCATAACCGGGGTCGCCCTCTAAATAACGGATCGAATAAACATGGATGACGGTACTGACACTCGTGATCAATACCATCATGACAGCGGTAAGACGATCAATCAAAAGCCCGAACTTGAATACGGCAGAGCTTTCAGGGTTGATCGGCCATAACGGAATATGAATTGGCCCATGGACACTCACCTCATAGAGAGTCCAGGCGGAAAGAAAAAACGAAAGCGTTATTGCAACCACCCCCGTCCTGGCCACATGAGATTCCATGCGCTTGCCAAGGAAGCCGATGAGGATGGCCGCCAAAAGCGGAAATAGAATGATGAAAATTTGAATTGTCATGGCGTAATTATTGTCCTTGCCCGGTTTAAGCTTTGGATTCCTCCAAAAGCTTCTCAGGTCCAATAATTAAAATGGATTAAAGCCAGAATGATTTAATTGCAGCCTCGTCTAAAGTTGGTCCCATGCGGGATTGATAATTCGCGTCATGTTATTTATTAATAAGCCGTATCAGGTCGCGCACATGCCGATGTTTCTCAATGGAATGCCGCAGAGGCTTTCGGCTGAAAACCTTGTACACGTTTCTCCTGCCGTCACGATGATGCTCCAGGTACCCGTCCGCTTCCAGTTCAACAATGATGCGTTGAACGGCACGTTCCGTGATGCCAACCTCCACCGCAATGTCTCGTATGCGTTCAGACGGGTTTTTGGCCAGGCACAACAGCACGTGCGCATGATTCGTTAAAAACGTCCACGAAGGCGTCACCGTTTTTCCTCTATTCATCAAGATACTATTGAGAACACGCAGGATTTATAAAACTCAACCTGTGCCTCCCAATTTGCCCAATTAATAGAAATACCTCGAATTCATAATAGAAGAAGTACGATACACGAAATCCATTTCGCCAGTCAATAAGTTTTTGGAAAGATTCAAATGAGCCTGCCTTTTCCAGATAGAACTTCAAATAAGTATGGACACGGCCTCGGAGCCGTCACGAGGAATAAACATTTGAATCGATGATCGTCAAGACGCAATCAGTAGGAAAAGCAGATGATCACGGCGGGACAAACTCTTATTCCGCGACAGATTTCACTGATTCCCTTTTTAGAAATGGAAGCGATAAGCAGAAGATGTGGCCAATAAAAGCTAAGAACGAAAGGCGTAGAGCCTTCACGCCATTGATTCCAAACCAGACAAAGCCGCATCTCTGCATTGGAGGGCTATAAATACTAACCTGCAAATTCCTAAAGCACAGATGATCGAACCCATTCGGGTCCTTCAAAACACAGCACTCAGGAAATAGAATTTTTGATCGCGCAGTTTGTCGCACATTCATTTCCATTATTTGATCGGGGTGAAACCAGAGGTTTCTGAAACGAGCCTCTCCCTCTCGAATGCCTTCCTGAACAATTCCCGCAGCAAGAGCCATTGAAACCAGTTGGATATATTTTGATTCTCAATTAAACGAACCCGGTTTATATTCAACAGGCACGATTGTGAAATTTCCGATAGTCCAAGCTTCAGGAGCCGCGCCGGCCATGCCTATCACCAATAAGGAATCAGGAACGAACATTGTTGAAATTGCAAAACGGATTTACCGCATCAACACCCCGGTTCCGCCCAGCACGATATCCGGAGGCTTTTCCTTCAATCAGTACTTCATTGCCGACAAGGAACCGTTGCTGTTTCATACCGGCCCGAAGAAACTGTTCAAGCTGGTACACGATGCGGTTGGCAGCGTGATGCCGGTTGAAAATCTCCGCTACATTGCCTTTTCACATGTTGAAGCGGACGAGTGCGGATCTCTGAACGATTGGCTGGATGCCGCTCCGAATGCCGTGCCCCTTTGCGGAAAGGTCGGCGCCATGGTTTCCGTCAGCGATATGACCGACCGCCCCGTCCGCGCCATGGCCGATGGTGAGGAGGTTTCTTTAGGAACATGCCGGGTAAAATGGTTCGACACCCCTCATCTACCCCATTCCTGGGAATGCGGCTATTTGATGGAAATGGAATCCCGCACCTTATTTTGCGGAGATCTTTTTACTCAGGGGGGACACGAAAACCCGGCCATTACCGAGGAAGATATTCTCGCGCCGAGCGAGATGTTCCGGCGCCAGATGGATTACTATTCCCATACCAAAAACGCCCGGCCGCTTCTGGAAAAACTTGCCGCGGAAAATCCGACCACTCTGGCCTGCATGCACGGAAGCGCCTGGAAAGGGGATGGCGGCAACCTGCTTCGCGCTCTGGCCGACTCGCTGGAAGCATAACCTCGTCCTTCGATCCGCAACTTCAAATTCAAGATACCCCGCCAAAACCCGCGTCCTGCGATCCCCCGGGCACATCCCAAAATAAAAGGGCCCGGCGGTCTTCGCCAAGCCCTTTAAAGTTAAGTAGAGCCAGATTATCGGGGAGACGGTTTACGAAATATAATGAGTTGCCGAACCCAAACCAGTTTCCATGCCGGGTGCCAGCACCCTTGTAAGGGGAGAAAGAAATCGCAGGATTCGAAACAGGTTGTTAACAGGCTGGCCCGCCTTTTGGCTTCCCCTTGTTGCAAAGCCTGCATGCACAGGTATCAATGAGGTTCATTTCACTTGAAAAATTCAGACAAGAATTCATTGTATTTTCGCATCGCCCCTTTTTTAACCATCTGTCCAATTTCAATTGCTTTCTGAATATCTTCGGTTTCAGCTTCAAGTTTCTTAGCTTCCCCAGCATGATATTCAAGGCAGGGCTGGCAATTAGCTGTCACCGAGGCCCCGATTGCGATCAACTCCTCAATCCTGTCATCCACAACCAAACCTTTTCGCTTTCCCTTTACCATTTCAGCGCCACCTTGTTTTGACAAAACGCCATACAATTTCTTGGTGAGCTGACTTCTCTTTTCAGGAGACAATTTTGCAAACATCATTTCGAGGCATTCAGGCATCATCTCCATCAGCATTTCCGGCGGGAAACCTTCCATCATTTTTTCCTTCATTTTCCCAACCTCTCCCGTTTTTCCGCAGTCCATCATTTTTTTCACCCCCCTTCCCTTTCCAAAAGCTCATTGAGCAGATAACCCGGATTATCCTTACTTGTAATTTAGGCTCTGCCGTTCCTTTTGACAACTTAACGAAAGGGCCCGGGCTGACGGGGTGAGAATGCGCGCCCTGCCATTTGCCCGTAAAAATCCCTGCAAGTGGGCACAGACACTTCAAACAAAAAAGGGTTACGGCTTTCACCGTAACCCTTTATAAATAAATGTAGAGTTGAGGGGGTTTGAGCGGACGGCCCACAAGACGCGATAAAAAAAGCGGCTGAACACAACGCCATTCCACGTTGCGTCCAGCCGCAAGCTGGTGGAGCTGAGGGGGATCGAACCCCTGACCTCTTGAATGCCATTCAAGCGCGCTCCCAGCTGCGCCACAGCCCCAAATTCCAGTTTTTGCGTTCGTTTTCCCCGATCTTACCAGAACTTTCCTTTCCTGCAAGCCCAATTTTTTCGGGACCTTGCTCCCTCGCCTTCCCCCTTGCCAAGCCACTCGCCACCTTTATATAATGAAACCCATATCGCTCCCCCGGATGCCGCATCTCACCGGGCACAGCAACCCCGGCCCCGCGGCCGTCCGACATTTTCCAGGGATTCCGTGTTTACCGATTTCAAACGGCGACTGCGCAACGTCTTCATCACCGGGCTCCTCGTCACCCTGCCCATCGCGTTCACCGTCTTCATCCTGAACTTCCTGTTCAAGATGCTGGACAACTGGCTGTCGCCGATGTTCACCAAACTGCTCATCTTCGCCGGCGCGCCCATTCCGCCGGATTTCCGCCTGCCCGGCCTCGGCGTCATCATGACGCTCCTGTTCATTTTCCTGATCGGCATCTTCACCAAAAACATCTTCGGCGCCAAGCTGGTGGAGGTGTGGGAAACCATCGTCGAGAAGATCCCCATCGTGCGGAGCATCTACACCGGCGCCAAACAGGTGGTCACCACCATCGCGCAGACCGATACCAAGGCTTTCAGCAAGGTGGTGATGGTCGAGTTCCCGCGCCGCGGCATTTATTCGCTCGGTTTCGTCACCAACGAAACCCGCGGCGAGGTGCAGGCGCTCACCGACGAGGACCTCATCAACGTGTTCGTGCCCACCACGCCGAACCCCACCTCCGGCTTCCTCGTCTTCGTGGCGAAGGAGGACGTGACGGTGCTTTCGATGACGGTGGAAGAAGGCCTCAAGTTCATCATCTCCTGCGGCATCGTCACCCCGCCCTATCTGCCCGGCAAGGAAGCCGAAGCCAAACGGAACCTGCCGGTGTGAAGGATTCCGCCGTCCCCGACCTCCACATCCTGTACGTGGACAACCATCTTATCGCCGTGGACAAACCGGCCGGCGTGCTGACGCAATCGGATGCCCCCGGCGCGCCCAACCTCCTCGACCAGACCCGCGACTGGATCAAAAACGAATACGGCAAACCGGGAAAGGTGTACTTGGGATTGGTGCACCGGCTGGACCGGCCGGTCTCCGGCGTCGTCCTGTTCGCGCGCACGTCGAAAGCGGCATCGCGCCTGTCCGAACAGTTCCGCAACCACACCGCGCGCAAGTTTTATCTGGCTCGGGTCGAAGGCACTCCGGAAAAAGAAACCGACCGTCTGGTGCATTATTTAAGGAAGGAAAAGTCGATAAAAACCACGGTGTTCCCGCGCCCGACGCCGGAAGCAAAACAAGCCGAACTCACCTACACCGTGCTGGAGAAAAAAGGCGGGACCTCCTTACTGGAAGTGGAATTGCACACCGGGCGCTTCCACCAGATCCGCGCCCAACTCGCGTTCATCGGGCATCCCCTGGTGGGCGACGCCAAGTACCGCGCCAAGTCCACACTGCCGGAAGGCCGCATCGCCCTGCACGCGCACCGGCTGATCGTGACTCATCCCGTCACCAAAGAACCCCTCACCCTCGAAAGCCCCACCCCCGAAGAGAAGACTGGTTGACTTAGAGCCGCCTTGATTGACAACCCCGGCGCAGGCCTTATACTTTTTATAAACTCCGAATTTGAAAAGTACCGACCATGCGCTCCCGAAGCGGAATCACACAGCCTGCTTGCTCTACTGATCCCGGTCCCTCACCGTGTCCGCTGTTGAAGCTTCTCGTCTTTATCCTTGTATCCAGCTTTCTTGCCGCCTGCAGCAGCACCATCGATTCCGAACTGACCCACAACAAATATTCAGGACAGGAAACGCTCCCGGAAACCCGGTACGATCTGACCGCCCTCCTTCTCATTCCTGAGGAAATGGAGGCCAAGGTGTTCAACAAACTGGAAATCGGCGACGGCCTCACTCACCTGCTCCAGGAAACGCTGGGAGAGGTATTCGCGCAAGTGGACATGCAGGACGCGGACAAAGAGTTCCCGGCTTCCGGTTATGGCATCCTGCTCTATCCCGAATTCGTGGGCGAAACGCAGTATTTTGAACTCAAGCTGACGGGCAAAGACCCCTTAACGAAAGAAACCATTTTTCAGGTCGAAACCCACGGGCGCTCTACCCTGAACGAACGCACCCTGAATCCGGCGATGGACGTGGCGGCCGCGCTCCGCACGCTGGGACTTTCCACCCCGTCGAGCATCGACGACTACCGCGAAGCCCAGTACCGGACCAAGATCAGTCTGGAGCGATCCATCATCGCCGCCACCATCAAACTGGCCAACGCCGTCTCGATGCACCCCAGCCTGGCGCAAAACCCGCGCGTTCAACCGGAGGACACGCAGGTCGCGTCCCATCAAAAAATGAAATCACGCTTTGCACCCGGCACCCTTTCCGGCGCGGGACGGTTTTCGAACGATCCCAGCCAGCAGATCCCCATCGGCAAATCCGCCGGCCGGGATGACATCGCCCTCCTCATCGGCAATCGAACGTATCTGAAAAAAGGAATCCCGAAGGTGGAGCACGCGCACCGCGACCTGGAGATGGTCAAGACCTACCTCATCCGCACCATGGGGTTTTACCCGGACAACATCATCACCTATGAAGACGCCACCAAAGGCGATTTCGCCACGCTGTTCGGCACGGCGCGCGACCACCGCGGCAAGCTGTTCCGCTGGGTGAAACCCGGCGTGAGCCGCGTGTTCATTTACTATACAGGGCATGGCATCCCCGGAGTGACAGGGGAGGAGTTGTACTTCGTTCCGGTGGACGCCGACCTCGACTACATTTCACAGTCCGGGTTTTCGGTTTCGCTGTTCTATGAGAACCTTAAAAAGATACCCGCGCAGGAAACCGTGATCGTGCTCGACACCTGTTTCTCCGGCAGGACCCCCAGCGGCGTTTTGTTCGAGCGGACCAGCACCATCGTCCCCGTTCCGCAATCGCACCCGATGCCGTTATCCAACACAGCGGTGCTGACCAGCGCGCAGAACGACCAGGTCAGCACCTGGCTGGATAAGGAAGGGCACAGCCTGTACACGTATTTTTTTCTGCTGGGACTGAAGGGGCAGGCCGATCTCAATCAGGACCGCATCATCACCACAGGCGAGATGAACGAGTACCTCGTTCAGGAAGTGCCCTACATGGCCCGCCGGGTGGCGGACAAGGAACAGCTTCCCAAGCTGGAAGGCCGTAAAGACCTCGTGCTGGCCATTCTGGAAAACTGATAAAAGATTCGATCCTCGCTGGAATCACTGCGCCGGTTGCTGGGCGGTGGGGGGAGTGGCATCTTCCAGCGAATCTTTGACCAGGTCTTCCTTTCGCGTGTGGATGCCGAGGTCGGTCATCAATGAAATCAAAACCGGCACCAGGAACAGCGTGAAGAACGTGGAGAACACCAGCCCGCCGATGAGCGCCGTGCCCATGCCGCGATAGAGTTCCGTCCCCGCACCTTCGCCGAATGCCAGCGGCATCATGCCCGACACGGAGGAAATGACCGTCATCATGATGGGACGCAAGCGCGTCTGGCACGAGGTCGCCAAAGCTTCCCGTTCATCCATGCCGGCGCGCACGTTGTTCAGCATCTGGTGCACGATGAGGATGGCGTTGTTCACCACGATGCCCGCGAGGATGATCACGCCCAACTGCGTCAGGATGTCAAAGGTGATCCAGTTCCAGTCCTCCAGCATGGCTGCCGGGTTTTCCACGTTGAACTCTTTGAGGTATTCGCGGATGTTGCCTTTCTGGTACTCGTTGTTCAAAACGATGCCAAAGAACGACCCCGAAACCGCCAGCACCACGGTGAGCAGAACGATGAACGGCCGGATGAATGATTTGAACAGCGCCACCAGCAGTAAGTAAATGAACCCCACCGCGTAATAAAAACTGTTGAGCAGGGACTCCTCCGTGGATGCGAGGTCGTCCGCCGAGCCACCGACACGCAGGCCGTAATCCGAAGACAACGTCTGCCGCGTGGGTTTCAGCACCTCGTTTTCGATGTTGTCGATGACCTGTTGCATGGGCGAGGATTTTTTCACCTGCACCAGCAGGGTGATGGCGCGTTCCTTTTCGATGTGGTCGATGCGCGCGGGTCCTGCGGCGATGTCGATATCCGCCAGATGCCCGAGGTTGGTCATCAACCCATCCTCCGTCCACACCGGGAGAGCCTTGTAATCGTTCAACCCCAGCGTGCCCTGGTTGCGTTGCACGAGGACGAAGTCGATCGGTTCGCCCTGGTCGTTGAACTCGCCCAGGTACGTCCCCGCGTTCAACGACTCGATGATGTCACCGATCTCCGGCACACCCATGTCCAGCCGCGCGTCGTTGGCACGGCGCGGGATGAAGCGCAACTCGGGGTTGCCGAATTTGAATTCCGGCCGCACGGAATGCACGCCGCTCATGCCGGAAATTTTACCGATCATTTGCAGAGCCACGTCCTTCAACTTGAACATGTCGGGGCCGGTGATCTCCAGGTCAAACTGCTTAGACGCCGACTGGAAGATGGGCCGCTGAACGGCGAAGGCAAAACGGTAGCCGGGGATTTTGAAAATCCTCTGCCCCATCTCGTCCGATTTCACCGCCATCTTCACCTCGCCGCGCTGACCGCGCGCCAGATCCTCTTTAATGATGGCGCCGCCGCCGTTGAATCCGTTCGAAAACACGAGAAAGTTGTCTACCACGTCGTCCATCTGCACGATTTCTTTTTCGTAGTCGGCGATGTACTTCATGTTCTCATCCACACGCGTGCCCGCCACCGGTTCGATGAACATGAATACCATGTTGTTGTTGCCATACGGCATGTAGTCGCGTTGCGGCAGGATGGTCACGCTCCAGATGAGAAGCACCACGACCCCGCCCACGACGCCGAACTTGAGCACCGTTTTTCCCGGACCGTATGCCAGCAGGCGGTGCATGATGCGTCCGTATGTCCAGTGCACGCCCTTGCCGAACTGCACCACCGGCCACAGCACCTTGCGGTGGAAAAATCCCGGTTCGTACTCTTCGCCGGGCTTCAGGCGGATGAGGAGCGTCGTCAACGTCGGGATGACGCTGATCGACACCAACAGCGACAACGCAATGCTGGCGCTGATGGTGATGGCGATGTCGCGGAACAATTGCCCCGCTTCCTCCTCGATGAACACAATAGGCAAAAACACCGCGAGCGTGGTCAACGTCGATGACAGCACCGCGCCCCACACTTCCACCGTGCCGTCGTACGCCGCTTTCAACACGCCCTTCTTCATGGTGAGGTGGCGGTAGATGTTTTCCAGCACGACGATGGAGTTGTCCACCACCATGCCCACGGCGAACGCCATGCCCGCAAGCGAGATGATGTTGATACTCCGGTCGAGTACCTTGAGAATGATGAACACCGCCACCAGGCTGGTGGGAATGCTGATGGCGACAATCAACACCGAGCGCAGCGATCCCAGAAACAACAGCAGGACCACCACCGCGAGCGTCGCACCCAATGCGAGGTTGGATTTCACCAGGTACATCGCCTCATTGATATAGGCCACGTCCTGGTACACGATCTTGAGTCGCATGGGAATGCCGCGGTTGAGAAGCTCCCGGTTCAGATCGTCCACCGCTTGTGCCGACAGGTTGCAGGTCTGCACCACGTTCGCCCCGGGTTGGCGGATGATGCCGAAGGCATTCGACAGGCGGCCGTTGATGCGCACCAGCGAGGTGGTGCGCTTGAACCCGTCCACCACCGTGGCGAAATCGCTCACCTTGATGGTCTTGTCGCCGTCGCGCTTGATGACGGTTTTCATGATGTCGGCCGGGCTGGTGAACTCGCCCAGCGTACGCACGGTGTACTCGCGGTGCGTTTCATCGTGAAACCCGGCGCGGGTGTTCTGGTTTTCGTCGGAGAGGCGTTTGATGATCTCGCCGTACGTCAGGTGCAGGCGCGCTACAGAATAGGGATCGAACTCCACGCGCATCTCCCGTTCCTCGCCGCCGAAGTGCCACACTTCGGACACACCATCCACCCGTTGCAGAAAGGGCACGATGATGTCCTCGCCCACCTTGTACATGTAGTTCTGGCCGATGTCCGGCATGGCGGGATCCGGTTTCTCAACGATGATCCACATGATGGGATTGGAATTGTCCGTCGAGACTGATTTCATCACCGGTTTTTCGGCGAGCACCGGCAGGTCCTTTACCTGTTGCAGTTTGTTGTTGACGTCGATGGTCGCGGTGTTCTTGTCCACGCCCCAGTCGAACTCGAGCGTGATGGTGCTCTCTCCATGCTTGCTGACGGAGGTCATCTTCTTGAGGCCCTCGACGTTCTCCAGCTCGTCCTCAATGCGGCGGGTGATGTTGCGCTCCACTTCGTTCGGCGACAGGCCGCGATACTCGGTCGTCACCTTGATCAGCGGCTTGTCCACGGTGGGGGTGAGCTGGCGCGGCAGGATATTGTAGCAGATGGCGCCGATCACCGCCACCAGCACCACGGCGACGGTCACCGTGTGGTAGTTGCGTATGGAATGGTCAACCAGCTTCATCAGGTTTCCGAATCTTGGGAAGGCTTCGGCGCCTTGTTGGTTTCCGCTGAGTTGAACGGCGGCTCCGCCTTCGGTTCCGGATTGGTGATGAGCACCTTCGCGCCCGGGAACACCGCCCCCGATCCGCGCATGATCAAATTCACCTGCGGGGTCAACTGGTGCGTGAAGTCATCGATCTCCACCAATCCCTCATGTTCCTTGAATGCGCGCACCGGCACCAGCTTGGCCTTGCCTTCTTCCACAACATAAACCACCGTTCCCTGCTCACCAATGACCAGTGAGATGGCCGGTACGTGCTTGACGTTTTTGCGCGTATCGAAACGGATTTTCGCTTCCAGCGTGAGTCCCGGGAACAACGCGGGGTTGGCATCGGGCAGGTCGATCTGCACCTGGATGTTGCCCGAGAAAATGTTGGCGTCGGGAATCACGCGCACCGTATTGCGCAGGTTGTGATTGAGTTGAAAGCGGAGGCCGAGATCCACCACATGAAACTCCGCGGAAGAAATGTGCTGCAATTTATTGCGGTAGCTCTGCGGCAACTCCAGCACTGCCTTCAGCCTGGACGATCCGATCATCTCGATGACCGCCGTGCCGGGTGAGGCGAACGCGCCCACCTCGATGCGCTTGGCGATCACCACGCCATCGAACGGCGCCAGGATTTTCGTCTTCGACAAATCGAGCTTCGCCAGGCGCAACTGCTGGGTGACGCTGTCGAGGTTCGATTTCGCCTGCAGGATGTCCTCATCGCGCGAACGCGTGCCCGCCTTCAACGCCGCCTGGCTGGCGCGGAGCGATTCCCGCGCCCGCTGGACGCGGTCCACCGCCTCATCCAGAGACGACTGCGGCACCACGCCGTCTGCCACCAGCTTGCGGAAGCGGGACTCTTCCTTGATCGCAAGTTCGAGCGCACTTTCATCGGCTTTCAACTGCGCTTCCAGCTTTTCCTTGTCCTCCGGACGCGCGCCGGTGAGCGTCTTTTCATATTCCTTCCGGGCTTTCGCCTGCTCCGCCTCCAGCCGCCGGACCTCCAACTCATATTGACGCGAATCGATGGAAGCGATCACACTTCCGGCGCGGAGGGTCTGCCCTTCTTCAACGGGCAGACGTCGCACACGCCCTTCCACCTCGGCGGTGATGATGACCCGCTGTTCGGCGGCGATATTGCCCACGGTGCGGATTTCATCGACGACATCCTTGATGATCACCTTGCCCACCTGTACCGGCAGTTGCAGCTCCCGCCGTTGCGGACGCACCTCTTCCGACTCCGGTTGTGGACAGGCGGAGATAAACAGGACGCCCCCCAACACCGCTCCCAGAAATAGAAGGGAAACCCAGCGCCCCGGCTTTTGGCTGTCGTCGCTCAATTCAAATCCTGCATAACAAGTGATTGTTTTTATTATCGTCTATTGGAACGTCGAATACAAAAAAATAGCTGTGCGGCCCCCCTTCGGTGTTCGTGTTGCCACTCCAGACCGCGGGGTTGTCTTGTGCAATGGGATTGACCAGCAGAGAGACGCGGGAAAACAGGTAGCCTGTAACTTATCGGAAACACCGCACTTCACTTGACCTTGCACCTGTTCCATTTACGGGTCGACGCATGGCCGTAAAAAGCGGGACTTCCGCCGGACGTCCGATTAAATATTTTAGTAAACGCTAAAAATATATGCTACCCTTTGTATGAAAGTCAACCCATTTTTTAATGAACGCTCAATAAATAGATCATGACACGCGGACGTCCAAGAAATTTTGACAAGACCCAGGCGCTGGACACCGCTTTGCATTTGTTCTGGCGGCACGGCTACGAAGGCACCTCCATTGCCCTCCTGGCGGAAGCCATTGGCGTGAACCCACCCAGCTTGTACGCCGCTTTCGGCAACAAAGAAGATTTGTTCCTTCAGGCAATCGAACGTTACGCCGAGGTCAACGGCCACATTTACCACGACGCGCTCAAAAAGGAGACGGTCCGCGAAGTGGTGGAAAGCATCCTTGCAGGTGAAGTGGAGTTGATCACGCGCCGTGGTTCTCCCAATGGATGCCTCATGATCCAGGGCGCCCTGGTGGCCAGCCCGGAATCGGAAAAAATCTGTCAAATGATGGCAAAGATGCGCGGCATGGCGGAAGGCTGGATCGCCAAACGGTTCGAACAGGCAAAAACGGAAGGCGACCTCCCTGCCGACTGCGACTGCAGAGCGCTGGCGTGTTACCTGATGACCCTCAACTCCGGTCTTGCGGTGCAGGCGAAAAGTGGCGTCAGCAAGAAACAGCTTTTGAAAGTGGTGGACCTCATTCTTGAAAGCTGGCCCGTGCCCGGCAAAAAAATTCCCTCTTCCACCTCCACCGTCCGGCAGGCGTCCTGAACGACTCACAGCCATCGTCCTCCTTTTCCGATTGATGTGATATCATTCCACGCATGAACCGCCTTTCTTCAACCACTCTTCCTTCATATACGGAACGTTACCCCATAGATGGGTTCGATTACCGTCTTCTCGATTCCGGCAACGGGCGCAAACTGGAACAGTTCGGTGCGCACCGCTTCATCCGTCCTGCGCCGCAGGCCATCTGGCCTGTTCGCCTGGCGAAAGAGGAATGGGATGAGGCCGTCTCCGAATACACCTATTCGAAGGGAAAGGACTACGGTGGCGAGTGGCACAATCGACCCGGTGTGCCGAAAGATGCGTGGCGGCTGACCTGCCAGGATTTGATCTTCGAGATCAAGCCCACCGGCTTCGGCCACATGGGCTTGTTTCCGGAACAGGCGGCGCACTGGTTGTGGATTCGCGATTTTCTGAAATCCCTGCCGGACGGTCATCCCAAAAACGTGCTCAACATTTTCGGTTATACCGGGGCCAGCACGCTGGCCGCCGCGGCAGGCGGGGCGAGCGTGGCGCATGTGGATTCGTCCAAGGCCTCGGTCAACTGGGCGCGCAAAAACCTGGAGATCTCCGGCCTCGGCGACCGCACCGTGCGCTGGTACGTGGACGACGTGTTGAAATTTTTAAAACGGGAACACAGCCGCGAACGGTTTTACGAAGGAATCATCCTGGATCCACCCACGTTCGGGCGCGGGGCCAAGGGGGAAGTGTGGAAAATCGAGAAGGACCTGCCGCAACTCCTGCAGAGGTGCCGCAACGTGCTCAGCCGCGAACCGCGCTTCATCCTGTTCACCACGCATTCGCCGGGTTTCTCCGCGCTGACGCTCAAGAACATGATGTTGAACTACCTGGTGGAGCCGAACAGCGGACAGTTCGATGCAGGCGAGATGTACCTGCACAACGAAGAACAGGGCTACCACATCCCCAGCGGCTTCTACAGCCTGTGGTGGCGGGACTGAGCCCGCACCCACTCCGGCTTCAGTTCATCGGCTTCACACAACGAAACCCGACGCCGGGGTTGCGAAAGTCCGGCAGGAACGCCGCGCGGTTGGAACTGCGCAGGAATCCGGCGGTGGTGTTCCAGGCGCCGCCACGCACCACCTTGTTGTCCAGCGGGCGCGGTCCCTTGGGATTGTCCTTGGGACTGGACCGGTAGTAGTTTTCGTCCATCCAGTCGGCGGTCCATTCCGCCACGTTGCCCGCCATGTCATGCAGACCATAGGGGTTCGGTTTGAACTGCCCCACCGGCGCGGTGGTGCGGTAACCGTCATCGATGGCGGCAACGCGGATGTTGAGTTCGCAGGCCGTATCACAGAAATTCGCTTCGTTGCCTTTCACCGTGTCGCCCCAGTAAAAATGCGACTGGGTGCCGCCGCGCGCCGCGTATTCCCATTCCGCTTCCGTCGGCAGGCGCTTGCCCTGCTTCTCGCAATACTGACTGGCTTCGTTCCAGGTGAGGCTCTCCACCGGCAGGTTGGCGCCGATGTGGTCCGAGGGGTTGCGGTCCATCACCGCCTGAAACTGGGCCTGCGTCACTTCATGCTTGTCCATCTGGAAGGCATCGACGCACACCTCGTGCACCGGTTTTTCAGCGGGCGTGCCCTGCTCGCTTCCCATCTTGAAACAGCCACCCGGGATGTTCACCATCTCCCCGCCGCCGCCAGCGCCTTCCTGGGCGATCATTGCTTTCTGAATCTGGGTTTTAAGCAGTTCGACCTGCTGGTACACCGCGCGCAGAACGCCCTTGTACTTGAGCGTCACCACCGATTGCGGCACCAGCTCCATGCGGTTCTTTTCCTTGAAGAACAGGCGGTAGTGCGGGATGGGCTCGTTGCCCTTGATGTCCACATAGTTCCGCATGTTGCTGTTGGTGCGCTGGGGCGGCAGCACGATTTCATCCACCAGCTCCGCCTCCTCGCCTTCCGACGATCCCTTGCGGTACACCATCACCGTGCGACCGCCGGAGATGGGCATGGCCAGCACCCGGTTCACCAGATTGAGCGCCTCGTCGTATTTTTTGAAAATGGTTTTGACCTGGGCCAGGGAGTGTAAAACGCGGGGATTGTTCGGATCTTTTTCCAGCGCCTGCTCGTAGAGCTTTTCCGCTACCGGGTATTCTTTTTTATCGAAAGACTGGTCGGCCTCCCGGATCAACGCTTCCGTGTTGTCAGTGGAAGCCTGAGAAGGGGCCGGAATACCCAGAAGCCACAACGCGGCTCCAGCAAACATCAGACATCGCAGAACGGAGAATGAACGGTCTTTCCAATTGACCCACATGGGAGGCTCCAAAGCTGGTGAGTGAATATTCGGTATTTGAGTTAGGGAAGTATATACCATCCCCATGACAGCGACAACCAAGACAGGGTAAAAAACCGGAAGGCGGGTGAAGGGAAACCCTTGAATCGGTTCGGCTTATTTGCCGGATGGCGGGTCCGGCGGGGCGGTGGGCGGATTTTTTTCGGGCTTTTTGCTCGCGTCCTGCCGGGCCCGGGTTTTTTTCAGCTCGTTCCAGTCGTCTTCCGGCTTTTTCTTTTTCTGAAAGCGGTCGCGCTTGGGAAAGTAATTGATTTCATCGATCATAAATACGTCTCCGGGATTCCTTCCCGTTTTCACAACGGTGCATGGTACAATCGTCGATTTGAACAACCATTGTGCCATGCCTCCGGCACATCCACAAACCCTTTACCAGTCTCTTCTCGCCATGCAATTTCTTCTGTTCGACGACTACGTCATTCATGCAGTGCAGACTCAGGACACGCAGGTGCTGGAGCGGTGCAACCGGCGCGACATGCAGGCCTGGGTGATGGCCTCTTCCGTGCCGCTCATCCTGGAGCGCCTGTCCGCCACCGGCAAAGCAGATGAATCCCGCAAGGCGCTGGGCGATTTTCTCTCCGCCGTCACGCTCATGCCGGTGACGGGCGAGGAGTTGAAGTCCGGACTGAAATCCGGCGCCCCGGCGTATTCCCATACACTCGCGCTGGAACTCGCCGCGCGCTACAAATTGCAGGGCATCGTCACCACGCAACCGGCGGCGTTCCCCAAGTCGGACATGGCGGTGATCACCCCGGCACAACTGGACGGTGTTCTGGCCGAAGCGGCGCAACCGGAACCGGCAGTGCCGCTGCTCAACATCCTCGCCACCTACCCGCAGATCATGGAAGGCGCGGAAGCGGCGTGGATGTCGGTCATCCGGTCGGGATATTTCATCCTCGGCCCGCAGGTCGAACAACTGGAACAGGAAATGGCCGCGTACTGCGGCGTGTCCAATGCGTTGGGAGTGTCTTCCGGCACCGACGCGCTTCTACTCGCGCTCATGACGGCGGACATCGGTGCAGGCGACGAGGTCATCACCACGCCCTTCACCTTCTTCGCCACGGCGGGATCGATCTCCCGCACCGGTGCGAAACCGGTGTTCGTGGACATCCAACCGGACTCGTTCAACATCGATCCGGAAAAAATCGAAGCGGCGATCACCCCGAACACACGCGCCATCATGCCCGTCCACCTGTACGGCCAGTGCGCCGACATGGACGCGATCAACGCCATTGCCCAAAAACACAACCTGCTGGTCTTCGAGGACGCGGCGCAGGCCAGCGGCGCGACGCACAAAGGCAGGCAGGCGGGGTCGATGGGCGATTTCGGTTGCTACAGCTTCTTCCCGACAAAAAATCTGGGCGGCTTCGGCGACGGCGGCATGGTGACGGTGCGGGACGCGGCTCTGTTCGAGAAATCCAAAATCCTGCGCGTGCACGGCTCCGCACCCAAGTACTACCACAAACTGATCGGCGGCAACTTCCGCATCGACGCCCTGCAGGCGGCGGTGCTCCGCGCCAAACTGCCGTTCCTCGACACGTGGCTGGCGTTCCGCAGAGGCAACGCACACCGCTACACCCAACTGTTTACCGAAGCGGGACTGGACACAGTCGTCGGCCTGCCGCCGGAAGTGGTGCCCGGCCATACCTTCAACCAGTACGTCATCCGCGTGAGAGACGGCAAACGCGACGCCCTACGCGCGGCCCTGGCTGAAAAGAAAATCATGACGGAGATTTATTACCCCGTGCCCCTGCACCTGCAGGAGTGCTTCGCCGATCTGGGTTACAAGGCAGGTGACTTCCCCGTCTCGGAGCAGGCGGCCGACGAGGTACTGGCGCTTCCCGCCGCCAACGAGGTGACGGAGGCTCAGCAGAAACACGTGGTCGCCGCCATCCGCGCTTTCTTCAAATAGGCATATTAAGGAAAGAAACTCATTCGCCCGGACGGTACCGCTGGGCGATGGGCAGGCGGCGCCCACTGCCGAAGGCTTTGGACGTCACGCGCAGGCCCGGCGCGGCCTGTTTGCGTTTGTACTCGTTGTTGTCCACCTTGCGGATGATCTCCCGCACCAGTTCCGCGTCGAACCCTTTCTCCACCAGCTCCCGCGGCGAAAGGTGGCCTTCGATATAGCCTTCAAGAATCGGATCGAGAATCTCGTACGGCGGCAGGCTGTCCTGATCGATTTGGTTGGGACGCAACTCCGCCGTCGGCGGACGCTTCAGGATGTTATCCGGAATGACCTCGCGTCCGCGGTTGATCCACCGCGCCAGTTGATACACTTTCATCTTGGGCACGTCGGAGATCACCGCGAGGCCCCCCGCCATGTCGCCGTACAACGTGCAGTAGCCCACCGCCATCTCGCTTTTGTTGCCGGTGGAAAGCACCATGCTCCCCGTGCGATTCGACACCGCCATCAGGATGTTGCCGCGGATGCGCGCCTGGATGTTCTCTTCCGTCACGTCCTCCGGCCCTTCGCCCAACAGCGGCGCCAGGGTCTTTTTGTAAGTGTCGAACAATTCGCGGATCGGCACCACGGAATACGCGATGCCGAGGTTGGCCGCCAGTTGTTCGGCGTCGGTCACGCTCACCGGTGCGGTGTAATACGACGGCATGCTGACGCCCCGCACGTTCTCCGCGCCCAGCGCGTGCATGGCAACCACGGCGACCACGGCAGAATCGATGCCGCCCGACAGGCCGATCACGGCTTTCGAGTACCCGCACTTGTACAAATAATCGCGCACGCCCAGCACCAGCGCACGGAACATCTCTTCCTCTTCCGACTCACACGGCGGGCGCACCGTGCCTTCACCCGTTTTGAAATCGACCATCACCAGGTCTTCTTCAAATCCCTTTGCCTGCGCGAGAATGTTGCCCCGGTTATCGAGGGCGAAGCTGTGCCCGTCGAACACGAGGTCGTCATTGCCGCCGACCTGGTTGACCAGCACCAGCGGCACGCCGGTTTCTTTCACAATGTGGCGGGCCAGTTCCTGCCTTGTGCGCCAGCGCCGCGTGCAGTAAGGCGATGCGGAGATGTTGATCAATGCCTGCATGCCCGAATCGGCCAGCTCCTGCACCGGGTTGCGGTGATAGGGGCCGTGATCGTAAAAGCCCGCGTAATTCCACATGTCCTCGCACACGGTGATCCCCACCTTGAGGCCGTTCCAGTCGAGAAGCTGAACGCACTCGCCAGGAGAGAAATACCGCAACTCGTCGAACACGTCGTAGTCGGGGAGCAGGAGCTTGTCCGCGCGCAAAAGAATTTTCCCATTCTGAAATACGGTGGCGGTGTTGGTCAGACGTTTGCCCACGGAGCCGTTGTTCTCACCGACGTGTCCCAGCACCACGGCGGGACCGGTGAGCGTCTGCACCAGCGCGTCCAGGGCGCGCCGACTCTGGATGAGGAAATCGGTTTTGTTGAGCAGGTCCTTGGGCGGGTAGCCGGACAGGGCCAGTTCGGAAAACACCACCATCTCCGCCCCGTCCGCCCTGGCGCGTTCGTGCGCCAGGCGGATCTTGCGCACGTTGCCTTCCAGGTCGCCGATGGTGGGATTGATTTGCGCCAGCGCGATCTTCAAAAAAAGCTTTCCTTATATAAGGAGATTCCAAATCGTGCCCGTCCGGACGGACATAGACCCGATAGCTTTGTTTATCATAACTTAGCCCGTGGTACAATGTGACCGGGAATTCCGGGGTTTGGCGTCACCAATCTAATGTAAAAACCAAAAATTTCCGAAAAGAAACATATCGGGTGCACTCACTGGGAATTTTCATGAAAACCTACCTCATAACCGGCGGCGCGGGCTTCATCGGCGGCAACTTCGTGCTGGGATTGCTACGCCGCGGCGACGTGAAGGTGGTCAACCTCGACGCCCTGACCTACGCCGGCAACCTGGACACGCTGTCCCCGGTTATGGACGATCCACGTCATGTGTTCGTGCACGGCGACCTCCGCGACCGCGCGCTTTTGAAAGACCTGTTCGCCGGGCACCAGCCGCAGGCGGTGGTGAACTTCGCCGCCGAATCGCACGTGGACCGCTCCATCGACCAGCCCGGCGATTTCATCCAGACCAACGTCGTCGGTACGTTCGAACTGCTGGAAGCGGCACGCGGGTACTGGAACGCCCTGCCCACACCTGAGCAAAACGCATTCCGGTTTCTGCACGTCTCCACCGACGAAGTGTACGGATCGCTCGGCGCAACAGGCGCGTTCACCGAAACCACGCCGTATGCGCCGAACTCGCCCTACTCCGCATCGAAGGCCGCGGCCGATCACCTGGTGCGTGCCTACCACCACACCTACAACCTGCCGACCCTCACCACCAATTGTTCGAACAACTACGGCCCGTACCAGTTTCCGGAGAAGCTGATCCCGCTCGCCCTGCAGAAAGCCCTGAACGGCGAACCGATCCCGGTGTACGGCGACGGCAAGCAGGTGCGCGACTGGCTGTATGTGGAGGATCACTGCCAAGCGGTGGAGTGCGTCCTGCAAAAAGGAAAACCCGGCGAGGTGTACAACATCGGCGGTCACGGCGAGAAAACGAATCTGGAAGTGGTGCAGACGCTCTGCCGCCTGCTGGACGAGATGGTCCCGAACTCGCCGCACATACCGCACGCGCGGCTCATCACCTTCGTCGAGGACCGGCCGGGTCATGACCGGCGTTATGCCATCGACCCGGCGAAGATTCAAACCGAACTCGGCTGGAAGCCGGACGAGAGTTTCGATTCCGGCCTGCGCAAAACCGTACAGTGGTACCTGGACCACCGCGAATGGGTCGAACGCGTGACCACAGGCGCGTATCGCGGCGAACGGCTGGGACTTTCCAAACCCTGAGGCTGAAACGATGATCAACAAAGGCATCATACTGGCAGGAGGGACCGGGTCGCGGCTCTACCCGCTGACCCTCGCGGTCAGCAAACAGCTTCTGCCGCTCTATGACAAGCCGATGATCTATTACCCGCTCTCCACCCTCATGCAGGCGGGCATCCGCGATATCCTCATCATCACCACGCCGCACGACCAACCGCAATTCCAGAATCTGCTGAAAGACGGCAGTCAGTGGGGACTCAACCTCCGATACGCGGTGCAACCGGAGCCGAAGGGCCTGGCGCAGGCGTTCATCATCGGAAAGGACTTCATCAGCAACGACGGGTGCAGTCTCATCCTCGGCGATAATTTTTATTACGGGGAAGGACTCGACCGCATGGTGCAGGCGGCAAGCCGCCAGCCATCCGGCGGCACGGTGTTCGGCTACTGGGTGAACAATCCACAGGATTACGGCGTGGTGGAGTTCGACAAAAACGGCCGCGCGGTGAGCCTGGAGGAAAAACCGAAACAACCGCGCTCCAATTACGCCGTCACCGGGCTTTACTTTTACGACAACGAGGTGGTGAACATCGCCGCCGGATTGAAGCCGTCCGCGCGCGGCGAGTTGGAGATCACCGACGTCAACCGGCATTACCTGGACCGGCAGGCACTCCAGGTGCAGATCATGGGGCGCGGCTTCGCATGGCTGGACACGGGATCGCACGAGGCCCTGCTCGAGGCCAACACTTTTGTCGAGACCATTGAGCGGCGGCAGGGTTTGAAGATCGCGTGCCCGGAGGAAATCGCGTTTCAGAACGGATGGATCGACACCGCGCAGTTGGAAAAGCTGGCCGCGCTGTATGGTCACAATGGCTACGGCGCATACCTGCTCGGCCTGACCGGACGCAACACGCCGCCGGGCATGCACATTTTAAAATAACAGACCGATGACCGAGAGCATCCACAATCCCGCACGCCGCATCCTGTTGACCGGAAAGACCGGGCAGATCGGCCGCGAGCTGTGGTCCTTTCTGGACACTTTCGGCGACGTGCGCGCGCCCTCTTCCAGCGAACTCGATTTCACCCGGCCCGACGCCTTGCGGAAATACCTGATGGACTGGCGGCCGCACCTCATCATCAACGCCGCCGCCTACACGCAGGTCGACCGCGCGGAAGAAGAACGCGACCTCGCCATGACCGTCAATGGCACCGCGCCGAAAGTGATGGCCGAGTGCGCCGCCAAACTCGGTGCGGCGATGGTGCATTACTCCACCGACTACGTGTTCGACGGCACCAAGCACGGATTCTACAAGGAAACCGACGCGCCCAACCCGCAAAACGTGTACGGCATCACCAAAGCCACCGGCGACGCCGCCATCCAGAAGGCAGGCTGTCCGCATTTGATTTTCCGCACAAGCTGGGTGTACGGTCTGCACGGCCACAACTTTCTGTTGACCATGCAGCGCCTTGCCCGCGAACAGGACGAGATCTGCGTGGTGAACGACCAGATCGGCTCGCCAACGTGGAGCCGCCTGATCGCCCAGTCCACCGCCAACATCCTCGAACAGGTGTTGAGCGACCGCGCGCCGGGAGACGTGAGCGGCATCGAGAAGGCTTCCGGCATTTACAACCTGACGTGCACCGGCTGGACAAGCTGGTACGGCTTTGCCCGAGCCATCTTCGACACCCTGCCGGAAGAGGAACGGCCCCGATTGAGACCCATCCCGACCCGCGATTACCCCGCGCCCGCGCCGCGCCCGGCCAACTCCGTCCTGTCCGTCGAAAAATTGCGCGCCGAGTTCGGCATCATCCTGCCCGACTGGCAGGGTGCGCTGACATTCTGCCTCAACAACCAGACCGCTCCCGACCCCGCCGCCTGAACCGCCGCGTCAAGATTCATTTGTCAGATCGCCGATCGGCCGTTAACCTGTTTTATGGAATACAAACCCGCACAAACCGCATCCGCTTGAGGAGTCATGGCGCGCATCCTGGTCTTCACCGCAACGTACAACGAGGCGGACAACATTGAAGCGCTGATCGAGGGCATCCGCCGCTACGTCGCCGACGCCGACATTCTGGTGGTGGACGACGCCTCGCCCGACGGCACCGGCGACCTGCTGGACCGGCTGGCCGAGCGTGAAAAAAAACTGCACGTCGTGCACCGGCCGGGCAAGCTGGGTCTCGGCACCGCGCACCTGTTCGCCATGCAGTTCGCAATTCTTCATGACTACGATATCCTCATCACGATGGACGCCGACTTCTCGCACAATCCACAATACCTGCCGACATTATTGAAACTGATGGAGGAAAACGATTTCGTCATCGGCTCGCGCTACATTTCCGGCGGGCGATGCGACTACGGATTCGTGCGCACACTCGTGAGCCGCACCGCCAACACGCTGGTGCACCTTCTGCTCAATATCCCGACGCACGAGACCACGACTTCGTACCGTGGTTTTCGCGTGAGCCTGCTTAAGCGCATGGACCTGAACTCACTGCGCTCGGAAGGCTATTCGTTTTTCATGGAATCGATTTTCCTCGTTCACCGCGCCACAAAAAAAATGGCGGAGTTTCCGATCCACTTCGAGGACCGGCGGGCCGGTCAATCGAAAATCTCCAAACGCGAGATCATCAAGGCCATGCTGAACCTGTTGCGGGTCGCGTTCCGCCGGTGCTTCGTCCTGCCGTGGTCCGGCAATCACCGGCACGCCGAGCACCCCCTTGCCGTCACCGGGTGCAAGCACTGCCAGTCGCCCCACTCCATGGAATTGGCGCGGAATGAAACCCTGACCCGGAGGAAGTGCCTGCATTGCGGGTACCTGTTCGACCAGAAAATGAAAATGGAGATCGCATGAAGACCGCATTCATCACCGGCATTTCCGGGCAGGATGGCAGTTACCTGGCGGAGTACCTTCTCGAACAAAACTACACCGTGCACGGGCTGATCCGCCCCGGCCCGGCGGAGCAGATGGAGCCGTCGCTGTGGCGTCTGCACGCGGTGCGAAACCGCCTCACCCTGCACGCCGCACCGCTTCTCAACACGCAGGCGTTGACCGGGATACTGAAAGACGTGCAACCGGACGAATGCTATCACCTCGCCGCCCAGAGTTTCGCCGGCGATTCTCCGCATTCGGAGATGGAAACCTTTCAGACCAACGTGGACGGCACACACAGCGTTCTGCTTGCCATCCGCAACGCCGCGCCCCATTGCCGCGCGTTCTTCGCCGGGTCGGCGCAGATGTTCGGCGATGCGCCGCATGCGCCGCAGACGGAGGCGACGCCGTTTCGCCCGATCAACCTCTACGGCGTCTCCAAGGTCGCGGCGTACGACCTGGTTCAATATTACATGCGGCACCACCACCTGTTCGTCAGCACGGGGTTGCTGTACAACCACGAATCGCCGCGGCGCAGTTTCGAATTCGTGACGCGCAAGATCACCGCTTCCGCCGCGCGCATCAAGCTCGGCTTGCAGAAGGAGTTGCGCCTGGGCAATCTCGACAGCGTGCGCGACTGGGGATTCGCCGGTGACTACGTCATCGCCATGCACGCCGCGCTCAACGTGGATGCGCCCGGCGATTACGTGATCGCCACGGGCGAGACGCACCGCATCCGCGATTTTCTCGAACGGGTATTTGCCGAGCTGGGACTGGAAGTCGAACCGTATGTCGTGCAGGACGAGGAATTTTTCCGTCCCACGGAAAAAGTGCCGCTGGTCGGCGATGCCACCCGCGCTCACGAGCGCCTGGGCTGGGAACCGAAGATGCCGTTCGAGGATTGGGTGCGGCAGATGGTGTGGGCGGACATGGATTACTTCCAGAAGCTGACCGCGGGAGGAAAACTCTCCGAAAAATGATGTTTGCCTTTATACTGAATTTCACGAAAAAAACTTTTTGGACTCAACAATGAAACAGGCGCTCATCACCGGCATCACGGGGCAGGACGGCAGTTATCTGGCGGAATTTCTGCTGGAGAAAGGCTACCACGTGCACGGCATCGTTCGCCGCTCCAGCACATTCAACCGCGGGCGCATCGAGCACCTGCGGGAAGGGCGAAGCGGCGCGGGCCAACTGTCTTTGCACTATGCGGACCTGACCGACTCCTCCAGCCTGAACAAGCTGGTGGTGCAGATCCGCCCGGACGAAGTTTACAACCTGGCGGCGCAGAGCCACGTCGGCATCAGCTTCCAGATGCCGGAGTACACCAGTGAGGTGGTGGGCATCGGCGCCATGCGCCTGCTCGACGCCCTGCACGCCACGGGGCTCACCGACCGCGTCCGCTTTTACCAGGCCTCGACGAGCGAGCTCTACGGTCACGCACTGGAAACGCCGCAGACGGAGTCCACCCCCTTTTACCCGCGCAGTCCGTATGGATGCGCCAAGCTGTATGCACACTGGATCACCATCAACTACCGCGAAGCCTACGGCATGTTCGCGTGTTGCGGCATCCTGTTCAATCACGAATCACCGCGACGCGGCGAGAACTTCGTGACGCGCAAGATCACGTTGTCGTTGGCGCAGATGCTGGCGGGCAAGCTGGACGTGTTGACGCTGGGCAACCTGGATGCGAAACGCGACTGGGGTTTCGCCGGCGATTACGTGGAAGGCATGTGGCAGATGCTCCAGCAGGACCGGCCGGACGACTATATCCTCGCCACCGGAGAACAACACAGCGTGCGCGAGTTCGTGGAGACCGCGTTCGGGCACTGCGGCATCGAACTGCAATGGGAAGGTGCGGGAACGGAAGAAGTCGGGCGCGACAAGACAACCGGCCGCGTGCAGGTGCGGATCGATCCCAAATTTTACCGTCCGGCGGAAGTGCACTCCTTGATCGGCGACGCCGGCAAGGCAAAGACGCAGTTGGGATGGAAGCCAAAGACCTCGTTTGAGAAACTGGTGCAGGACATGGTGGAAAGCGACCTGGCGCGTTACGGACTGAACCGCGCGGACGTCCTCAACGTCGCGAAAGCGTGAAGCGTCTCAGCGCAACCACACCTCCTCCACTTTCACGAGAATGCGGTTGACCCCGGCGCGTCCCAATCCCCATCCTGCCAGCACGCCCAGCACATTCGCGCCCATGTCCCAGAGATCAAACATGCGGTAACCGATCATCCCCTGCACGATTTCAAGAGCCAGTCCCATCTTGATGAACATGCGCATCCAGAAGCCGTATCGGTCCGGCGGATTGATCTGTACGAACCACAGCATGAGGACGAGGTACGCGGCGAAATGGAGCAGTTTGTCGAGCCAGTCGATGCCGAGATCCGGCAGATCCGGTGCGGGAACGAGGGACACCACGACGATGAAGGCGATCAGTAGATAGCCCAGGCCCCACCACAATCGCGATCGTTGAAGCGGTTCCATGGAAGGCATCCATAAAAAGGTTGAGGGCCGCCTCGATATGGAAAAGACCGTCCAATCCTTTGGGCGGGCCGTTTCCCCCACACGGCGGAAGCGCCGACGCCGGCCCTTTTCCTTTCAATCTAACTCAATTCAATTTGCAGGAACAGGCCTATTTCCGGCAGAGCCCGGTAAGGGTTTTCGCCGCCAAATTCAAATATTTTTTCCTCCATTTTCCGGAATGAAAATATTCAAAAACCCTCTAAAAACAAAGAATTGCCCCTTTTTTTTGGTTGGCCTGAAACAAAAATCTGTTAGACTTGGAAAATACCAAACAATCTTAGTTGAATGGGAACCCTATGATCCCCAGTGTGCCTGCGTTCCGGGCCGCCGAGGAAAAGAAACTTTTCCTGAAGCGCATCGATCTGATGACCTTCCTTCCGGAGGAAACACTCGATGCGCTGGCCGCCGATTGCAGTGAAATTGTGCTGGATGCCAACACCGTCCTGTTTGAAAAAGGCGATACCGGCAAATCCATGTACATCCTGCTTGAAGGCGAGGTCTTGATCTATATCGAAAAGAAAAACCTCGCCACGTTGAAGCCCGGCGCGTATTTCGGCGAGATGTCACTGATCGAATGCCAGCCGCGCACCGCCAGCGCAAAAACCCTGGTGCCCTCCACCCTGATCGAAATCGACGAGGAGTTGTTCAGCCGCTATTTCGCCAACCAGCCGCGCGCGTTGATGGCGATGATGCGAAACCTGTCGGCGCGGTCGCGGAAAATTTCCGCCGACCTTGCGGCGTCCCTGCCGGCGATGGACGAGGAATCCGGCATCGATCCCATCGCGTTCATGAATGACACGTACCTCGACGTGCTGTTGTTCGACCTGGAGACGTTCAAATTCACCCAGGCCAATGCCCCGGCCTGCCGGGAAGTGGGGTACTCGCCCGAAGATCTGTTCAAGATGCATTTTCTGGATCTGGCCATCAGCCTGGATCAGGAGGACATCGACCGCCTGTTCGAACCGCTCATTCAGAGCATCCGTCCGATGACCGTGTTCGAAGCGGTGTACCGGCGCAAAAACGGCTCCACCTATCCCGTTGAATGCCGGTGCCAGATCGTGAAAAATCTCGGCACGCATCCGCAGGTGATGGTGTGGTCGCAGGACATCACGGAGCGCAAGCAGTTGGAGGAACAAATCCGGCAGATGGCATACTACGATCCGCTGACCGGCCTGCTCAACCGCAACCTGCTCAATGACCGGCTCGAGGTGGCGTTGACCTCGGCCAACGTGGCGAACGAAAAAGTCGGCATCCTGTTCCTCGACCTGGATCATTTCAAAACCATCAACGACACACTGGGGCACGACATGGGCGACCTGCTCCTCAAGCAGGTGGCGGACCGGCTGAAAAAAATGGCCCGGCAGGAGGATACCGTGGCACGCATGGGCGGTGACGAGTTCGTCATCATCGTGCCCAACCTCACGAAAGAAGACGAGATCGTGGATCGCGCGCAGAAAATCCTTGAGGCGCTCACGCCGATCTATAACATTCAGAATCACGAACTGTACATCACATGCAGTATCGGCATCTCCGTGTTTCCCGATGACGGACAGGAAATCGAAACCCTGCTCAAACATTCCGACCTCGCCATGTACCGCGCCAAGGAGCGCGGCCGCAATACGTTCCAGTTTTTCGCACAGTCCATGAACACCTTGGCGGTGGAACGCATGATCATCGAGAAAAACATGCGCAAGGCGATGGGCGGGACGGAGTTCCAACTGTACTACCAGCCGAAGGTCTGCCTGCGAACCGGAAAAGTGGTTGGCATGGAGGCGCTGTTGCGCTGGGAAAACCCGGAGCTGGGTTTCGTCAATCCACAGAAAAGCATCCCCATTGCGGAAGAGACGCGGCTCATCATCCAGATCGGGCGGTGGATCATCGAAAGCGCGTGCCAGCAGATCAAGCGGCTGGAAAAAATCAATCCGGATATCAACATCGCCGTCAACCTGTCGGTGATTCAATTCAACTCGCCGGACCTCGTCTCCGAAATCAAGGGGATTATCCGCGATACCGGCATCGACCCGCAGAAACTCCAGGTCGAAGTGACGGAGTCCATCCTCATTCAGGACAGCACGCTGGCCATCAGCATCCTGCAAAACCTCAATGATCTCGGCATCAAGATCTGCATCGACGATTTCGGCACGGGTTATTCGTCACTCAGTTACCTGAAAAACATGCCGATCGATTACCTCAAGGTCGACCAGTCCTTCATTCGCGACCTGACCGATCCCACGAACGAAGCCATCACGCGTGCGGTCGTGGCCCTGGCGCAGAGTCTGGGAATGAAAACCATCGCGGAAGGCGTGGAGACGAACGAGCAGAAAAATTTTCTGCAAATGATTCATTGCGACGAGGGGCAGGGTTACCTGTTCAGCAAACCTTTGGAGGCCCACCGGGCGGAAGAATTGTTGAAGAAGGGATTTCAGGTCAATTGAAGCGGGAGGTCAACTGCTTGATGACTTTGTCCCAATCCGTGTTGGCCGCTTCCTTGCCGGTGATGGGACCCATGCCCTGAAATTTTTCCCGCTCGTCGCCGGTCAGTTCCAGATCCTCCTCGAACAACGCCACTTCCTCCTCCTGCAACATCTCCTCGGCATCGTCTATTTCCAGAAGTGATTCGAACTCTTCCTGCGACAGGGTTTCGCGGGAGGCGGATTCCATCTCCTCCTTGCGGTGGCGGGCGCCTTCGTGCAGGGCGTCCAGATACTCCCGGCGCACGTTGTAATGCACAAAACGGTAGGCACTGATTTCGCTGGCCTGCACGAAATCTTCGGAAGCGAGGCGGAACTGCTTTTCGCGCAGATAAATCCGGCCGCGGTACACGCGGGCGAGGAAGTGGTCCGGCTTCAGGCTGAGCACCATGTTCAGGTTCATCAACCCCCCGGCCAGGTTGTGCCGCTCGAGGTTCTTGATGGCCTGCTCAAAGTGCTTGCGCACCTGCGGGCGCAGGTTCTCCATCAGGATGCACACCGGTTCCACGACCGGAAACACCCATCTTCCAAGATGAAATCGAACCGCTTTCACAAACTCCAGGGTCCTTTCCATGCGCGACCTCGGCGGACCCTCTGCCTGCCGGGGCCCGGGGGACATGCGGGCGCGATACGCCCCTAAATTTTTCTCAAACGGATACTCAATCATAACCAAAATCCCTCATACCGTCAAACACAAACCCCGTTTGTGGTGCCTTGTGGAAAGCCCGCGCAAACCTCTCCCATTAAAGGGCTTTTGCGGGGCGGACCCGGTCCGCCCACAAGCCCTTGGAGGCGCGCGTTTCTTGACCTCTTGAGCGTAAGTCTTTATCGTTAACTTTTTTCAATACTTGAGCCCCCTGCCGCAGGCTTTTACAGGCCTCGCAAACGGGCTCCTTCACCCGGAGGACACGCGCGCATGGCCCGATTCATCGACAAACCCACCCTGGTGGAAGCCGCCGGCACCAAGCCGAAAATCATCAAGGAATACATCGGCAACGTCAATTCGAAGACAAAGGATGTGAGCATCGCCTACATGACCAGTCCCGAAGGCTGGGAAGAGCCGGGACAGACGCCGGAGTTCGACGAATACACTCTGGTCCTGCAGGGCATGCTGAAAGTGGAGACGAAAGAAGAGACGTTCGAGGTGAGCGCGGGGCAGGCGGTCATCACGCCGAAAGGCGAGTGGGTGCGCTACAGCACGCCGCGTTCCGGCGGGGCCCAGTACATCGCCGTGTGTCTGCCCGCATTTTCTCCGGACACCGTCCACCGCGACGAGTGATTGCTTACCTGCCAGTCTCGCAATCCAGATTGAGAAGACCGGGCGCGCCAAAAATAAAAAAGGGCGGGGCGAAACGCCCCGCCCTCTTTCGCACCTGAATTTGGTTCCGGCGCTCAACGCTTTTTGGAAAACGCATCCGAGGCCTCATCGAACGCCTTGCCCAGCCGCGAGGTGGCATCGGAGAAGCCGTCGGTGATGTCCCCCCACGCGTCTCTGGAACTGCGCTTCATCTCACCCAGCCACTTCTGCACCTCGTCGCGTTCGCGTTTAAGCGCCTTCAGTTTTTCATTCAACTCCTTTTGTGCCTCGGCGCTCATAGACTTCATTTTATGGTCGGCCTTGTTCTGCAACGCGTCGATGCGGCGGTCGAGATAATCGAGATTGCTCTCCACCTCGGCGACCGCCTCCTCTTTTTCCTGCGCCGAGTAGTTTTTGATCGACTCGGTCAGCGCATCAAACCTTTTGCCGATGTCTTCGGTGGTGGTTTTGTCCTTCGCTTTGGATTCAGCAAGCGATGGCGCGGCGACACCCAGCGCGAAAAACAGAATGGAAAGAATGGATATATATGAAATGCGGGCTTTGAACTGCGTGGACATGGTTCGCTCCTTTCTCTTTTGCGGGTTCCGAAATGCGCAAGCGCGGAACCCTCGATTCAAAAGAAGTCCCCTTCAATCTTAAAAATCGCTCTTTATGTTGAGACAGGAAAGAGGCGGGATCGATTCACTTTCGAGCGCACAAAAACCGGGCACTGATTGTAATTGCGGATTTGGGAGGGGTTTTTAAAGGTACAAATTCAAAATTTGTTTTTGGTAATTGAATAATACCGACAACTTTTCCTGATTTAGGATCAGAATTAGTAAAAGGATGGAGGAAAGGGAGGAAAACTTGGCGTCCCCAGGGGGATTCGAACCCCCGTCGCCGGCGTGAAAGGCCGGTGTCCTGGGCCTGGCTAGACGATGGGGACGCCCTGTTTGTTCTTTGTGGACAAAAAGTGAGCCGCGAAGGGCTCGAACCTTCGACCCACGGCTTAAAAGGCCGTTGCTCTACCAACTGAGCTAGCGGCTCTCGTTCACAAAGGTGTAAGATTTACCAAATGCATTGTATCATGTCAATTGATTTTATTAGGCTTGATTTTGCCCAAGCCGCTACATACAATTATTAGCTTTATTCACCCCCCTTTACCTGGCAGGCAACACGTGGAAAAATCAGAACAAATCTGGATGGACGGCAGGCTGGTCCCGTGGGCGGAGGCCAATGTCCACGTCCTAACACACACGCTCCACTACGGCTACGGCGTCTTCGAAGGCATCCGCTGTTACCGTTCGGGCAAAAAAAAATCCGCCATCTTCCGCCTGCAGGAACACGTCAAACGGCTGTTTGACGGCGCGAAAATACTCGACATCGAAATTCCATACAACGAAAAGCAGATCACGCAGGCCATCATTCAGACCGTGCAGGCGAACAAGCTCGAGGAATGCTACATCCGCCCCATCGTCTTCCTGGGCGACAACAAAATGGGATTGAACCCGACCGGCGTGCACGTGCGCGTCGCCATTGCCGCCTGGCCGTGGGGCACGTACCTGGGCGACGACGGCCTGGAAAAAGGCATCCGCGTCCGCATCTCGTCCTTCAACCGCCACCACATCAACGTCATCATGACCAAGGCCAAAGCCTGCGGCTACTACATCAACTCCATCTTCGCCAAGGCGGAGGCGGTGCGCGACGGCTACGACGAGGCTCTCCTTCTGGACACCAACGGCTACGTCACCGAAGGCTCCGGCGAAAACATCTTCATCTACCACAAGGGCATGCTGATGACGCCGCCGCTATCGACGGGCATCCTAGACGGCATCACGCGCAACGCGGTGGTGCAGATCGCGAAACACCTCAAGATCCCGCTGGAAGAAACCGTCCTCACCCGCGACGAGTTGTACATCGCCAACGAGATCTTCCTCACCGGCACCGCGGCGGAGGTCACCCCGGTGCGCGAGGTGGACAACCGCATCATCGGCGACGGCAAACGCGGCAAGATCACCAAACAGATCCAGGATATGTTCTTCCAGGTCGTCGCCGGCAAACAGGCGAAATTCAAGCACTGGCTCACCGAAGTCTAACCCCGCCTCGCGGGGAGGGAGACTGGGCAATGCTCCCCCTTGAAGACGATGGTCTGCGGGCTCCATTCCGAATTCACCATGTTGGCTCCGGATTCAGCCCGGCCCCTCCACGAGGGGAGGGAAGCTGGGTACTGCCCGGTGGACGAACGATGATCCGTGGGCGCCGTCCTGAATCCACCACGTTGGCTCCGGGCTCAGCCCGGCCCCGCCTCGCGGGGAGGGAGACTGGGCAATGCTCCCCCGTGAAGACGATGGTCTGCGGGCTCCATTCCGAATTCACCCGCGTTGGCTCCGGATTCAGCCCGGCCCCTCCACGAGGGGAGGGAAGCTGGGTACTGCCCGGTGGACGAACGATGATCCGTGGGCGCAATCCTGAATCCACGACGTTGGCTCCGGATTCAGCCCGGCCCCCTCCACGAGGGGAGGGAAGCTGGGTACTGCCCGGTGGACGAACGATGATCCGTGGGCGCCGTCCTGAATCCACGACGTTGGCTCCGGGCTGAGCCCGGCCCGCCACAAACCCATTAAACAAATTGGATTTACCGGCAAGAATGCATTAAAATGCGGCATACAACTTGCCAAGTGCAAATGGGCATCTTATTCCTGAACAGGTTTTGCCGCCACGGCGGCGGGGAGGTGGCCTCCCCACCGAGCCAGGCCATAGATCCCATATAATTCAAGGAGTTATGTAAATGCCCATTTACGAATACGAATGCGAAACCTGCGGCACCACGTTTGAGCTGATGCAGTCCATCAACGCCAAGGCGCCCAAACAGTGCGAAGTGCCGAAATGCAAAGGCAAGCCGCGGCGTAAAATATCCGCCTCCGGCTTCATCCTGAAAGGCAGTGGCTGGTACGCGACGGATTACCCCTCCGAGTCGCGCAAGAAAGGTTGGCAGCAGGAGAGCGGCCAGGGTGCCGGCGCCGAAGCTCCGGCAGCAACTCCCGCGGCAGGCGGCGAGAGCTGTTCCAGCCCCGGTTGCTCCAATCCGGCCACCACCACAGCCCCCAAACCGAAATCGAACCCGGTCGCGGAAGGCAACAAAAACCCGTACTCCGGGGGCAAGAAGAAAGCCAAGAAATCCGGGGCCAAATCCACAAACTGAGGTCCCGCGTTTTTATGGGGGATGCAAACCCTGTTTTCAAAAATATCATCGCCTCCATCGTCGATGGCATCATCCTGATATCCCGGGAGGGGACCCTCCTCCAGGCCAACCTGGCGACGGAGGAGATGTTCCAGCAGTCCCGGGATCATTTTTTGAACCGGCCGGTGGCCGATCTGTTTCCCGGCCAGCCGGAGTTGCAGAAGAAAATCGAAGACACCCTGCACAACGGGGTGGCGTATCACCAGATTGAAGGACAGGGTCACCGCCGCGCCCATTCCACGACGTTTCCCGTGAGCATCACCGTATCGCCTTACATCAACGACCAGAACCAGCCGGAAGGCGCGGTGCTCTACGTGCGCGACTGCACGCTGGCGCAGGAGTTGGAACAGATCAGCCGCCCGTTCGACGCCATCTCCCACCTGGGCACGTTGTCGCTCGGCATGGCGCACGAGATCAAGAATCCACTCGTCTCCATTTCCGGCTCGGCGCAACTGCTCCGCAAAAAACTGCCGGAGGAGCACCACAAATTCCTCGACGTGGTTATCAAGGAATCGGAGCGCATCAACCGCATGATCGACCGCATGCTGAACTTCGCGCGGCCTTTGGAACTGGACCTCGAAACCATCAACATCCACCAGATCCTGGAAGAAATCCTTCTGTTGGAGAAGCAGTCGCACGAAGACGTCATTCGCTTTGAAGCCATTTACGATCCCAGCCTGCCCCCGGTCGAAGGCGACGGCGACCAGTTGAAGCAGGTGTTCCTGAACCTTATCCAGAACGCCATTGAGGCCATGCCGGAAGGCGGCACGCTCAAGGTGCTGACGCGCTATCATACCGATTACGCCGTACGGTCGCAGGCCCGCACCGACCGGCGCAAAACCATCCTGGTCGAGATCGTGGACACGGGCCTCGGCATCACGCCCGAAAACATGAAGCACCTGTTCACCCCCTTCCACACCACCAAAAGCCAGGGCAACGGGCTCGGCCTGCCACTGTCGCTCAAGATCGTCGAGAACCACAACGGCAAACTCAAGGTCATATCCGAACCGGGTTCCGGCACCCGGGTGCAGATTTACCTGCCGGTCAAACAGGAGAATGCATGAACGGTTCGAAAGACATCCTCATCGTGGACGACGAGGAGAACATCCGCTGGCTGTTCACGCAGGCGCTGGAGGATTCGTCCTACAACGTGGACACCGCATGCAGTGGCGAGGAAGCCCTGCAGAAAATCCGCAGTCAGTCCTACTTCATGGTGTTCACCGACATCTTCATGGAAGGCATCAGCGGCCTCGAACTTCTGCAGAAAGTGCGCGACACCGACCACCGCCCGCACATCGTCGTTATGACGGCGCAGGACACGATGAACAACACCATCGAGGCCATGCGTCACGGCGCGTACGATTACATCAGCAAACCGTTCGACTTCGACGAGATTTTGAAGCTCATCGACAAAGTGGAAAAAAGCCGCGGCGTGCAGGCGCCGGAACCCAAGGTGGAACAGAAAACGGAACAAGGACAGGATGACTTTTCGCTGGAAGCCATCATCGGCAAAAACCGGCGCATGCAGGATATCTTCAAAGTCATCGGCAAAGCCGCGTCCACGCAGTTTCCGGTGCTCATCACCGGCGAGAGCGGCACCGGGAAGGAACTCGTCGCACGCGCGCTTCATCATTATTCCGACCGCTCGCACAAACCGTTCATCTTCATCAACTGCGCCGCCATCTCCCGCGAGCTTTTGGAAAGCGAACTGTTCGGTCACGAAAAAGGATCGTTCACCGGCGCGGTGGAAACCAAGAAGGGCAAATTCGAACTCGCCGACGGCGGCACCCTCATGCTCGACGAGATCGGCGACATGGAACTGCCGCTTCAGGCCAAGATCCTGCGCGTCCTCCAGAACAACGAGTTCTACCGCGTCGGCGGCAAGGACTCGATCCGCGTGGACGTGCGCATCATCGCCGCCACCAACCAGCGCCTGCCCGAACTCATGAAGGCAGAGAGGTTTCGCGAGGACCTGTATCACCGCCTCAACGTTATCAACATCCACCTGCCGCCCCTGCGCGACCGCACGGAGGACATCCCCCTGCTTGCCGAGTTCTTCCTGAAAAAATACGGCAAGACTTCGGGGCAGGACCGCATCTACCTCGCGCCGGAAACGGCGGAACTGCTCATGCAGTATCCCTGGCCGGGCAACATCCGCGAGCTGGAAAACATCATCAAACGTTGCCTCGTGCTGGTGGCGCGCGGACCGGTTCTGCCGGATCACCTGCCCGACCCGCTCCTCACCGAAGCCCGTAAGACCCCCAAGGCCGGCAAAACGTGGGAGACGCACCTGGGCAACGTGGTACGCGACTTCCTCACCAAAAACCAGGAAAGCGCCGACGGCCAGCTCTACGACCTGCTCATCCAGGCGGTGGAGAAACACCTGTTCGAGCAGTTGCTGGAAAGCAGGCGCGGCAACCAGGTGGCCACGTCGAAATCGCTGGGCATCAACCGCAACACGCTCAAGCGCAAGATCGACGCCATGGGCATCGAGCCCAAAAAGAAAAACAACGATTCCAACCCTCCCTCGCACTAGAAAGTCCGCACCGTGAAAACGGAAGCCATCGTTTCCATCAAAAATGCACTGGGCGGGCGGCTGGAGATCGTCCGGCAATCCTTCCCCGCCCACAACGGCAAACCCACAAAGCGCATTTCGTTCGTGGCGGGACTGCACGGCGACGAACTGGCGGGACTGTACCTGTGCCACCGCCTGATCCACGCACTTCGCGAACTGGAGGACACACGGCCGGAAGTGTTTCTCGGCGAGATCAATATTTACCCCGCCGCCAACCCCGCCGGAGTTCACAGCGCCAACCGCCTGTGGCCATATTACGGGCTCGACATGAACCGCGTCATCGGCCAGGAAAACGGCCACACCGTCGGCACCCGCGCCGCCTCACTGCTGTACAAGGACCTGCTCAACAACAGCGAATACGCGGTGGACATCCACGCCAGCAACCTGCACCTGCTGGAATTGCCGCAGATCCGCGTGATCGAGGAATTCGCCGTCGACCTGCTTCCTCTCGCGAGCGAAGCCAACGCCGACCTCATCTGGGTGCACCCCATGGCGGGTTTGTTCGAATCGACTCTCGGCTACAATCTCAATCAGGAAAAAATTCCGACCCTCGTCATCGAAACCGGTATCTGCCAGCGCATCCACACGCACCTGATCGATCCGCTGTTTGAAGGCATGATGCATTACCTGCGCCACCTGGGAATCCTGGACGCCAACTACCTGTCGCCGGAGAGTGTGCGCTCGCCGCGCGTGCTGTACCCGAAGCAGGTCATGCAGACGACGGCAAAACATTCCGGCCTGTTTGTCAGCTCGGCGCACCCCGGTGAGTCCGTCCAGCAGGGCCAACTGCTGGGACAGATCGTGGACGTGGTGGAAGGAGATGTGTTGGAAAATGTCACCGCTCCCGCGGCGGGACTGCTGTTCACCCTGCGCGAGCACCCGCTGGTTCACGCCGGCGCCCTGCTGGTGCGCATCGCGTTGGATCCGGAATCGTGAAACAGGAAATTTTTTCCAGCCCCACGCCGCTCGGCGACACCCTCACCCTCTACAAAAATTTGTGGAAGGGACCTGAGGACGGGCAGACGCTGTCCATCGTCGCGGGCATTCAGGGCGACCGGTTGAACGGTGTGCTCGCCGCAGGCCGTATCGCGAAATTCTTGCAAAGCGTCGCCGACGGCAACGAACCCGGCTTGAAACTGTCCGGAACCGTGCAGGTGTTCCCGGTGGTCAACCACCGCGCGCTCGAATCCGGCTCCGCCACGTGGTCGTACGACAACCTCGACGCCGATCTCGCTTTCCCCGGCAGTGAGGAGGGCGACCTCACCGAAACCCTGTGCAACCGCCTGCTTCATGAAACCGCCGGGTCCGATTACGGCATCATCCTGCAAACCGGCTCGACGCATTTCGAAGACGCCCCGCACGTGCGCGCCTACCGTCCCAGCCTCACCATGCGCAAGGCCAGCCGCCGTTTCAATCTGGCGGTGATCCGCGAGGTGCCGGACATCCCGTCGGTCAACCTGCAACTCAGCCGCCAGTGGCACGACATGGACATCCAGACCTTCACCCTGTCCGCCGGGCGGCCACAGGTGTGCGATCCTTCAGCCATCGACGCCCTCTACAAATCAGTGGTGCATTTTCTGCGCGAAATGGAGTTTATTTCCTGCGAAAACGAGGAAGATGCCACCATGACGGAGGCAATGTTCTACAAATCCAAAAACGAAGTGTGGGTGAACACGAAACAGGCGGGATTGTATCTGCCCTGCGGCAAGGTGGGCGTGACGGTCGAGGCGGGACAAAAACTGGGAGAAGTGTTTGACCTGTACGGCGGCCAGTTGCTGGAAACCGTGATCGCGCCGCAGGCCGGTTACCTGGTCAGTCAACGCGTGCATCCGATGGCGCATGAACAGGAACCCGTGGCCATCCTCCTTTCCGGCGGTCACTCGAAATGGTTCTGGCCTTTCTGATCCGCGGACATCACTTCATCGTGGAAAAATGGATGACCAGGATGATGAATCCCCACAGCGAAAACCCCGCTCCCGCCAGCGCCATGAGGGTGCCGCGGATCGAACGCTTTTTCACTTCATCCTTTTTTTGACCGTCCAGAAAGCCCCATTTTTCGCGGGGATCGGTGCGGGCAATGTATTCCTTGTGTTCAATGCGGTTGCACCAATTCAACAAGCCGATTCCCAAAAGCATGATGACCGCACCCATGATCGACTGTTCCGTAATGATGCCGTCCAAGGGTCCCCCTCCTCAAAAGAGAATCCGTTATCATTGATTTACAACAAATGTATAACAAAAGTATAGCAGAATGTCCGTTTAAAAACAATTAGATCGATCATTATTCACTTTCTGGAATCTTGCCGCAAAGGCAGGTTTGGGATAGACTGGAACCGGTTTCTAAACGTCGCGGGGGGCGCGGTCCGATGTCCCATTCCATATCAATCGAGCAAAATCCAACGGGTTACCGTTATTCCGTGGAGCCGTTCCTGCTCGCGAATTTCGTAGATCCTTATCCGGGCCAGCGTGTGCTGGAGGTGGGAACCGGTTGCGGCATATTGCCCCTGCTCCTCACCAGCCGCGAGCCGGGTCTCGACATCACCGCCGTGGAGATCCAGGAATCGCTGGTGCGCCCTGCCATTCGCAACGTGGCGCAGAGCGGCCGGGCGGGCATCCGCATCCACCATGCAGACTTCCTTGAAATGGCGCGGGACCTGCCGCCGTCGTCGTTTGACTGGATCGTCAGCAATCCGCCGTACCGCAAACGCAACAGCGGCCGCATCAACCCCGATCCGGAAAAAGCCATCGCCCGGCACGAGCTCAAACTCTCATTGCCGACGCTCATCGCCGCCGCCGCGCCGCTTCTGAAACCGGAAGGAAAACTGGTGCTGGCCTACCCGCCTCTTCGGCGCGAGGAATGGATGACGGAATTGGAGCGCAACGGGCTCACACCCCGGCGCCGCCTCACGGTTCACGGGCATCACGACACCGAGCCGCGCATCCTCCTGGTGGAGGCCACGCGTACCGGAAACGCGGGCCGGTGCGAAGACCGCACGCTGGTCATGTACAACCCCGACGGCTCGTACACCGGGCCGATGCAGGCCATTTATGAACGCTTTGATTATTCTGGCCGGTCCCACCGCCTCCGGGAAAAGTGAAACGGCGCTCGCGCTGGCGGGGCAACTGGATTCGGAAATCATCAGCGCCGACTCCATGCAGGTGTACCGTCATTTCGACATCGGCACCGCCAAGCCGTCTCCGGAAATCCGCGCGCGCGTGCCGCATCACCTGATCGATATTCTGGACCCGCACGAACCGTTCACCGCCTTCGACTTCAAACAACGCGCACAGGATGCGGTGCGGGATATCCTGGCACGCAACAAAACGCCCGTCATGGTGGGCGGCACCGGGCTGTACCTCAAGACCTTCATCGAAAATTACGAGTGCGCCGTGGAGCCCGATCCTGAAATCCGCGAGCAGGTGCGGCGCGAGATCGAAGAGCGCGGCCCCGCCGCCCTGCACGAGGAGTTGCGGAAGGTCGATCCCGAATATGCAGCTCAGATTCAGCCGAACGATCCCATCCGCATCGGACGCGCACTCACCGTGTTCCGCCAGAGCGGCCGGCCGCTCTCCAGTTTTCATCGCATGGACACGGCGGCGGTGGAGGCGGCATACGATTTCGACATCCACCTGTTTCTTCTCGAACGCGAACGGCAGGACCTGTACACGCACATCAACCGCCGGGTGGAGAGGATGATCGACGATGGATTGAAGGAAGAAGTTCAAGGACTCCTCGCCCGCGGTTACAAAAAGGAATGGAAACCGTTTGCCTCCATCGGCTACGCGCAGATGGTGCGTCACCTGGAAGGCGAGATCACCCTCGAGCGTGCGTGTTATGAAATCCAGCGCGAGACGCGCCACTTTGCCAAACGGCAGATCACGTGGTTCAAAAAAATGGACGCCACCCGCCCGGTTCCGGTGAACGCGGCCGACACGGGCCTCGACATCATGGAAAAAATCCTGCGCCTTCTGCCGAAGACCGTGGCGTTGCTCCTCGCCTTCTGTCTCACCGTGTTGCCCGCGGGCGCAAAAGCCGGGGAAGCGCAGGAGGACTACCGTCAGGCGGTGGAAGCAGTGCAATCCGGGAAATGGGAGCGGGCGCTCGAAACCCTCCTGCCGCTTGAACAACAGACACTGGAAACCACAACCCGCAAACGCGTCACGTATCTCCTCGCGCGGGTGCTGGCGCACGGGCAGGATCATGAACAGGCGCTGAAATTTTTCGAGAAAAGCCTGACCCTGTACCCGGAGGTGGAAGACGACATCCGTTACCAGCGCGCCCGCTCCCAGACCGCGCTGGGACAATATGCCGAAGCGCTGGCAGAACTGGACCGGCTGGCGGTGCGCTTTCCGCAATCGCTCCTCCTGCCGCGCGTTCACTTGTTGAAGGCGGACATCCACCACCTGCAGAACCATCCCGAACCCGCCCTGCGTCATCTGAAAGAAGCCTACCGGCTGATCCGTTCGCAGCCCAGCATGGAAGATTACATGGAGACCCTGCCCGGCATCGTGGCCCAGCAAATCGAGCTGTACGAGAAGACCGGCGATGTTCAAGGTGAGTACGACGCCTGGCGCACGTTGTACGTGACTCACCCCGACCACCCGAAAGCCGAGGAGGCCGAAGCGGCGCTCGCACGCCTCGCCAGGCAGGAAGGAGTCACCGCAGCCCCCTTGTCGCTTCGTGAGCGCGCGCGCCGCCTGCGCAAACTGCTCGGCCAGGCGCGGTTCGAAACCGTCATCGATGAGGTGCGGTCCTTGATGAACGCATCGAAGCACGCCCTGCCCGGCCGTTTTTATTTCATTCTGGCTGACGCCCACCAGGGACTGCGCGACCGCGCCGCGGCGAACGAAGTGTTGAACGAATTCATGCGCCGTTACCCCCTGCACGCCAAGGTGCCGAAAGCGACGTTCATCGTCGGACGCAACCTGTGGAACCTGGGCGACCGCGACGGCGCGCTTCTGCATTTTCAGAAGGTGGTCAAGACCGCCCAACGGCGGGACCTCAAAACCGAGGCGGGGTTCATCGTCGGCAAGATATATGAAGAAGCGCAAAACGAAGACGCGGCGTTGCCCGCTTACCGCCTGCTGGTGAAGGACCACGAAAAAACCGAGTTCGGTCAGCAGGCGGCGTGGCAGATCGGCTGGGTGCATTACCGCGCCGGGCGATGGGACGAGGCGACGGATCAGTTCCGCACCAATCTCCAGCGCCTGCCGGAAGGCGACATCGCCGACAAAAACGCCTTCTGGCTGGCAAAGTCTCTGGAAAAACAGAACACGCCGGACAAAGCCCGGCAGGTGTTCGCGGACCTGGCACACCAGTACCCTTATACCTACTACGGCGTGCAGGCAAAAAACAAACTGGGCACGCAGGCCAACCCCCACAGCCTCACTCCCATCTCCACCACCACGGTGGTCAAAACCGGCCTGACCCCGGAGGCCGAGTCCCCCGCCGACCCCGGCCGGCCACTGGACGACAGCGAGCTGTTTCACTTCTCACGTGCGATGGAGTTGATTGAGCTTGGCTTTCACCGCCGCGCCCGCGAGGAAATGCGGCAGGTGGCCGGATCGGTGCGCAAGGATTACGACGGGGTGATGTGGCTGTCGCACTGGTTCAACCGCGCGCATGCGTTTGCCGACTCCCAGCGCGTGCTCGGTTTGTACCGCAGTTTCAAATCGCCCCACGGGGAAAAGGAACTGCCGGAGGCGTTCTGGAAAAATTATTACCCACCCGCGTACTTTCAGAAGGTGCGCAACTGGGCCAAGGCGTTTGACGTGGATCCGTTGCTGGTGATCAGCCTCATGCGCCAGGAAAGTCTTTACGACACCTGGTCGGTGTCACCGGCGGGCGCGCGCGGGCTCATGCAGTTGATGCCGAAGACCGCCTCGCGCATGCACCGGCAGGCGGGAAGTGACGAAGACCTGGACGTCGAAGCGCTGTTCGATCCCAACCTCAACATCCGCCTGGGCGTGCGGTATCTCAGCCGCCTCATGCAGGAGCACGCGGGCAATCGCATCCACATCCTCATCGCCTACAACGCCGGGCCCCACGTGCTCGCGGCGTGGCAGGAACGGTTCCGCCACCTGGAGGATCCCGACGCCTTCATCGAATCCATTCCCTACCCGGAAACGCGCGAGTACGTCAAACGCGTTTCACGCAACCACGACCTGTACAAACGCCTGTACGCCGAGGCTCCTCCACAGGAGGCGGACAATAAAACCTTTTAGGTTTGTTTGGGAAGGGTGAGAACGGGTATAATGCCCATTCTGGATTGGAAAGAGCGGGAAAAGCCATTCAAAAGGTGATCGAACAGCATCCCAGATCCAGGCTCGGTTCCTTTTTATTCAACATGGACCGGATTTCGGGATCGATGAAATTGATGATGCGGTTGCCTTCACGGCGCGTGCTCACCAGCCCGCATCCGCGCAGGATGGCCAGGTGATGCGATACCTGCGGTTGCGCCATGTTGAGCGACTGCACCACTTGCGACACACTGCATTCTCCCTGCAATAAAAGCTGGACGATTTTAAGGCGGGATTCGTCGCCCAGGGACTTCAAGATGCGTGCACATTCGGCGGTGTCCGGTGTCTTGTCCATACCCGGAAGTATAGGGAATCCAGCGGATCGAAGTCAACTTGCACCACAAACGGCAACCCTGAGGTGGCGTGGATAGCAAACCGAATATAGACAGCGAACAATGGGTCGACAAGTACGGGGATACCATGTACCGGTTTACCCTGGTCCGGGTAAAAGACCCGATGATCGCGCACGATATCATCCAGACCACCCTGCTCGCCGCCCTGCAGGCGCAACACACCTTCGCCGGAAAATCCTCGGAAAAAAGCTGGCTGTTCGGCATCCTGAAGCACAAGATCATGGACCACTTCCGCAGTCAGAAAAGTCAGCGGACCTATGAATTGACGCCGGACGACGATGCCGATCCCTACGAAAATGCTTATAATGAGAGCGGCCACTGGGTTTCGCCGCCGCGCAACTGGGAGATCAATCCAGAGAAGGCGGTGGAGAACACACAGCTTATGGAAGCGCTCAACCAGTGCATGGACGGGTTGTCCGGCAAGTTTCGCGACATCTTTGTGATGAAAGAAATTGAGGGAATGTCGTCAGAAGATATCTGCAAGGAAATGGGAATCAAACCGACTAACCTGTGGGTTATTCTGCACCGGGCCCGGAACCAACTGAAAAAGTGCCTGGAAACCCACTATTGGAGGTAGGAATCTGAGCTGGATTCCTGTCTGCTATATGGAATGCAATTGAATGGACACCTTGACGCGACTCATAATAATGCGGTGTGAAGACACCTCTCCGCTCATCTCGGAGATGATGGACCACACTTTGCCTCTCTCCAAACGACTGCGTTTGGGCATACATCTGGCCATTTGCAAGATGTGCCGCGCCTACCAGCGCCAGTTGGAGACCGTGCGCACGCTGGCACGGAATCTGGGTCGGGAGGACACGCCGCTCGGCCCGGAAGTGAAGATGTCCGAGGACTGCCGCGAAAGCCTCAAGGCGGCTCTGAAAAAACACCAGGGTTTGTGATCGAGGCGGAAGCCACTCCGCCCGGCTTGGAAAGGATGATTTGAATGAACGAACGGCGATCGGAAATGGATATGGAAGCGACGGTTTCCCGCGACGACGTGCGGGAGTATTACTCCAAGGCCGCGGCGGCCACGCAGGAAAACCTGTGTTGCCCCGTCAAGTACGAACCCGGCGACCTCTCCCACATTCCGGAAGAAGTGCTGGGTATTTCCTATGGTTGCGGCAGTCCGGTGGGCCGCGCCGATATCCAGCCCGGTGAAACGATGGTGGACCTGGGTTGCGGCGGCGGCATCGACTGCTTCATCGCCGCGCGGGGCGTCGGCAAAACGGGCCGCGTCATCGGCGTGGACATGACCGAAGCAATGCTGAACGTCGCCCGCAACAACGCCGGCCGCGTGGCGGAGAACCTGGGCTACAACAACCTGGAGTTCCACCACGGCTTTCTGGAATCGATCCCGGTGGAGGATAACTGCGCCGACGTGGTCACCTCCAACTGCGTGGTCAACCTGTCTCCCAGCAAACGTGACGTGTTTCAGGAAATCCGCCGCATCCTGAAACCCGGCGGACGCTTCGTCATCGCCGACATCATCTCCGACCAACCCGTCCCCACCGCCATGCGCGAGAACCGCGAGCTGTGGGGCGAGTGCGTCTCCGGCGCGCTCACACTCGACGAATTCCTCGACTATTCCCGGCAGGCCGGGTTCTACGGTTTTCAGGTCATCAAAGACTACCTGTGGAAAGAGGTCGAGGGCATCAAGTTCTATTCGTACCTGCTCACCGCCTACAAACCGCTGGACGTCGAAGAATCCTGTTGCAGTGGCAACGTGCTCGCCGTTTACGCCGGGCCGTTCAACGAAGTCACCTGCGAGGGGATCACGTTTCCGGTCGGAAAGGTCGTGGAGATCAAGGAAGAGTTGGGCGAGATTTTGAGCCACGGTCCGTACCGCGGCCTGTTCAACATCACCGACCCGGAAACCGAACAGGTGGAAGACAGCGGCGACGACTCCTGTTGCGGTTGATCGAGCCCGATTGCCTCCCTCCCGCAGGGACGCCTTCGGCTCCATTCAAAAGAGGCGGCAGGGGTTTTTCTCCAAGGAGGGATTATGCGGTATCCATTCCGGTTTGCCCCGTTTGGTGTCCGGGCGTTGGCAACGATTCTGTTTTTCTTGACCTCCTTCGTGGTTTCCGCGCAGGCGGGAAGCTGGAAGACCTTCAAGCATCCTGCCGGGATTCAATTCGACTATCCCGGTGACTGGCTCCTGAAGGAAGACGAGTCCGGCATCTACGTCATCCCGCAACCGGTGCAGTTCAACCCGCAAGGCATCCCGGAAGAATTCCTGCTGTTCCAGAGCGTCGCCGCCGAAGGCATCACCGATCCCAAAGACCCGCGCGTGGCTGAATTCTTCGACCAGATCTGGACCGCCAACTTCCCCGGCATGAAACGCACCGGCCAGCCGAACGCGTTCACCACCAAGCTCGGCGCGGCGACGGTGATGACCTTCCAGGGCAAACTGCCGGCGGGCGTGACACACAAGCACGTGGTGTTCCTCACCATCCATCAGGACCAGGGCATCTACATGATTCATCTCGCGCCGCAAGACAGCAAACGCGGTCTCGAAAATACGGCGCGCAAGGTGTTCGCCAGCCTCGCGGCCACGCCGCCGTCCATCGACTCCGCCCTGCTCCGCAGTTGGTCGAGAAGCACGACGGAAGGCAGTGTGGGTCTTGGTGCCTCGGTGTTTTCCAACTCCACCGTCACGTGGACGTTCAAACCGGACGGCACCGTGTTGTATTCGTCACAGACCCGCGTGGATGGCAACACCGCAGGGCTCGGCGTGAACGCGCATTCGGAAGGCGGTCCGAATGTTTCGACCGGACGCTACTCCGCCGCCAACGGCCAGTTGTTCATTTACTGGGAAGGCGGGGCTACGGAACGCTACACGTACAAAGTGTTCCTCGATCACGAAGGCACGCCTTCGCTTAAACTCGTGCTCTTCGGCGAGAAGAAGGCGAAGTATTACCAGTAACCCGCCGGAATGATTTTCGCGTCATGACCCGCAGTGCTTTTATACGATTCATGCTCGCGTCGCTGGCGCTGTGTCTGCTCGCGCCTTTGCGCGCGCTGGCGCGTCCGTGGCGGACGACGCACAAAAGCGCCCGGCGCGGATCGGTCCTGCACGTCTCCGACATGACGCCGGACATCGCCCGCCCCACCGGCAAACTCTCCCCCATCACGCCCGTCAAACGGTTTTACGTGGAAGACATCTCCGGCCCGCCGGATGCGCTTCCCCGCAACGCGTCTTCGTGGACCCTGCGCCTTGCAGGCGACATCACCAGACCGCAATCCCTGCGCTACGATGACATTATCCAACGGCCGTCGGTCACGCGCATCATCACCCTCAACTGCATCGGCAATCCCATCGGCGGCTATGCCATCGGCAATGCGGAGTGGACGGGCTTGCCGCTCGCCCGGTTGATCGAAGACATGGACCCGGACTTTCTCGCCGACACGATGGTGCTGAAAGGCGCGGACGGCTACCACGACAGCCTGCCCCTCAGCGCCGCCAAACACCCCGGCGCGCTTCTGGTGCACGGCATGAACGGCCAACCGCTGACGCGCGACCACGGTTTTCCCCTGCGCGTGCTGGTGCCGGGCTATTACGGCATCAAGCAGGTGAAGTGGTTGCAGGAAATCCGCATCCAGAACGGACCGCACACGGGATACTGGCAAAAACTCAATTGGACGCAAAGCGGGAAAGTAAAAATCTTCAGCCGTATCGATCACCCGCAACAGGGGCAGTGGCTGGAGTCGCGACGCACCACCCTGCGCGGCGTGGCGTTTGCAGGGGACCGGGGCATCCAGTATGTGCAGGTGTCGCTGGACGGAGAAAAAAACTGGTCGCTGGCGAAGCTCGAAAAACCGTTGTCGCCGTACTCCTGGGTGTTCTGGTCGTATCCCGTCACCTTTCCGCGTGCGGGACGTTACCGCATCGCCGTGCGTGCGGCGGATCAGTTCAGCGGCATACAGCGCGACGACCACCGCAACCCGTTTCCCGCCGGCGTCTCCGGCATTCACCGCGTCGATGTCAACGTGATGTGAGTTGCTTCGGCGAGGCCCGTCGAAAACCGCAACTCATCATTCAGGCCGTGACGCCGCCGCTTTATCCACCCACCACTCGATGCGCTCCGCTTCCACACGCGAGGCGGGGTAACGTTGCTTTCGATCCGGGGCCCGGCGCACCGCCACCAGCCGTTCCGCCTTTCCCGCGCCTGTGACCAGAAACGACACGCAAAGAGCGGCATTCAATACGGGAAATGTCAGCGTGATGCGCGCCTGGCCGTTCTTCGGTTGACGCGCCACCGCGCACAGGTCGCGGCATTCCAGAACGTCCGTCTGCCCGGGAAAAAGCGAGGCCGTGTGCCCGTCCGCCCCCATGCCTAGCAGAATCCAGTCGAAACGCGGCACCGCATCCGCAGAAACGTCGAACACACGCCGAAGTTCTTCTGCATAGCGCACCGCTTCCTTGTGTGGGTCATCCTCGCCGCGGATGCGGTGGATGTTTGCGGAAGGGATCGGGATGCGGTCCAACAACGCATCCTTGGCCATGCGGTAGTTGCTTTCGGCGTGATCCGGCGGCACGCACCGCTCATCACCCCAGAACAGATGCACGCGCGACCAGTCGATGGCCTTCGCGTTTTCCGTCTGCGCAACCACCTCCATAAGGCGTCGCGGAGTCGAACCGCCGGGAAGCGCAATGCGAAACGGCAGACCGTTGGACGCCGCCACCCCGGCGCGGCGCACCCATTCCTTCGCCAACGCACGCGCGGTGCTCTCCGCATCCTCGCGCACGAACCAGTGAGCTTGCGAATCCGTCATGGGCGGTTACAACTCGCAGAACAGGCCGTCTTCGACCAGGTTCCTGCAGGGGCAATGCCAGTCCATACCCGCCTGGGAGAACAGCGCGCTGGCCTGACGCGGACCCCAGGTGCCGGCGGGATAACCGTAGATGGCTTCGCCGGGCTTGGCGGCCCAGTGTTTGAGGATGGGATCGACGAACCGCCAACAGGACTCCACCGCATCGCCGCGCGCGAACAGGGTGGGATCGCCCTGGATGCAGTCCAACAGCAAGCGTTCGTAGGCATCGGCCAGGCTGGTGTCGCCCAGTTCCGAGTAATGAAAGTCCATGTTGACCTTCTCGACGTGAAAGCCCGCGCCGGGGCGTTTCATGCCGAAGTTGAGCAGAATGCCCTCGTCCGGCTGAATGCGGATGATGAGCTGGTTGGGCACGGAGACGTGTTCGCCCTTGTGCCGAAACAGGATGTGCGGCGTGCTTTTGAAATGGATCACCACCTCCGTCACGCGCGTCGGCAGGCGCTTGCCGGTGCGGATGAAAAAAGGCACGCCGCCCCAGCGCCAGTTCTCGATGAATACTTTCATCGCAACGAACGTCTCCGTTCGCGAAAAAGGAGGGACGTGTTCCTCCTCGCGGTAACCGGGAATGATCTGCCCGTTGATCTGCGATTTCGTGTACTGGCCGCGCACGACCAGGTCTTCCACCTTGTCTTCGGTGATCGGCTTCAGTGACTGAAACACCTTCACCGTTTCGTTGCGCACGGCAAACGAATCGAATGAAGGCGGCGGCTCCATGGCGATGATACCGAGGATCTGGAGCAGATGGTTCTGCACCATGTCGCGGAGCGCCCCGGAGGCGTCGTAATACCGGCCGCGCGTGCCCACGCCCACGGTTTCCGCGGCGGTGATCTCCACGTGATCGACGAAGTTGCGGTTCCACAACGGTTCGAAGATGCCGTTGGAAAACCGGAACACGAGAAGGTTCTGCACGGTTTCCTTGCCGAGGTAGTGATCGATGCGGTAAATCTGCGGTTCGCGGAACACCTTGAGCAGTTTCTTGTTGAGCATCTGCCCGGAAGCGAGATCGTAGCCGAAAGGTTTTTCGACAATGATGCGTTTGTAGGCCTGGTCGTGTTTCTTTTCCTTTTGCAGGCCCGCCACGCCCAGATTTTCGACGATGACTTCATACATCGACGGTGCGATGGACAGGTAGTAGATGAAATTGCCTTCGGTGCCAAGACTCTCGTCGAGCTTCTTCAGACGCTTGACCAGCTTGCTGTAGTCGCTGGCTTCCCCGGGATCGATGGAAAGATAATGAAGGGCTTTGGCGAATCTGCGGAAATCGTCGGGGTCCGGCTTTTCGTCCGCGTCCTCCACGCCTTCGGCGAGGGATTTGCGGAAGGAGGCATCGGTCATTTTGGTGCGGCTGACGCCGAGCACGGCGAACTTTTCCGGAAGCATATCCTTCTGATACAGATTGAACAACGCCGGAACGAGTTTGCGCCGGGTCAGGTCGCCGGACGCGCCGAAGATGACGAGGATGCAGTTATCGAGTTTGACCATACCCTTGTCCGCCTGGAAACGTGATTGGAATTTTCCGGAAAAGCTGGATTGTCTCCCATTATAAAACGGGAATCCCTCCCGGAAACCATCTCATTGCGATTATTTGCCTTTCACCGCGTGCCCGCCGAACTGGTTGCGAAGCGCCGCAAGCAGTTTCATGGCGAACGAATTCTGCTGGCGCGACTGAAACCGCGCGAACAGGCTTTGCGTGATGACCGGAGCGGGGGTGTCGAAATCGATCGCCGCCTGTACCGCCCAGCGCCCTTCGCCGCTGTCCTCGACATACGGTTCCAGCTTCGACAGGTTCGGGTCGTCCTTTAACGCCAATGCCGCCAGCTCCAGCAACCACGACCGCACCACGCTTCCTCTCTGCCACACTTCACTCACCGCATGGAGGTCGATGTCGAACGGCGAGTTGTTCATGAGCTCGAATCCTTCGGCGTACGCCTGCATCATGCCGTATTCGATGCCGTTGTGCACCATCTTGACGAAATGCCCGGAACCGCTCGCGCCCACGTGCAGGTAGCCGTTCTCCGGCGCCAGGGCTTCGAAGACGGGTTCCACATACCGGCAGGGTTCGTCGTGTCCGCCGTACATCAGACAGTAGCCTTCTTTCAATCCCCACACCCCGCCGCTGGTGCCGCAGTCGATATAATGCAGGCCGCGGTCGTGCACTTTCTCAGCCACCTTGCCCGTATCCCGCCAGTTGGAGTTGCCGCCATCGATGATGATGTCGTTCGGGCCCAGCAATCCCAGCAGTGCCTCCACCGTCTCCCACACCGGCACCCCGGCGGGCACCATGATCCACACCACCTTTCTCTCCGGAAGCTGTTTCACCAGTGTGCTGAGCGTATCGGCGGACTGCGCGCCCTGCCGCACCGCAACCGCCATTCTCTCTTCGGAACGGTCGTGCGCCACCACCTCGTGCCCCTCGGAAATCAGGCGCTGGACCATGCTGGCGCCCATCTTTCCCAACCCCACAAATCCGATCCTCATAATCCCTCCTTTTGGTCGATCCAGGTTCCGTCCCTGAATGCCCTTATTATATACCCTGCACGGTCTGCGCCGGAAAAGCAGGCTTTGAATTTTCCCTGAAAACAGAATACAATCTCGGAACCCGAATCCGTACAGATAGCACGACTTCGCATTCCACGTTCCAGTGCATTCGATTGCCAAGTCCAAGTTCAACCGTAAGCCGACAGGTATTGATGGAACTGATCCCCACATCCGGGCCGGTATTCACCGAAGACCAGCACACCAATCTCTATCATTTGAATGAACTGTATGGCAACGTCGCCCAAACGGTTTCGGCGGTCATGAAAAGCCGTTACGGGATGGACCTCCCCATCACTTCCGGAATCTGGGGCGGCACCTATTTCATCGCCAGGCCCGACGGCAAATCCAAGCGGCGCATCTGGCGTTACTACTGCATCGTCAACCTGCCATCCGGCGGCCCGCTGGAAGTGCACGAGAATCTGGAAAAACTGGTCAGCGTGTACTCCTCCACACTGAGGCAGGCATTCCAGCCGGAGGGACTCGACCTCAAACTCAAGATGTGGGGCGGCCGCCTGCCCTACACCAACAAGCTCAAGCCCAACATCACCATGCACATGGAGGACGCCACCGAAACCGTGCGCTGGGTGCGGCCCATCTTCGTGTGGAACACGGCGACATGGGAGCAGTCGATCATCTACGACACACTCCGCCTGGTGAAGGAACTCAAACAGAACCTGCACCGCGACCGCAAGCCGCCGCTCAAGGATCCGCAACAGATCAAGTACCTTTTGCAGGACATCATCATTCTGTACAAAACACTGGAGCAGGCGCACGATCCCGATTTCATCGAGCACGCCGAAGGAATCATTAAAGACATGACGCAGGCGTTCCTTCAAGGCTTGTCCGAGCCGGATGACATTCTGAACTGGTACCACAAAGTGCACCAGTATCTCCTGATCTACGGATACGAGCAGACGCTGGAGATGCATTACCAGCCGTACCGGCTGGACGTGCGCGCCCTGGAGCACTGGCCGGTGGACAAGATCAACTTCGTGCCGGACGAATTGCAGGCCAAGCTCATCCCGCCCATTAAGGATATTTTCGCCGCCTTCCGCCAAAACCTGAACAACCATGCGGCTTGAGGCCGTAGTCCATCGGAAAACTCCGGCACCGATATCACGCGTCGTTCGCGTTTTCGGCTTCCTTCACATCCGGCGGCAGATTCTTTTTACCTTTGAATTGTTTGTATAGTGTTGGGATGAGGGCGAACAGACCGAGCAGGGCGAACGATCCCAGCACCTGCGGCGAGGCGATGTCGCCCAGCTTATCGATGGAGGCGAGGTTCGCCCCGGCATTGGCGTACACGAACGAACCCGGCATGATGCCGAACATGGTGCCGAAGAAGTACGTGCCGAGCCGCACACGGGTGAGGCCGGAGACGAGATTGATGAGGAAGAACGGAAACAGGGGAACCAGCCGCAGGAATAAAATGTACCCCAGCGCGTTGTTGGAAAAACCATCGTTGAACGTTTTGATGCGATCGCCGAACTTCTTTTCCACCCAGTCCTGAAGCAGAAACCGCGCCGCCAGGAACGCCAGCGTCGCCCCGACCGTCGCGCCGACGTTGACGATGAGCGTCCCCGTCCACGCACCGAAAATGGCGCCCGCAGTGAGGGTGAGGATGGTCGCACCGGGCAGGCTGAGCGCCACAGTCACGATGTACACGGCGATGAAACCGAAGATCATCGATCCCGTGTTGGCCTCATAAAGCGCGTACAACTGCTCCCGGTGCGTTTTCAAACTTTCCAGAGACAGAAACCGCCCGAGATCGAAAACATAAAATGCGGCGATGGCCAGCGCGAACACCACCAGCACCGCGATCTTTTTTTTCATGATAGCCGTTCAGTCACTTCGACAGGGTTCAACAGGTTGAGACCGATCCAGTATAACAGACGCTGGAAAAGTGGATCTGCCGCACGATTGGTCGCAAGGACGGAGCTTCCCTTACAAATGGGTGAACAAGAAAGAGGAGAGGCCGGCGGCAGACGCACTCAGCAGCCGTGTTCTGCCGACATGCGTTTCAAACGGTTGTAGAACACGTCCTGAATTTCCCGGCGGATTTTGGCGGACTGGTATTCCACCATACTGCCGCCTTCCTCAATGAACCGGATCTGCGCCGTGACGCCCGCGCACAAAGGGTTGGGTTTCCGGGCGAGGTTCACGGTCCGCTCCAGCAGCATGAGGTCGCAGAATTCAACACCCGCCTGCACCGTGGCCAGGTATTTGGGATTGACCTTCAAGCCGCGCTGATCGATGAGATACCGGCTGACCTCAAGGGCTTTGGAGAAATGCTCCTTCGCCGCGCGGTAATCCCCGTCCAGCACCGCCTGGATGGCGCGCATCATTTCAAATCCCTTGTTGCCGGGAAAGTCTTTTACCGGTACGTCAACGAAGTAACGTGTTTCATATTCCTGCATCAGCGCCAGCGCGCGGCGGCGTGCGGTTTTGGGCGACAACAAATCGCTGTCGGCGAGGCCTTCATTAGCGGGGTTGATCTGCTCGGAGATGTAAAACCAGATGAGTGTCTTGAGCGCCAGCGGCCGGGACAGAATTTTCGTTTCCAGCGCACGCTCGATGTGCTTGAGTCCGGTCAGCCGCAGGTCGCGTCCGCCCTGCAGGATGAAGTTGCCGAATCCGCCCAGCCGCGTGTTGCCATAACGATACACCCCCAGCCCCACATGTGCGTCGGCGTGTTGCGGATCGAGACTGAGCGCATCTTCAAGGTGATTGTCGGCGCGCAGCCCATCGATCAGCGCCGAAAGAATGTGCCCTTCCCCGTATTCGAGAAGCGCCGCATACCCTTCCGCCACACCGAGAAAGAAAAACGCATCAGCGCGATCCGACTGCTTCAGCTTTTCACGATCCAACAGTTGGTTGGCGATCTCGATGGTCTTTTGCGAATTGGACTGAAACGCCTTGCGGATGGACTCGACCTGGTAATCCTCGGTGAACGACAGCGTGTGCGTAAGTTCGGCATACAACGCGGCGGAATAAAAATACAGCTTCATCAACTCGAGGTGGTTGGGAATGCTTCCCGGCTGCGATTCCAGTTCGCGGATGCGGTGGGCGAAACGGTCGAACCACGGATCGTAACGGTAATACAGGGTGTCGATCACCGCCTGCTCCGCCATCTCGTAAGCGGACATCGACGCGGGAGCTTCTTCCGCGCCCATCGAAACCGGAGGAAACCAAAGCGCGGATGCCATCAGCACCAACATGCAGATCGTCACGGATTGTCGGAACAAAAAACGCATGGGGCACAGGAGAATATTCATTCAAGCAGGGGGTCACTCACTTGCGGCTTCCAGCAATTGGTGGATTTTAGCGACGCGTTCGTGATCTTTTAATTTGACGTACAGCCTTTCGGCTTTTTTCAGGTGTGCCACCGCCGGCTCTTCCAACCTGAATATTTCGCGGTACAAGTAACCCAGAAGGTAATGCGCATCCGGAAAATCGGGTTTGATGCGCAGGACCTCGATCAACGCATCGCGCGCCGCATCATGGTGTCCGCAGTCCATGCAAGCGAGTCCCAGAGAAAACCGAACCTGCAATGAATCCGGCGCCAGCCGCATGGCCCGTTCGAACATGTCGAGCGCCGTCTCCAACTCGCCTTCCAGCCGGTATGCCGTGCCCAGGTAATAATACACGGTGTGGTTGTCGGGATCGATCTCGCGCGCTTTCTCCAGCACATAAATCACATCGCGGTTCTCCCCCCGCCGCAGGTACGCCGCGGCCAGGGCGATGTGCGCGTGAATGAAATCGGGCTTGAGACGGATCGACTGTTTGAACGCGCCGATGGCGCTGACCAGCGTGTCCATGCCCTGCTCTTCCAGACTGCCGTAGGCGACGCCCATGTTGTAATACGCATCCAGGAACTTCGGCTCGAAGGAGATGGCCATCTTGTAGGCGTCTATGGCGCGCTGGTACAGGCCCAGCGTTTGCAGGCGAAGTCCTTCCTTCATCCATTCCTCAGCGGAGTCTTCCTCCTCTGGAGCGTCGTCACGCAACTGGTTCAACTGCTGTGCCATCGACGCGCGCAACAGGTCTCCCTTGCGCACATAGAGGCGTTCCGCTTCCTCCAGGTATTTTTTACGCCGTTCCTTGTTGCGCAGTTTCTTGACATGGAGCGCCCCCAGCTCGTAATACGCATCGGCGAACTTCGGTTGAATCCGCACCGCGTTTTTGAACGCCGTGCGCGCCGCGGCGTTCAGCCCATATTCGACGAACGCATGGCCGAGCATGTAATACGCCTGCGCCAGGCACCGCACCTTTTCGCCTTCTTCCTTTTCCGCCAGCGTGTCGGGATCGATGTACCGCCCCAGGTTGTCGGAGGCGTAAGTCAGCCAGTGATCGGCCACATTGAAATCCTGCACGCGCTGAACGCTGTCCTTCATTGCGGCAAAGGCTTTCTGATCTTTTCCCATCAACCAGCAGGCGATGGCGAGATCGTAATACACCTGTACCGCGTCGGGTTTCAGCTTCAGCGACTTGCGGTAGTAATCCGCTTCCATCTTGTGCTTGCCCATGGTCCCGCACACGTAACCCAGCATGTGATAGACAGGGTAGGCTTCCGGTTCTTTCTCCATGATGTCGGAGAACACGCCGAGCGCGCCCAGGTAGTTGCCGCGCACGCAGTGCATCACCCCATCCAGAAAATACTCCGGGTCCTGCCAGTCGTAGGGAAACAACTCCAGCACCCGTTCGGCCTTGCGCCGCACCGCCTTGTCCGTGCGGTGAAAACGCTCGACCTTCTCCAGCATGTCGGGGTACTTCTTGAGCAACTCCTCGCCCAGCGTCGAAAGCGCCTCATCTCCCGAAGAAAGCGCAAAATGCGGTTTGCGTGCGGTATGTGATTTTTTCATGACGGCCAGGCATTCCGGTCGGGTTTTCGATCACCCCGATTATAAAAGGAAGTGGAAGGCTTTAAAAGCACAACGCGGCGGGCCCCGCGGGTTTCCGTGAAAAGGAGAAGATTTGAAGGGATTTAGAGAGGCTGGCCTTTATCCGCCACCACGCCGCCGCCCTCCACGCGCAGAATGCAGTCGGCGGTGCGCCGGGCCTGTTCCACCTGATGCGTCACCCACACCACGGTGTGCTGGGATTTGAGGGACAGGATCAACTCCTCGATGGCGCGGGCCGATTTGGGATCGAGCGCCGACGTGGGTTCGTCCATCAGCAGGATGTCGGGATCCACCGCCAGCGTGCGGGCAATGGCCAGGCGCTGTTGCTGTCCCTGCGACAACGTCGGCGCCGGGTCATCGAGGCGGTCTTTCACCTCGTTCCACAGAAACGCCTTTTTGAGCGCCTGCTCGACGCGGCCGGGAAACTCGTTTTTCTTGTCCGGGTGATGGTGACGCAACCCGAACACCACGTTGTGATAAATGCTTTTGGGAAACACGCAGGGTTTCTGAAAAATCAATCCCACACGGCGGCGCAAGGTGTACACATCCACCCCCTCGTTATAAATATCCTGTCCCATCACCGAAACGGTTCCTTCCACGCGAAAACCGGGCAACGCGTCGTTCATCCGGCAGAACGTGCGCAGGAGCGTGGACTTGCCGCTCCCCGAAGCGCCTGTCAGCGCGCACACGGAGTTACGCGGAAACGCGCCGTACACGTTGTCGAGCACCACGCGCTCTCCGTAGCGCAGCGTGACCGCCTCCAGCGACAGCACCGGTTGATCGCTCATCGCTCGGCCTCCATGCGCAGGCGCGTGCGCCAGACCAGCGCCAGCGCGATCAGCACCATCACCCCCATCAGCAGAACAAACGCCGCACCCCACGCCTGCGACACGGCATTGGGATCGAGCGCCTCCTGCGCCAGCACCAGGATATGCGTCTGCAGGGTGGTGACGGGCTCGGTGAACGAACGCGGCACGGTGACGCCGGAGAACACCGTGGCGGTGAACATGATGGCCGCCGTCTCCCCCGCCGCGCGGGCAAGGCCCAGCAAGGTCCCCGTCACCAGGCCGTACATGCTGTGCGGCAGGATCACCGAGCGGATGAGCTGCCCCGGCGTCAACCCCAGCGCCAGCCCGGCCTCGCGGTAGTGGCTGGGAATCGATTCCACCGCCTCCAGCAAACTCACGTGCAGGGTGGGCAGGATCATGATGGCGAGGATCAACGTGCCCGTCAGCCACGACACGCCCGTGTCCAGAAGAACCCCGAACACGATGTAACCCATGAGGCCGAACAGCACCGTCGGCACGGCGTTCAACGAATAAATGAGGGAACGGAAATTTTTCTTCAGGCGCGGCGAACGCACGAACTCGGTCGAAAACAACACCGATCCCAGCGCCACCGGCAGGCACGCCAGGGCCGCGCCCGTCATCAACAGCACCGTGCCCAGAATCTGGTACCGCACGCCGCCGTCGTGACCGAACCCGGACGCCGGAGCGGTGAAAAAATGCCAGTCCAGCACCGGTGCGCCGCGCATCCATACCGTCACGAGGATGAACACGAGGATCAGGCAACCGAAAAGAGCGAGGGCCCCGGAGATGCCGATAGCCAGCTTTTCAAACGCGCGCCGGTTCATACTCTCACCCTTTTAAGAAGGCGGTTGCCGATCCACGACAGCATCATGACCATGACGAACAGGATCAATCCCAGCCCGATGAGCGCGTGCCATTGCAGGCCGAATCCCAACGACTCCGCCGCTTCGCGTCCGATCTTGGACGGGATGCTCTGCCCCGGCAAAAACACGTTGAACCAGGGATTGGGGATGCGGTCGAGCCCACCGATGACCAGCATCACGGCGATGGTCTCCCCCATGGCGCGCCCCATGCCGAGAAACACCGCACCCGCAATGCCCGGAGCCGCCTGCGGCAGGACCGCGCGTTGCAGTGTCTCCCACCGCGTGAGGCCGAGGCCCAGCGCCGTGTCGCGCACTTCTCCCGGCACCGCCTGCAGGGCGTCTTCGGAAAGCGTCATCACCGTAGGCAGGATCATCACCGCCAGCAGGAGGCCCGCGGTGAACAGCGTGTTGCCGTCGATCAGACCGAACGCATCCCGCACCCACACGGCAACCAGCGTGACGCCCATCAGGCCATAGACGATGCCCGGCACGCCCGCCAGCAGTTCCATCACCGCCTTGACGGTGAGACGTGCGCGGGGGGCAAGGAACTCGGAGGTGAACACCGCCGCCCCCAAGGCCACCGGCAGGGTGAAAAACAAGGCGATCGCCGTCACCCATAAGGTGCCGATGACCATCGGCAGTGCGCCGTACACTTCACCCGAAAACCACTCGGTGCCGGTCAAAAACGAAACACCCCGCTGTGAAAAAACGGGAAGGCTTTCCCAAAAGAGGAAGGCGAACAGCACCGCCACCGAAACCACCGCCACCAAAGCCATCGTCCCGGTCAGCCAGAACGCCGGACCCCGGTAAGGAGAAATAACGGAGGACAGGGAGCGGGATTTCATGCAGAGAGCCTCCTGCGATAGGTATTCAGTTGACGGGCACCGGGCCGTTCACCGGAATGTAACCGGACTCCTGCACGATGACCTGTCCCTCCGGCCCCAGCAGGTAATCGATGAACGCCTTCACTGCGCCTTCGGGCGGTCCGGCGGTGATCAAATTCAGATCGCGCGCGATGGGGAACGATCCGTTCCGCACATTTTCGAGCGTGGGGGCGATGACGCGTCCCTCCATGCGGATGCCGACGCCGGCAACGTCGTCATTGATCCACGCCAGGGACAACATGCCAATGGCGGCGTCGCTCTGCGCGACCTTGACCTGCTCTTCGTTGTTCGATCCGGTCACCAGGCGCGCGCCCGGAGCCCGCGCTTTTTCATCACCGAATACGAATCGCATGAACACATGCCGCGTGCCGCGATGCGGTTCCTTGTCGATGACGATGATCGGCCGGTCGGGTCCGCCGACCTCTTTCCAGTTGGTGATACGGCCGCGATAAATGCTGGCGATCTGGTCTCGGCTGAGCGACGTCACTCCGGCCTTGTACACTTCCGACGAGATGACGCAGGCGACGGCGTCACGTCCCACCACATGCGTCCGCAATTTCGATCCGGCATACCGCTCCATCTCGTCCCGCGTGATGGAGCGCGACGCCATGCCGATGTCGAGCCGCCCGGAACCGATGCCGTGGATGCCGACGCCACTGCCGCCGGCGTTGACCGTGATGCGCACCTCCGGATGCAACTGCTGATAACGCTCGGCGGCGACGGTGACGATGGGCAACACCGTGGTCGAACCGCCGACGCGGATGAGCGTCGTTTCCTGCGCCTGCGGGGAGGTGGTTGCGGTAAAAAACACCGCCAGCATGCCCGCAAATACACGCAGGCTCCGTGAGCCCGCCTTTTTTTGAGACCTCTCAGGTTTCATAAGTCTGCCGATCCCAATCTATATCGGTATATTCATATATTCAGATATATGAGGCAACCCATTTTTCGTCGGGCGTATCGGGGAGCCCTTACACCCTTTTCCCCAAACCGGGCCGTTTCAAAATCCGCCTCCAGCAGGGGAGACGGCGCGGCTTGCAAAATCCCGCTTTGTGATTATGATGAAAGGCCATTGATCTGAACGAACCCTTCACCCCATGTCCGCCGTGCCCACACCCTTCGAACTGTTCACTCCCGACTCGGAATTCCTGACTACCGACACCCGCGCCGCGCGCTGGGCCATTCCCTACAACCACGCCTGCCTGAACGCACGCGCCGATGTGTTGCTGAACCGGAACCGCGACACGCTTGCAGGCGCACGGGTGCTGGACCTCGCTTCGCATATCGGCACGTTCTCCTATGCCGCGCTTCAGATGAACGCGGCGTTCGTGCACGGCGTCGATACCGAAGCGGACACGATCCGGCGTGCGGAGGCTCTGTTTGCGAACCATTCGGTGCCACCGGAACAATTCCGGTTTGAGGTGCGGGATGCATTCGAACTGCTGGAGTCTTGCGGCGAGGGGGTGTACGACACGATTTTCTGTTTCGGCATGCTCTATTACACCGCCGAGCCGTACCGCCTGCTCACCTTGATGAAACGCGCCGCGCGCCGGTGCATTCTGCTCGACACCTTCACCGCCGCGTATGCGGCCCTGCAGGGCAAGGACGCGTTGGGCATTCACCCACACGTGACCGACGAGGTGCTGAACCTTCCCATCCTGTTCACCACGCTCACCCAATCGGAGAAAAAGGATTACACCCTGCCCGAATCGTTTGCGCACAAGGACCGCAACCTGAGCCTCACCACGTTTCCCAGCATTCCGCTTCTTGAAACCTGGTTTGCATCGCTTGGCCTGAGGGCCGTGGCAATGGACTGGTCGGCGTACATCGAAAAGCCGTGCCACTGGAAAGAACTGTGGACGCCACAGCAGAAGAAGGCGTCGCACTGGGCGGACGTGTATTCCGCGGGGGTGCGTGTTGCTTACCGGCTGGACGTGGCGTGAGCGGGCTCTTCGGCGGGTGAAGGCGGAGAGACGGGCGGCACCGGCGCTTTTTCGCGATAGATGAAATGCGCCTGTACGGCCAGCTTGCCATGCAGGTACACCATGAGCCATCGCTTCAACCCTTCCTGCGCGATGGTGAAGGCGAAATCGCGGAACAGAATGCCTGGATGCCCGCGGCGGAACGCCTTGTAGATGAGGGTCGAATACTTGACCGCCGTGCCCACCTTGTATTTGCGCACGAGATTGAAGATCTGGCTCTCCAGAATCCAGTCGGTGGTGTCTTTCATTCTCAGTAGGTGCGACAGGCGCAGGTCCATGAGTTTGCTCAGCACCGGCTGGTCCCGCAACCGGGCCACCTGCTCGGCGAACCGGGCCAGTGCCAGCAGGAGGTCATACGGGCGCGCCTCCCATAAAGGATCGTCGGAGTGCGGGTGGTGATACCGCGCGATATCGGTTGCCAGTTGTTGATACACGGCGCGCGTCTCGTTCCACTTGAGCGGCCGCGTGTGATACAGGATCTGCTTGCGCGAGGCGCGCACCAACTCCTTCACTTCGGCAGGCAAAGGACTTTCCGCCACGGGTTCGGGTTCCGGCAGGTCGTCCATATCTTTCAGCACGTCTTCATCGGGTACCGCGGAGTCGGGATCGCGGTCGCGGTACACCCGGATGGCCAGTTCGCCCACAGTCAGGTACCAGCGCAGAAGCAGGACCCGGAAGGCGATGTCGTACACGAAATAAAACGCCATCTTCGCCGACCAGAAGGCGAGGTCCATAAACCGCGCCGCCATCACCACCCAGCGCGTGATGAGAAAAAATTTGAACCGCCGGGCCGCGCGGCCCACTTTCGATTCGTCCCACCGCGTTTTCTGTTTCCACACACGCAGGAAAGCGCGCAGGTGGCGCAGGCGGAACCGGGTGAAGGGACGCACGCCGCGCTGGCGGGCGAGCGCTTCCGCCTGATCGCGGATTTCGAGAAACGCATCGAGCAACCGTCCCAGCCGCGCTTCGCGCAAAGGGTGATGCGATTTCGGATGAAACGGCGCGGCGACCGATTCCAACAGCGCACGGGTGTGGCCCCACACCTTCAACTCCGATTCATCCAGCACCCAGCGGGCGCGCAGGGTGTCGCATCGGTTCAGCACCGCAGTCAGCGCCGTCTTCTCCGCTACGTCGGTGCTGGCATTCAGGTGTTCGCGCAGGCGTTTCAGGCGTGACAGGTTGAGCCAGCCGATGCGCAAGACGCCGTACCCTTTCAGCGTCAGCACCGCGAGAAAGACGAGAACGAGCGCCGCGCCTCCCGCACTCAAACCTGTCACCCATTCCGCCATCGTGTTCCCTCCACACCGCGCTCCAGCGGCAAACCTCTTGAAACCGGGTCGATTGCGCCCGGCGGGTCTGGCGGTTGCCACCGGACAATGCTATGATGAAATCAGCCTTTCGGTTGAGAAACCGGTACAGACGCAAACGCCGGCTTCTTCTTATCTTCTCTTTTAAAAGGAGAGCACGATGCGTGCCCTCACCCGCATTTTCCAGCTTCTTGGGTTGTTGCTTCTGCTTGCGATTCTACCCCAATGCACCGACAAAAAAAGCAATGAATACGTGAAGGAAGGGCTGGATCACATCGAAGCGCAGGACTTCGGCCGGGCGGAATTGTCGTTCAAACAGGCGCTGGAAAAGAACCCCAAAAACGCGGAAGCGCATTACAATCTGGGCGGCGTGTACAATTATCAGGGCCGGTACGAGGAAGCCGAAAAATCCTTTCAGCTCGCACTGCGGAACGATCCCGCGCACATGGACGCACATTACAGCCTGGGGTACACGTACGAACAGATGGGTGACATGGAGAAAGCACAGAAGGAATTCACCACCTACAAGCGGCTCAAGCAGCGGTACGACAAAATCATGAAAGACGAGCAGGCGAAGCGTTGAAGCCCCTCATATCCAGAGTACTGATCGTGGCCCTGTTGGGCGGGTGCGCCTCGGTGGACCTGCAACCGGCACACAACCCGCGCACGAAAAAGAAAAACTCCACACCGGTCCTGCCCGCCAACGGCAATTCCAATCCCGTCAATCCGGTGACGACCGAACCGGTCGTCCAGCCTCCCACGCCGCAACCCGAGCCGGTGAAGAAAAGCGTGAAGGAGTTGAAACCCGCACCGGTATTGCAAACCAGGCTGGTGCCGCCGACGCGCCTCAACCGTAAGGACGGGTCCATCATGGTGCACGTGTCTGCGGGCGAGTACCTGGTGCCGCTCGATCCCCCCGGCCAGCACCGGCTGACCGACAACTCGCGCGGCCTCGCAAGGAAAATGCTTCCCGGTTTTTACATGGACCTGACGGAAGTGAAAGTGAAGCAGTTCAAATTATTCCGGCCGGACTATGACGAAACCGCGCACACCGATGGCGGCGACTGCCCGGAGTGCCCGGCGATGGGCATCGACTGGGCCAGCGCGCGCGACTACTGCCTGTGGGCGGGAAAACGCCTTCCGACGGAAGAGGAATGGGAAGCCGCCGCGCGTGGACAAACCCAGCGGCTGGTGCCGTGGGAAGGCGAGTCCACCCCCAAACGCGCCAACCTGCTGGGTGAGGAAGACGGGTTCATCGGTGCGGCGCCTGCCGGGTCGTTTCCATTGGGAGCCAGCCCCACCGGCGCGCTGGACATGATCGGCAACGTGTGGGAATGGGTGGCGACGCCCGTGCCCAATCCCACGGGCACCCCCAAGCCCGTGTCGAATCCAGAGGGCGCGGCCCCGCTCAAGTCCGCCACCCCTGAGCCGCAGTCATACCTTCTGAAAGGCGGAAGCTGGAGCAGCCAGACCCTGCTCAGCGCCATCTCCATCCGCAACCCGGTGGATGGAAGCATCACCAACTCCACCTTCGGCTTCCGTTGCGCCAAATCGGCGAATTGATCCGCTAAAAAGTTTCAGACTGAAAAAAGAAAGGCCGGAGCCTCATCCTGGCAGGGTGGATGAGAACTCCGGCCTTACGCAATACGGTGACCCGGGGCGTTTTGGCGGGCGAGGATTAGGAACACCCCGAAGTGGCACCGCAGGAAATACATTTGAGACACGTGCCGTTGCGCACCAGCGTCAACTGACCACACTCGCCGCAGGGATCGCCTTCATACCCTTTCATCTTGGCGATGGCGGCGGAGTTTTTCGTGTCCTTACTGAGTTTGAGCGCCACCGCACCGAGTTTCTTGGTCGTGGTTCCGGCCAGCGGCGTGGTGTGACCGTTGCCGCCGTTGCCGAACGAAGTGGGCGGCTCGTCTGCATCACCCGGCTCCTCCGCACGTTTGCCTTTCGCCTCAGTGGACGGTTTGGATTTCTCGCTGTCCTCTTCCGCATCCGGGGACACTTCCGCTTCCTTTTGCAAAGCGTCGGAACGCAGATCTTCCGGCGTCACGTGCGCGAGGTCATAGCGGTCGAGGTAACTGATCGCCAGTTCGCGGAAGATGTAGTCGATGGTGGACGTCGCCATGGTGATGGTGTTGTTGCCAGTCACCATGCCGTTCGGCTCGAACCGCGTGAAGACAAAGGCATCGACGAATTCCTCCAGCGGCACGCCGTGCTGGAGGCCAAGGGAGATGGAGATGGCGAAGCAGTTCATCAGGCTCCGGTACGCCGCGCCTTCCTTGTGCATGTCGATGAAGATCTCGCCCAGCGTTCCGTCCTCGTATTCGCCGGTGCGCAGGTACACCTTGTGGCCGCCGACCACCGCCTTTTGCGTGTAGCCTTTTCGGCGGAACGGAAGCGGCTTGCGCTTCTTCTGCTGATCGATGAACACGCGCGTCAGCTTCTCCGCCACCTTCAGGGTGTCGCGTTCGGTCTCGTCTTCCAGGTCCTCGAGGTTGAACTCGGCGGCGACAACGCTGTTGAGCGGCTGGCTCAGTTTCGATCCGTCGCGGTACACGGCGGTGCCCTTCACCATCAGTTTCCACGACAGCATGTGCGCCTTGTCCACGTCTTCGATGGTGGAACTGTTGGGCATGTTGATGGTCTTGGAAATCGCGCCGGAGATGAACGGTTGCGCCGCCGCCATCTTGCGGATGTGCGCTTCGTGGCGGATGTAGCGTTTGCCGTACTTGCCGCACTTGTTGGCGCAGTCGAACACCGGATAGTGTTCTTCCTTCAGGTGCGGCGCGCCTTCGATGGTCATGGTGCCGCAGATGTGATCGTTGGCTTTGCTGATCTGCTCGTCGGTGAAGCCGATGTGCCTGAGCAGGTTGAAATCCGGCGCGTCCAGTTGATCGCCGTCGATGCCCAAGACTTCCGTGCAGAAGTTCTCGCCCAGCACATACTTGTTGAAGGCGAAGGTGATGTCGAACACGCGCGGCAGTTCTTTCTCCACCGCGCTCAGCACGTGGTCGGTGAAGCCCTTCGCTTTCAGCGCTTCATAATTGATGTACGGCGCGCCTTTCAGGCTGGCCGCGCCGACGCAGTGATCGACGATGGCCTGAATCTGTTCCTGCGGGTAACCGAGGTTCTTGAGCGCCAGCGGCACCGCACGGTTGATGATCTTGAAATAACCGCCGCCGGCGAGCTTCTTGTACTTGACCAGCGCGTAGTCGGGCTCGATGCCCGTCGTGTCGCAATCCATGACCAGGCCAATGGTGCCGGTGGGCGCGATGCAGGTGGTCTGCGCGTTGCGGTAGCCGTGCTGTTGCCCCAGCTCCAGCGCCTGCTTCCACGCATCGAGCGCCGCCTCGTGCAGGTACACCGGGCAGTGCATGGGATCGATGCCCCGCGGGTACACGGTGAGGCCCTCGTACTCGCGCGCGTCGGCGTTGTGCGCGGCGCGCTGGTGGTTGCGCATGACGCGCAACATGTCCTCAGCGTTCTCCTTGTATCTCGGGAACGGACCGATCTCGCCCGCGATCTCCGCCGACATGGCGTAACTGATGCCGGTCATGATGGCGGTGATGGCGCCGGTGATGGCCTGCGCCTGCTTGGAATCGTACGGGATGCCGGACACCATGAGAAGCGTGCCGAGGTTGGCGTAACCGAGACCCAGCGTGCGGTACTCGTAACTTTTCTGCGCGATCGCCTTGTTCGGGAACTGCGCCATGGTGACGGAAATTTCCAGGGTCAGCGTCCACAGCCGGCAGGCGGCGATGAATTTGTCGACGTCAAATTTTCCCGTCTCCGCGTCGTGGAACTTCATCAGGTTGATCGACGCCAGGTTGCACGCCGTGTCGTCGAGGAACATGTATTCCGAACACGGGTTGGAGGCGTTGATGCGGCCGCCCTGCGGGCAGGTGTGCCATTCGTTGATGGTGGTGTCGAACTGCACGCCGGGGTCGGCGGACGCCCACGTCGATTCGTTGACCAGACGCCAGATGTCGCGCGCCTTCACCGTCTTGACCACCTTACCGGTGGTACGGGCAACCAGGTTCCAGTCGCCGTCGCATTCCACCGCGTGCAGGAATTCGTTGGTCAGGCGCACCGAATTGTTTGAGTTCTGGCCGGAGACGGTCTGGTAGGCCTCGGACGTCCAGTTGGTGTCGTATTCCTCGAACTCGACGTCTTTGACGCCCTGCTCGGCCAGCTGAATGACGCGATAGATGTAGTTCTGCGGAACGAAGACTGCCAGTGCATCCCGCACGGCCTTTTTTAGTTTCTTGTTCTGTTTGACGTCGAAGCGCGTGCTGGCCTGGTCCCAGTCCCAGCAGGCGTCGAGCACGGCTTTCAGGTGCTTGCGGCACAGCTTGCTCCCCGCCGCCAGGGCCGCCACCTTGCGTTCTTCTTTCACCTTCCACTGAATGTATTCCTCGATGTCCGGATGATCGACGTCGAGCGTGACCATCTTCGCCGCGCGGCGCGTGGTGCCGCCGGACTTGATGGCGCCCGCGGCGCGGTCGCCGATCTTCAGGAAGCTCATCAGGCCGGAGGACTGGCCGCCGCCGGAAAGCGACTCACCGCCGCTTCGCAGTTTGGAGAAATTGGTGCCGGTGCCGGAGCCGTACTTGAACAGCCGCGCTTCCTGTTGCCACAGGTCCATGATGCCGCCCTCGTTCACCAGGTCGTCCTCGATGGACAGGATGAAGCAGGCGTGCGGTTGCGGGCGCTCGTAGGCGCTCGGCGATTTTTCGGTCTTGCCGGTCAGCTCGTTGAAGAAGTAATGACCCTGCGGCGGGCCTTCAATGCCGTACGCCCAGTTGAGGCCGGTGTTGAACCACTGTGGCGAGTTGGGGGCGCCGCTCTGCCGGGCCAGCATGCAACACATCTCGTCGTAATAGTTGAGCGCCGCTTCCTCGTTGCTGAAGTAGCCGTGCTTCCAGCCCCAGTAGGTCCAGCATCCCGCCAGGCGGTTGAACACCTGCCGCGCGTCGGTTTCGCGTCCGTACCGCTGGTCTTCGGGCAGGTTTTCGAGCGTTGCGTGATCGGGTTCCGACGGGCACAGCCATTCGGGCACGTCGTGCTCGTAGCGTTTTTTGGTGACGGCCGGGACGCCCGCCTTGCGGAAGTATTTCTGCGCGATGATGTCCGCGGCCACCTGCGACCACGAATCCGGAACCATAACCCCCGCTATTTCAGAGACTACCGACCCGTTTGCGTTGGTGATTTTGGAAGACCGTTCGACAAAATTCAGGCCTTCGTACGGGTCCTTGCGACTCTTGGTAAATATGCGGGGGATATCCATATGCTCTTCTCCAGACTCAAAAGGTGGGTGACTGTCTTCCCCTAATTCTCAATGTAATGCCAATGGACCAAGTTTCAATGCCTTGAACCCATTTCCACTATATTTAGTAGTGGAGGCTCTAACTTAGCACTATATATTGTGATGTCAACGGAAATTTGGAACGCCATTGTCGGAGTTTTCCGAACTGCCCAAGAAATCAGGATTTAGCGTAACAAGGTTTTTAAAATCTGATAGATAGGAAGCCTTCTCCAAACCGGGGTGGGTCCATTACCAACGCGGAAAACCGCGCGTTTGCGTATTGTACCGGGATTTCCTACAGGCGGGGCTTGGGTTTGCGGAATCGAAAGGCAAAATCACAGCATGAAAATTGGCAGATCGGCGATATGGGGTGGGTAACTCCGCTTCCATAGCGGGTTTCCGGCGGGGTCCGGGTTCTCCACAGGGGCTAATTTTCGAGGATATCGATGTCGAGCCGACCGACGAACTCCATCAACTTAAGCGAACCGTCGTTGTTGCCCTCGGAGAGCTTGATGTGCGTGGCGTCCACCCCTTCCTGCCCGAGGGTCGGGTCGAGCGCGCGCCACTCGCCGACAAACACTTCCGGCCAGGCGTGATAGACGAAGCCCTGGAAGTCCTCCGAGTACACGATGCCGTTGATCACGCGCGTCGGGATGCCTGCGGCGCGGGCCAGCGCGGTGTACAGGTTGGTGTGCGACTGGCATTCGCCGCGCCGGGAGTTCAGCGCGTCCACGGCGGTGAAGGCGTCCACCAGCACCTTCTCCAGATTCGAGTACACCCATTTATTGATGGCGAGCGCCACCTGCCACGGGTCGGTGCTCTTTCCCTTCAGCTCGCGGGCCAGGGCGCGGATCATGGGGTGTTGCGACTGGATCTGCGACGTGTCCTCGAGGTAAGGCCGTATCGCCTCATCATTGAAGGGGAACGTCACCTGCCGGGCCGGTACCGGGGATTCCTGCTCGATCAACAGTGTCGCCTGGTAGTCGCCGCCCTTCATCTTTTCGGCGTTCAATACCTTCTGCCGGTGGTCGCTGGGGATGGAATCGGGCGCGGTGAGGTTGTGGAGCGTCAGCTTGAGCACCTTCACTGTGCGCGGCTTGGCGATCGGCTTGTTCGCCTTGACCAGGCTCAGCGTGATGAAGTTGCTGACCGACATCGCCTCCGGCGGCAGTTCGCGGGCCACGGAGGCGGGTTCCTTGATCGACTCAAAGCCCTGCACGGTGCGCTCGCGCAGGACCGTGCCGTCCGCCGTCGCCCAGGTGAACGTCTTGATGCCGGAATACTCCTGCTTGATGACGAAGGCCTCCACCGGCTTGCCGCGGTGGTCGATGGTGTCTTTCCGCAAAACTTCGTACTTGAGCGGGGCGGTCATCTGGAACGGCTCGATCAAGAGGATCATCGTGCCCTTTTTGCCGACTTCGAGACCGGCGTGGATGAGGTTCAGCCACGCGGTGGAGGCAGGCACGGCGTTCTCCGGCAGGTCCAGTTCCTTGTCCTTGCTGTAGCCCTGCGTGGTGATGTTGTAGAGGAGCTTGCCGCCTTCCACCCGCGCCTCGATCCTCTGACGGCTTCCCATGATTTCCTGGAGCAGGCTGAAGGTCTTGAGCTTGAGGTCCGGGGTGAGGCGCGTGTCCTGCGAGACGGAGGTGATCTGCTCGATGCCACCGGCCTCCAGCCGCAGGAACATCTGCGTGTGGACGCGGATCTCGTCGTCCTCCACCTCGACCACGGCGCGGTTGAAGCCCAGCTTCTGGCCGTTGAAGTAGGTGCCGGACCAGTCGTCGCGCTCCACGATGGGCGCGGCCCCGGCGGACCCGGCAACCAACACCGCCAGCAGACAAATCGCAATCCATGCAAATCGTTTCATCATGGGGCAAGAGTAACACAGGCAATCCGAACCGGGCACAAAATCACAGGCATAGCCAACCCGACCGCCCTCTTCTCAACGCATTCCATTTTTCCTGTGAAAACCCGATTCGCACCGTGCTAAGATAACCTCTTTACACACGGCGCCCGGCATCGGGCCGCCGGTTTTGGACTGTTCGGCAACCACACTCTCCCCCCGACTCCATGGCCAGAAAACAAAAGGAAATCGAAACCTATCTTACTTTTGACGACGTTCTGCTCCTGCCCGCTTACTCCAAGGTCATGCCTTCGGAGGTGAGCCTGAAGACGCAGTTGACGCAGACCATCACCCTCAACTGCCCGCTGGTGAGCGCGCCGATGGACACGGTGACGGAAGCCGACCTCGCCATCGCGCTGGCGCAGGAGGGCGGCATCGGCATCATCCACCGCAACCTGCCGCCGGAGTTGCAACGCAAGATGGTGGACAAGGTCAAGCGTTCGGTCAGCTACATCATCCCGGACCCCATCACCATGGAGCCGGAGCAGAAACTGCACGAGGCGCTCGAGGTGATGGAAAAATTCCGCATCACCGGCATCCCCATCGTCAAAAACAAAAAACTGGTCGGCATGCTGACCAACCGCGACATCCGCTTCGAAACCAAGACCGACAAACCCATCTCGCAGTTGATGACGAAGGACAACCTCGTCACCATCCACGAAAACACGCCGCTCGACAAATCGAAAAAGCTCCTGCACGACAACCGCATCGAAAAACTGCCGGTGGTGGACAAGAAGGGCAACCTCAAGGGCCTGCTCACGCTGAAAGACATTCTGAAGGTCACCGAGTTCCCCAACGCGGCGAAGGACAGAAAAGGCCGCCTGCTGGTCGGCGCGGCCCTGGGCGCGTCCACCGATTACATGGACCACATCCAGGACATGGTGAAGGTCGGCCTCGACGTTCTCACCATCGACAGCGCGCACGGCCATTCGGAAAAAGTGCTCCGCACCATCCGCGAGATCAAAAAGTCGTTCCCCAATTTGCAGGTCATCGGCGGCAACGTGGCGACGGTCGAAGGCACCGAGGCGCTCATCAAGGCCGGGGTGGACGCGGTGAAGGTCGGCATCGGGCCGGGCTCCATCTGCACCACGCGCGTGGTCACCGGCGTCGGCGTGCCGCAGATCACCGCCGTGCGCAAGTGTTCGTCGGTGGCGGCGAAGAAGAACATCCCCGTCATCTCCGACGGCGGCATCCGCCACTCCGGCGACATCACCAAGGCCATCGCCGCGGGCGCGCATTCGGTGATGATCGGCTCGCTGTTTGCCGGCACGGAGGAAAGCCCCGGCGAAAAAATCCTGTATCAAGGACGGAGTTACAAGGAGTACCGCGGGATGGGATCGATCGGCGCCATGCAGAAGGGGTCGAGCGACCGCTACTTCCAGGAGTTGGGCCTCAACGAAAGCAAGCTGGTGCCGGAGGGCGTGGAGGCGCGCATTCCGTATCGCGGCCTGCTGGCGTTCAGCGTGCATCAACTGATGGGCGGGCTGCGCGCGGGCATGGGCTACTGCGGATGCAAGACCATCGACGCCCTGCGCAACGATTCGCAGTTCATCAAGATCACCATGGCGGGCCTGAAGGAAAGCCACGTGCACGACGTCATCGTCACCAAGGAATCGCCCAACTACCACATCGAATGAACCGGGCGGCACGCCGCCCAACGCCTCTTGATTGCCCCTCCCCTTATCAAGGGGGCACTCACGAAGTGACAGGCCGGGTGAGGTAAAGGAAGAAAACTTCAATGCCTCCCCTCAATCCCCTCCCTGGAAAGAAGGGGAAGAACAAAATTTACGAATCGACGCTTTCATCAATCCATCAACGAACACCACAATGACCATCGGCGAAGACATTCACGCACAACGCATCCTGATCCTCGATTTCGGGTCGCAATACACGCAGAACATCGCGCGCAAGGTGCGCGAGTGCCAGGTGTACTGCGAAATCCATCCGTGCACCATCGGCATCCAGAAAATCCGTGAGTTCAAGCCGAAGGGCATCATCCTCTCCGGCGGACCCGGCAGTGTGCTGGTAAAAGACGCGCCGGTGCTCGACCCGGTGCTGTTCGATTTCAAAATCCCCGTGCTTGGCATCTGCTACGGCATGCAGTTGATCACCTACCTCAACGACGGTGAAGTGAACCCGGCGAAGGAACGCGAGTTCGGCCGCGCCGAGCTGGTGCTTAAAACCTTTTCGCACCTGTTCAGCAACGTCAACAACAACTCGATCGCATGGATGAGCCACGGCGACCGCATCACCCGCCTGCCCAGCGGATTCAAGGTCACCGCGTTCACCAACAACTCGCCGGTGGCGGCGATGGAAGATCCCATCCGTAAAATCTACGGACTGCAGTTCCATCCGGAAGTCGTGCACACGCAGGAAGGCAAAAAGATTTTCGAAAACTTCCTTTATAAGATTTGCCGGTGCGATCCCGTCTGGAAAGTCGAATCGTTCGCCGAGTACGCCATCGAAAAAATCCAGGGCCAGGTGCAAAACGGCAAGGTGCTGTGCGCGCTGAGCGGCGGCGTCGATTCCTCGGTCGTGGCGGCGCTCCTGCACAAGGCGGTGGGCAACCGGCTGATCTGCATCTTCATCGACAACGGTCTGCTCCGCCTCGGCGAACGCGCCAAGGTGGTGGACACGTTCCGCGAACATTTCCATATGAACCTGTACGTGGTGGACGCGTCGAAAACGTTTCTCGACCGGTTGAAGGGCGTCACCGACCCGGAACAGAAACGCAAGATCATCGGCAACACCTTCATCGAGGTGTTCGAGGAGGAGGCGCACAAGGCGGGCGACTTCACCTACCTCGCGCAGGGCACGCTGTACCCGGACGTCATCGAGTCGGTGTCATTCAAGGGCGGACCGTCGGCGGTGATCAAGTCGCACCACAATGTGGGCGGCCTGCCGGAGAACATGAAGATGGAACTGGTCGAGCCCCTGCGCGAACTGTTCAAGGACGAGGTGCGGAAACTCGGACGCGAACTGGGTCTGCCCGACGAGATCATCAACCGCCAGCCGTTCCCCGGCCCCGGTCTCGCCATCCGCATTATCGACGAGATCACGCGCGACCGCATCCGCATGGTGCAGGAAGCCGACAAGATCATTCTGGAAGAGATCAAGGGCGCGGGTCTGTACAACGAGATATGGCAGTCGTTCGCCGTGCTGTTGCCGGTGAAGACGGTGGGCGTGATGGGCGACGCCCGCACCTATGAGAACGTGGTGGCGCTCCGCGCCGTGACCAGCACCGACGGCATGACCGCCGACTGGGTGCACCTGCCTTACGAACTTCTTGGTAAAATATCAAACAGGATTATCAACGAAGTCCAGGGCGTCAACCGTGTTGTGTACGACATCAGCTCCAAACCCCCCGGCACCATCGAGTGGGAGTAGTTTATACACCCCTCAAAATATATAACCTTATTTTTTACAATAAGTTATATTTTTCACTCCAGTTGCAACAATTCTCCAAACCATGATATAACCCCCACCACACCTTGCTAATTGCAAGGATTTTACAATCTATGGGTTCTATCGCAATGAGTAAATCCAAGGGTAAAAAATACCATACAGAGGAATTTGAATTATTTGATGGTGAGGTTCTTGTTTATAGAACCAAACATTCAGGGAAAGTATGGCAATTTCGTACATGGATCACAGAAAACCAAAAATATTTCCGACAGTCACTAAGGGTAAAGGACAGGGAACTTGCAAGGGACAAGGCAAGAGAATTATTTTTTGAACTTCACGCAAAAATCAGAATTGGTCACCAACTTTTTGATACAACAGTCAAAAATATGTGCGAAACATATCTTTCCGAGCAAGAAAAACGGATCAGAAAAGGTGAAACTGGAAAAGGTGGGATAGGAATTACTGAGGGAAGGTTTAAAACAATTAAAACTCAAGTCATTCGTCATCTAATTCCCTTTCTGGGAGAAAAGACAAAACTCCAAACCATTAAGGGAGATCAGTTCAAATACAGCTATACTCAATATAGAAAGAAGAAAAACCCAAAAGTCCAGAACGTAACAATAATTAATGAACGTGCAACCATAGGAAGTGTGTTTAATTTTGCCTTTGATAAGGGATGGATAAAACAATATCAACTTCCCAAGTGGGAAGAAATGCATAAAGATGCAAGATCCAGAGATGCTTTTACCTTAGAGGAATGGAAAGAATTTTATAGTTACATTAGGTCCTGGACAAAAAATGAGACAAATAAAAAATTAATTGAACAAAAGAATTTTATTAGAAATTTCATACTCATTTTAGCAAACACAGGTCTTAGATTTGGAGAACTAAGGTCCCTTCAGTGGAAAAACGTAAAGGTTAGAAAGGATGGGAAAAATAAGTATGCTTCCATTGATGTGGATATTTCAAAAACAGGAAGGAGACTTGGGGTAATTGGGAGACGGGGAGATATTTTTGAAAGAGTCAAAACTCTATCAAACTACACAAAACCAGGTGACTTGATTTTTGTGGACAATGACACTGGAGAAGCAATCCGAAAGAAAACTTATTATAAACTATGGAATGAAATAATTGATAATACCTCCCTCAAAACCAAATTCCCAAAACCATCCTATTATTGTCTAAGACACACATACGCAACCTTTCGACTATACGCAAACGTTCCGGTCTTTGATCTAGCTAAAAATTTAGGATGCTCTGTTAAATTTATTGAAGATCATTACGGTCATGTCGATATCTCTAAACGAGTTAAAATTTTAACAAAGGATTTTAGAAAAGAGGAGATTGCCATATTAATAGAGGAATAATGATTCCACTCAAAAACTTTCAAACAAATAATTCGGTATTATGTTTTTAAAATTATATTTTGATTTTTTGAAGCACTTTTTGGAGTGTTTTTTTATTCTTATGAATCTCACCTTTTTCATAAGAAAATTTTCTTTGAAACTCGCTATGCTCAATTGTATTTGAATTTCTTTGCACGCTTATATTATTCACATAATTTTCAGATTGAATTGTATACCTGGGCATCAAGTCAACAATATTTAAAATATCGTCATCATCCAGATATTTCCCGACCATACCCTCTTCGTAAAACTTGTTTAAAAAAAACCATCTGAATAATGAAAGCTTCAAATAAACATTGATTTCATTATTTGCGTTACTCGCGTTTATCGCAGATTCAATTTCCTTTTCAAATTCCTCTAAGAGTTTTACATTAAAGACCAATTCTCTTTCCAAGTTTTTCCTAATATTTTTTTCTTTTCTTTTATCTCGAAACACCTCCTGAAAGAAAAACAATACAAGCGCAAAACAAAATCCCAAAAAGCTCCCCCAAAAACTCCCTGAAAAGTTCTCCATGAACTCTCCCTTAAAAATAATGTTAAATAATTTCCCCAGCTCACTATTCGGTTTACAAAAATATACAATAAAAAATGTCGAAATTTTCCGAATTTACAATATTCTTCATTTAAATTACTAATTTTAAAGGGTTTTTTAATTCGTTTTTCACTTGACATTTAATATAAAATGATGTAAAATAGGTTTATTATTATATTTTAACAATATTTTTTGGTCATGAAACCCCGAAGACAGGGTAAATCCCGACTCATTGAAAATCACGAACTAAGAAGGATTCTGAAGATCCAGAAGGATAATCCCAAGCATGGGTTGAGAAACTCCTGTTTGGTGGTTATGAGTCTTTATTTGGGTCTGAGAGTCTCAGAATTAGCAAACCTGAGGATTGGGGATGTGGTAACAGAGGATGGTCAAATAAAGGGATCTGTGGACCTTAAAAAGGAAAACACCAAGGGAAATAAATCCAGACCCATCTACCTGGTCCACCCTGAGGTCATTCAAGTTTTGAGGAAGTATTTGGACCAAAGGAAAGAAAGGGAACGGAATTTAAACCCGGACCGACCCCTCTTTAAGAGTCAAAAAGGGGATGGGTTTTCACCGAGGTCCCTTCAAAGGTTGTTTAAGTTGATTTACATGGATGCGGGATTGGATGATATGGTTTCTTCCCATTCCGGGAGAAGAACCTTTGCTACTAATTTAATTGAATCGGGGATCGACTTAAAAACGGTGTCATTTTTAATGGGTCATGCATCCATAAAAACGACTGTGGATGTATATGTCGAACCCAATCCCAAAAAGATGGAAAATGTGAGTAGAAATTTACAAATTAGATAATTTTTATTTTTAGTATTTTTGATTTTTTCTTTTGCCATGACTGGGGTGAAAAACCCTTTCATGGCATTTTTTGTTTTGGGACTTTTTAAGATTTCAAAACGTATAAATAGGTATGGGGAGTTAATAATTTTTAATTCTCTATTAAACGGGGGTTTTTAATTCATTCAATGTGGTAGATCCGCTTGAAGATTAATAAACCTTTTACATTTTACGATTTTAGGGGAGAGGTGCGTCTATTAACCATTTTTTTACGGTTAGGGATGCCCCTCTTAGTACTCCCAGTTTGTCTTTAAGAGGTTATTTATATATGTACACAAGAACACTAAATCAGGAAGAGTTAGTTGATTGGTTGGAAAACTATCAAACTGATTATTTTTGCACCCTTACATTTAGATTTCCCAGGAATTTTAATTCTTACGGCAGGGAAAAGGTGAGCAAAGTTATTCGAAAATTCAGAAACATTCTTTCAAAAAAACTATTTGGCAGACAACCCTTTCGTTTAAATTTTATTCCCTTCATTGAGGATCAGGCAGTATCAGGAAGACCGCAACAGATCCACGTCCATTTATTGATTTCCAAACCCGATAATGATTCCCGTCTACCATCATTAGGGACTTCTTTTAAAACATTAATCAAGGAAACCTGGTCAGATTCAGACAAACATTGCTCTAAACACATTACATGGGTTAAGGATTCATTCATAACTTACAAATCTCATTGTTCTAAATCAGTATTAAAAATCCATAATCAAAAGGGTGCTCTCATTTATGCTTCAAAATTAACAACAAAAACAAATACCGAATGTCTTGACGTAAATAATTTAATTTTAATAACTGGTTATTGCTAAACACTTTTTATCGAATCCTTTTCGGTCATTCCATTCATTTAAGAATTTATTTTTTATAAATAATACATATAACTTAATAACATTTACCAAAGGAAGTTTTATGGATCGATTAGACGAAATGAAATACTGGGTAGAAAAAACTTTAACTCACCCAGATGGCACCACAGAAAATGAAAGAGAAGGAATTGAAATGGACCCAGAGGAAGTTGAAAGACTTATCCTGGACCGGGAAGAAGAGGAGGAGTAATTTTTATGAAACAACCACCAAGCAAGGTAATTTCATTCAAGGTTCCAATCGACTTGCTAGAGAAATTAGACCGCTTGACAGAAAACGACTTCTCAAACAGAAGTAGCACAATCAGGAAATGCATCAATAGGTATTATTTGATAAAAAAAGGAGATTTGGAAAGACCTGATTTTATTGGAATGAATTTCTAACTATTGGATATTTTATGCCTAGGGTGAAATCTTCTAAAAAAAGTCCTTAAAAAGACAGAAAAAAGAAACCCCAATAACCATTGCTTTTTGGAAGTTTTTGGGGAAAGGGACGTTAATCCTAGAATACCCTATTGTTAAAAGACCAAGACCAATAGTCAAAGGAAAGTTGACGGGATAATTCTCCAAAAAGACCATTTAAAAGAAATGTGCCGGGGAATTATCCCTCCCTTGGAGGGACACCTTTTTAATTTCAAACTCAAGAAAACTCATTTTAAAATTATTTTTCTTATCTTGATTTCAAAAGGTAAATCTTTTTATAAATTTACTTCATTAACATATTTTCAAACTCCAATCTTTCTCTTTCCGAGATTTCAATAAATTTTTTATACTTTTTAGCATTTTCAATACTTTCTACTTTTTCCATTTCCAAAAGAATCTCACTGGAATAATCTTTTTTCTGCAAAAGCTCAGCGTATTTTAGTTTTATTTTTCCACCATTTTTTTCAAATGGACCTACCTCCCCGTAAAATTTCCACCAATCAAAACCCACCTCGAACAATCTATCTTTTCCAACATTTTCTTGAAACCTAGATAGGAAAAATAAACTCTCCTTTAATGATTCATCATTTGTCCGCTTATAGCATTTAACAATTGCATTTAAAATATCTTCCTTTTTGTATGGTAATTCAGACACATCACAAATACTAAAATTATGAGCTCCCTTAATGTTAATTTTATAATTTCTATCAAAGATCTGAGATCCTATTTTCCCATATCCTTTCTCTTCTTCACACAATGTTAAAAATTCCATAAGAATTATTTGTTCATTGGATATTACCTTTTTTAATTTTTGCTTAATTTCATTAATTATTCTACAAATAGATTTAATATACCTTTCCTTACCCATTCTTACCCTTTCTTTATTAGGGATCTTAACTGACTATCAGTCAACCAGGGTTTTCTTCTATGGATTATCCTATGACAATTGGAACACACTAAAACCAAATCCACTAAACGAGTCTTATTAGATTCATCTCTCTCGGACAGAAATTGTGTGTGATGACATTCTATAAATCCTTCCCCTCTTTCCCCATATTTTTCCTGAAAATCAAACCCACATACTTCACAAAACAATCTTCCATTTGCTTTTAAGAACTGCTTCTTTTTTTTCTTAACCAATTCTGGGTCCCTTTCTCTCACCCGATGCAATCTTGAAAGGACCTTACCTTCTTCGGACTCTTCCTCCTCCAATTCTTCTTCGTAAGGGTTGGTTAAATCAAATTCTGTATCTATCGAACTCTTTATCTGAATTACAATTCTTTTGAGTTTTTCAGGATCATTAGAAAACAAATCCCAAACCACTTGCTCGTCACCATTTCTATGGGAAAGTCCTTTTCCCTTATAACCTGGATCACTTGCTCTAAAATTCATTAGTTTTTTATAAATTCCATTTTCATTTCGGAATTTATGGTCCCCGGTTCTCCCTAATTTTTCATTCAAACTTCGTATAAGTGTACTCATTTCGCGTACTTCCCTACTTGTTTTACTAGGGATCTGAGGACGAGACGATAGATATAAATCGAGAACCAAAAGATGCTCATCTCTAGTCCAATCTGGGTTTTTCTTTGTCATATATTAACAATCCGCTTTATTAGGCATATTGAAAATGATAGGGTATATTGATTTTAATAAAAATATTTAATTTGGGAAAATTAAATTCCAGGTCCTTTAAGTTCAGAATTTTCAACTAACCAAATAATATTTCTAGAAACACATGCGCAGGATTATTTAAATAAACACGGGGGGGTATATGAATATCCATAAAGTCATGTTTTTAATTTTCTTTTGCTTTATTTCTATTCATTCTCCAGTTTTTGGATTTGAGGATGAAATAGATTCATCAATCCAAGGTTCTTTTGGATACACCTTAAACCAAAAATTAAACACTTTCCCCGCAAACTGCAAAAAACTTCGCTATGTTGATTTGGGAGGAGGACCAGCAAACTTTCTTTTAGAACTAATGCCCCCAGATCAAATGAGAATGGAGTATGTCCCTTTCCATTGCTATGTATCCCCCTCACAAAAGCACCCACTTTTTCAAAATTATGCAATTGGAATTGATCCAGATAGTTTAAAAATTTTTTCCATTTATGGTTTTACCAGGAGGGAGTTTAAAGGGGGTTTACAAGGTATAAAAGAGGATTTAGAGGGAGTACTCTATTGTTCTACCAAGGGAGAGAATTTGATTAAACTTTTAAAGGAAAAATACGTTGAACCCCATGATTTTGGAGGGTTCACTCCCGAGAACAGTCCAGAACATTTAAGAATTGAAGGAAAAACCAAATCATTAGAAGCACAATGCACAGAAAGACCTATTCTTAACCCAACTCATAAGATTTTAATTATTCATTATGCAGACGAATCGATTAAAAATGACATAATAAAAAAATGGGAGGAAAAGGTAAAACGAAAACAGGAAAAGGAAAATGAGGGTTTGAAAGAGGGGTTATAATTTTTATTTAAAAATCATTAACATCTCTAATCAAAATTTCGGGGAAATCAATAAAAGGATTCCTGTTCCCCTGTTCCTGCTCTATTAGTGTATTTTTTTCTCTTTCCCATTTGTCCGGGGGATCTGAAAAATGCCATTCCCTCAACATGTCTTCTAAACTGTCAGAAAGTTTAATCTGATACTGGATAGACATATAAAAATAAGACCTGGCAATATCCCCTCTAATTGATTCCTGTGGTTCAACACTTCCATTTTCTTTTTCAAAATCGCATTTTCCGTATTTTCTTTTCTCACCCTCTATAATTCCATAAGGTAAATTTGATCTATCCCCATTAATTTCCCCCACCGAAGGGACCAGGTTGTGCATATCTGCTTCCATTTTTTTAAATTTCTCCGACTGTTTCCTGCAACATCTTCTTCCCTTATATCTCTCACCGTTCCCTTTTATACATATTTTCTCAATCCAGCATTGAAGGTTTTTTCCAAAAAAGGATGCAGGAACAATATGCTCCCACTCCAACCTGGTGCTTCGGGGATTGGTACTTTTTCTAGCAATATATCCACAAACTTGGGGATCTATTTTTTTGTCCTCTGAAAACGTGCATCCGCAGTAAAAAGTTTTATTGTGACCCGACTTTAGATAAATTTTATTAAGAATTCTTTTGGATGCGGAAAAACTGAAACATTTGGTGGGTTTAAGTGGATTATTACCGGGTGGAATCGGTTGGGGTTTGGACTCTAATTGAAGAGTTAAAGAAAAAGAGATAAAGAGCAGGATTGTAAATATTTTCATATCTCAAGGAGGGATACGGGTCCCCAAAAGACAATCAATTCTAGAGATCCGGTAGAACCTTATGTTTTATCTACAACACAGATTCAAAGTAAGAAATTCTTCTATACCTTCCAATTGAAAAAAAAGGTCTTTTACCATTTGGAACTATTATTTGTTTAATAAATCGATAGAACACGAATGAATGTTAAAATTCAATAATTTTGCACCTTTTTCCGTTGTTTTCTCATCATTTATCAATACAAATATTTTACAAAGTTTTATAAGTTATTGAAAAATTTGTGTTTAAAATATTAAAACTATTGAGTGGGAATAGGTTTTCCACGTTAGTCCTCGCCTGCTTTCCATTCCTTCTATTCGTATTCACTGTTCCCGCGTTTGCCGAAACCATGATCGAAATCCCCGCCGGGGAGTTTGTGATGGGCGCCGATGATGATCGGCGCACGGCTGCGACCCAAGCGTTCTTCATCGATGAGCATGAGGTGACGAATAAGGAATACGCGGATCTGGTACCCGGTTACACCTACCGCGAGGGGGCTGGGGGGCACCCGGTGACGCACGTCACCTTCCACGAGGCACAAAGTTACTGCAAACAACGTAAGGCGCGCCTGCCCACGGGCGACGAATGGGAAAAGGCGGCGCGCGGCACCGACGGCCTCCTCTACCCGTGGGGCAACCGCCCGGCCCGGCGCAAGCCGCACCCGTTCTACTCCGGCGTGGTCAAAAAAAACGCGGGCAGTAACCGCAAGGACGTCTCACCCTACGGTGTGCGCGACATGGCGGGGTCGGTGTGGGAATGGACCGACGCGGGCGACGGCGAGCAACGCGAAACGCGCGGCGGGTTGTGGAACCTGCACCTCGACTTCGAATACAGCAAAACCTTCGACCGCAACCGCCTCCCCGCGGATGCGCGGTTCATCTTTTTAGGATTCCGATGCGCACGCTCGGCCGACTGACACGCAGACGTTTCTTTAAGATCACCGGCATGCTCGCCGCGCTGATGGCGAGTCTCGTGCGACCCCTCCGCGCCGCCGCCACCGAACCCGATTATTTCTCGGGCACCGATTTCGTCGGCAAGACGCGCGCCGGACGCTACCGCGATTTCTACATCAACTACTGGCAACCCATGCGGCGCATCGATCCGGCGACATGGACACTCACCCTCGACGGCCTGGCGGAGGGGTCGGCCTCCCTCACCTTCGATAACCTGAAAGATTTCCCGATGCAATCCATGAACTCGCGGCTCAAGTGCGTCGAGTGCTGGTCGGCGCGCGCCACGTGGACGGGCTTTCCCTTCTCCGAGTTGGAGAAACTCGCGCCACCGAAACCGGAAGCCGTCGGCGTGCTGTTCCACTGCGCCGACGACTATAAGGAATACCTGCCGCTCGACGCCCTGCGCCATGCACGCACGTTGCTGGTGACACACATGAACGGCCAGCCGCTCACCGATGAACACGGCTTTCCCCTGCGCGTCATTTGCCCGTTCAAGTACGGCTACAAAAACCCCAAGGCCATCCTGCGCATGGAGTACGTGGACCGCGTGACCTACGGCACGTGGAGCAAGATCGGTCCGTACTCCCCCGACGGCACCATCCTGCCTGGCACCGATCACCCACTCGAGTTCGGCAAACGACCGCGCCGCATCCCCGGCGGCGAGATTTTCGACTACTGATTTTCGCGGCGCACCGCCGGACACGCCCCTCGCCCTTCCTTAAAAGCATGACAAGCCGCACCCCGGCCCTTACACTGGATGGAAGCGCCGCTCCCCATCAAGGAAGGACCGCACTCACTTGCCGACCACATCCGAGACCAAAATCCCTGTGCCTCAGTCCCCGGCCAGTCCGCCCACACCGGCGGCATCTCCCGTCGCCCGTTTCTGGACGCTGGATGTGTTGCGCGGCATCGCCGCGCTGGGTGTGGTGGTGTGGCACTACCGCCACTTCACACCGTTCGCGCCGTCGCTCGAAACTGAGCGCCCCTTCAACGCCCCGCTCCTGTTCTTTTACAACTCCGGCTTCGTGATGGTCGATCTGTTTTTCTGCCTGTCCGGATTCATCTTCTTCTGGAAGTATGCCGAGAGCATTCAAAGGCGCGAGATCGGGTTCCGCAGATTTCTCTACCTGCGCTGGACGCGGCTGTACCCTTTGCATCTGGCGACGCTGTTGTTCGTCGCCACAGCGCAGTTCTTCATCCATTCCAGCCACAACGCCTACTTCGTGTACCCGTTCAACGACGTGCGGCACTTTGTGCTGAACCTGTTCATGGTGTCGCAATGGGGATGGGAGGAAGGCCTGTCGTTCAATGGCCCGGCGTGGTCGATTTCCGTCGAGATGTTTCTGTACATTGCGTTCTTCGGCGTGGTGTTCGCCTTCGGGCGGCGCAACGCATTGGCGGCGGTTCTGCTGGCGGCGCTCGGCTGGTTTCTGTACGCCAACTATTACGACTGGATTTTATTGAAAGCGACGATCGGCGAGGGGCTGGTGTCGTTTTTCATGGGCGGGTTCGCGTACAAGATTTACAACCGCGCAACCCAGAGCGGCGAACGGCCAACCGCCATCGCGTTCACCGCATCCGCCGTTGCCATGCTGGCATTCTGGACGATCATCTATTTCATCACCTACCATCCCGGACCGTGGGCGGCTTCCCTCGGCAACTGGTTTTTCTGGACGGTGATTCTCGGATTTCCCACAACGGTGCTGTTCCTCGCCCTCATCGATCATTCCAAAACCGTCGAGGCCGTATTTCGCAGGCTCGCGTTTCTGGGCGACCTCTCGTACGCCGTGTACCTCCTGCATTTCCCCGTTCAGCTTCTTTTCTTTTTCGCCGTGCAGAGGATAGCGATCGACTTCACCCATCCCGCCGTCTTCTTGTTGTATGTCGGCGGCACCGTGGGCATCGCGTGGCTGGCGTACCTCGGATTCGAAGTCCCCGCCCGCCGGTATCTGCGCAAGCGGTTTTGCAAACCATAACTATCCCCGGCTGTTTCCTCGCGAAAGCGCCCCCAAAGAGATTCAACTTTTTGCCCTTTCCAACTGGATTCTGCTAGAATTTGATATCGGTAAGCCAAAGACGAGAGGCCGCGATCATGTCCTCCCCGAAGATGCCCCACAACGATGCCGGCAACAATGCCGAAGCCATTCCCGCCGAGGTTCCCCAGGAACTGGAGGACACGTACGAAGCCATCAAGGCGCGGCACGATGAAATCTCGCGCAACATCCGCTCGGTGGCGCTGGCGCTCATGTCCTATGCGCTGTTCTGTTTCCTCACGCTGGGCCAGTCGGACGACATCGTCTTCAGGGAAACCGGGAAGATCCAGATTCCATTTTCCGGCGGCATTGCTGTCAACTTCAGCACCTTTTTCATTGTGGGCCCGATCATCCTGATCGTCCTCACCTTTTACCTGCACATCTTCATCCACGAACTGCAACGCTGCGAATTGGAAGCCTCGCGCAAACTGCCGTTCGTGTTCAACCTGGACAACTGGTTCGCCAAAGGCATCACCTTTTTCATTTTTTATTTTCTGACTCCGCTGGTCTTTCTTTCGTTCATCTGGTCGATCCGCGCGTCGGAGCATGTGACCTTTTGGTCGTTGGTGGCTCTTGCGGTGTGCCTGACCCTAGTGTGGCTGTTTCACTGCGCCACCCAGATGAAAGGACAATCCCTCCGGCGCCAGCCCATTCCACTGATGATCCTGCTGGCGGTGTTCATCGTCTCCGCGGTGCCTGGGAACCTCACGTTTTTCGGCCCCATCAAGCTGGTCAAATCCGACCTGAAAGACGTCAGCTTTCAGAATTACATATTGAACCGGATGAACGCCGATTTCGCACACCTGGAGCATTCCGACTTCAGCCGCAACCAGAACGTGAAGAACGCCCTGTTCAACAACGCCTATCTGAACAACACCAATTTTTCCGGCACCAACCTGACCCAATCCATATTCCGAAAATGCGATCTCACCGGCACCCGTTTTCGCGGCGCGAACCTGAGCGGCGCCATGTTTCAGGAGGCGCAACTGACTGGGAGCGACTTTTCCCCGTTCATCGCCCCCGCCGAACCCGAACCGGCCGGTTTTTCCTGGCTCAACCTGTTCTGGAGCGACAGCCGGAAATCGAAAGCGCCCGGCCAAGTGGCCTCCGAACTGCAAGCCGGCAGTCCCGCACCTTTCTCCGCGCCCACGGAAAGTGAAAACGGAGGAGACAGCCCGATCCAACCCGACACCGCCAGCAACCAATCGGAAAAACTCGCGTCCAAGTCCAGCGTTCCTCAGCGCACTCTGATAAAGAACGCAGACTTCACCCTGGCACAGCTGAGCGAGGTCAATCTCAGTTCCGCCGACATGGAAGGCGCGCGTTTCAACAATGCGCTGATCGAAGGCTCCATCTTCTCCAGCGCTTCGCTGACTCGCGCCGACTTTTCCGGGGCCCGGATCAATGATTCCATCTTTCAGAAAGCGCAAATGAGTTCCACGCAATTCGTGCGCACCGAGATCCGGGACAGCCGTTTCAATGACGCGCCGCTCAAGCAATCGGTGTTTCAGAACGCGTTCCTCACCAACGTCAAATTCAACGGCTCCGACCTCGGCCATTCCAGCTTTTCGGAGACCGATTTCGACCGCGTCGACTTCAGCCACGCCAGCCTGGAGGGTTCCGATCTCTCCGGCAACAACTTTTACGAAGTCATGTTTGAAAACACCAACATGGCCTATGTGCTCCTCAACCTGGCGGACCTGACCCACAGCACCGCACTGGACACGGATTTCAGCGGGGCGGACCTTTCCGGCACGCTGTTTTACCAGGCCAACCTGACGGGATCGCGTTTTCAGAATGCGGACCTGGATTCCGTCGATTTCACCGGAGCCAATCTCAAATTCGCGGATTTCCGCAATGCGCGCAACCTGCGCGATGCGAAGGGCCGCCTGCAATCCACCCTCACAACAGCCGAGAACTGGAAGAAAGCATTGTGGGACGACGACATCCGCAAGGAGATGGGCATCGACGACTCGACGCTGGACCGTTCCATCATGCTGTTTGTCGACCATCATTTCGGCAACGAGTCGCAGGAAGAAAGGAGCCGGATCACCCGGAGCATCCGGGAATTTTACGGGCTCGTGCCGGCTCCCGCACAACAGAAGGCGCTCTCCATCAAGGCATTGGGACGAAACCCGGACGGCACCAGCCAGAACCGGCCGCTTCCCCCCACCGGCAATCGTTGACCCCGCCTCCACGTATTGGCGTTTGTAAGGTCCCTGCGGTTTCTTCCGACATGGCCTGCGATTCGCACTAAATTGTGGTTTAATGAATCCGGGAGTGGACATGTCGAAAAAAGATTACAACCTCATCGTGATCGGCGGCGGCTCGGCGGGCCTGGTTTCGGCCTATATCGGCTCCGTGCTGAAAGCCAAAGTGGCGCTCATCGAAAAACACAAGATGGGCGGCGACTGCCTGAACACCGGCTGCGTGCCGAGCAAGGCGCTCATCCGCAGCGGCAAAATCCTTTCTTACATCCAGCGCCATGAAAAGTTCGGGTTGAAATCCGCGAATGTGGAGTTCGATTTCGCCGATATCATGGAACGCGTGCAGTCCATCATCAGCAAAGTCGAGCCGCATGACAGCATCGAGCGCTACACGCGGCTGGGCGTGGACTGCTTCACCGGCGAGGCGCGGATCCGCTCCCCGCACGAAGTGGAAGTGAACGGCAAGGTCCTCACCACGAAGAACATCATCATCGCCACCGGCGCGCGCCCGGCGGTGCCGCCGATCCCCGGCCTCGATCAGGTGGAACCGCTCACTTCCGAAAATTTATGGAACCTGCGCGAACTACCGAAGCGCCTGCTGGTGGCGGGCGGCGGTCCCATCGGCTCCGAGCTGGCGCAGGCATTCGCCCGCGTCGGGAGCCAGGTGACGCAGGTGGAGATGTTGCCGGACATCTTGAGCCGCGAAGACGCCGAAGTCAGCAGGACCGTGCGCCAGAAATTCCTCGCCGAAGGCATCGACGTGCGGGTGAACACGAAGTGCAAGGAAGTGGTGAAGGAAGGAAGCCGCACCTTCATGCAGGTGGAAGGACCGCAGGGCATGGAGAAAATCGAGTTCGACCGCATACTCATCGCCGTCGGCCGGGCGGCGAATGCGAAAGGATTCGGGTTGGAAGAGATCGGCGTGAAGCTCGGTCCGCGCGGCACGGTGGAGGTGGACGAATACCTGCGCACCACCACACACAAGAACATCTACGCCTGCGGCGACGTCGCGGGACCGTACCAGTTCACCCACACCGCCGCGCATCAGGCGTGGTACTGCGCTGTCAACGCGCTGTTCAGTCCGTTCAAAAAGTTCAAGGTCGATTACCGCGTCATTCCGTGGTGCACGTTCACCGATCCGGAAGTGGCGCGCGTCGGCCTGAACGAGATGGAAGCGAAGGAGAAAAACATTCCGTATGAAGTGACGACTTACGGCATCGACGACCTCGACCGCGCCATCGCCGACAGCGAGGACCACGGTTTCGTGAAAGTGCTGACACCGCCGGGCAAAGATAAAATTCTAGGCGTGACGATCGTCGGCTACCACGCGGGGGACCTCATCGCCGAATACGTGCTGGCCATGAAGCACGGCCTCGGCCTGAACAAAATCCTCGGCACCATCCACATCTACCCCACCATGGCGGAAGCCAACAAGTTCGCCGCCGGCGCCTGGAAACAGGCGCACGCGCCCACGGGCCTGCTCAAGTGGATTCAGAAATTCCACACCTGGCGGCGGGGATGATATGTTCCCGCGCGCCCAGTCATTGTTGTGTTTTCAGATTTCGATGTAGAGTCCGTCGTCGCGCACCTGCACGCGGTAGGTCGGCTGGGACTGGGTGCGGTCGAACTTGCACAGTCCCGTCTTGATGTGCCACGGGTGGCCTTCCATCGAGCAGGCGGCATACATGCCCTTCAGCGTGCCGCGGCCGAGGCTCGACCCGCACATCTTGCAGGAATCGGTGATGACGTAATAACGGCCGCCACTCTGGTACAGGGCCAGCGTGTAAGGGTAGTCCGTAAACGGATGGTTGAACTGGACAATGCGGCCTTCATTTTCGGCGGGAGCTTCCTCCAGCCCGGAGATTTTGACGTCGGACATGAGTTCGGTTAGTCCTTGGGCAGATAGGGACCGAAATGGTCGCGGAAGTATTTCTCCAGGTCCCAGCGAAACCGGCCCTTGAGGTGCGGCAGTTTCTCCGCCACTTCGTGGTCGAACTTCACATACTCTTCGGAAAGGGTTTGGACCTCGTCCGCGCGCTTCACGTTGGGGTCCAGGTAGGAGTCGCCCAAAGCGGAGGAGGCGACGATCAGGTCCTGCCCCTTGCGGATCCAGCGACCCAGCAGCAGGCGTTCTTCATTGGAACCGGGTTCAATACTCATACTTTTCCTAACTTCCTCTATTCTTACGGGTTATCGGACAAAACAAGGGCGTAATGATTTGAAAAGATACGACCGGAGGCCCCTGCGCGGATTTGCGGGGACGGGTGTTGAAAAATGGTTGGGTAATAAGTTAGCATAGGGTCCTCAGAATATCAACGACTTGCAATCCTGCAATCCCGGTCCACCATTAAAGGAATTAGAATGACGACGGAAAGTGAAACTCCGCGATCTGCGGAGCAATGGTTTCAAATAGGCCTCGAGCGCGGCCGCGCTGGAGACAACGACGGCGCTATCGAGGCGTACGATAAATGCACTGATCAGGACCCGAACCACTTCAAAGCCTGGTTCAACAAAGGCATCCGCTACGGCAAGATTCCAAAAAACGTGAAGGCGATGGAATGCTTTCAGAAAGCCGTGGAGCTGAAGCCGGATGACGTGATGGCGCATTACAGCCTGGGCCTCATCCTCAACCTGCTCGGCATGATCGACGAGTCGGTCAAACATTATGAAGCGGCGCTCAAGATCAATCCCAACTTCGCCCGCGCCCACAGCAACCTGGCCACGGTGCATTATTCGGTCAAACGCGGACGCGAGGCCATCCACCACCTGCGCATCGCCAAGGATCTGTTCAAGGAACAGGGCGATGCGTTGATGACGGAAACGGCGGAGGACCTTCTGCGCGAGTGCTACCACGAGTTCAAAATGTCGCCGGAAGACTTCGAGTGACGTCCCTTCCCGCTTCTTCCAACTGATTCGCATCCATCATGGATTATGACGTCATCGTGATCGGCGGCGGCTCCGCGGGTTACGCCGCGGCGAGCGCCGCCGAACGCGCCGGAGCCAGGGTCGCCATCTTCGATCCGGGCCCCTTGGGCGGATTGTGTATCCTGCGCGGGTGCATGCCGACCAAAACCATCCTGCGTTCGTCGGACGTGATGGCGCTGATGCACCGGGCCGGGGAGTTTGGCCTCGCCACCGACAACCCGCGCGCCAACCTCGCCGCCATCCTGGACCGCAAAACGAAACTGATCGACGACTTCACCCGCTACCGCGTCGAGCAGTTGAAAAGCCCCCGGTTCACGTTGATCGAGGAACGCGCGCGGTTCGTTTCCTCCACTGCCGTTGAGGCCGGCGGCAAACGCTACAGCGCCCACGCCTTCATCATCGCCACCGGTTCCGTCATTGCCGAAATCCCCGTGCCGGGTCTCAAAGAAGCCGGGTTCCTGACCAGCGACGACGTGCTGGAGTTGCGCGAACAACCGGATTCAATGATCGTGCTGGGGGCGGGATTCGTCGGCGTGGAACTGGCGCAGTTTTTCCAACGCATCGGCACACAGGTGACCCTGGTGCAACGGAGCGGCCACATCCTGTCGGCGCAGGACGAGGACATGGCGCGCCCGGTGGAAGCCCGCTTCCGCGAAGAGGGCATGGCCGTGCACACCGGCACGCGCGACCTGAAAGTCAGCGTGCAGAACGGCAAACGCTGTGCCCACTTTATGCACGAGGGGCAAGAAACCACCGTATCCGCATCCACCATCTTAAACGCGCTCGGCCGAACGCCGAACGTGGCTGGGCTGAATCTGGATGCGGCGGGGGTGAAGCTGGGCGATTGGGGCATCGCCGTGGACAGCACCATGCGCACCAGCAAACGCAACATCTTCGCCGTGGGCGACGTCAACGGCCTGCACGAGGTGGTGCACATCGCCATTCAGCAGGGCGAGATCGCCGCGCACAACGCGCTGAACCCCGACGGCACGCAACAGCGGTTTGAGGAACGGCTGAAGACCAGCGTGGTGTTCACCGACCCCGCGGTAGCCAGCATCGGGTACTCCGAGAAGGAGTGCCGGGCGAACGACTGGCCGTACCTCGCCGCGTCGTACCCGTTCGACGATCACGGCAAGTCGCTGTGCCTGGGCGAGACGCACGGTCTGGTGAAACTGCTGTGCCATCCGGAAAACGGCGCGCTCATCGGCGGGCACATCACCGGCCCGGAGGCGGGCGAGTTGATCCACCACCTCACTGCCGTCATGTACTACCACGGCACCGTGCACGATATGCTGAAGATGCCGTACTACCACCCCACCCTGTCTGAAATTCTCACCTACCCTGCCGAGGAGTTGGCCGATAAAATCGGTTGACCGCGCGGGCGCATTCATTTTTAGTTGATTTTTTCGCCTGTCCGAACCATCTTAAAGTTATCAGTACCATTCACCCGCCTTGTTCCGGAATCTCCCGGCCGGGAACCGTTTCGGAAAACAATTGAGGAGTCAATCATGAAACGCCGATCGATCATCCTGTTCCTTCTGCTCGCCACCACGGGGTGTGCGCATTTCGTGGACCCGGCGCGCGACCATGAACTCGAAACCAACAAACAGTACTGGCTGGATTACGACGCCAGCCGTCGCGGCACGTTTTTTTTCAAGGACAGTGAGGGCAATTACAAAACCTGCGCCGAACCCTCGCCGGACGTGGCCTACAAACTGGCCGAAAAGCTGGAAGCCATGGGCACCTACGCCGGAGTCGAAGGCAAGGGCAAAGCCGAGTTCAATCAGGATGTGGTCAACCTGGCCGAGCGCACGCAGATGATCATGTTTCTGCGGGAAGCCCTGTTCCGCCTGTGCGAATTGAGCATGAACTCCGACATGAAACCCGAGGACCACGTGAACTTATATAAAGAAGTGCTGAAAGCCGCGTTGAACCTGGCCGAATCTGATGCCGCCAAAAGCAAGGCCCAATTGACGGAAGCGGAAACCAAGCGGTTGGAAACCCTGCAGAAAATCAAAAAGAGCACCGGGTCCCTGCTTGAAGGCATGGAAAACCCCTCCAACCCCTGACGGGCGGCTTTACGTTAAATAAACAAGGAGAGCGTGATGAGTGGGTTCACGGATGTGTTGAAGAAACTGAAAGAACAGGATAAGGAATTCGTCGCCATGCTTGGCGGACGAGAGGTGCCCGTCAAGATCAAAACCATTCAGGACGACTGGGTCGTTTTGATTGACGGCGCCAACCACCAGAGGTACGACCTGCACATCTTCAACGTGATCATCGTCAGCACGGTGCAGTGAAAAGTCAGATGCGGCCGAGTTGGTCGGCGAGGCGGTCGATCTGGTCCTGCGGGGTGAGTTCGGTGGCGCAGATCAGCAGGCAGTTGGCGAGTTCTTCGTAGTGCTGGCCGAGCGGCAAGCCGGCGACGATCTTCTCCTGCAACAGTTGATCGCGCACTTCCTCGGCGGGCTTCGGGCACTCCAGCACGAATTCGTTGTAGGTTTCGCCGGAGAAGCGGATCTTGAAACCTTTCAGCTTCGACAGCTTGTTCTTCATGTAATCGGCGTGGAGCAGGTTGCGTTTCGCCACCTCGTGCATGCCGTCCTTGCCCATCACCGCCATGTACACCGTGGTCGCCAACGCGCACAGGCCTTGGTTGGTGCAGATGTTGGAGGTCGCCTTCTCGCGGCGGATATGCTGTTCGCGCGTCGCCAAGGTCAGCGCATAGGCACGGTGGCCTTCGCGGTCCAGCGTTTCGCCGACGATGCGGCCCGGCAGTTGGCGGAAAAACTCTTCCTTCGTGGCGAAGAAACCGACGTACGGCCCGCCGTACGACACCGGCAGGCCCAGCGCCTGCCCTTCGCCAATGCAGATGTCCGCGCCGCGCTCGCCCGGCGGTTTCAAAATTCCAAGCGACGTCGCCTCCGCCACCGCCACCACCAGGCGCGTGTTCTTTTCTTTTAGAAACTCGCTCAACTCCGCATACTGCTCGACCACGCCGAAAAAATTCGGGCTCTGGATCACCACGCAACCGGTGTTGTCGGTGAGGTTCTGTTTGATGAATTCGAGATCGAAGCGTCCGTCGCCGCCGAACGGGATTTCCTTGTAGGTGATGCCGAGCCCCTGCGTGTAGGTGCGGGACACGTGCCGGTATTCCGGGTGCACGCTCTTCGCAACCAGAACCTCGGTGCCGCCGTTGATGCGGTGCGCCATCAGCACCGCCTCCGCCAGCGCCGATGAGCCGTCGTACATCGACGCGTTGGCGATCTCCATTCCCGTCAACATGCAGATCATGCTCTGGAATTCGAAGATGGCCTGCAGGGTGCCCTGGCTGACTTCCGGCTGGTACGGCGTGTAGCAGGTGGCGAACTCGCCGCGCAGGATCATGTGGTTCACGATCGACGGGGTGAAATGCCGGTACGCGCCCGCGCCCAAAAACACCGAGTACTCGTCCGGGTTCAGGTTGCGCGCCTCCAGCCGCCGCATGGCCTGCACCATGTCCGCCTCGGAAAGCGCGGCGGGCAGGTTCAGCGGTTCCACCAGCCGCAGGCTTTCGGGGATGGAATGGAACAATTCGGTCACGTCGCCAATGCCGATGGCGGCGAGCATTTCCTGGATATCGGTTTCTGTGTGCGGGATGTAGCGCATTTCGGAGCAGAGGGGGGTTAGAAGATTACTGATTCTGTTCTTTCAGGAAGTTTTCGTAGTCGGCGGCAGAGAGCAGGCCGTTTTTCTCGCTGGCGTCCTTCAGCTCCACTTCGACAATCCAGCCCTTGCCATAGGGTTCCTGGTTGATGAGCTCCGGATGCGCTTCGAGTTCCTTGTTGATCTTGGTCACTTTGCCGCTGGCGGGAGCGTAGAGGTCCGACACCGTTTTGACCGACTCCACCACGCCGAACGTGCTCTCCTGTTGCAGGTCGGAACCTTCCTTCGGCAGTTCGACAAACACCACGTCGCCCAACTGGTCCTGTGCGAACTCCGTGATGCCGATCACGCCCTTGTTTCCGTCGATGCGCAGCCACTCGTGCTCGCGCGTGTACATCAGGTCCTTCGGGACTTCCATCATCGCCTCCTGTTATTTATTGCATCGGGGGGCGGCCGGGAATCGGAACCCGACCGGCGCGCCATCCTGTTTCAGTTTTTCCTGACGTTGCTGGGCACCATGGGGAGGGAAATGATTTCCGCCGACACCGCCTGATTGCGGATTTCCACCGAAACCTCGTTGCCCACCTGGGCCATCTCTGTGGGTACATAACACAGAGCCACCCCGGTATTCAAGGACGGGGAAAAGGTGCCGCTGGTGATTTCGCCCACCGCCTGACCGTCCTTCAGTATCCGGTAATGCGAGCGGGGCACGCCGCGCTCCTTCATTTTGATCGCCACGAGCTTCCGTTGCAATCCCATTTCCTTTTGTTTTTTAAGCGCTTCCTTGCCAAGGAAGTCGGCTGACTTGTTCAGTTTGATGACGAATCCGAGCCGCGCTTCGAGCGGATTGTGCTCGGCGTCGATCTCCTGTCCGTAAAGCGGATAGCCCATTTCGATGCGCAGGGTGTCGCGCGCGCCCAGGCCGATGGGTTGCAGGCCGTATTGTTTTCCCGCTTCCAGAATTTTTTCGTACACCGCCGCCGCATCGTCCACGGACAGGTAAATCTCGAATCCGTCCTCGCCGGTGTAACCCGTGCGGGAGATGATGCAATCGGCGCCCTCGATCTTGCCCCGCTGGAACGTGTAGTAGGCGATGTCGCCCACCGGGATGTCCAGCATCGGCTTCAACAGCGCTTCGGCGTGCTTGCCCTGCACCGCCAACTGCGCTGTCTGGTCGCTCGTGTTCTCGACCGTGACGTCGAAGCCCTGCGTCTGCCGCTCGATCCAGTCGAAATCCTTGTCCGTGTTGGCGGCGTTGACGCACAGGAAATAATGATCGTCGTCGAAGCGGTGGATCAGGAGGTCGTCCACCACGCCGCCGTTCTCGTAGCACATCAGGCTGTAGAGGATGCCGCCGTCGGTCATCTTTTCCACATCGTTGGTGACCAGGCGTTGCAGAAAGGCCGTGGCCTGCGGGCCCTTCACCTCCACCTCGCCCATGTGGCTGACGTCAAAGATACCGACGCCGTCGCGCACGGTGCGGTGTTCGTCCATGACCCCCTTATACTGAATGGGCATGTCCCATCCGGCGAACGGCACCATTTTGGCGCCCAGACGGACATGGATGGCATGAAGGGGGGTGGTTTTTAAAGGCGTATTGACAGACATGTCTTTTTACTATGACAAAAATTTCACGGCATGTAAAACCACTTGTATAATGAAAATGAGCCGGGAGATCAACCCACGATTGGATTTACCCTTAATTCATAGTATATTAGGCGCTTTTTTCCGGCGGGAATACATTGACTCCATGTTTTCCGGTTTCATATTTATAATGGTATCACCGATTGCCTGACAAAAACCATGGACGTTCCGTACCAGTACAAACAATTCGATGCGGTCGTGGTGGCAGGGGAAGGCCTGCACAGCTACCAGGTGCTACACCAGCACAAGGCGTTTCTCGAAATCGAGAACCGCTCGGTGGTGAGCTACGTCATCGACGCCCTGCTGAAGGCGCGCTCGGTGCGCCACATCTTTGTGGTCGGTAAGGAAAAAGAACTGCGCGAACACCTGCGGCGCGACGGCATCAACCTGCACCATCCGAAAACCATCACCCTGCTGGAGCAGAAACAGTCGCTTTACGAGAACGTCTGGTTCGCCTACATGGAGAGCCTGCCGGAGCCGGTGCCGGAGTCGCACCTCGAAAACTCCATTCACAAGGACAAGGCGCTGTTGGTGGTGCCGTGCGACTCGCCGTTGATCACGCCGCATGAGATCGACTATTTCATAGCCCATGCGGACACGGACCATTACGATTACGTGCTGGGACTGACGCCGGAGAAGGCGATGCGGCCATTCTACCCGAAAAAGGGCGAGCCCGGCATCAAGATGGCCTACCTGCACCTGAGGGAAGACAAGTACCGCATCAACAACATGCACCTGGTGAAGCCGGCGCGCATCGAAAACCGGCATTACATCCAGACCATGTACCAGTACCGCTACCAGCGCGACATCAAAAACGTGGTCCGTTTCGGCATCGAGCTGTTCAAAAAGGACCGCTACCGCGGCTACCGGTTTTACCTGTGCCTCCTCGTGTGCCTGATGTGCGCCCGCCTGAAACTGGACCGGGTGGCGGACTGGGTTCGACGCTGGGTGCCGAAACGGCATCTGGAGGCATGGGTTTCGCATGGTCTCAAAACCCGCTTCATGAGCCTGGTCACGCCGTTTCCCGGCGCCACACTGGACATCGACAACAACCGCGATTTCGAAGTGATGAAACTCCGTTTCCGGGACTGGAAACAGTACCTGCGCGGGCTGGTTGAGCAGTACCCCCTGCCGGAGGACCTGTCCGCCAAAACGGCCATGACCCAGGCTCCGGTTTCCTCCAAGATGGACGTTCCCGGCCAGGACATCGAGACGGTCCGTTGACCGCAACCGGCCGGACCCGCCCTTTCCGTAAAAAGAAATACGGCGCTTCCAAGAACTTGCTACAATAGCGGGTCTGCTTCAGGCACACCCGAACCGTAATCCCGAAATGAATCAACAGCACGTACGCAATTTTTCAATCATCGCCCACATCGATCACGGCAAGTCCACCCTCGCGGACAAACTGATCCTGAAGACCGGTGCGCTCGAACAGCGCGTGTTCAAGGACCAGTACCTCGACAACATGGACCTGGAGCGCGAGCGCGGCATCACCATCAAGGCCCAGACCGTACGCCTGCCATACCGGACGCAGAAAGGTGACAACTACACCTTCAACATGATCGACACGCCGGGCCACGTGGACTTCTCGTACGAAGTGTCGCGCAGTCTCGCCGCCTGCGAGGGCGTCCTGCTGTTGATCGACGCGTCGCAGGGCATCCAGGCGCAGACCATCGCCAACGTCAACCTGGCCATGGCGGGCAACCTGACCATCATCCCGGTCATCAACAAGGTGGACCTGCCGAGCGCCGACCCCGACATGGTGCGCGAGCAGTTGGAAGACATCCTGCAGATCGACTCCACCGAGGCCATCCTCGCCAGCGCCAAGCAGGGCATCGGCGTGGACGAGATCATGGAGGCCATCGTCGAGCGCATCCCGCCGCCGAAAGGCGACCCGGATAAGCCGCTCAAGGCGCTTCTGTTCGACGCCTGGTACGATTTGTACAAGGGCGTGATGATCCTCGTGCGTGTGGTGGACGGGCACCTGAAAGAGGGCATGACCATCCAGATGATGGCTACCGGACACACTTTTGAAGTCGAAGAACTGGGCGCGTTCACCCCGGTCCCGAAGCGCATCGACAGCCTGAGCGCGGGCGAGGTCGGCTTCGTCATCGCCGGCATCAAGAAACTGGACGAGACCAAGATCGGCGACACCGTCACCGAATTCAAGAACAACTGTGCCCAGCCCCTGCCCGGTTACAAGGACGTCAAACCGATGGTGTTCAGCGGCCTGTACCCGATCGACGGCGACCAGTACGAAAACCTGCGCGACGCGCTCAAGAAACTGCGCCTCAACGACGCGTCGTTCACCTACGAGCCGGAGACCTCCGCCGCGCTGGGCTTCGGCTTCCGCTGTGGCTTCCTGGGGCTGCTGCACATGGAGATCGTGCGCGAGCGCCTCGAGCGCGAATACAACGTGGACCTGCTGACCACCGCGCCGACGGTGGTGTTTCACCTGAAGCCGGAACACGGCGAGACCATCATCATCGACAACCCGTCGAACCTGAAAAAGCAGGACCGCACCGACACCATTCTGGAGCCGTACCTGCTTGGCACCATCATCGTGCCCGACGAGTTTGTCGGGGTTGTCATGGGCCTGACGCGCGACCGCCGCGGCATTCAATTGAAAATGGAGTACCTGACGCCGAAGACCGTCATGCTTCAGTACGCCCTGCCCTTCAGCGAAATCGTGTTCGATTTCTTCGACCATCTGAAATCAGCGACCAAGGGCTATGCGTCGTTCGACTATGAATTTTTGGATTTCCGGGCGTCGGATTTGGTAAAGTTGGACATCCTGTTCAACGGGGAGACGGTCGATGCGCTGTCCATGATCGTCCACCGCGACAAGGCATATTACCGCGGCCGCGAACTGGTCAAAAAACTCAAGGAACAGATTCCCCGGCAAATGTTCGAGGTTGCCATCCAGGCCTCCATTGGCGGCAAGGTCATCGCTCGCGAATCCGTCAAAGCCCTGCGCAAAAACGTGCTGGCCAAGTGTTACGGCGGCGACATCACGCGCAAACGCAAATTGCTGGAAAAACAGAAAGCCGGGAAAAAGCGGATGAAGCAGATCGGAAAGGTGGAAATCCCGCAGGAAGCCTTTCTCGCGGTGCTGAGGACCGATGTCAAATAATACCGAACAGAATACGCAGGACCCGGCCCGCAACACCGCGGCCGCAAACGCCAAGCAGAAGAGCACGCTGAGGGAGTACACCGAGGCGATCGTCATCGCCCTCGTGCTGGCTCTGCTCATCCGCACTTTCATCGTGCAGGCGTTCAAGATTCCGTCCGGCTCGATGGAAGACACGCTCCTGATCGGCGACCACCTGCTGGTCACCAAGTTCAGCTACGGCATCCACATCCCGAACGAAATCCCGTTTGCCGGCATCCGTTTTTTTCCGGACGTTCTGTTGTTTCAGGAAGTACCGGAACGCGGCGACATCATCGTCTTCAAATACCCGATGGATGAGACCAAGGATTTCATCAAGCGCGTCATCGCCTTGCCCGGTGAGAAGCTGGAATTGCGCCACCAGCAGGTGTACATCAACGGCCAGCGGCTGGAAGAACCGTACGTGCACCACACGGAACCGCCCAGCCTGGAGCCGGTGCCGGAACGCGACGACCTGGGCCCCCTGCTGATTCCGGACGGCCACGTGTTCGTGATGGGCGACAACCGCGAGAACAGCCACGACAGCAGGAAATGGGGCTTCCTCGACCTCGACAAGGTGCGCGGTAAAGCGCAGTGGATCTACTGGTCCTGGAACGGGGACCGCGGCAGTGTGCGCTTCGACCGCATCGGCCTGTCCGTGTACGACCATGAACACACCGGGGCCGAACTGCCCCAACCCTAACGATTTTTATCAAGTGACCAACGACCTCAAAACCCGCATCGCCGACTTGACCCGAAAGTGCGAAGGCGTCATCCTCGACTTCGACGGACTGATCGCCGACTCGGAGCCGTTCCACTACAAAGCCTACAACACGGTGTTCGAACGCTACGGGCACAGCATCGACCCGGACGAATACTGGGTGGAATTCACATCAAAAGGCAAAGGCATTAAAGGCGAGATCGAGCGGTACGACCTGAAGCTGGACGTCACGCCGGAATCGATGCGGGAAGAGAAGTTCGAACTCTATTCGCAGTTCTGCAATAACGGCGACATCAAACTGTTTCCCGACGCCATCCGTTTCCTGGAAGCCGTGACCGCACGCTTCAAGGTGGCCATCGCATCAGGTTCCTGGGAGCACGACATCCGCGCCATTCTCGATCATGGCAAGGCGGGGCACATGGTGCAGACGATCCTCGGCAAATCCCCCGGCACCCGGCGGGAAAAACCGGCGCCGGACATCTTCCTGCAGGCGGCGGAGCAATTGGGCCTGAAACCGGAACGCTGTTTTGTGGTGGAGGATGCGCTCAAGGGATTGCAGGCCGCGAAAGACGCGGGCATGCCCTGCGTCATCGTGCTCAATCCGCTCAATCAAAATATCGACTTTTCAGGAGCCGATGTGGTGGTGTCCAGCCTGGCGGAGTTCCTCGACCACCTTTAAGTCAAAATCTGCGCACAAAAAAACGCGGAGGCATTTGCCTCCGCGTTTTATTTTTTGAAACGAACGGGCGCAATCAGTCCCGGTTGGTTTCCTTGATACCCAGCCGTTCGTAATCCTCCGCCGTCAACTGCTTGACATCGGAATACGAAGAAGAGCCTTCCGAAGAACTGTTGGACCCACCCGTGGAGGCGCAGCCAACCAGCATCAGAATGGCCATGATTGCAAAAATCCGTGCGAGAAGTTTCATGATCAGACTCCCAGAATTAACGATTTAATTTTTAAAGCAATTACTGAACAAACACTACAATTGAATCCGTAACCGGCGGGTCATAAGGAACATGATTCCCCTTGGCGAACAACGCCTGAATCCGGTGCATGCCGTCGGACAGCTCAATCGTTTTGCAGGTGGAGCCGTCACCCATGTGAATGTGGTTGCTGTCCTTCGGAATGGGCTGGCCGGCCGGCGGCAGATCGACATCGACGATCAGGTGATGATGGCCTTTGCCCTCGTTGACGCCGTTCTTGGCGGGCTCCACGGTGTAGCCGCTGGTTTCCAGGCAAACTTCCACCTTGTTATCCACGCTTTCAGCAGTTCGCGGTTTTACGATTTTAACGCCTTTTCCGTCGCCGGACACCCTGTCCATGGTGCCCGTATCGCCTCCTCCGGAACCTCCTTGCGCCGCACACCCTACCGAAAAAACCATAGCCGCCAAAATTCCGAAACGAACCGTTTTAATCATGATAGAGCACCCTTTCTTATATGGATAAGATTTATGTTCTGGGAGCCTGCCCGAAAAACGAGGCTCGATCAAATCGATATTTAGAAGTGAATTAGAATTCCAACGAAGTCACGTCATTATAAACAAAAACCATTCAAAATCAACCAACGCATCAAATAAATCCTTGAATTAAATAGATTATCGCTTTATTTAAAAAAGCTCGCGCGGCTTAAAACCCTCTAAAGGGGCCAGTTGAAAGAATCCGGCCCCACGCGAGGAACCCGTTGAAAGTTTGTTATAATTCAACGATCTGTTGGCAACTCCACCCGGCTTGCGCGGTTGGATAGAGGTTGAAACCCTGTGTTGGCGGATTCATGAAGTTCGGCACCCACACCCAGATCATCGGCGCGCTCCTGGTCTCCCTGGCATTGGGAGCCGCCTCCGCAACCCCCTCCGTCGGGAAAAATGGCGACCTCGTTCCCTGGGTGCAACTGGAGCCGGGCCTGCAACTGGGCACCTTCCTCGCTCCCCAAAAATCGATTGCCGGCGACTCGCTCGTGCGTGTGTTGCGCATCGATCCGGCGCGTTTCCGCTTCCGTCTGCTCAACGCCTCGGCGGACCAGAACAAACGCCGCTCCGCCCGTGAATGGTCGCAGGAACACCAGCTCGTCGCCGCCATCAACGCCAGCATGTATCAGGCCGACAACCTGACCAGCGTGTCGCTCATGCAAACCATCGGCCACGTCAACAACACCTGGTACTCGAAGGACCGCGCCCTGCTTGCGTTTCATCCCACAAAGCAAGGCCTGCCGCCGGTGCAGATTCTCGACCGCGACTGCCAGGATGTGGACACCCTGCGCGCGCGCTACCGCACGCTGATCCAGAGCATCCGCATGATATCCTGCGACGGGAGCAATGTGTGGCAACAGCAGGACCGCATCTGGAGCACCGCCGCGATTGGAACGGATGAAAACGGCCACGTCTTGTTCATGCACGTGCGCTCGCCCTACAGCACGCACGATCTCATCAATATCCTGCTGGAGCTGCCGATCCACCTGAAGCGCGCCATGTACGTGGAAGGCGGTCCGGAAGCACAGATGTTCATTCAATCAGGCGATCAGCAGATGGAATTTCTGGGCAGTTATTCCACGGGCTCGAACGAAAATGACGCCAACCTGATCGCCTGGCCGATTCCCAACGTGGTGGGAATCGAACGCGTTGCCACCACCGACTCACCCTGAGGTTGCCATGTCCGGACCGTCATCCAAGCCCGCGCAGTTGAAACCGCGTTTCCGCATCACCCTGCACGGCGAGATCGCGCTCGGCCCGGGCAAGGTGGACCTGCTGGAGGCCATCGGCCGCACGGGATCGATCTCCGCCGCGGCGCGGGAGATCGGCCTCAGCTACCGCCGGGCCTGGGGCATGGTGGACACCATGAATCAGTGTTTCAAAAAACCGCTGGTGGAGCGCAGTAAAGGCGGAGCCGGCGGCGGCGGTGCGGCCCTGACGGAACTCGGGCACAGCGTCGTCGAACACTACCGCGCCATGGAAACCAAAGCTCTCAAAACCGTGCAGGCGGACTGGAAAGCCCTGCACAAAAACCTCAACACAAAGTGAGAGCCGCTTCCGTCCCCGGCAGTCACATCACCTTTTCGGCGACGATCTCGAATCCCAGAAACTGAAGCGACAGGGTGTCTCCGGGATAATAACTGTACGCATCCGTTTCGTCGAAGAACTCGTGGAACTCAAAGTCTTCCACCACGAACCCCGCCTCGCGCACATCCTCGACCAGGTTGTGGCAGAACTTGTCCTCGATGTCCACCAGCGTCTCCAGGTAACCCGGCATCAACTTGTCGCGGTACTCCGGTTTCTGTGCTTCCTTTAAAATCTGGTACTCCAGATCCGTGTCCACGATCATCATCCGCCCGCCCGGCTTCAACTGCCTGAGCGCCCATTTCAGAAACGCACGGCGGTCTTCCCGTTGCAGGTGATGCAGGAACTTGCTGACCTGCATCCAGCCGAACCGGGGCGCTCCGTCCACGCCATCGGGAAACCGCGCGTCCACGATCTCCACGTTCTTCTTGCCGATGCAGTCGCGGTAATGCGTGAGCGCCTCGATGATGAACGGCATCGAATCACTGAGGTAGAGCGGCGCCCGGTCCTCCGGCCAGTCGTGCAGGATGCCGAATCCCGTCAGTCCCGTCGCCACGTCCAGCACCGGTTCGTCGATCGGAGGAATGAGATCGGTCAGGCCCTGGTCCCACGGAAAGTTTTCGGTGAGCACGAGATAGGTGCTGTAGCTCTCCGCCAGAAGCCGCACCACCACCGGGTCTTCCGCCAGATCCCGGTCGTGGCGGATGGCGTGCGCCAACGAACGGAACAGGAACTCCATCTCGTGGTTCATGTCCTCGTCCGAAAGGTTGCGCAGAGGCGCATTACGGTCGGCGCGCCGGTTGCCGTCGATATGATCCAGGTTCAGAAACACCATCGGCCGCTCGTGCTGGACGTAAACGAGGTCGGCGAGGTCGATCATGATTTCCGGATAGGCGTAACGCAGGATCAGGTTGAAGCACTGCTGTTGGTGGCGGCCCGACTCGTTGTCACGAAAACCGATGTGCCGGTTGAGGTATTCGAACAGCTCCACCACGCGACGGTTGAGTTCCGGTGCGGACGAATGTTGCAATCCAAAATACACACGGCCGGTCTCCGTCACCAGCGGCAGGCGGTCCGGGCCGGTTTCAAACACGGGTGTTTCCATGCGGGCGAGTCCTAAAATAAATAACGCGAACCATCAACGTAGTGGACCGGTGACTTTCTCCACCGCGTCCAGAATTTCATCACTGTCGATCAGGCGCGCCACGGTTTCAATGTCCGGATTCAGTTCGCGGTCGGCGTCCATATGTGAAACGTGTTTGCGCAACGCCTGGTAAGCCGCCAGCGTGCCCTGCCCCGGCTTGAGGTTGGTGAACAGGTCCATCGCCTGCGCCCCGCACAACAGTTCGATGGCGGCGACGTACTTCAGGTTTTCCGCCACGTGCCGTGCCTTGCGCGCGCCGATGGTGCCCATGCTGACGTGATCCTCCTTGTTGGCGGAGGTGGGGATGGAGTCCACCGACGCGGGATGCGCCCACGCCTTGTTCTCCGACACCAGCGCCGCCGCGGTGTACTGCGCGATCATGAAGCCGGAGTGCAGTCCCCCGCCCTCGATCAAAAACGACGGCAGTCCGCTCAGGTTTGGATTCACCATGCGCTCGATGCGGCGCTCGGAAATGTTGGCCAGCTCCGCCAGGGCGATGGTGAGGAAATCCATCGCCAGCGCCACCGGCTGGCCGTGGAAGTTGCCACCGCTGAGCACCTGCCCGTTTTCGAATACCAGCGGGTTTTCCGTCGCCGAGTTCATCTCCGTCTCCAGAACACGCCGCACATGCGAAAGCGTGTCGCGCGTCGCGCCGTGCACCTGCGGCACGCACCGCAGGGAATAGGCGTCCTGCACGCGGTCGCAGTCCTTGTGTGAGGAGATGATCTCACTGTCGTCGGTGATCTTGCGCATGTTGGAGGCGGTGTCGATCTGCCCCGGATGCGGCCGGATATGATGAATGCGTTTATGGAACTGCGTGTTGGTGCCGAGCAGGACTTCGAGACTCATGGCGGCGGCGATGTCCATGACCTTCGCCAGCCTCGACCCCATGCACAGGGTGAGTGCGCCCAGCGCCGTCATCACCTGCGTGCCGTTGATGAGGGCGAGGCCTTCCCCTTCGGCGAGCGACACCGGCTCGATACCCGCGCGTTTCAGCGCTTCCGCGCCCTCCATCTCCTCGCCCCGGTACCGCGCACGGCCGCGGCCGATGAGCACCAGCGACAGGTGCGCCATGGGGGCCAGATCGCCGCTCGCACCGACCGACCCCCGTTCCGGCACCACCGGCACGACGCCCTTGTTGAACAGTTCCATCAATGTTTCCAGCGTGGACAGGCGCAGACCGGAATAGCCCTTGGCCTTGCTGTTCGCCATGAAGAGCATCGTCATGCGCACAACTTCGTCGTCGAACGCCGGACCCACCCCGGCGGCGTGGCTCCGCAACACATTATTCTGCAGGGCGCGCGCGTCTTCCGGCGGGATCACCACGTTGCTCAGCGCGCCGAAACCGGTGGTGACGCCATAGACGACCTTGCGCTCGCGCACGGCGGCATCGATCTGTTCGCGGGAATGGGTGACCCGGTTGCGGGCTTCCTTGGTGAGGGATAACGGCGTGCCGTTTGCGACGGCGCGGACGGCCTGCCCCAGCGTCAGGTTGTTGCCGTCCAGTTGCAGAGGTTCCATGGGCGCTCCCGTTCGGGCGTCAACGCCAGTTGAAGAACGCCCGGCACAGCATGTATAAGGCGGCGATGGTGGATGGCAGAACGTAGGGCACCGCCTCGAACGCATCGCCAGTGGTCAGGGTGTAGATGGAACCGGAAACGCGCACGGTATAGACGAAGATGAGGACGCCAACGAGTATCCGCCCACCCTTATATATAAAATACGACAGCGTGCCGAACAAAGCCAGCGCCAACGCCGTATACCCCGCACCCTCCGCAACGCTCAGGTTGAACGGCGGCAGAAACACGTACACCATGCCGACGTAATACAGGTTGAGCAGTAAAAACGCCCAGCCCGCCTGCCGGTATTTTTTCAGGTGCGATTCGGAAATCGGTTTTGCGGTCATACGGGTTGCATCGGTGACGGGGTTGCTTCCGGGCGCCCGGTGGAAGGACGGGCCGTCCAAAGGCGTTGCAGTGAAACCGGGGGTGTGCTAGCTTGCAACATTCCGGTTCCGTCCCGGGCCGGTCCCTTCCCATCCGTTTTACAATAGACCATCATGTTGCCAGTCGAAGAACAGTTGAAAGTCATCAAGCGGGGAGCGGTCGAGATCATCGACGAAAAAGAACTCGCCCGGATTCTGGAACGGTCCATTAAATCAGGCAAGCCCCTGCGCGTCAAGGCCGGGTTCGATCCCACAGCACCCGACCTGCACCTCGGCCACACGGTGCTCCTGCAGAAGATGAAACACTTCCAGGAACTCGGCCACGAGGCGGTGTTTCTGATCGGCGACTTCACCGGCATGATCGGCGACCCGACGGGCAAATCCGAAACGCGCAAGAGCCTGACCGCCGAAGAGGTCGCGGACAACGCCAGGACCTACCTCGAGCAGGTGTACAAGATCCTCGACCGCGAACGCACCACCGTCATGTTCAACAGCGAGTGGATGGGACCGTTCACCGCCACCGACCTGATCAACCTCGCCGCCAAATACACCGTGGCGCGCATGCTGGAGCGGGACGACTTCACCAAACGGCTCAATCAAAACCTGCCGATCTCCCTGCACGAGTTGATGTACCCGCTGGTGCAGGGCTACGACTCCGTCGCCATGAAAGCGGATGTGGAGCTGGGCGGCACCGATCAGAAATTCAATCTGCTGGTGGGGCGCGACCTGCAACGCGCTTACGGGCAGGAGCCGCAGGTAGTGCTGACCATGCCTCTGCTCGAAGGCACCGACGGCGTGCAGAAGATGAGCAAAAGCCTCAACAACGCCATCGGCATCCTGGAACCGCCGGGCGACATCTTCGGCAAGGTCATGTCCATCTCCGACGACCTCATGTGGCGCTACTACGAACTGCTGAGCGACTTGGGTGTGCAGGAGTTGGAGGCGTTGAAGAAAAGAGGCGAGACGGAAAACCCGCGCGACATCAAGATCGAACTGGCGCACGAGCTGGTGGCGAAGTACCACTCAAAAGAAGATGCCGACCGGGCAGTGGAAGAGTTCAGGAATGTGTTCAGCAACAAAAACCTGCCGACGGACATTCCCACCGTGCCCGGCTGGGGCGACGAAGCACGGGAGATCGCCAGCGTGCTCGCCGGTTATGAGTTGTGCAAAAGCACTTCCGAGGCAAGGCGCCTCATCAAGCAGGGTGCCGTCACTGTAGACGGCGAACGCGTCTCCGACGAAAAAATGCAGTTGGCGGGCAACCGCGAAACCCTCATCAAGGTCGGTAAGAAACGCTTTCTGAAAATCGCCGCGCCCTGATTCAGCGCTTCGAGCGGACCTTGTGTCCGGGCAGAAGCGGTTCGGTCTGGTTGACCACCACGGCGGTGGCGCTGTGTTCCTGGGTGGAAAGCACCACCAGTTCGCCGATCACGTGCGGCGGCAGTTCATCCACGAACCATCCCTCACGCTCCGGCACGATGTACACTTCAAAGTGGTCGCCGATGGCCACGTTGTCCACCGCGCCCTTGTCGATGTACACTTCGTCTCCATACGAACTGAACACACTGCTGGTGCGGTCGTTGGCCACGAGAAAACCCTTAATGTCCTTGGCCTGAGGCTGATGACTGATCTTGATCATTTCCGGTTTTTCACGCGGCATCGGCACCAGCCAGTCACCGACCTGCACGGCGTGAAAGCCTTCAATGACTTTCAATTTGGCAACCCGTCCTTCTTCCGCCAGGTCCACCACCTCCACAACGCCATTGATGGTGAACTTCAGGCCCACCGCATCCGGCCGCAACTCAATGGAATAGGCAAACTCACCGTCGTAACCGAAATCCAGCGAATTGACTTCGCTGGTGTCGGTGATGCCGAAGGTGGTCTTGGGATGACGCACCGTTTCATTGTTCACCACCACGCGGAAGCGGTCACCGACCTTCACGTTCACGCCGCCGTCTTCCACCTCTTCAAACTCTGCGAAGATGAACTGGACCGGGCTGAAAGCGATGTGATGCCGCATGCCCTGGATCACCTCACCGACGGGCTCCACTTCCTCCCCGACGTGTCCCATGCGAAAATAGGTGGGGTAGGTGACCCAGGTGTCCGTCTTTTTGCCAGGGACAACCCGGATTTCACGTTTCTTCTTCTTTGACGGCTGCTCGGATCCCGTCTGGCCGATCACCCCCCGCGACAACACCATGGGATAGACCGGATTCATTTTGGCGACCTGCACGCCATCGGCGGTGTGGGTGGATCCCGTATCGGAATCGGCCGCCCACGCGGGCGATCCATTCAGCATCAACCCTGCGGTCAGCAGAGCACTCCACAGAAATCGGGGTTTTGGGCACATGGGCGATCCCTTTCCAGAAAATTGATCCGGTGCAAACGGTTATTTCTAAACCCTTTGATATTGTTTGGGTTCTTCGTATTTTGGGGTGAAAACAGGATAGCAGAAATCCCAAATTTGTAAACAAAATAGTTTCCACAACCATCCTGTTTTCAATTATATATAAGGGGCCTCCGCGTCAGGCCGGGGGTTTCCCGGTCGGGTGGCGGTAAAAACCTTGGTTTCATTTGGATTTCCCTTGACAAAGTCGCCGGGCCAATGGAATAATCATTGCCAACTCCCGAGTGCCTCGCAGAATATCATAATCAATTAAAAAATAAGGGATTACGCAGGCAACACTGTCCTGCCGAACTGCTGTCATGAAACGAACCTATCAACCGAAAAATCTCAGAAGAAAACGCACCCACGGTTTCCGGGCCCGGATGGCCACGGTGGGAGGTCGGCGGGTGCTGGCCAGCCGCCGTCGTAAAGGACGCAAGCGCCTGACCGTGTAAGGGCATGCCGGACCGATCCTTTCGCAAGCACGAAAGACTGCTGCACCGACCCCAGTTCAAAAAAATCATGGCCGAAGGCCGCAAGCAAAGAGTGGAGGATCTCTGCACTCTTTTTTATTTGCCCAACGGTTTGGGCCACAATCGGCTGGGCATCATTGCCTCGAGGAAAATCGGCAATGCGGTGGCCCGCAACCGGGCCAAGCGCAAGATCCGCGAGGTCTTCCGGCATCACAAACAGGCCGGCCCGGCGGGCATGGACATCGTGGTGGTCTCCGGCAGAAACCTGGTCCCCCTGCCCTGCACGAAACTGGAAACCAAACTGGCCAATACCTTGCGCAGGATGAAATAACCCATCGGCAACCCGTCGGTCTCCTTCCCGGCTCAGCGAAAACCATCATGATTCGATACCTGTTCAAACAGTGCATTCGCGGATACCAGATCGGCATCGCTCCGTTTCTGCCGCCGGCCTGCCGGTTTCATCCCACCTGCTCGGAATATGCATGCCAGGCGCTCGACCGCCTGCCGCTGTTCACGGCCGCATGGCGCATTGTCGCCCGTCTTTCAAAATGTCACCCGTTCCACGAGGGCGGGCACGACCCGGTCCGTTAAGCGGAGGTTGAATCTTGGAAAACCGATTGCTTCTCGCTTTTGTTCTGTCGCTGGGGGTGTTCGTTGTCTGGGGATGGGTCATGGCCCAGTTCCAGCCACCACCGGAACAGCAGGCAAAGAAATCCGAGAAAACACAGCAACAGAAAATCCAGCCATCGCAAACCGGAACAAAAACGCCGGACGCCGTGCAACCGCCCGCAGACACGCAGGAAAGCGGCGCGATGGAGATGCCGTTCGGCCAGGACACGGAAGCTTTTCCCGATACCGGCACGACCACGCAAATCTCTTCCCAGCCCGGGGAAACCGTCGAGGTGAAAACGGAGCTGGTGACCTACCGCTTCTCGACCAAAGGCGGGGTGCTGACGCACGCGCTCCTGCATAAAAACAAGAACCCGGAAGGCGAGCCGCTGAACCTGGTACGCCATCCGGAAGGATCGCTCTACCCGCTCACCGTCATCACTGGCGAGCCGCAGTTGGACCCGATCCTGTTAAACGGTCATTTCGAGCCGTCTCAAAAATCGCTGACGCTGACCAAGGACAAACCGCAGGGCGAGATCACTCTGCACCTCAAAGATGAGTCCGGGCTGGAAGTGGTGCGGCACCTCACGTTTGAATACGGCAAGCCCATGTTCAAGGTCCGCACGCAAATGCGCGCGCCGCCTTTTGCCGACAAAAACATCAAGTACGCCGTGATCTGGGGACCCGGCATCGGCGGCGCAGACACCGCGGGTCCCAACTACATCTCCTTTTCCGGCCCCACCACCTTCGTCAACAACAACCGCGTCGAAAACCCCGCCGAAGACATGACCAACACCGTCACCCACAAGGGCGACCTGGTGTGGACTTCGTTCCAGAACAAATATTTTGCCGCCGCGCTCATTCCCGAAAAGGGAGTGCAATCGGCGTTCGTACAAAAAGTCGACGACAGCACGCAGTACGTCGGGTTGAATTTCGAGACGGTGCAGGCCGCCTCCTCCGCCACCTACCAGGTGTACGTCGGCACCAAGGAGCTGGAACTGCTGGAAAGCCTCGGCCACAAGCTGGTGCGGTTGATCGATTACGGCTGGTTCGGCAACAAGTTCGCATTCCTTGTCAAACCGATCCTGAAGTGCCTCAACTTTTTTTATGACTTGCTCGGCAACTACGGCTGGTCGATCATCCTGCTCACGTTCGTCATCAAACTGCTGTTCTTCCCGCTCACGCACAAGAGCTTCAAGTCGATGAAAGGCATGCAGAAGATCCAGCCTTACGTCAAAGTCCTGCAGGAACGCTACAAGGACGACCGGCAGAAAATGAACGAGGAGATGATCGGCCTCTACCGCAAGCACAAGGTGAACCCGCTGGGTGGCTGTCTGCCGATGCTGTTGCAGATTCCGGTGTTCATCGCGCTCTACCACGCGCTGTTTTTCTCCATCGAACTGCGCGGCGCGCCGTTCATCCTGTGGATTCATGACCTGTCGCAAAGCGACCCGTACTTCGTGACGCCGGTGCTCATGGGCGCGACCATGTACCTGCAACAGAAACTGACGCCGACGGTGGCCGATCCCGTTCAGCAGAAAATCTTTCTCATGATGCCCCTACTCTTCACGTTCCTGTTCATCACGTTCCCGGCGGGGCTGGTCGTTTACTGGACCGTGAACAACCTCCTCACCATCTCCCAGCAGTACTACATTTATCACGTCGCCAAAGACTGACCGTTTTTGGAGGGGCCGTCATGGATGACACCATCGCCGCCATCGCCACACCGCTGGGAGAGGGAGGCATCCACATCGTCCGCATCAGCGGCAAAGACGCCTGGCCTCTCGCCCGCAAACTGTTCCGCGCCGCACCGCCTGCGGCGACCGACTCCATCCCCCCGCTCAAAGCCGCGTTCGGCCACATCATCGATCCCGAAACACAACGCGTGCTCGACGAAGTCCTGCTGATCCGCTTCGAGGCACCGCGCAGTTACACCTGCGAGGACGTGGTGGAGATTCACGGACACGGCGGCGCGTTCGTCGCCGCACGCATCCTGCAAAGTGTCTTGGATGCCGGGGCGCGCCTCGCCCAGCCCGGCGAGTTCACCCGCAGGGCGTTTTTGAACGGCCGCCTCGACCTCACCCAGGCCGAAGCGGTGGCCGACCTCATCCATGCCGCATCGGACAAGGCCCTCACCTCCGCCGTCTCCCAACTGCAAGGCAAACTGTCTGAAACATTGAACGGGTTGTACGACCGCCTGCTCGCCGTGCTGGCGCAACTGGAAGCGGCGATCGACTTTCCCGAAGAGGGATTGGAGTTCGAACGCAAGCAGGCGATGGCGGAGCAGGTGCGCGCCGTGCAGAAAGAGATCGATGCCCTCATCGCCACCTTCCGCGCCGGGCGCATCTACCGCGAGGGATGGAACGTCGCGCTGGTGGGCAAACCCAACGCCGGCAAATCGAGCCTGCTCAACGCCCTGCTGAAAGAAGACCGGGCGATTGTCACGCCACATCCCGGCACCACGCGCGACGTGCTGGAAGAACGCGTGCGCATCAAGGACCTGCATCTCAACATCGTGGACACGGCGGGCATCCGGCACCAGCCGGAAGAAATCGAGGAGGAAGGCATCCGCCGGACGCGCCGCGCTTTGCAACGGGCGGATCTCGCACTGGTGGTGCTGGACGCATCCCTGCCGCTCGACGGCAACGACGCCATCCTGCTGGATGAAGTGAAAGACAAGCCGCGCCTCCTTCTGCTCAATAAAAGCGACCGGCCTCAGCAACTCGACACCGGGGCGCTGGCGCAAACGTTTCCCGGCGAGACGCCGCTCAAAATCTCAGCCACCACCGGCGCGGGGCTGGACGCGTTGATCGACTGCCTGCACACACGCATGCTGGAGGGCGTGCCTTCCGGCGAAGGCGCGGTCATCACCCGCGAGCGTCACCGGGCCGCGCTGGCCAACGCCAGGGACGCGCTGGCCAACGTGGTGCAGTCGCTGGACAGCGACCTGTCTGAGGACCTCGTCGCCGTGGACCTCAACACCGCACTCGAACACCTGGGCGGACTGCTCGGCAAAACCTTCGTCGAGGACCTCCTCGACCAGATTTTCGACGACTTCTGCATCGGCAAGTGACCTCCCAAAAATACCCATAAAAATCAATCGGTTATAAAAATTTCGTTAAAAAACCAACATTTTTCGACAAATTTTTGACAAAGCGAAATTTTTATATAAAATATTGGATTTATGGGGCTTGAACTAAAAAACGATTCCTACCACCTGATCGGCAACAGCGGCGCCATTTCCGCGGTTTACGACCTGATCGAGCGCGCCGCCGACTCCAACTCCACCGTCATCATCACCGGCGAAAGCGGCACGGGCAAGGAGCTGATCGCCCGCGCCCTGCACCACAACAGCAACCGCAAGAGCAAGCCCTTCGTGCCTGTCAACTGCGGCGCCATCCCGGGGGAGCTGTTGGAAACGGAACTGTTTGGACACGAGAAGGGCGCGTTCACGGGAGCCGTCAACCACCGCGTCGGGCGCATGGAACTGGCGCAGGACGGCACGGTGTTCCTCGATGAAATCGGCGACATGCCCGCACTGCTCCAGGTGAAGCTGCTGCGCGTGCTGGCGGAAAGCGAGATCGACCGCGTCGGCGGAAGCCGGCCGATCAAGATCGACGTGCGCGTCATCGCCGCCACCCACCGCAACCTGGAAGACGCCATTCAGCAGGGCAAGTTCCGCGAGGACCTGTTCTACCGGCTGAACGTCATTCCCATCTCCCTGCCGCCGCTCCGCGAGCGCAAGGAGGACATTCCCTTACTGGTCAACCATTACCTGAAACGGTTCAACGAGCAGAAGGGGAAAAGCGTCACCGGCATCAGCGATGCGGCGATGGAAATCCTCTGCCGCTACCCGTGGCCGGGCAACATCCGCGAACTTGCCAATTTCATGGAACGCATGGTGGTGCTGAGCACGGCCAGCACGCTGACGCCGCGCGACCTGCCGGAGAAGGTTTTGGGCGATGTGCCGCGCGAGCAGTGGGAACCTTTGGTGCAGGCCGAACCCACCGAAACCCCCGCCGAATTCCTGCGCAACTCCATGAACTCGTCCTACTGCGTCGGCATCCCGGACGAAGGCATCAACCTGAAAAAGATGGTGGAGGAGTTCGAGAAGGAACTGATCGTGGAAGCTCTGGAGAAAACCAACTGGGTGAAGAACAAGGCCGCCACCCTGCTTGGCCTCAACCGCACTACGCTGGTCGAAAAACTCAAGAAGATGAACATCCAGCGCGAAGACTAGCCCGGCCCGGACCTCGTCCGGAGGAAGCTGGGTAATGCGTTGTGAGCGAACGAAGGTCGAAGGGCCCGTTCCGAAGCAAACCCATCCAGCGCGAAGACTAGCCCGGCCGGACCTCGTCCGGAAGAAGCTGGGTAATGCCCGGTGGGCGAACGAGGGTCCGAAGACTCGTTCCATGCCTTATCCATCCCAGAGAAAAGACCCACACCGCCGGACCCGGCGGTCCGCACAGCCTGCCGTCACCCAGAAGGCCGGGGGTTCTCCCTGAACGAAAAATCGAGTGAAGCGAAAAAGGAAGTGGTGCGGCCGTGCGCCCTATGAGGGGGCTCGCCGCAAGAGGGGAAAACCGCGTCAGCCTTCGATGCGGGCGTAAGCCAGGTCCTTGGCGATGCGGATGGCCTCTTCCACAAATTGCTTGAAGGCGCGGTCGGTGTCCTTGTGCTGGGTCTGCTTGACGATCTTCTCGCCGTTGGCGTCGATCACCAGGTCGAGCACATTGACGCCCGGGGTGACGTGGTGTTTGCGGATTTCAATTTTGATGGTGTTGACTTCCATTACTGGTCTCCGGAATTGGGCTGAGTTTCTTTGGAATCAAGGGATTTAAGTACCATTTCAGGAAGCAGGAATCAAGCGCAAATTCCGGTTAGCCCACACGGGAGCGCGGCAGGCCCTTGAATTGAGCCTGCAAAGCAACGGTTGCCTGTGAAGCCCCACCCGTTGCCTGCGGGCGCTGGCCCGGTTGCCCTCGGCTCAGCCGGGCCCATCTTCTCTCTCGGGGGTGTTCATTGGAATGGGCCCTTCGGCCTTCGTTCGCTCACAACGCATTACCCAGCTTCCTCCGGACGAGGTCCGGGCCCACAGACCGTCGTTCGCCCACCGGGCATCACCCGGTTGCCTCCCGGCTCAGCCGGGTCAGGTATTGATATTGAGCAGGCGGCCGACGCGGTTTTCGTTGGACCGGTTCTGGATGCCGAGCGAACGGATGGATGTCTCCAGCCGGGTGAGTTCCTGGGTCAACTGGGAGATCGCCCGCGCAATGTCGGTGCCCGCGATCTCCTCCTCCGCCGCCGCGAGGTTGACGATGGTTTCGCGCGTGACCCCGGCGGTGGCGGCCAGCCGGTTGGACACCGAGCCCACGTTGGCGCGGGTCTGGTTGATGGTGCCCAGCGCGGTGTCGATGCTGCCGATCGCCGTGAGCGCATTGTTCACGGTGGTGACGTCCAGCCCGGCGAGGCCCAGCGTCGCGGTGTCCGTCGCTTCGATCACGTTCAGGTTGATCTGGTTTTCCGGCCCGCTCCCCGAACCCACCTGGATGTTCACCTGGTTGGGGGATCCCGGCGCGAGGTCGCCGTTCAACAGGTTCTGGCCATTGAACTCCAGCGATTGCGAGATGCGGTCGATCTCGCTCAACACCTGCTGGAATTCGGTATTGATGATACCGCGTTCGGTATCGCCCAACGTGCCGTTGCTGGCCTGCACCGCAAGCTCCCGTGCCCGCGCGGCAAGGTCATTGACGGTCGCCAGCCCGCCTTCGGCCACGTTGATGAAGTTGGCCCCCGTCTCGATATTCCTGCTGGACTGAGACAGGGCGCGGATTTCCGCATTCAGCCGGTCGGACAGGGCCAGTCCCGCCGGGTCGATGCCCGGACGGACAATGCGGTTGCCCGAGGCCACCTGCGCCAGCGTGGTGCGGAGGCCCGACTGGTTGCGCTGAATCAGGTTCAGCAAAAGGCGGGTGGTTTCCGGATCGATGGAACTGGCCATGGCTCGTTCTCCCACGAGGATGCTTCACGCCGCTCCCCGCAAAAACTTTTGACATTATTACCAAAGTTAATAATATTGAGGCAGGTTGTCAAATTCGCCGCCCCAAAGCGGCGTCTTCCGCCTCCGGTCACCCATCACCGCCATCTCCGGCGGCGGCGGTCTTCTTCTACCTCAACACTCTCACCAGGTCTCCGCATGAAAATCTATATCAACGGCACCGAAGACAACACCTCCTACACGCAAACCCGGCTGGGCGACCTGCTGGAGCACATCCAGAAAGAAACCCTGCAAGAAGACCAGTTTCTGTTCAAAATCCGCGTCAACGAAAAAAGCGTCGAGTTCGGCTCCAATGAAACCAAGGAAACCCCCCTGACCGAGGTACAGAAGCTGGAAATCGAAACCTCGAGCATGAACGACATGGTCAACGAAAACATCCAGAACGCCATCGGCTACCTGGAACGCCTCATTCCCGGCCTCGAACAGGTAGGGAACATGTTCCGCGACGGCAACCAGCAACAGGCCAACCAGTTGTTCATGGACGTGGTGGACGGCATCGACTGGTTCTCCCAGTTGGTGGAGCTGGTGGTTCAGGCCCGTCAACTCGATGTCAATGCCGTCCAGTACAATGGGAAAACCCTGTCCGACCGCAAACAGCAATTGCTGACCATGACCCAGTCCGTACTGGAGGTGCATAAGAAACAGGACTGGATTCGTCTGGCCGATCTGCTGGAGTACGAGTTTTTACCTTATTACAAGGACTGGCTGGAGGTCCTGCCCCAACTCAAAAACTGACACCACCTTTTCCCGGCCACCCCCTGCCCCAACCTGCAACTCCGCTTTTCCAATCATTTAAAAAATCAAAAAATTTTTATTTTTGCCTAAAGTATTATGCCCGCCTGCCGTTAAGGATATCAGGACGGGTTTGCTCCGGCGTTCTGAGCCGGGCTTCCTTTCCATCAGACCCTTTAAAATCAATCTGTTTTGTGAACATTTCCGGTTCATAAAGGATTTGAAGGGTTGTAGGCCATCCGGCCGGTTTGACATTTGTTTATTTTTTTTCAGGACCGACGGGAATAACAGATTGAAGTCCGCCTGTACTTCTTAACGGCGGATAAAAATGAGACTTTAGGGCAATTTTGGGTTCCGGACCCGCGATCATTCCGGAAGGCAGGGCCTCATGGCAGAAATCGACAGCACTTTTCCATTCAACCGGCTGGGGCTTCCCCTCTTGGGGGAAAACGGCAACGGCGAAGAAACGGGCGCGCTGTCCCGCCTGCGCCGGGCGCAGGAAGAACGGCAGGAACAGCGGGAGGCAGAACGCCTGCGCACCCGGGAATCGGAAAACGAGGCCGACTCCCGCCTGCGTCGTGCGCGCGAACCCGAGCCGCGCCCGGTGGAGGATGTGGTGCGCCGGGAAACGGAGACGGAACCCGCCCGCAGGTTGGACCTCGGCGTGGAACGCCGTTTCGTCGGGGAGCCCAACGAACAAACCGGCCTGCGTTTCGATGAGAACAACCCAGACAACCCGAGACCCTTCACCCCCATAGAGCAGGCCATCGCCGCCGTCATCCGCAGGCCGGGCAACCTGGAGTTGCGGCCGCAGGCAGGGGACGCTTTGGGCACGGAACCAGGCGGGGAAGGTCCGGTGGGCGAACTGGTGCTTCCTCTCGACCCTCCGGTGCTCGACCGGCGCCTGCCGCGTCCTCCGGAACCGGAGCCGGAACTCCAGCAACGGCGGGAGGAGCCCCCTCCGGTCGAGGCCGCCCCTGAGCCGCGGAACCGGGTGCGGGAGGAACCGGACAGCAACATCGAGCGGCTGGTCGAAAATCCCGGGGCCCTACGCTCCAATTTCCTGGAAACGGACCCGGCCCTGCGCGCCAACCGCGAATTGCGGGACTTCCTCGCGGAGAACCGGGACACCGCCAATGAAAACCGCGCACCCGCCGGTGGTGAGCAGGCAAACCGCCTGTTGAACGAAACCCAACCCACCCTGCCTCCGGGAGCCCAGCCGGAAACCGTGGCGGCCCGGCAGGAAGAAGCCCGGCAGGCCCGGGTGGAAGACGCCCAACGCACCGAGAATATCCTCGAAGCCCGGCGCGCCGAACGCGAGCGCCGCGAGGAAGAACAGGAAACCCGTCCCCTCAGGCAGGTCGACCCGGAGTCGCTGGTGACCCGCCGGGGATTCAACATCAACCAGATCATCTAACCGTTTCGGCAATGTGGGAGAACCGGTCATGGCCCTTGCGGGGTTGAGCAGTTCACTGGTCAATACGTTCAATCTTTCCCTGACGGGAAAGCTGAACCTCAACGCGCGCCTGCCGCAGGAAGAAAGCACTCCGCCCGCCACCCCGTTTCCGAACCGGGCCAACATCCTGACCGACTCGTTCACCTTCGTGAACCGGGGCTTTCCGGTGATCGACGATTTGCGCGGGCCGCTGGATGCCCTGCGCGTGGCCTCGACCGGACGTTTCCTCACCGAAAACTTCCAAAACACGGGCCTGCCCGCGCTCGACGACTTCAATAAAAAGGAACGGGTGGTTCAATTGCAGAACGACGCCCTGCGCGATCTGCGCACCCGTCTGCAAACCCTGCGGGAATCGGTGCAGACCCTGCGCGAGAAAGGTGCGCTCAACCTGTTTTCCGGATTTTCCGCCGACCCGGATGTGGTGGAAGTGGCCGCGGGGGGTGAGGCGTCGGCCTCCCGCTTCTCCATATCTGTCCTGCAAACCGCCACCCGCGACAAACTGGTCTCCAATGTGCAGGCAACGGGAGCGCTGGGGCTGAGCGGCAGTTTCTCCGTCAACGGAGTGGAGGTCACGGTGGAGGCGGGAGATTCGCTTTTGGACATCGCGCTCAAAATCAACCGCGGCGAGGATACCAACGGCAACGGTGTGCTCGACGGGCCGGAAGACTTCAACGGCAACGGTTCGATCGACATCATCGAGATCGAACCCAGCGAGTTTTTTGAAGGCCTGTTCGTCATCGAAGACGCCAACAACAACGGCGTGCTCGATCCGACCGAAGACGCCAACGGCAACGGCCGGCTGGACGGCGGCACGGCGGAAACCGGGGTGACTGCCGCCGTGTCCTCCGATAACCGGCTGGTCCTGCTGGCGGAAGAAGGCGGCCGCATCAACCTCGACGATCCGGACGGCATCCTTCTGCAATTGGGCTTCTTCGCGCTCACTCCGGAAGGCGCCTCGGTGCAGAAGGACACCCAGTTGGTGACGATCAACGAAAGGCTGGTGGACCTCAACAGCATCGCGGGCCGGGCGAAGATCCAGGTGGACGGCAAAACCTTTTCCAGCGATACCAACATCTTCACCAACGTTGCGGAAGGGGTGACGCTCACCCTCAACGGCACCTCTACCGATGCGGTACGCGTGCGGGTGTTCCTCGATGCCGCCTCCGCCGCCGGGCAAATCGAAACTTTTGTCGATCGGTTCAACGATGCCCTCACCGCTTTCAACAAAATTCTAGGAGACGACCGCCTGTTCGCGCGCGACCTGGATATTCAGACCCTGCGCAGTGATCTGGTGCAGGGTTCGCAGGACACGCTCCGCGGGGTCAACGAACAGGATGCGGTGACGCAAAGCCGGTCGCCGGGGCAACAGGACATCCGCTCGCTGGGCATCGATGCGGTGAATGCGGAAAAAGCCTCGTTTCAGGAAGTGGGGTTGGGCACCGCCGTGCGCTCCCTGCGCGACAACATCCGGGACCTGTTCCAGCACGTCGGCAGTAAGCTGTTCCGGGAGTTGTCCGCCATCGGCATCCGCACCCAGTCCGACGACACCCTGCAGGTCGACCGGGCGCAGTTGGAACGCGCGTTGACCCGCAACCCGGAAAAAGTTTTCGATATTTTGACGAACGCCGACAATGGTATCCTGACCCGGCTGGACCCGATACTCGAGCAGGCGCTGGATGAAAGCCTGGGCATTCTGGATTTTAAAGAGGAACAAATCCAGCAGTTGGCGCAGGTTCCATCCAAAATCGCAGAGCTGTTTCAGGACAACGCAAGAAACGATTTATTGAGAAACCTCATCGCCGTGGTGTGATCTCATGCAACCCGACCTGTCCGCCAAAATCATGAAAGGCCTCGAAACGCAGAAGGCCGGTTACGCCCACCTGCTGGAACTGGCGGACCAGCAGAAAGCGGCCATCATCGCAGACGACGACGCACGCCTGCGCGAATTGGTGCGGAATAAGGAACAGCGCCTCCAGGATTTGCGCCGGGCGGAAAAGGGATTGCTGGAAACGGTGGACACTCTTTCCCGCGCGGAGCGTGAACACATGCGTGAGCAGGCCGCCGCCTTGCAGGAAGAGGTTGTGACCCTTATGGAAAAACTGATCGAAATCGAAACCGACTGTGCGGAACGGCTGAAATCGAAAAAACTGGAAACCCGGGACGAATTGACGGACCTCAAACACCGCAAGCAACGCATCCAGGGGTACGGCACGTTCCGCCAGAAAGGCACCGGGTTTTCCGGCGACGCCTGATTTCAAGGAGTGAATAGAACCACATGGACCTGAGCGTAAATCAAATTTCGCGTGCGTTCCGGGTTTACGAGAGCCAGACCCGCATCGCCGACCTGAACCGGCAGAGCCACCTGCGCACGGTGCAGGGACAGACCGATGTGGTTTCTCTGTCCTCGGAAGCCCAACGCCTGTTTGCGGAAATGCGGGCCCGGCAGGAAGCCGAGCCTGTACTGCGCAATTTCAGATTCACCACCCTGCCTCCGCCTCCCTTTCTGCCGCAGGCCCAACACGCATCCACGTCGCAGGCCCAAGACGCTTTGCAACCCACCGCCCCACTCCTCTTCCAGGGAACCGGGACCGCGCGCAACGCGGCAAGGAACGAGGAAAAGCCATCGGACCTCGAAATGCTGGATTTCCTCAATATCGCCAACACCCAGGACCTGGAAGAAGAGGAATCCGAAGCCTTGCATTTACGCCGGGGCGGCCGCCGCTTTTGAAAACGGGATGAAATTCCCCATCCATTCGCACATTCCCCTCACTGGATTTTCCCCACCGCATCGGGCATAATCGGGACTCGCCGCGTTCGCGCACCCAATTGTTTTTTCCATCATTCAACGAGGTTTCATGATTTGCGTTCCCATCGTCGGTCCCACCATGGACCGCGCGCTTGAAGACATCGACGCCTGCCGCCGTGTTGCCGACTTCATCGAGTTTCGTCTCGATCTGATTGCCAGTCACGATCTGCCGCGCCTGATTGAGGCCGCGGGCAACACACCGTACATCGTCACCAACCGGGCGAAGATGGACGGCGGCCAGTTCCCCGGCACGGAAGAAGAGCGCGTCGCCGTCATCAAACAAGCCATCGAGCTGGGCGCGATGTACATCGACATCGAAACCTCCACGCCGCCGGAACTCCTGCGCTCGGTGCTGGAGAACAAGGGCAAATCGAAAGCCATTCTGTCGCACCACGATTTCACGCGCACCGACGACAAAATCGATGCGCTCTACGAGTTGATGACGCAGATGCCCGCCGACGTGTTGAAGCTCATCACCTACGCGCAGGATTTGAGCGACAACCTGCGGCTTCTGCAACTGCTCAGCCGCGCGCGCCGGGACGGGGTGAACCTGATCGCGTTCTGCATGGGCGAGAAAGGCGAGATCAGCCGAATCCTCTCTCCCATGTACGGCGGCTGGCTGACGTTCGGCTCGCTCGACCGCGGACGCGAAAGCGCGCCGGGGCAGATCCCCGCGGCCACGCTGAAACACATCTACCGCGTCAACGAACTCACGATAGACAGCAAGATTTTCGGCGTCATCGGCGACCCCGTGAACAAAAGCATGGGCTACCTCATCCACAACCGCGCCTTCCAGGAACTGAACCTGCCGCACGTGTACGTGCCGTTCTGGGTGAAAAGCCTGACGCGTTTCTTCAACACCTACCAGGCGTACTTCACCGGCCTCAGCGTCACCATGCCGTTCAAGGAAGACATCATGAAGCACCTCAACCGCATCGACCCGCTGGCGAAGAAAATCGGCGCGGTCAACACGGTGGTGCGCGAAGGCAACGACTGGGTGGGCTACAATACGGACGTCACCGGCGCCCTGTCTGCACTCAATGCGGTGACGGAGCTGAAAGGCAAACGAGTGCTCATCATCGGCGCGGGCGGCACGGCCAAGGCCATCGGCTACGGCGTCACCGAACAGGGCGCGGCGCTCACCCTCACCTACAACCGCAATAAAGAAAAAGCCGAGGCGCTGGCGCAGGAATTGAACGCGAAGCTCATCAGCATCCGTGACGTCGATGCGCACGAAACCGACATTGTCATCAACTGCTCACCCGCCGGCATGACGCCCAACACGAACGACACACCCTACCCCGCGCGCTTGCTCAAGCCCGGCATGGTGGTGTTCGACTCGGTGTACAACCCGATGGAAACGCGCCTCATCAAAGAAGCCAGGGAAAAGGGATGCACCGTGATCCCCGGCATCGAGTTGTTCGTCAACCAGGCCATCGGACAGTTGAAGCTGTGGACCGGAACAACCCCGCCGCGCGAACCCCTGCACGAAGTCGTGGAATCCCGCCTGCGCGAGCTGGAGGCAAAAGGCGTTTGATTCGCTGACGGATGCGTTATACTTTCTAAAGTGCAGTCGTTTTCCGGAGGCGCCGCCCATGGGCCTGGACATCCCGCATTCCCAGTTTTGCGACGCGGACTTTGAAGAGTTCAAGCGCCGCCTCCACCGGGAGACGGACCACCTCTCCGCCTGGTTTCGGGAAGGCGCGTTCGACGACCAGCCCGGCGCCTGCGGGTTCGAGCTGGAAGCGTGGCTGGTGGATTCGCAATACCAGCCCGCGCCGATGAACGACATCATCCTGCCTACCATCGACCACGGCCTCGTGGTGCCGGAGCTGGCCCGCTTCAATTTCGAAATCAACAGCACGCCGCAGACGCTCTCGCCCACCATGTTCCGCGACATGGACGAAGAACTGGCCGGCATCTGGGAATTGTGCGAGAACCGCGCGCAGGATCACGATTGCGGCGTGATGACCATCGGCATCCTGCCCACCATCACCGACGACGCGCTGACCGTCGCCAACATGTCCTCCAACTGCCGCTACCAGGCGCTCAACGAGCAGGTGCTCCGCCTGCGCAACGGCCGCAACCTGATCCTCGAAATCGACGGCAACGACCGCCTGCACGTGGAACATGACGACGTGATGCTGGAGTCGGTGACGACGTCACTGCAGATCCACATCCAGTCCCCGCCGCAAAACGCGGCGCGGTATTACAACCTGTCGCAGGTGCTGGCGGCGCCGATGGCGGCGGTGACGGCCAACTCGCCGTTCCTGTTCGGCAAGGATTTGTGGGACGAGACGCGCATCCCGGCGTTCGAGCAGTCGATCGCCGTCGCCAGTTTCCGCGCGGCGGACGGACGCACCATCGGCCGCGCCACCTTCGGCACCGGCTACGCGCAAAGCTCGATCCTCGAACCGTTTCTCGAAAACCTGTACGCGTACCCCATCCTGCTCCCCATCCACTTCGACGACCGCGTGGAAGACATGAGCCACCTGCGCCTGCACAACGGCACCATCTGGCGCTGGTCGCGCCCGCTCGTCGGGGTGAACGAACACGGCGTGCCGCACCTGCGCATCGAACACCGCGTGCCCGCCGCCGGACCCAGCCGGCCGGACACCATCGCCCACGTCGCCTTCCTGCTCGGCCTCATGATCCACTTCGTTCACGAGGACACCAAGCTGGAAGACGAGATTCCCTTCATGCAGGCACGCGACAATTTTTACCGCGCGGCGCGGAACGGTCTCTGCGCGGAGATCAAGTGGACGGGCAACCGCAGTGTGCGCGTGCAGGAATTGATTCTGGAACACCTCGTGCCCGCGGCACGGAAAGGACTCGAACGCGCGGGGGTCGATAAGGCAGACATCGACCATTACATCCACGGCATCATCGGCGAGCGGGTGCGGTCGGGGCAGAACGGCGCGCGCTGGCAGAGGGAGTTCGTCGCCAAACACGGACGCGACATGGCGGCGCTGACCGCCGCCTACTACCACAAACAACATTCGCACCAGCCGGTGCACACGTGGAGCGTGTGACGATGGACCTGCACCTGCTCGACGCCGTGCCGCCGGAGTTGTTCACCACCTCCGTCGAAAACCTGGGCGATGTCCTGCCCGGCCCGACGCTGTTGCGTCTCCCCGGCCGGACCGATCCGCCGTTGTTCATCTCGACACTCCTGCACGGCGACGAGCCGACGGGATTTCAGGCCATGCAGAAACTGCTGGCGCATTACCTGAGCACGGATGAAGGACTGCCGCGCAGTGTGTGGCTGTTTCTCGGCAACGTGCACGCGGCGAAGGGCAACCTGCGTCATCTCGACCAGCAACCCGACTTCAACCGCATCTGGAACGGCGGCGACCAGCCGGAGCATCGCCTCGCAGACCGCGTGGTGGAGATGGCACGGGAGAACGGCCTGTTCGCCTGCATCGACATCCACAACACGTCGGGGAAAAATCCGCCCTACTCCGCCATCAACAAGCTCGATCCCGCGTGCGTGTTTTTAGGCAAACTGTTCAGCGACAAGCTGGTGTACTTCACCCGGCCCGACACCGTGCTGAGCAAGGCGTTCGCCGGGATCTGTCCGGCGGTGACGGTGGAGTGCGGACAGGCGGGCGATCCCAAGGGCCTCGAGCGCGTGCACGGGTTCGTCGATCAGTGCCTGAACCTGACGGCGATCGTGCCGACGGGATACCGCACCGCGGATGAGTCCGTGTATCACAGCATCGGGCGCATCGAGTTTCCGGACGGGTGCACGGTCGGGTTCGATCATGCGAGAGGCAACGAGGACTTCGTCTTCGTGGAAGACCTCGACAGTTTGAACTTCCAGGAACTGCCGGAGAACACGCGCATCGGCTGGCGTCATGACGCGAGTAAGCGGTTGCAGGTGATCGACGAGACGGGGAAGGAAGTGGGCGACGAATTTTTCGTGTACAAGGGGAACGAGATACGCCTGAAGCGGGCGGTGGTGCCCTCCATGCTGACCACCAGCCCCTACGCCGCCCTCGACGACTGCCTGGGCTATTTAATGCAACGGTATGTGCTGGAGTGAGGATATGGCAAGTGAATTATGGATGGATCCCGGATTTGTTCACCATAGAAAAATTCAAAGCCTCCTTGGTGATCCAGGAATGCAGTTAATAAATAGCAATATTGCTCAAATTCCTTCCAATACACCCGACTGGCAAAAGGAGGTTCAAATTGATCATATTTACACAAAGATAATGATCGCCTTTTGCCAAACAAACGAATTTAAAACTCTTGAAGAAGTGTTATTAGACCAAAACGGACATATGTTTTGTTCAATTGTCAAAACCGAAAACTGCTCAGATATTTACGAATCAAAACGAGTTAAAGTCAAATGTCTCTCCCCCACACCATCCGATTTAAATGTAGAATTACACATCACAACAAGCCGTATACGAGGTGATACTCTTAAATCAAGATTGTACGAAGGCACAGAAGTTGGGGTTATTGCCCAATTTTTTCAAAGGGAAGGAAATACCCTAATTTTTGAACCATTAATAATTGGCCTTCCAATGATGGTCAATTCTGAAACAAGGGAAGTCCTTTGGGAATTGTACACGGATTATTACCGAATTCACTTAGAAGACTTTGATGAGTTTTCAAAAGTAAAAGAAATCGATCTACCCAAATCTTTCGATGAAATGAAAAAAATCAGAGAAAAAGTATTTAAGCAATGCCTTGGTAAGATTTTATCGGAAACAATTCAAAGTGATTGGGGTGGGGAAACCTCTGATCTCTATACCTCTCATTTACATATAAATGGAACCAGAGTGACCGCGGCATTTGCGTTAAAAGGCCGTTCCAAATTCCGGAGAATGAGACCAAGGGACTTAGGTCAAAATGGGGATCAAATTGCTCGTCTTTCTAAAGAGCCCGCTCAAGTTCTTATCATCCAACATTGCCATGATATAGACCAGTCTGTAGAGGAACAATTGAAGGTCTATGCAACTCAACCTTATAATCCTCGTCGGTACTGCCTTATCGACGGAAGGGAATCATTGAGATTGCTCAATGCTTACAACTTAACTGAGTGGGCAATAAGAGAATCAAAAAATAAGTTATGAGGGCTAACCTTTTTTCCACTCTTGGACCTGGAGCCAAGCTTGATCGAAGACGGCGACTTCGCGGGGTTTCTTAGCGGAGGCTGACCTTGCGGGCACAGCTACCTAGGGCACTTGGTGCAAAGGTATGCGTTGGGGTGAGGGATCAACATTATATTTCATAGCTTTAGTTTTTCCTGCTGACCATGAAAACAAATTTAAAACGTGCTTTGGATTTAGCTAGTGAAATTGAGCAGTTTCCTCTCGGAAACTGTGGTCCGAGTGACGACCCAGACAAGCAGACTGCCTACCTTTATGCATTTCGCGAAATTGCAAAAAGATTTATTTCAATTGTCAAAAGAATCAATGACACAAATCTTACGAAGATGATTTCAGAAATCAATGAGTCCCCGGAGCTTATAACCGAGGCTTATGATCTGCGGTCTGATCTGCTGGCTATAATTGACTACATTAATGACGCCCACCAAAACCCCGAATTTGAAAACGAAACAGGAAACCATGAACCTTTTATAAACGTTGATGTCCTTACACAGTTAAAAGCAATCAATAATCCCCGCCTTGACATTAAGAAATTGCTCAAAATGTGTGAAGAATTGAACGATGCTTACGGTAGGGGCAATTATATATCTGCTATTTTATTATTACGTGCAATCATGAACCACATACCTTCTGTTTTTAATGCAAAAACTTTTTTGGAGGTCGTGGCCAATTCTGGACGAAGTGTGAAGGGAATTTTAAGCAACTTAAATGCAAATTCTCGGCCCATAAGTGATTTTCACAATCATATTCTTATGCGTCCCAAAGAACAACTGCCAACCAAAAACCAAATAGAGCCATACAAAGCAAGCTTAGAAATTCTAATTCAAGAAATAATCACGACGCTTGATAATAGCTCGAAATAAAATTAGTGAAGTAATGGTATTCGCCTGAAAGCGGTCTATTGAGAGACACCGCTTTGTGCTATCCTGCCTGCGTATGAAAAAGACCATCCAACATAAAAGCTCCAGGCAAGCGCGGGAATACAACGCCATCGTGGAGCGTGACGCGGAGGGGTACTTCGTCGCGTCCGTTCTGGAACTCCCCGGCTGTCACACCCAGGCCAAGTCCATGGACGCTCTGGAAAAGCGCTTGCGCGAAGCGATCGAGGTGTACCTGGAAGCGCAGGAAGAACCGCCGGAACCGTCCCGGTTCGTCGGGGTTTACCGCATCAACCTCTGAGCCGTGACCGACCTCCCCCAGCTCACCGGCAAAAAACTCGTCAACCTTCTTAAAAAATCCGGTTTCGCAGTCGTCCGCAGTAAAGGCAGTCACTTTGTCCTGAAATCAGAAGACGGCCGCATGACCGTGGTTCCGGTGCATTCGGGAGAAACCATCGGCCCGGGTCTGTTGAGCAAAATCCTGCAAGACTGCGAACTCACCCGCGAAGACCTTAAAAAACTGCTTAAGTAATAAAAATCATTAAAAGCAGAGGACGCCCCCTCACCCCAGCCCGCCACTCCGTGAGTGCTCCCGTCAAGGGGGCGGGGGCCTTATTGGCGATTACATTGAGGGCACTCACCGGGAACCATCCGGTGGGTGGGATTCAAACAGTTGCGTTGATCTCAGTTTTACTTTGCAGGCGCTACCCCCGCTTCCACTCCTTGAACTGGAGCCAGGCCTGGTCGAAGACGGCGGGGTCGTAGTGTTTTTTGGTGAGGGGGGTGTCGCCTTCCGGCGAGCGGGCGACGACGATCTGCTTGTCGCGCACGTTGCTGTTCTCCATGTACATGGCGACGCCGTCGGCCATCACCGCACCGGTGCCGCGCAACAATTCCTCGCGCACTTCCTTTGGGTTGTCGGTCACTTTCATTCCGTCTTTGTTGATCATCGTCTCCTGCCTGAATATTTAAACCACAGATGAACACAGATAAACACCGATCCGGCTGAGCCGGGAAGCGACCCTCATACCCATTTCAAGTTCGTCGCCTGCGGCTCCGCGTGAACCCACTGGAGGAAAAAGCCCCCCAGCCCCCTTCGGAGAAGGGGGAGCCGGTCCCCTTGCTTCCTGCTCTTCTCCCCTCCTTACCAAGGAGGGGGATTCTAGGGGAGGTATTGAAGCCTCCTTCCTCGAGAACAGCAAAACATAAAGGCAACCCCACCTCAATCCTCCCCTTGGTAAGGGAAGGCATCTTTGAAAGTTCACACAGAGATGCTTCGTGGTCGCTCCGCATGAACCACTGGAGGGAAAAGCCTCTCCTCACCCCAGCTCGTCACTCCGTGAGTGCTCCCGTCGAGGGGAGAGAATACATAATAACGTCTTGAAGCAATGGGATGAAATCGAAATGGGGGAAGATGTGGAATTGGGCCCGCAGACCATCGCCTGGAAGGAGAGAGTTACCCTGTTCCGAGTGGGCGTGGGGTGCCGGCAGGGGCGCCGCCCCTACATCTGCGAGCGGTAGCGGGGGATGGAGGGATCGGCGATCTGCGAATAGGCGTCGATGCCGCCGATGAGGTTGTACACGGTCTCAACCCCGGATTCTTTCAGGATCTTCCCGGCGCGGAGCGACCGCTCGCCGAAATGGCAATAGACCACGATCTCGTCCTCGAACGCCAGTTCCTGAAATCGGTCTATCAGTTGATCCAGCGGAATGTGTACGGAATCCGGAAGCGCGGACAACGAATGCTCCCAGTCCTCGCGCACGTCCAGCAGGCACTCAATTTCTCCCTTGTCCAGCCGCTTTTTCAACTCCGACGGCGACATGGGCAGGATCTCCCGCGGCTCGGCATCCATAAAATAATGCGACTCCCTGAAAAAGAATCCACCTTTTTGCACCCACACCGGTGGCGGTTGCTCCATCTCCTTGATAATGTAGCATTACCAAAAAGGGTAGGTCACGTTCATTCGCTAATTTTAATGACAACTATTCACATTTTGAATATACTGCGCATCCAAACTAGCGGGTGGGCACCCTCTTTTTGTAGTGTGCCGAAACGGTCTTTTCTTGTCCAGTTAAATAGAAATTGAAGTTGAAGGCAGGAAGTGAGGCACTCTGTGTCTTCCAAGGTTGGCCACCCCTCCCGGTCTCCTTGGCCTGCCTTCTTTCTATTTTCCTCACGCAAACCCGATGAGGGGCCAATATCCCCAGAGCAGGACCATGTAGGAGAGCATGCCCAGCACGCTGAGCAGGAGCCCCGCCTTCATCATGTCGGCCAGCGGGATGTAGCGGGAGGAGTACGCCAAGGCCGATGCCGGGGTGGCGATGGGCAGAATGAAGGCGAAGTTGCTGGGCAGGATGACGGTCATCGTCGCCACCACCGGGCTGACGCCGTACGCCGGGCACAGGGTGAGCGCGGGCGGCAGGAGGATGGCGATGACGGCGCTGTTGCTCATGAACGTGGTGAACAGGACGGAGAGCACCGCCAGCGCCAGCAAAAACGCCGTCGGCGAGGCGATCCAGCCCTGAAACACCTTCTCCGCCAGCCACAGGGCGGCCCCCGACTCCGCCATCACCTCACCCAGGCAGATGGCGCCTCCGTACATCAGAATGATCGCCCAGTTGACGTGCGGCTCCACCGCGCGCCAGGTGATGAGGTTCAGCACGAACAGCGCGAACACCGCCATCAGGGCGATGTTGGCGATGCCCAGGGTGTCGCCGAAGCCGAACCACAGCACCAGGGTGACGGCCATCACCGCACCGACGCCCATCTCCTGGTACGAGATTTTGCCGAGGCTCAGGGATTTGCGTTCCAGCGTCTCCAAAGCCGGCGACACGTCCACCGCCTCCGGCTTGAACAGGGTGGTTAAAAGCACCCAGCCGCAGACCAGCAGGATGGGGATCATCGGGAAAGTCAGCACCGAATACTGCAGGATGCCCAGCGTGTGTTCGTTTTCGGTGCCCTTTTCCAGCATCTCGACCGCCAGGGGCACGCGCCCGCCACCCAGCACGGTGGTGGCGCCGCCGATGATGCACCCCCACCCCAGCGCGAAATACAACTGCTTGCCGTACTGCGACCGCCCCGGCGCGAGTTGCAGGGCGGAGACGATTTCCGCCACGATGGGGAACAACATCGCCGCCACGGCGTGCTCGGACATGATGGTGGAGCCCGCGGTGCCGAACAGGTAAATCGAGGCCATCAGCTTGCGCGGGTTGTGACCCCAGTTTTCAATCGCCCACAAAGACAGCCGCACGCTGAGCCCGCAGGAGATCATCGCGCCCGACAGAATGAACGCGCCGAGGATGAAAAACACCGCCTTGTTGCCGAAAAACTCGTACACCCGCGAGTCTTCCATGATGCCCAGCAGGGGCACCGCGCCGATGACGAACAGGCTGGTCGCCGAAAGCGGGATGACGTTGGTGGACCACAGCGCAACGGAGAGCCCGAACAGGCACAATACCTTGTATGCCTGCGGTGTGAGACCGGCGGGAGCGTCCTGGTTGAGAAACACCACGAACAGCGCGAACAGGATCGCCACCACAATGCCGCGGCGCAGGCGGTCGAAGGCCACGATCCACAGCGGGCGGCGGTCGATTATGATTTTGGGCGATTGGTTCACGAAGCGGATAAGGTTTTGAAATTCAACGATAAAAGGCCAATTGATCTAAACTACAAGAAATACGGGGGCGATTCAATAACTATAACGGCCCGTGGGGCCGCCAAAGGCCACCGGAGAACCGGCTGACGGCCGGAGGCGGATGCCCGGCGGGTGCGGGTTTCTGAAATAGGCTCAGAGGTTTTCATTCAAACAACAATTCATTCAAGTTGGTTCCGCGGGACTTTTTTTATTCTTGAAATGCAGGTATAAATGGTAAGGTAGAACACCTGTTCAGGTAACAAATCCATACAATTGAACGCATCAAACGCTCCCGTCGGAGAACGCAATAATGGGAATGACCATCACTGAAAAAATCATCGCCGCTCATTCGGGCAAAACCTCGGTAAAGCCGGGCGACAACGTTTGGGTGGATGTGGATGTCCTGATGACGCACGATGTGTGCGGTCCGGGCACCATCGGCATCTTCAAAAAACAATTCGGCGAAAACGCCAAGGTCTGGGACCGCGAGAAAGTGGTCATCATTCCGGACCACTATATATTCACGTCCGATCCGCACGCCAACCGCAACATCGACATCATCCGCGCGTTCGCGAAGGAGCAGGACCTTCCTTATTACTATGACGTCGGCACCGACAACTACAAGGGCGTCTGCCACGTGGCACTGGCGCAGGAAGGCCACAACCGGCCGGGCGAGGTGCTGTTCGGCACCGATTCGCACACCTGCACCTCCGGCGCGTTCGGCATGTTCTCGACCGGCATCGGCAACACCGACGCCGCGTTCATCCTGGGCACCGGCAAGCTGTGGGTCAAGGTGCCGGAGACCATGCGCTTCGAGTTCCGCGGCCAGTTCCCGCCCTACATCATGGCGAAGGACATTTTGCTCCAGGTGATCGGCGACATCGGTTGCGACGGCGCCACCTACCGCACCATGGAATGGGCGGGCGACGCGGTGATGAGCCTGTCCATGGAAGAGCGCATGACGCTGTGCAACATGGCCATCGAGGCAGGCGGCAAAAATGCCGTCATCGAGGCCGACCAGACCACCTTCGACTACCTGGAGACGCGCAACAAGAAGCCGTACAACGTGGTCCACGGTGACAAGGACGCGAACACCTTCTTCCACAAGGTATACGACGCCGACAAAATGGAACCGGTGGTGGCCAAGCCGCATTCACCGGACAACCGGGCGCTGGCGCGCGAGTGCAGTGACGTCAAACTCGACCGCGCCTACATCGGCTCCTGCACCGGCGGCAAGCTGACCGACTTCATCGCCGCGGCGGAAATCCTGAAAGGCGAGAAGGTCAAGATCGGCACCTACATCGTGCCCGCGACGACCGAGGTCGAGCGCGAGCTGAACACCCACCGGATCGACGGCAAGACGGTCATGGAAATTTTCAGGGAAGCGGGATGCCACATCGGCGAGCCCTCGTGCGCCGCGTGCCTGGGCGGTCCGGCGGACACCTTCGGCCGGACGCAGGGCACGGAAGTGGTGATCTCCACCACCAACCGCAACTTCCCCGGACGCATGGGGTCGAAGCAGTCCTCGGTTTTCCTGGCGTCCCCGTACACGGCGGCGGCTTCCGCGCTGACCGGACGGGTGACCGATCCTCGTGAATTCATGGCCGCGGCGGTTTAACCCGCCGTCCGGCCTTTGGAGTTTCTTAAAGCATGAAAAAGAAAATTTCGGGGCGTGCCTACGTCCTCGGCAACAACATCGACACAGACCAGATCATCCCGGCTCAGCACCTGGTGTACAGCCTGAGCGATCCGGAGGAGCGCAAGAATTACGGCAAGTTCGCCCTCTCCGGTGTGCCCACAGAGGCGGCGGGCCTGCCGCAGGGCAACAAACCGTTCGTCGAAGAGGGGTTCGAGTCGCCGTACACCATCGTCATCGGCGGCAAGAATTTCGGTTGCGGTTCGTCACGCGAACACGCCCCGGCGTGCATGGAGATCGCCGGCGTGCAGGCGGTGATTGCGGAATCGTACGCCCGCATCTTCTACCGCAATTCGGTGGACGGCGGCTTCTTCATTCCGCTGGAGACGAAGGACCCGCTGACCGACAAGATCCAGACCGGCGACGAGTTGGAAATCGATCTGGAGTCGAACACGCTGGCCAACAAAACGCAGAACACGACGTACCCGTTGCAACCGCTGGGCGATGTCATCGACATCATCGAGGCGGGGAACATTTTTGAATACGCCCGCAAATCCGGGCTGATTCAGAGCAACTGACCGGTTACGAACCCCTTATTCGGGAACCGCCCCATGAATCCTGAGGTGCAGGAACCGCACCCGATGGGAGGGTGTTCCGGGCTTGGGCCGCGTGCCTGGGGCCGCATCCTCATTGTGCTTCTGCTCGCCTGCGGGCTGTTTGCCTGCGCCTCCTCAGGTTCACCCAATCCCAGTCCCGGCATGGTGCACGTTCCCGCCGGTCCCTTCACCATGGGCAGTTCCGAGGAAGACATCCAGTGGGCCGCCAAAACGTTTTTCTCCGAGTCGCTGGAGTATTACCGCGACGAAACCCCCGCCTACACGGTGCAGATGGCCGCGTTTGAGATCGACCAGCACGAGGTCACCAACGCCGAGTACCGAAAGTATCTGGAAGCCACGAACCGCCCCGCTCCCAAATACCTGGACAATGAAAAGTTCAACGCACCCAACCAGCCCGTGGCCGGCGTGACCTGGCAGGAAGCGAACGACTACTGTGCATGGACGGGCAAGAGGTTGCCCACGGAAGCGGAATGGGAAAAGGCGGCGCGCGGCGTCGACGGCCGGTTTTATCCTTGGGGCAATGACCCCGACCCCACCCGCGCCAACGCCCGCGGCATGAAGGACGGCCACCGCTATCCCGCACCCGTCGGCACGTTCCCAAAGGGGGCCAGTCCCTACGGCGCGCTCGACATGGCGGGCAACGTGTGGGAATGGACTGCCGACTGGTATCGGCCCTACCCCGGAAATCTCGTCAAAAACGACCTTTACGGCAATACGTTCCGTGTCATGCGCGGCGGTTCCTGGTTTTCGAATATGGATTTGGCTCGCTCCACGGTTCGGGGTAAACTGACCCCGGATCAGCGGCAGAACTATATCGGGTTTCGGTGTGCGCGGTGAGGCATCCGTAGAGGAAGGGACCCCAAACTGGACTCACAACAAGGAAGGACCACAATGAAACGATTCCATACCTATCCGGCATTGATGGCATTGATCACCCTCTTCGTGCTTGCGGGGTGCTCATCCGGCAAATCCCCGCACGGTTACGGTGCCTACGGTTACGGCAAGAAAGGCGCGACGAAAGGCAGTTACCACGGTTACGGAAAGCGCACCGGGCCGCCGGAAGACATCCCCCAGCACATCCTGGAACACACCAACGCCGACGGGAGCGGCATCAACCTCAACAATTCACACATCGGCGTGAAGGGCATACGCATTCTGGCGGAAACCCCCAAGGCCGAGAACGTGCGTACGCTGGCGCTCAAGTCCAACGACCTGGGCGATGAGGGCGTGAAAATCCTGGCCGATTCCCAGACCTTCAAAAACCTGGAAAAACTTTCGTTGTGGGACAACAAGATCACCCCCACCGGGGCGCAAATGCTGGTGGACTCCGCCAATTTTAAAGGTCTGAAGGAACTCAACCTGATGCAAAACAAATTGAGCGATGCGGGCGTGAAAACACTGGTGAACTCGTCCGTGGTGGATTCGTTGACCCTGCTGGACCTCAGCAAAAACGAGATCACCGATGAAGGCGCCATCGCCATCGCCAACTCGCCGAAACTGGTGAACCTGAAGCGGCTGGACCTGTACCGCAACCAGATCGGTCCGGAAGGCGCCAAGGCGCTCCTCAATTCCCCGTATCTCAAGAATCTGGAACACCTGGAATTGACGGCAAACGCCATCGACGTGGATACGTCCAACAGCTTGAAGGAATCCCACGCCCTGCCGAACCTGCGTTACCTGGCGATTTATTGACCGGGCCCTGTCCGGAATAACCGTCCCCATCCCAAAAGCGGGGGACAACCGTATAAGACAAAAGCCCTCTTCTTTTTAAGAAGAGGGCTTTTTTACATCTGCACCGGACGCCTTTCGCGCCCTCAGACCATCGCAATGATCGTAGAGCATCAGCCCATTCGCTCCGTGCCTGGCAAGGCTACGCCTGAGAAAACGTCAACCATAAGAGAGGCGCGCCCATGGACCATCGTCCGCCCGCAACGCATTAGCCATTCGCTCCGCGCCGGGCGCGGTTAGAAGCGCACGTGGAGACCGATGGTGAAGACGGGATAGAACGGCAAGTCGTTGAGGTCGTCCTCCAACTGACGCGCCTCGCGGTTGAGATCCGCCTGGGAAATGGCCGGGCCGCTGAGTTGCCGGAGGTTCACCTCCGAATCGCCGACATAAATCACACCCAAGTCCATCGACAGCCCGACCGCCACCGGCAGGTCCATGAAATTGTCGTCGGCGGCGTTGCCCCAGCCGATGCCGAGGTACGGGCCAAAATCCTGTCCGTGCTGAATGTTCGCGCGCACCGACGCATTGTTATACGTCGTGTTGCCCACCGTCAGGCTCTGTGCGGTGGCCGTCAGGATGGCATCGTGGTCCAGCCAGAACACGCCGCCCGTAATACGAAAGTTTCCATGAAAAGGATGGAGGTCGATAAATAACGGCACGTCCTGAAATTCCAGGTCGGCCTCGTAATCCACGCCGCCCAGATCGTCGATCGACGTGGAAAAGTAGGTGAGGTTGTTGTAACCGAGGCGCAGGTTGACCCAGTTGGTGATGAGCGGCACCGTTAGGTCCGCACCCAGGCCCGTGGTCCCCGCCTTACCCGTAATTCCGACACCCAGCACCGCCGAATGCCCCGGTGACGCCACCGCCAGAAACGCGGCGATAGCCAACACCGCCATCCACGATTTTCTCCAGACCGAATTCCCCCCTGATTGTTTCATGCTCCCCTCCTTATGCGACGGATTTTTTGGAATGAAATAACGGACCGCCCCGGCCATGCGTCCTCATGGCGATAAAACAAACAAAAAATAAGGGGACTTCCAACCGTTGTCAAACCTTTAAAATCGGGCACGTATGCAACCGGGTCAAAATCAAGGCAAGGCGGTCGATATTGGCTTCCCGAAAAGGCTTGCAAAAGTCCCCTCGCCGTTTAAAACTAAACCTGACTCGGTCAATCTATCCCAAATAAGGACGTGGGATTTTATTGGACGACGACCCAGTATTTGAGGAACCCCTTCATGGCCAAGGCTCCATTCTTATCGGACCGGCAACGCGCTGAGAAAGGAAAGCGCAACCTGATTCGCGCCGACCTTTCCTGGCAAAGTTTGGGCGGAGCCAACCTGACCCACGGCAACCTGCGCGGCGCCAACCTCTCTCATGCCAACCTGGCCGCCGCCAACCTGAGCGAGGCCAACCTGGCCGCGGCCAACCTGACCGGAACCAACCTGCAAAACGCGAAACTCGAGCGCGCCGTCCTGACGGGAGCCGACTTCACCAAAACCGACATCTCGGGCACGCACCTGCGGAATGTCGACCTGAGCCATGTCCGCAACCTGACCCGGGCGCAACTGAACACCGCCATCGTGGACAGGGCCACGACCAAACTGCCCGCCTACCTGAGCAAATAGGTTCGCCCCACCGCGGGAATGCACCGGCAAGCAGGGTCGTTGCAGGATTCGCGTTTTCCCCGGCCCAGACACTTTACTGATTTCGGCCAACCGGTGAGATGCAGGGCTCACGGAGTGAGCGCACAGCGGAAGCCGACGTAGTGGTACTGGTAATGCGGCAGGCTGAGGATGCGGTTTGCGGTCTGCAACGATTCCTCGCCGTTGCGCCAGGAGCCGCCACGTTGCACCTTGCCGCCGTTTTCGTGATCGCTCGCCGTCCACTCCCACACGTTGCCCGCCATGTCGTACAGGCCGAACCCATTCGGCGGTTTCTGTCCGACGCGGTGCGTCTGCTTGTCCGCGTTTTCCTTGTACCAGGCGTGGGCGGCGGCGCCCTTGTCGCCCCAGTAATAGAGAGTGGCGGTGCCTGCCTTCGCCGCTTTTTCCCATTCCCATTCCGTCGGCAGGCGGCGTCCGGTTTTTTCGCAGTAATCCCGCGCCTCAAACCAGTCCACTTTTTCCACCGGGCGGTCGGGGTCTTTGAAGAAAGACGGATTGCGCCCCGTCACCCGTTCGTATTCCTTCTGCGTCACCTCGTGAATGTCGATGTAGAAAGCGTCGAGTTCCACCGTGCGTGGTTCGTCCGGAGGACCAGCGGGGAAGGGTCCGGCGGGAATGAGCTTCATGCCATCGACGGCCTGCTCTATTTCCTGCGCGGTGATGGCATCGGCGGCGAAAGCCGGTGCGGGTTGGAAGAGCGAAAACAGCAGAGAGAAAAAAAACAGGAAACGCCCCGTCCGGGGCCCCAGCGTGGCAAGAAACAATGTGCGGGTCCAACCATTCATGCCCCAAAGCTTATCACGGTTGGGCAACGGAATAAAAAAAGAGCGCCCGCACGCGAGTCACCAACCAGATAAGAATCAACAAGTTAACAAAAATTCCAGGGCGGTGCTATTGACTGCCTCAAAAAAGGAACTAACTTATCGGTAGGTCGAAGTAGAGGGCTTTCCCAATGCGTCCTGCCATTTCAGATTATTCGAAAAAATGTCTGCCTGTTCTTTTCCCCGTTCTCCTTTTTCTGTTGGTGGGCTGTCAGGCATTGCCGGGCAAACACGATGGTCCTACCAGAACCTCTCTTTTTTTCGACCACCCCAAGTCCAGCCAGTTAATAGTCTTCATACACGGAATTGGTGGAGACCCGCAGACCACATGGCGGAATGACACCTTCTATTGGCCTCAGGAGTTATTCAATGACAAGGATTTCAGTCAATACGACGTGATGGTTTTTGGATATTTGAGCGAGTGCGGCCCTTCCTTCAATATCCGGGAGATCGCTATCAGCCTTGAAACCCAGCTCAACAAACATTTGCGCAAGAAAGAATACCAATCAATGTCTTTTGTTGCTCACAGCATGGGAGGGCTGGTAACCCGCGAATTCATCCTGAACAGGCACCACCGGATGTCCAGAAAAGTCCCCATCAGGTCGGTAGTGACCCTCAGTACCCCCAACCTGGGGAGTGGCCTGGTTGGAATCGCCAGGTATTTTTGTGATAGCCAGCAGTTGGAAGACTTGAAACCGGGGAGAGGTGGTTTTCTGGATTCCTTAAATGATCATTGGCGTTCGACCTTTCACCATAAGGAACCCTTTCACATGGTTGCGGCGTTTGAATTGGTTTCAACGGCGCCTTTCGGAATCATCGTCGATAAAGACTCCGCCGTTTACTTCGGTCATGACTATAAGCCGTTTATAAAAAACCATTCGAATATCGCCAAGCCGACCAATCAAGATGACGAAATTTATTTATGGACCAAGCAACAAGTGCTGTTGGCGAAAACATCGTCCCCCACCCCCCGCTATACTGACGATGAGGAGAAAATAATCATTGCAGGTACCCAGAAGCTTAAAGACCAGCTTCTCGAGGGCAACGCACCGGAAGAACTAATAGACCTGGTCAGTTCGGGAGACCTGGATGACGCACTGGCAAGCATAGACACGAAAAAGAACCCGAATGCTTCCAACCCCAGGGGCCTCGCTGAACGGGCATATATGAAGGGTTTGATTCATGAAATCAAACTGCAATACCAGGACGCCCTTGCAAGTTATCAGGAGGCCCTGGGGCTTTCTCCAAGCGAGGGAAAGTATCTGGCAAAAGCCGGGGATGCATACACCGCCTTGAAAGACTACGATCAGGCCGAGATTTTTTACAACCGCGCCATCAGGGTAATGAGCCGGCAACTTGGCCCGGATCACACCGATGTTGCAACCGTATACAACAACCTTGGCAACGTCTGGTTGTACCGCAAGGACTATGGAAGGGCCAGCCAGAATTATGAACACGCTCTCACAATCCAGCTAAAAACTTTGGGACAGGATCATCCCAATACGATTATCTTTCAAAAGAACCTGGCCCTCGCGTGGACGAGGAAAGGCGGCTACGATCTGGCCTTGCCCTATTATGAAAAAGCCTTGTCCAGCCAGATCAAGACTTTGGGAATGGAACATCCCTCCGTCGCCTTGACGCTGAGCGAAATCGCCGATCTGCATTTAAAAAACAAAAACTACAACCAGGCCATTCAGAATTATGAATATGCCTCTGAAAACCTGATTAAGAAATTCGGGCCCAATCACACGGAAGTCGCCATCAATTTCAACAACCTGGGGGATGCGTGGCTCCAGAAAGGACATTCCGGACCCGCCATCAAATACTTCGAGAAGGCCCTGGTTATCTTTGATAAAAATGGAATGCACGAGCAAGCGAGCATTGCCCGGAAGAACATTCAGTTTGCGAAACGGCAAATGGAATGATTCCCAACCCTCCACCGCCGATCCCCCGGACAAACCGCGCAGGCTGGGACTCAAGACCCTCCGGGGAAAGGGCGAGGTCCAGCGCCAGCCCCCTCCGCAAGGCTGGTCGTCATGAAGGGCTGCCGTAAAAAGGCATCTCCAGATTAAGCCCGTCCGTGTCACGAGGCAAAGTCAACCCAACCGCCTCCCTGCCGGCGCCGCATGCGTCCTCACCGCCGGCCTTCGCCCATAGTTTTTTTTTGATCCATTAATAGAACTTTTTTGACTCCTATTTCATATTTCTACAAGTCCTTCCGAAGCCCTCGACTCTGGTAATCTGCATCAGTTGATTCTGACCCGTGCCCAGCATTCATGACTCACTCGGATAACGGCCCCTTGCCACTCAGGTTTTATCCTACCGAATTTGTCGACCCATTGGTTGTCGGAGTGAGAAGGCTTCTGTTTCATTTTTCTGAAGAGAATCTCTTCAGGGAGAATTCACATGTTCAAGAAAAACTGTAGACTTTACCAATTGCCCTTCCTCATTTACGTCCTTTGTCTGACGGAAAACTTTATCATCCGGACCGTGCTCACCGTCAAAGAGTTCGACAGCTTTCAGAATCCAGTGATGGACCTGCTCAAGGTCTATTTTTACGGCTGGTACCACGACACGCTGTTCTTCGCGTATTTTCTGGTACCGCTACTGCTGTACTTCCTCGTGCTTCCGAATGCGGCGCTACGCTCTTCATACAGCAAGCGGTTTCTCCATATCGCGACGTTTGTCATCATCGTGATCTTTGCGTTTCAAGCGCATGCAGAATGGTTTTTCTGGATGGAGTTCAATGCGCGGTTCAATTTCATCGCCGTGGACTACCTGGTGTACACGCAGGAAGTGATCGGAAACATTGTGGAGTCGTACCCGATGTACCTGGTTTACACATCCATCCTGGTTTCCGCGTATGTGATTTACCGGCTGTTTCGTTCCCGGATCAACCAAAGCCTGGAAGCACTGCCGGAGCTGTCCCGTCGTGAACGGAGCGTGGGGTTTGCCGTGCTGGCGCTGGCACCCTTTCTGTCGTTCACCCTGGCCGCGACCACGGAGAAACGGATTTCAGAAAACCGCATTGTCGACGAACTGTCCCGCAACGGATTCTACCAGTTCGTGTCCGCCTTCCGTAAAAACGAGCTCGACTACTACTCCTTTTACCAGACTCTCGATGAAAGAGAGATGATCCGTGTTATGAAAAAAGAGATGGCATCCTTCAACAGCCACCTGGCGGACGAAATGTCTCCGGAACCGATCCGTGTGATCGTCAATGAGGGCGAGGAAAAGAAATACAATGTCGTCTTCATCACGGTGGAAAGCCTCAGCGCCTCATTCATGGGGATGTTCGAGCCGCATTACAATGCGACGCCCTATCTGGACGCCCTGGCCAATCAGTCCATGTTTTTCACCCAGATGTATGCGACGGGACTGCGCACCGTTCGCGGGCTGGAGGCCATCACGCTGTCGATCCCACCGACGCCCGGTTACTCGATCGTAAAACGCCCGAAAAACGAGAACCTGTTTTCACTCGGGTCCATTTTCAAATCCAAGGGTTACGATACCAAGTTCCTGTACGGCGGATACGGCTACTTTGACAACATGAATTATTTTTTCGAACAGAACGGATTCAAAGCCATCGACCGCACCGACTTTAACAACAGCGAGATTGAATTCGCCAACATCTGGGGCATCTGCGATGAGAACCTGCTCACCCGGGCGCTGAAGGAAGCGGACACATCCCATGCCCGCGGCCAGCCGTTTTTCGAATTCGTGCTGACGACATCCAACCACCGGCCTTACACCTATCCCGAAGGCAGGATCGACATTCCTTCCAAAACCGGACGCGTGGGCGCGGTGAAATACACGGACTACGCCATCGGCACCTTCATCGAGAAGGCGCGGAAAAAACCCTGGTTTGATGACACCATCTTCGTTGTCATCGCCGATCATTGCGCCGGAGGGAGGGGGCAGACGAACATCCCGCTACAGAACTATCACATCCCGGCCATCATCTACGCGCCCAAGATCATCAAACCCCAGGTGGTCAGTAAAATCGTGAGCCAGATCGATATCGGCCCGACGCTCCTCGGGCTCATGAACTTTTCCTACAACAGCAAATTCTTTGGCAAGGATGCTCTGAAAGAGCCGGAGGAACAAGGCAGGCTGGTGCTGGGAACCTATCAGAACCTGGGGTATTTCCGCGACGGTCAACTCATCACCCTGTCACCCAACCAGCAGGTCGATTTCGAACGGGTGAACGTGCAGGACTACAGCTACAAAACGGAGAAGACGCCACCCAACCCTGAACTCCTGACGGAGGCCATCAGCTACTATCAATACTCCAACTACCTGCTCAAAAACAATCTGTACCGGATCCTCACACCGCCGGGAAGGTCCTGACCCTTCGGGTCAGGCCGCGCCCCGGGCCTGAGGGAAATCGCGGGATTGCAGCAGAATGCGGTAGCACAACAGCGCCACCAGCCAGCAGACCAGCGCGGACCAGAAATTGTGCGACAGGAAATGGGCCCCCTGCACCATCCGGCCTATGCCCATGGCAAAGCCATACACCAGGCCGAAGGCCAAAGCCGCATGCGCCCACCTCGGTCGGCTCCGCCACCATATGAAATAAAAACCCATCAGTGCGAATCCGCCGGAGGCGTGGCCCGCAGGCCAGCAACGGCCGCGCCGCATTCCTTCCGGAGCCCATTCAAACAGGCGAACGTAAGGAAACGTGCCGCCATACATTTGGAGATCGTACGGGCAGTGCATATTGGTAGCCGCTTTCAGACCCGCCACGGCTGCGGGCCCCAGACCGAGGCAGAGCCCGAGAAAAAGAAACACCCGCCAGTGCCTGCGGAACTGTGGAAGCTTCAAGGAAAGCAACAGACACACCCCCACAACGACGCCCACCGCCACGATCACGTATTTCACCCAGCGGTGCATGAATACCTTAAAAAACCAAACGTGACGCAGGGGGAACTGCCCGGTGGCGGAATCGAAAAACCAGTTCTCCACCGTCAGATCGAGATGGGTGAATTCGAACACCACAAACAGGAAAAGCGCCAGAAGGAACGGCACTCCCGCATGCACCCGGTAAAACGAACCCAGGCTGGGGAAACGGTCCTGTTGTTTCATCGCAGAAGGTGCGGCATGAGCTGACCCGCAGGCCGGAATTATTTGTATGCGTCGGATGGGTGTTGCAAGACGAATGGTGCCGAGGGACGGAATCGAACCGCCGACACGAGGATTTTCAGTCCTCTGCTCTACCGACTGAGCTACCTCGGCCCACTGTGACTGCTGGATCAAGAATCAGGGAAAGTAGCACAATCGCCCTACCCTGTCAATTGAATCGCCGCCCATCTTTTCCCGGACCGCTCCGGGTTCATCTGCTATAATCCCCGAAGCGGGTCCCGGTCACCAACTAGAGGAGTCGGCATGCTGGTTTTGACGCGAAAAGTCGGGGAAAGCATCCTGATCAACGACGATATCCGGGTGACGGTGATCGAAATCAAGGGCAAAACCATCCGGATCGGCATCGAGGCCTCCCCCGATACCAAGGTGTACCGCGAGGAAGTGTTCGCCCGCATCAAGGAGGAAAACCAGTCCGCCGCCTCGCCCGAGTTCGACCCCGCCGCCATTCACCAAATCCTGCAGGACAATCTCAAGCCATGAAATACGCGTCCACACGGCTGGGCGAATTCGAGGTTGCGCCCGCATCCGTCCTCACATTCACGCAGGGGCTGTCCGGCTTCGAACTGGAAACGGAATACGCGGTGCTCCCTTTCGATTCCAAAACGGAAAGTCCGCTCCACTGGCTTCATTCGCTGACCAACCCCGGACTCGCGTTTGTGGTGACCAACCCGTTCCTCTTCGTCCCCGATTACAAAGTGGACCTCACCGCCGCCGACAGGAAGGAAATCGCCTTGGGCACCAACGACACGCTGGCGGTGCTCGTCATCGTACGCATTCCGCAGGATTACCGGCAGATGACCGCCAACCTGATGGCGCCGGTGGTCATCAACGAAGCGCGGCGGCTGTGCAAGCAGGTGGTCCTCACCCATCCCGATTACGACACCCGGCATTATCTCCTGCCGGAATCCGTGCGCAAAAGCTAGAAAAGACGTCAGCGAACAGGGGCAGGGGCGCCCTTACCAAATTGCAAAAGGTGAGCTTCGAACTCCGGGTACCCGGCGCGCGCATCGACGTAAATGTAATGCGCCCGCGAACTCGAGTTCAATGCAAAGTTGAGGCGGGACAGCTGGGTGCCGTCCACGAACATGACATCCGTGGCGGTTCCCGCCGGACGGAAGTCCGGGTGCGCACGCACGAAATCGATGAAATACTCAAATCCCCGCACGCACAGGGAGGAAGCGAGGTCCACCAGGTCGCACACCGCGCGCAGGCCGGTGGCGTTGTTCTTGGTGAGCGACTCCAGCTTCTCCGCACGCGTCACGGCCTTTTCGATTTCTTTTTTCGTCGGCTTGGCGGAAAACACCTGCGCGATCTCTTCCGGCGCCAGGTCGTAACGGAACATCACGTTATAATCACTTTGGATGCGCGTATTGTACCGCGTCACGCGCACGCGGCCCCAGGTTTTCGATTGCAGTGCCTCGCTCTCGGCGGCTTTATGGAAATTTTCCGCGCCCTGGATGCACTCCTCAGCCGACAGCGTCACGTCGCAGTAAAACGTCGGCAACTGCAAAGCCTTGAACGTTCCGCCGAACCGCTCCTGAATGGTTTCGTATGCCTTCTTCTGAATCTCCCACTCGTTCCACGTGGTGTCTTCGCGCAATTTCCGGGTCATTTTCTCCACGTCCGCATCGTAACGGAGCGGCAGGATTTCCGGGTTTTCCTTCGCCGTGTCGGAGTCGGTGATCGTCACCTCCGCCCACATCTTGCGGCGTAGCGCGGGGTCGGGTTCCACTTTCGCCAGCGTTTCGTATCCCTGCAGACACTGGTCGTTGGTGATGGTCAACGAGCAGTACAGTTCGCGGATGAACAACTTGCCGTGGATGGTGGATTTCACGGCAGTGATCTTTTCCAGAAACGCCTGCTGTTCCTCCGGCGACAACCGCTCGCGAAGCACGCGCGCCACTTCCCCGGGTTCCGCATCCCACGGGATCAGAATCGTATGGAAGCCGCCGGTGCGCAGAAACCGCGTGCTGATGGCCACGCGCTTGAGATCCGCGTCCGGGACTTCCTTCAATGCGGCGGTGAGGGTGAGGACACCGTGCAGGCAATCACGGATGCGCTGAACTTCTTCTTCCCTGCCGCCGATCTTCTCCAGAAACGGGAAGCATTCCAGGTTCGCAATTCCATAGGTATTCTCCAGAAACCGCTTTTGCAGAACAAGCTGGTTGAAATCATTTTCCTCCGCTTGCACCGCTGGTGTCGCAACGAAAAACAGAAGGCCCAGCAAAGCCATCGCCGTCATGCAGGTTCTTTTGCGCATTGTGCGGGAATGTCGAACTGGCTTCATGCGGATGCCTCCGAAAAAGGAAAAGGGGAAGATACTCCCCGATTGTACCACCCTTGTTCACGGCAAAACCACAACGGGAAGCATTCAGGAGCGCCAGGCAACGGGCCCCATTCAAGGAGTGGACAAGACCACCTCATGCGCGCCATGGCGGCGGCACAATTCCCGCGAGGCGTTGTGGCAGGACAACACGACCACCTGCCGGTCCTGCGCGAACTGGGCCAGCACCTCCACGAAGCGGTCGCGACGCGCGTCGTCGAAGTTCACCCACACGTCGTCCATCAGCACCGGCAGGGGTTCCGACTCCTTTTCATATTCCTGGATGAGCGCGAGGCGGAGCGCCAGGTACAACTGCTCGCGCGTGCCGCGACTCAAGTGCGCCACGGGTTTGAAATCTCCGGACGCGGTCTGCACGTCCACCACGTCCGCTTCCATCTGGTAGCGTACCGCCTCGTACACGCCGCCGGTGATGCGCCGGAACCAGTCGGATGCGGCGCGATAGACGGCGGGCTGGTGTGTTTCCTGATATGTTTTAAGGGATCGGTCCAACATGGAAAGGGCGAGCGTCGCCACCGCCCAGTCGCGCCCGGCGCGCTCCAGCCTCTGCTTCAACATCTCCACCTGCGACTGCGCGTCGAACAGCACATCGCTGTTCGCCAGCCGCTCCTGCTCCTGTTGACAGCGGCCGAGCTTTTGATCGATCTCCTGCATCTGTTTTTGCAGTGTTTCCACCCGCTCCCGCGCGGTGGCGCATTCGGTATCCAGCCGCGTCGGCTCGGTGCTCCGCAATTCCTCTACGACCGCATCGAACGCTTCGCCCACCCCCATGCGCGACTGGATGTCGCGGCGGGCGCGTTCGGACTGTTGCTTCAGATCGCAGGCCCGCTTCCACGACGTCACCTGGTCCTGGAATCCCTCTTCATCCTTCGTCCCCGCTTCCAGGATGATCCGGTCCAGCTTCTGGCGCTGGGCCTCCACCGCCGGTTTCAACTGTTCCAGCCCCTGTGCCTGCTCGGACAGCGCCTTCTCCAGATTCCGGCGTTCCTCCTGCTTTTGGCGCTGGTCTTCATAGCGTTCCGCCACACGTTCCATATTCACCAGCAGGTCGTTGTTCAATTCCAACCCGGGCGCCGCCGACGCCACACGCTCCACCCGCGACCGCGCCGCCCGCAAATCGGCTTCCATTTTTTCGATACGGCCAGACAGATCGTCCCGCTCGCGCAATAAATCCCGGGTGCGCTCCATGCGCCTCATCACCTCGTCGAACTCATCCACGTCGAGGCCGGAATGGAAGCCGCGTTCCGCAAGCCATTTCTGCCAGCTTTCAACAAGATGGTTCCGCGCCGCTTTGGCCTGTTGCGCCTCCTCGCGGTAATGCTGTTCCAAAGGGTCCTCCTGAGTGCCGGATCTCGATCGGGTGCGAACCCACCACGCGGCGGCCCCGGCCAGAACCACACCCAAAACGGCAAACACGATGCCCCCCGCAAACCCCGCCATCCACGCGGCCACGCCGCCCGCCACGCTCAGCCCCGCGAACAACAGCAGGACCATCATCGCCCCCGGAGGCAATACCGACCGCACCGCTTCGCGGGCGCGGTATTCCCGGTGCGAGTCCAGCCGGGCCTGCGCTTTGGAAATGTTCTCCGCGGCGGATTCCAGGTCGGCGCGGTGTTTGCGCACGCGGCCCTTCAATTCGTCGACCTTCTGGAATTCCCGCAAGCGCGATTCGTCCCACCCTTCGCCGATGCGTTGCAGGTTTTGCAGGATCACCCCGCTCTTTTCCCCGTGTTGCCGGCGGAGGGTGTCGATGTCCTTCATAATGTCGCGCACGGACTGGTGGGACTGGTTGATCTGTTTCACTTCCGCTTCCAACTGCAACAGAGCCGTGTTGACCTCGATGCCGTCACGCACTTTTTGCAACCGCTCCACTTCCTGACGCCGGTCGTCAAATTGCTTCTTTAAGGCGGCCCACTCCCGTTTCAGGTTGTGAAACTCCTCCACCACCGATTCACTCAACTCGGGCACGCCGTGCAGGGCCTCCAATGCGTTCCCGGCGTCCACCCAATCCACGAAGCGGGGATACACCTCCGCCAAAGCGGCCAGCCGTTGCACACGGTGGCTGGCCTCGGCAAGCGGTGCCTTGAGCGCCGCGCGTTGCTGGGTGAGCGATTCGATCTCCTCGTGCAGGCGGTCGAACTGCACAAGGTCCTTCTGCATTTCCTGGATTTCTTTTTCCCGGTTTTTGATTTCTGTGGTGAGAGCGTTGAGGGTCTGCGTTTTGCCGCGCACCTTGAACAATTCTTCACGACGGTCACTGAGTGACTTTCGGATCCCGGACAAAGACACCGCGCCCAACCCCAGCCCGGCACCGACGATGCGTTGCTTCACCTCATCGTCCTTCACGAAATCCAGTTGCTGCAATTCCTCGATGGTGAAGGCATACACGTTTTTATACAACGCGGCAGGAATGTATCCCAAAAACGGGTTGAGACTCTGCTGGTTCTCCACCGTGCGCAACGGCGTGGCAACACGGACCTGCGTTTTCTGTTTGCTTTGGACACTGCGCTGAATCGTCACCATCTCGTTGCCTGCCGATTCACACTCCAGCGATCCTTCCTGCTTGCCGCCATCCTCCGGCGCATAGTGATCGGCGAACATCGCGCCCTCGCCGAACAGCACCCAGCGCACGAACTGGAGGAGCGTCGTCTTGCCCGCTTCGTTTTCTCCGTACAGCAGGTTGAGACCGGGACGCAATCCGGCGACGGACTTGTCTTTGAAGACCCCGAATCGTTTGATGTGCAATGCGCGCAGTTGCATGATTTATTCCACGTCTCCGTCAATCTTCATCCACCACCAGGTGATCGAGCGTCAGATCGCGCGCCTGTGCGATCCACTCTTTAAGCATACCGGCATCCGGCGCGGGCAGGCGGCCGCCGTGGCCGCCGAACACCGGCTCCAACACCTGTTGCCATGCGTCGAGATCGTCTCCATCCAGAGCGCTGTCGTAGTGGGAAATAATATCGGCAATGAAATCCTTGCCCTGCCGCAGCGCATCGAGATCGTAATAACCGGTGGTTCGCGACTCCAACTCCATCCACACCTTCTGCGTGCCGCCTTCAAACTCCGTCAACACGGGTTCACGCAGTTCCGCCAGTTTCTTCACCTCCTGCAATTCCCGGTGCATGGCCGTGCGGCCGGTGAGTGTCCATTCCACCACAAGGTCGCGTCCATCCAGCGCGGCCAACCGGTTTCGGCAGGCCTCCTGCACCGCCGCGATCACGGCGTTCCATGTGTCGCAATCGGTCACATCGATTTCCTCGCGCACGTAACGCACCGCATCCACCGCATGAAACACGATGTCCGGCGCCCTGTCCTTTTCCAGCGTCACGAGATAACACCCCTTCTCGCCGCCCTCGCGGAAAAAACGCGCCTGCGGGTTGCCGCTGTACACCACCGCCGGGTGCCGGTCGCGCAGAACCTGCGGCGCGTGAATGTGGCCCAATGCCCAGTAATCGACCGCCACGCCGCACAGGTCCTCAACCTTGCACGGCGCGTAGTTGGCATGATCGCTGTTGCCGCCGACGTTGGCGTGCAGGACGGCAACCGACACCACGGCGGAGTCGATTTCCGAAAACAACGGCGCCAGGTTGTCGCGCACTTCCTTTTTGGGATAACTGATGCCGTAAATTTTGGCCAGAGTGTGTCCGTTTTTCTCAACAGGAACCGCATCCACGCGGGCGCCGGAAAACACGTGCACGCCTTGCGGCCATTCGAGGGTGTGCGACCAGGAGTTCAACGGATCGTGGTTGCCATGCGCAATGAATGCGGGAATGCCCGCCGCGCTCAGCCGTTTCAGTTGATCGCAGAAGCGGAACTGCGCCTGCAAACTCTTGTCCTCGCCGTCGAACACGTCGCCCGCGATGACCACGGCATCGACTTTCTCGTTCAACGCCAGGGTGACGATGTTGGCGAAGGCTTCGGAGGTGGCGTTGCGCAGGCAGGCGCGCATGGCATCATCGACGCCGTCCAGCTTCTTGAACGGGCTGTCGATGTGGAGATCCGAGCAATGAATGAAACGGAAGGCAGACACGGCACCGCCTGTTAGCGTGAGAGGATTTTGATGCACGGCCAGTGGATAAGCCCGATTTATTATAGACCGCAACCGTGGGAGGACCCAACCGGATTCAGAACAGCTCGTCCTGCAGGCCGCGGTAGGCCTCGTTGATGCGTTGCGTCATGCGGGCGGCCTCCTGCTGGGCGTCGTCGTCCTCGGAGATCAGGTCTTTGTGGTACTTCGCCAGCAGTTGTTTCCAGGCACGGCGGCAGATGGCGAGACCGGAGCCTTCCGGCACGCCCAGCGTCGCGTACCATTCCCGGATCAGCGCCTGTTTCGCTTCGGGCGTGAGTTCCGTCGTTTCCGGCGGCGCCTCCTCCGGCGGTTCGTTTTTCTTCATCCAGTCGAACAGCTTGTCGAACATCGGCCTGTTCCCATCACGGGAGGATATCCCCCGCATTCAGTTAATGTAAAGATTCTGCCAAGCCGCGGGCAAAATCCGGCGCAGGATTGACTCCCGGCCCGTTCTTTTTTAGCATGAAACCGGCTGTATGCTGAACCCCCAATCTCCGGAACCCGACCATGCCCGACACCGCCACCACCCAGACCGGCATCATGGACACGACGGCCCTGCCGCCGATGGAGTACCGCCGCTTCGGGCGGACGAACGAGTCGATTTCCGTACTCACGCTGGGCGGCATGCGCTTCGAGCAGGGCTGGGACGCACCGCGCGACTACCTGCCGAAAGCGGCGCTCGACAACTGCATCGACACCACCCGCCGTGCGCTGGCCTGCGGCATCAACCACATTGAAACCGCCCACGGCTACGTGAAAAGCGAACACCTGTACGGCGCGGCCTTAAAAGAGCTCGGCACGCCGCGCTCGGCGTACAAGATGATGACCAAGGGCGCGCCCATGACCGCCGACGACACCCGGCGGCTGGTGGAGGACCAACTCAAAGCGTTGCGGTTGGATTACGTCGATTTCTACGGCTGGCACGGCATCAACAATCAGGAACGGCTGGATGCGGCGGTGCAGTCCGGGGGGCCCGTCGAAACCCTGCACCGCCTGCGCGAGGAAGGGCTGGTGCGGCACATCGGTTTTTCCACGCACGCGCCGCTGGATATCATCCTCGCCGCCATGCGCACCGGCCTGTTCGACTTCGTCAATCTGCACTACTATTATTTCTTCCAGCGCAACCGTGAAGCCATCCGGCTGGCGGGCGAACTCGACATGGGCGTGCTCATCATCTCGCCCAACGACAAGGGCGGGCAGTTGTGGAATCCATCGCCCAAGCTGACGTCCCTGTGCTCGCCGCTGACGCCGGTGCAGTTCAACGGGCGCTTTTGCCTGAGTCATCCGGAAATCACCACGCTGACCATGGGCTTTCACGCACCGGAACACTTTCCGCAGAACCTGGCGATTTTGAACGGCGGCAATTACTTCACGCCGGAAGACGAACCGGTGAGAGAGAAGATGGACGCCCAGACGGCGCGCATTCCCGACTACTGCACGGTGTGCAACGAATGCCTGCCCTGCCCGGAGAACATCAACATCCCGGAGGTCCTGCGGTTCCGCAACATGCTCGAAGGCTACGGCATGCGCTCGTTCGGCAAGTACCGCTACAACATGTTGCAGAGCAAGGGACACTGGTTTCCCGGCGAGTTCGCCAACCGGTGCACGGAGTGCGGCGACTGCCTGCCGCGCTGTCCGGAAGAACTGAATATCCCCAAACTGCTGTTCCAGACTCACGCGCGGCTGTACAGTCCGTTACGCATCTGGAAGGGCCGCATCACCAACTGGCTTGAGGTCGCATGGCTGGGCGTGCGCAACCGCCTGCGCGGTCTTTCCCCGCGTTGAGAAGCACCGCCGCTTCAAATCCGCTGCAAGAAGCCATCACGCGGCGGGAACGGCTTCTCCCTTTTTCTTTTGGCACCGGTCCAGCCACCTCTGCGCGTTCTGGTAGGTGTCGTCCACGGCAAGGATTTTTTCGAGGAAGGGGATGGCCTTTTCACAATTGAGAATTTTGATATACATCTCCGCCATCAGATACATGTACTGCAGATCGTCCGGGTCCACATTTCCGTAACGAAAACCGGTAGCAATGACCTCGCGCGGCTGGCCGAGGCCGCGGTAGCTGAACATCTGGCTTTGCAGGGCTTCGCGGTTGAGACTGTCCTTCGCCAGCACGCGCGACGAGTACTCGAGCGACTTCAGGTGTTCGCCGCGCACGTTGTAAAATTTGGCGGCGGCGTTGAGGAGCAGGAGGTCACCGGGATTCTCCTCCAGCTTCTGCAGAAGATCAATCAGCCCGACCTGTTGCATGACGTTCCGCATCTCGCCGGGGTTCTTCCGCACCGCGTCCTTGAGCACCGCCTCCGCCTGCTTCAGGCGCCCCAGTTCCATCAGGTCATACCCCGTGTACAACGCGGCGAAGGGGTTTTCCGGCTGGCGTTTCTGCACCATGTTCAAAAACTCGAGGCTCTTTTCGTACTGGCCAAGCTGGTAAAACGAATGACCGAGGTTGAGCAGAGCTTCGAGATTTTTCGGATCGGCTTCCACCTGCTCGAGCAGTTCCTGAATCTGCGGCTCACCCGCCTGTAGGTGGTAACGCAGGAGGCTGTCGTCGCTGGCCAAGCGCATGGCTTCCAGCAACATCTCGCGGTTGGCGTACATGACGCCGCGCTGGTAGAGATCCATCACCCGGTACTGACTGCGGAATGCCGCTTCATCGTCGGCGTCCGCGTTCTTCACGCGCTGCCAGAAGGCGCCGGCATCCACGCGGTTGAACACGATGCGCTCCAGTCCCGGCATGCCGACGACGTTGCCGTAGTCGAGGTAGAACTCGATGCGCGGCCGGTTGTCGGTGATGAGCGGCTGGCCTTCGGCCAGCGCGTGCAGTTGCTCTTCCAGAAACCAGATGTTGGCGAGAAAGGAGTGCACGTCCGGAATGTGGATGGCCTCCATCGCCTGTTTGATGCGCGGCTCGGCAAAACGCGTTTTCAGTTTGGCGAGGTCGATGTCGATCGGCTGATCGGATCCGATCAAAAGCATTTCGTTGGCGACGGACATCCACGCCTGTGCATGCGGGAACACGGACAGGAACGTTTTGAAGTGCATGTCCACCTCAAGCGCGCTCTGGCTGTGGAGCGGCACCCACTGGGCGACGATGCCGCCGGGCTTGAGCACGCGCAGTGCCTGCTCGTAAAAATCGCGCGTGTACAGATTCACCGTGAACGCCGTCCGCGGCGGCGGCGGCTCGCCGGTGATCACGTCGTACTTCTTGCCGGTGGTGAGCAGGAAATTGCGTCCGTCCTGGATAACGATGTTCACCTTGTCGTTGTTCACCACGTCGTGGTTTTCCTTGGCGAACGCCGGAGCGGCGTTGATGACGCTGGATGAAAGCTCGATGCTGTCCACCGACTTGACTCTTGGATGAATCCCCGCCGCCCCCGTCGTCTGCCCCGTGCCGAAACAGATGACCAGCACGTTGTCCGGGGTGTCGGACAAAAGAATCGGCACGTGCGCGAACAGTTTCATGTAGCGCGTGGCGATGACGTTCGACGCGGACATGGAGATGCCGTTGGTGATGAGGCGCTTGGCGTCGGGATCGAGGATGCCGTAGCTGTCCTCGAACACGGCGACGGTGTCGGTCAACCCTTCTTCAAAATACAAAAGGCTTTTCACGTCGCGCTGGCCGACGCTGTCACGCATGAAGAAGGGATTGAGCAGGTCGCCAGGCATGGCGAGGGTGAACACGAGGATCACCGCCACGATGGCGGGCGTGCCGGCCTTGCGCACTTTAAGGGGCGCGCTTCCGGTGCGGAACAGCAGGGCCACCACGAACAGGTTCAGCGTCGCCACCGCCACCAGGCTCTGCTCCGTGCCGATGAGCGGCAACAACACGAATCCCGCCACCAGCGAGCCGAAGATCGCACCCACCGTGTTGGCGGCATAGACGCGTCCCGTGCCCCCACCCACGTGCGCGTGGTCGCCGGAGGCGAGCTTGATCAAGATCGGCAGGCTCATGCCGAGGAACGTCGTCGGCACCAGCATCAGCGCCGACGAGTCTTTCAGATACCGCCAGAAGGTGGTGAAGGGCTGGTCGAGGTCGTAGCTGTTCCACGGCGTCGACAACAACGCTTCCATATTGAACAGCGTGAACGTCACGTACCCCGCAATGCCCGCCTGCAGAACCATCAGCACGTTGCGCAAGTCGCGGCATTTGGCGATGACGGGAACGGCGAGCACGCTACCCAGGCAGATGCCGAGCAGGAACACAGCGAGCATGATGCTGAACGAATACACCGTGCTGGCGATGCTGAAGACCAGGAGACGCGTCCACAACACCTCATAAGCGAGCGCCGTGAGGCCGCTGATGAACGCCACCGCCATCCACAGCTTTTGCGACGCATCGGCTTCAAAACGCGGCCAGGTGGGTTTCGGCAGGCGCGGGATGATTTTGGCGCCGGGGTTTTCTTCCTGGTAGATACGGATGCAACCGATGCCGATGATCAGGTTCGCCGCCGCCGCAAGCAGGGCCGTCTGCACGACGCCGAACAGCGAAATGAAAATGAAGCCGGTGAGCAGGCAGCCCGCCGACGCTCCCAGCGTGTTGAGCGCATACAAATACCCGACCTGCGTGCCGAGGCGCGCGTCGTCGGTGACGTAATACTTGCTGATGATGGGGAGCGTCGCGCCCATGAACGTCGTCGGCACGAACATCAACAGGAACGCCAGCAGAGCCTTGATCGCCGCGAACAATGCGGGCGAGTCCGGCACAAACTGGTGGAACCACGCGTAGAACACGTGGAACTTGTAGAAAATGAGGGTGAGGAGCGCCGCCGAGGCGAAGATCAGGATCTCGATGAAGGCATAGACGACCAGAGGCGGGTGCCGGTCCTCTTCCACCGCACGGTCGATGACGTGGCCCCACACGTAACTGCCGAAACCCAGCCCGGCCATGAATGCCGCCAGCACCACCGAAACGGAGTACACCGTGTGGCCGAACACCAGGGTCAGCATCCGGGTCCAGATGATTTCATATACCAGGGCCGTGATCCCCGAAACGAAGAAAAAGCCGTAAACCATTGGGGAACGGTGGATTGAACTCATGCGCGCGGGGCCTTCCTGATCGTTGACATTGTAAAAGGGGTGAAGTAGTGTAAAATCAGTCCGTTTCCGACTGAGACCTTAAATCAAAAATGCGCTTTATTTCAAGCCCGCATTTTGGGAAAATACCGTCATGCAAGAAGATTACACAGCCCACGAAAAAGAAATCGAGGCCTCCGACCGCATCAACCACCCGTACGCCGACGAAAACGGCGTGGAGTGGACGGTTGAAGCCTGGGAGCGGGTCAAGCACGCGCCGGAGTTCGTGCGTCCCGGCATCCGCAAGCTGATGGTCCAGCGGGCCGTCAAGAGAAACTACAAATATATCACGTCCGATTTCCTCACCGAAATCCGCAACGAGTCGATGATGCTGGTCTCCAAGCGCGTCCGGCAGTTCGGCTTCGAGGAATTGTCGATGGGCGCGTTCGACGTCGCCAAACAGAAGATGGCTGAGAGCCCGCGCAAGGTGGAAGTGATCGAGGAGATTCAGGACTTCCTCGCGCTCCGTACCGAAAAGAAAGAAGACATCGTCGACAAGTTCAAGAACTACATGGAGTCCGCGCCGACCAGCGGCATGCCGTGGACGCAGGACGCCATGGAAAAGATGGAAAAGGTGCCTCCGTTCGTGCTGGGCATGGCGAAGCAGACCATCGAGGCGCGCGCCCGCCAGCGCGGCGACAAGATGGTGACGCCGGACATCATCGACGAAGTGTTCACCAACGTCATGCCCGCCTCCGCCAAGGAAGCGATGGGCATGGAAGTGACCGAGGAAGACAAACAGCGCGACGTCGATTACGCCAATCAGCAGGACGACGAGCCGAATTTCGGCATGCAATGGGAGGACGCGGCGAAGGCCAAGGTCATGCGCATCCCCATCCCGTTCATCCGCGAAATGGCGATCCAGCGCATCGAACAGGAAGTCTCCAAGGAAGGCGCGGAGCGCGTCACTATGGAGCTGTTCGAGAAACACCGCTTCTCGTTTTAATCACGAGCCGGCGGCAGACCCCGGAGGGAGCGGCACACGGGAATACGCCCACCCTCCAGTAATTTGAAAGGAGCGCGTCATGACGTTCGCAAACGTGGATGGATTGCTGGTACTGGGAATGATGGTGTTTGGTTTCAGCCTGTGGCTGTTCTCGAAAGGCGCACCCACACCGCAGCGCATCCAGCGCGACGACCGGCGCTCGCGCCGCCGCTGACCGCCGCACTCTTACCGCACACAACAAAACCGGAAGTTCCCTTTGGGGCTTCCGGTTTTTTTATTTTACTGAACGGGATAAATCAGATTCAACGTATCGGCGCCGACACTGAGATCCACGGGCAGGGTGCCCGCCTCGTCGCCGTCCACTTGAACGGGCTCGCCGTCCGGACCCGTCACCCGCAGGCGGTCTGTTTCCACCACGTGGATTCCTGTATCGATCCCGAACCGCCGCCCCAGCATGGCCACCGCCACTTCGGCCAGGCGGCCCCACGGCGTGCGGCTTTGGAACAGCAGCACCTCCAGGCGCGGCACCGCTAAATCCGCTCCCGGCGCCACGCGGTAGGGCCCTCCATAATGCACCGCCTTGCAGGCCAGCACCCAGCGGCAGGTATGACGGGCGCCGTCGATCTCCACCTCCAGCACGGCGGGGTCCCATTTAAAAACTTCTTTCAATGCCGACCAGGCGTAGGCGCCGGGGCCGAACAGTTTCTTTAAATGACGCGACACCCCCGCCACGGCGCGGGCATCGAGTCCACATCCCGCCATCAACAGGAAACTCCGGCCGTTCATCTTCGCCGGATAAATTCTGCGCGCCTCACCGAACGCCAACGTGCGCGCGATGTGTTCGGGGGTGGACTTCAACCCGATTTCCGTGGCCAGCACGTTGACCGTGCCGACGGGCAGGATGCCCAGCGGAACGGTGGTGTTGATCAGACCATTGGCGGCTTCATTGAAGGTGCCGTCGCCGCCCGCGGCCACCACGGCATCGAATCCACCAGCCTCCGCCGCCTTCTGCGCCAGCCCGATGGCGTCGCCGGCCGCCTGCGTCTTCCACACTTCCACCTCAACACCCAGCCTGGCGAGTTCGTCGAGCGTTCCTGAAAAACGCGTTCCCGCGCGCCCGGCCTTGGGATTGCACACCACGGCAAGCCGTTTGCGGGGAGGGGTCGAAGGAGGCCTGCTCATGACAGGGATCCACTCGCAAAAAGAAAATGACGGGATGCGGCGTCGGGGACGGGGATCACAGTCCGGTCGGGTAATCGAGGAAGGTGGTTTCGAGGTCGAACTGTTCTTCGAGGTGACGGCCCACGGCCATCACACCGCCGGTCTCGGTGGCGTAGTGCCCGGCGAATATCAAAACACAGCCGTTCTCCACCGCATCGTGAAACTGGTAGGCATCTCCTTCGCCGGTGATGAAGCAGTCGAGCCCTTCGCGGATGGCCTCGCCCAAAAGTTTCCCGGCGCCGCCGGTGACGAGTCCCACGGAACGGATCACCCCGTCGCCGATGACGCGCACGTTCGTTTGCAGCGCTTCGGACAACATCCCGCCCAGTTCGTGCCCCGTCTTCGGCGCAACGGTGCCACGCAGGCCGATATACTGTCCATCGTTGAGGGCGAACTCCTGCAAATTGTCGAGGCCGATGACATCCGCCAACTGCCGGTTGTTGCCCAGCACCGGATGCACGTCCAACGGGATGTGTGCCGAGTAGAGGCCGAGGTTGGCTTCCACCATGCGCGCGAGTTTTTTGTAATGCGCGCCGCGTACCGGTTGCAGCCCGCCCCAGAACAGGCCGTGGTGCACGAACATCATGTCGCACTCGGCGTCGATGGCCATGTCGATGGTGGCCTGGCAGGCATCGACGGCCAGCCCCACTTTTTTGATGTCGCCTTTGTTTTCGACCTGCAATCCGTTGACCGCGCGGGAGGCATCCTTGATATTATGGATGTCGAGCAGTTGGTCGAGGTAATGGCTGATCTGTATAATGTCCATGCCCCAAAGTATAACAGAAGAGTTAGCCCGGGGAAAAAAGAGGAAATAGAGAGTGAGTTTTCGATTGCCCCTCAACCCATCGCCCATGCCGTCATGACCGCATTCATCATCCGCAATATCGGCCAGCGCATCATCCTGCTGGTGTTCATCTCGCTCATCGCGCACACCATCGTGCACCTGGCGCCCGGCGAGCCGAGCCTGGTCGATCCCGCCAACCCGCGCATGAAGGCGGAAGACATCCAGCGCATCCGCGACGCATTCCACCTGGACGATCCTCTGCACGTGCAATACTTCTACTGGATGCGCGACCTGTTCACCGGGCAGTTGAAATCGTTCAAGGACAACCAGCCGGTGCTGGCGAAAATCTGGGACCGCTTTCTGAACTCCCTGCCGCTGTTCATCGTCGCCACGCTCATCACCTGGAGCGTCGCGTTTCCCATGGGCATCAAGGCGGCGATCCACCGCAACTCGATGTTCGACCGCTCGACCACGTTTCTCTCGTATGCGTTGATCTCGATCCCCGGCTTCTTCCTCGCCTACATCCTCATCATCTTCGTGGCGCAGAATCTGAATGTGTCGGTGATCGGCAGGCAGACTTTCGGCTTCGAGGACGCAGGCGCGCTGTTTCAGTCGATGGACTATGTCTGGCACCTCACCCTGCCCTCGTTGATGACGGCCATCACCGGGCTGGCGGTGCTGTCGCGTTATGTACGCTCGCAGATGCTGGAGGTGATCAACCAGGACTACATCCGCACCGCCCGCGCCAAGGGACTGGACGAGGACACGGTCATTTACCGCCACGGCCTGCGCAACGCGTTACTGCCGTTCATCACCATGTTCGGCCTGTTGATCCCCGGGCTGATCGGCGGGTCGGTGATCTTCGAAACCATTTTCGCCTGGCCCGGCATGGGACGGCTGGGTTACGAAGCCATCCTGGCGCGGGATTTTCCGGTGATCCTGACGCTCAACTTCATCGCCGCGGTGCTGACGCTCATCGGCACGCTGGTGTCGGACATCCTGTACGCGGTGGCCGACCCGCGCATCAAATTCTGAGGACGCCATGAACGAAGCCGCAACGCCAACAGCCGAAACCCTCGCCGCCGAAGGCATGGTGCCGGAGGAAACCCCGTTTCAGGAACGCTGGCGCATTTTCAGCCGGAACAAGATGGCGCTGGCGTCGATGTGGTTCCTCGCCTTCCTGCTCGTCGTCGCCATCGGCGGCAAACTGCTCACCATGCACCACGAGCGGTTCGATCCCACCACCGTGCGCCTGGTGGAAAAATTCAAACCACCGTTGACACCCTACAATACCGAGTTGGTCAAGGAAGCCGAGCGGCCCCTCATGGGCATCTACCTGCTGGGCACGGACGAGTTGGGGCGCGATGTGTTCGCGCGCATGCTGGAGGGCACGTTCGTTTCGCTCACCGTCGGTTTCGTCGCCGTTGGCATTTCCGTCACCGTCGGCATTTTCCTCGGCGGGCTGGCGGGATTTTACGGCCGCGTGCGGCTGGGATTCATCACCGTGGACACGCTCATCATGCGGTTCGTGGATATCATGCTGTGCTTTCCTACGTTCTTCCTCATCCTCACCGTGGTGGCGCTGTTGCCACCCAGCATCTACAACATCATGATCGTCATCGGCCTCACCGGCTGGATGGGCACAGCCCGCCTGGTGCGTGCGGAGTTCCTTGCGTTGCGCGAACAGGACTACGTCCTCGCCGCCAAAAGCCAGGCGATCCCGGAAATGCGCATCATCTTTCAGCACATCGTGCCAAACGCCATCGCCCCGGTGCTGGTATCGGCGACCATCGGCGTGGCCACGGCGATCCTCACCGAGTCGGCTTTGAGCTTCCTTGGCTTCGGCGTACAGCCTCCGGACGCGACGTGGGGCAACATCCTGTCCGACGGCCGGGCGTTCATCTTCGATGCGCCATGGTTGACTTTCATCCCCGGTTTCACCATTCTGTTCGTGGTGCTCGCGTTCAACCTGTTTGGCGAAGGACTGCGCGAAGCCTACAATCCCAAGCTCCGCCAGCGGTGATTTCTTTCAATCCATGATCCAACTTCAAAACCTCAAAAAGCAGTATGGACCGAAGGTGCTGTTCGACGGCGTCGGGTTCCACCTGAAGCCCGGCGAGCGCGTCGGCCTCGTCGGTGAAAACGGCATGGGCAAAACAACCCTGTTTCGCGTCATCGTCGGACACGAGGACGTCGATGCCGGACGCGTGCATATCCGCAAGGGTGCGCGCGTCGCCATGCTGTCGCAGGAGCTGGAGACCGTGCCGCAGACGGTGCTCGAACGCGTGGTGGAAGGCGATGCGCGCTTCGCCGAGGTGCAGAAGGAAATGGAACGCCTGCACAACGACACGGCGTTCCATGACAGCAACCCGGAGGAATGGAGCCGGCGTTACGGCGATCTGCAACACGAGTTCGAACGCCACGGCGGCTACGAACGCGAATCGCGGGCACAGTCGATTTTATCCGGGCTCGGTTTCAGGGCCGATCAGGTTCACAAACCGCTGGAGACGTTTTCAGGCGGCTGGCGCATGCGTGCGGAACTGGCGCGCCTGCTGTTGCAAAGCCCGGACGTGCTTCTGCTGGACGAACCGACCAACCACCTCGACCTGCAATCGGTGGTGTGGCTGGAATCGTTTCTGAAAACGTACGAAGGCAGTCTGCTTCTCATCTCCCACGACCGGCGGTTTCTGAACGCGCTGGCGGGACGCATTGCGGAACTCGACCGCGGCAAACTGACGGTGTACACGGGCAACTACGACGATTACGAGCGGCAGAAGGCCGAGCGCATCGCCCAACTCGAAGCCGAAGCCGCCAACCAGCAGAGGCGCGTCGCCGAGATCGAACGTTTTGTCGAGCGCTTCCGCGCCAAGAACACGAAAGCGACGCAGGTGCAAAGCCGCATCAAGCAACTGGAAAAGATGGAGAAGGTGGAGACGCACCGCGGCACCAAGACCATCCACTTCCGCTTTCCGCAACCGGGAAGGACGGGCCGCATCGTGGCGCGCCTGGAGAACGTGGACAAGGCATATGGACCCGTCACCGTGTACCGCGACTTTTCCATCCAGATCGAGCGCGGCATGAAGATCGCGCTGGTCGGACCCAACGGCGCCGGCAAATCGACCCTGCTCAAACTGCTGGCGGCGCAGGTGGAAGCCGATGCGGGAACCATCGAGCTCGGCCATAACGTGACGCGCGCCTACTACGCCCAACACCACGTCGAGATACTCAATCCGCAACATACCGTTCTTCAGTCTTTGGACGAATCCGCACCGCAGTTGACCCTGACCGCGCAGAGGAACATCCTGGGCGCGTTCCTATTTTCCGGCGACGACGTGGACAAGAAAGTCGGCGTGCTCTCCGGCGGCGAGCGCTCACGCCTGTCGCTGGCGCGCATGCTGGCCGCGCCCGCACCGTTCCTCCTGCTCGACGAGCCGACCAACCACCTTGACATCCGCTCGTGCGAGATCCTGGCGGCGGCGCTGGCCGACTTCGACGGCACGGTGGTGACCATCTCGCACGACCGCTACTTCCTCGACGGGCTCATCAACCGCGTGTGGGAGGTGGACGGCGGCCAGTTGAAGGAATACCTCGGCAACTTCAGCCACTACGAGTGGATGAAAAGGAAAGAGGAAGAACGCGCGGCGGAGGCGGAGTCGAAGTCCGCCGCATCCGAAAAAACCACGCCCGCCCGCCGGGACAAGGAACAGAAACGCAAGGAAGCCGAGGAACGCAACCGGCGCTACCGCCGGTTGAAGCCGCTCAAGGAACGCGCCGAGGCGCTGGAGAAAAAACTCGAACTGGTGATGGGCGAAAAAGCGGAACTGGAGGAACGGCTGGCTGATTCCGACATCTACCAGGAGCGCAACAAGGACACGCTGATGCAGTCCCTCGCCCGGCAGAAGGAATTGACCGCCGAGGAAAACACCCTGCTCACCGAATGGGACCGGGTCCACTACGAGATCGAAGCCCTGTCGGACAACGCCCCCGCCTCCTGAGCGCCGGCGCCGCCCCACCCAACCCCTTTCTCCTGCCGGGCCTACGCTCGGCCCACGTCGCTCCAACCCGCCGCCACGCCGGGCTGGGCGCGGTGACTCATCTTTTCTGTCTGCAAGGCTCGCGTCCGCGCAAAACCGATTGCGAAGGTGCGCTCTTCCTTTATACTGGAACAAAAAAACAGAACATCGACGGCTACCGCTGACTCCGGTAAATTCAATCGTTGTCGAGGCTACAGTTTTTCCGGAAACCGCCGATACGGTTATAGTTTCCAACTCCTTATGCTATACTTCTGGTATCGAATCAGTGCATTTTGCGGCGGGAACCCGGGCTCCTGCGCCCACGATACCCGGAGGTCCGCGGGTTTTTGTTGAATCCTTGGTTCAAAGGTTGCAGACATGAAACTCAAAATCCTCGTCGCCGACGACAGCATCAGCATCCAGAAACTGGTGGCCATGGCCTTCTACAACGAAGACATGGAAGTCGAGGGCATCAGCGACGGCATCAAGGCGTTCAACTACCTCTCCGACTTCAAGCCCGATCTCGTCATGGCCGATATCTATCTGCCCGGCATGAACGGCTTCGAACTGTCCAAAAAAATCAAGAACAGCGACGAGTTCCAGAACATCCACGTTCTGCTTTTGACCAGCGACTTTGAAGAGCTCGACGAGATCATGTACGCCGACTCGGAAGCCGACGGCCACATCTCCAAACCGTTCAAGACCGACGAAATCATCCGTATCGTGAAGCGATTGCTGGGGAGCGAGACCGCGACGGAACCGGCTGTTGCCGAAGCGGATGCAGAGGAGTATGAGATCGAAGGCTTCGATCCCGAAACCGCCGTTGAAGTGGAAGCGGAAGACGAAATCGAAATCGAGGCCGTGGACGACGAGGAAGGCGGAAACGGCCCGAAATGGATTGAGCTTTCACCCGAAGACCTGGCACCGCCGTCCCCTGCCGCCGAAGAAGAACCGGAGACGGCTGCGGAATCCATGGAGCCCGATTCCCAGGCCCCTGCTCTGGCAAAGGAACGGGAGCAACGTCACGCCGTGTTTCAGGAATCGCTGGACGAGTTGGACCAGTTTTTCCGCCAATTGACCGAATCCGCCACGCCCAGCGCGCAGGACGAAGAGCCGGCATCCCCTCAACCGCAGTTGGAAACCCGTTCGCATCCGGACCTGATCCAGGAAGCGCTGGCAATGATGGGCGACGAGCCGCCTTCCTCCAACGGCGGCAATGCCACCACCGCAACGAAAACGGAGCCTGTTCCCGTGCCCAGGCTGAACGGCGACCCCCTGCGGGACATCGTGCACCAGCACATCCGCTCCACCCTGGGGGCGGAGATGGCCGGCCTCTCCGGCACCATTCGCGATACGGTGCGGCAGGTGGTGGAAGAAGTCGCTCCCGCCATCATCCGCGAAGTGATCCAGGAAGAAATCGGGCGCATCCGGAAATCGGAAATCCTCTGATTCAGAACCCTCATGATTGAAAACCCGGTTCCATCCCGCCGTCCGGCGGCCTGGCCGCATCGCTCCTTATAAAAAAATTGCTTTGAGATTTGAGGTCCCGGTGGCACACTTTCATTCCCCGTCATGACTTCGGGACACACCGGACATCCTTTTTTCATTTTATGATTCAGCTCGACAAGAAATACCAGCCTCAGGAGGTGGAGGACAAATGGCTCCGCCACTGGGCGGAACACCGCCTGGCGCATGCCGATGAGACCAGGGACGGCGAGACCTTCTGCATGGTCATCCCGCCGCCCAACATCACCGGCTCCCTGCACATCGGCCACGCCTTCAACAACACCCTGCAGGACATCCTCGCCCGCTGGCGACGCATGCAGGGCAAAAACACCCTGTGGCAACCGGGCACGGACCACGCCGGCATCGCCACGCAAAACGTGGTCGAGCGCCAACTCGCCGCCGAAGGCACGACGCGCCACGACATTGGCCGGAAGGCCTTCATCGAGCGCGTGTGGAAATGGAAAGACGAATCCGGCGGCAGCATCAACAAACAACTGGTGCGGCTGGGTTGTTCGCTGGACTGGGAACGCGACCGCTTCACCATGGACGAGGGCCTGTCCAAAGCCGTGCGCGAGGTGTTCGTCACGCTCTATGAAGACGGATTGATCTATAAGGGCGACTACATCATCAACTGGTGTCCGCGCTGTCAAACCGCATTGTCCGACCTCGAAGTCGAGTACCAGGAAAGACAGGGCCACCTGTACCACATCCGCTATCCATTCCAGGATGGAGACGGGTACGTCACCGTCGCCACCACGCGGCCGGAGACCATGCTGGGCGACACCGCGGTGGCCATCAACCCGGAAGACGAACGCCACACCGGGCGCGGCGGCAAGATCCTCCTGCTCCCCATCCTCAACCGCGAATTGCCGATCATCGAGGACAGCTACGTCGATACCGAGTTCGGCACCGGCGCGCTGAAAGTCACCCCGGCGCACGACCCGAACGACTTCGAACTGGGCCGCCGTCATAACCTGCCGTCCATCAACGTCCTGCATCCCGACGGCACGATGAACGAGGAGGCGGGACCGTTTGAAGGTCAGGACCGGTTCGAGGCGAGGAAGAACGTGGTCGAGGCACTCAAGGACCGCGACCTGCTGGAGAAGATCGAGGACCACACGCACTCGGTCGGCCACTGCTACCGTTGCAAGACGGTGGTTGAGCCGTACCTCTCCAAGCAATGGTTTGTGAAGACCGAACCGCTGGCCAAACCCGCCATCGAAGCGGTGCGCAGTGAACAGATCAAAATCGTTCCCAAGTTCTGGGAAAACACGTACTTCGAATGGATGGAGAGCATCCGCGACTGGTGCATCAGCCGCCAAATCTGGTGGGGGCACCAGATCCCGGCATGGACCTGCGGCGACTGCGGCGAATTCACCGTCGCGCGGGAAACGCCAGGCGCCTGCAAGCACTGCGGCGGCAAGAAACTGACGCAGGAGACGGACGTGCTCGACACGTGGTTCAGCTCCGCCCTGTGGCCGTTTTCGACGCTGGGCTGGCCGGAAAAGACCGAGACGCTGAAAAAGTTTTACCCGACCACGGTGCTCTGCACCGGCTTCGATATCCTGTTCTTCTGGGTGGCGCGCATGATCATGATGGGCCTCAAATTCCAGAAGGACATCCCGTTCGAATACGTGTACATCCACGCCCTCATCCGCGACGCCGAGGGCCAGAAGATGAGCAAGACCAAGGGCAACGTCATCGACCCGCTGGTGATGATGGACAAGTACGGCACCGATGCCCTGCGCTTCACGCTGACGGCCTTCGCCGCACAGGGGCGCGACATCAAACTCGCCGAGGACCGCATCGACGGCTACCGCAATTTCTGCAACAAGCTGTGGAACGCCTCGCGCTTCGTGTTCATGAACCTGGAAGATTACACCGGCACCTGCGATTTGCAGGAGCACACCGACCGCAGTCTCGCCGACCGCTGGGTTTTAAGCCGCCTGCACAAAACCTGCGCCGAGGTGAACGGGGCGCTGGAGGCGTTCCGCTTCAACGACGCGGCCAACGCCATCTACAAATTTTTGTGGAACGAATACTGCGACTGGTACATCGAGCTGTCCAAGTCGCGCCTCAACAGTGCCGGGCCGGAACGCGCCACCACGCAGAACGTCATGCTGTACGTGCTGGAATCGTCGCTGAAACTCCTGCACCCGATCATGCCGTTCATCACCGAAGAAATCTGGCAGAAACTGCCGCGCGAAGGCGTCAGCATCATGGTCGCGCGGTATCCGTTGCCCGACCCCGCGCTGAACGACGAAGACGCGGAGAAACAGTTGCAGGTGGTGATGGACGTCATCACCCGCGTGCGCAACATCCGCGGCGAGATGAACTTCAATCCGGGGCAACAGCTCGACGTGCACATCAAGACCTTCGATACGGAACAGGAACACCTGCTCCAGAACAATCAGGGGTATATCAGGGATTTAGGCCGGGTTTCGGAAATGATTCTGGGTCCCAATATCGAAAAGCCGAAGTCCGCCGCATCCGCAGTGTTAACGGGTCTGGAGCTGTATGTTCCCCTGAAAGGATTGATGGATTTCGATGAAGAGAAAAAGCGGGTCGAAAAAGAGTTGAAAAAAATCGACAAAGACATGGTATTCTTGAAGCAGAAACTATCCAACCCAAACTTCGTTGACAAGGCGCCTCCCGAAGTCATCGCAAAGGATCAGCAAAGGCTTGAAGAGTTGTCCGAAAAGCAGGCCAAATTGCAGGTTCATTTAAAAACGATTGTTGAAGCGACGTCCTGATTCAATCCCCAACATCGTACTGACGTCTTGATTTTGTTTCGTGGCCGGACTCACGCATGGATGCCACCAGTGAACTGTTGACCCGTGATCAAGTTCCCGAAGAAGCGAAGTGGGATCTGAAGGGTCTCTACTCCTCGAATGAAACGTGGGAAGCGGATTTCCTCTCGCTCGAATCCCAACTGGAAACTTACGCTTCCTACCAGGGCACGCTGAGTCAGTCGCCCGCACGGCTCAAGCGTTGTCTCAAGTTCGATATGCAATTTTCACAGACGCTGGATGCGGTGTACACATACGCGCATCTTCGAAGTGACGAGAACAAGACGCATCCCGGCAATCAGGCGAACTACGAGCGGGTATCGCGACTGCTCACGCATTACCAGCAGGCGCGCAGCTTCATCAGCCCGGAGTTGATGGCGATTCCGGAAGAGACGATGAAGGCATTCCTGGACGATCCGGAGCTGGCGTTCTTCCGCTTCCATCTCGAAAAGGAACTGCGCTACCGCCCGCACACACTGCCGAAATCCGAAGAGGCCCTGCTGGCCTCGGCGTCGGAGATGGCGCAGGCGCCGCAAAAGGCGTTCACCATGCTGGACAACGCCGATCTGCAACTGGGCTCGGTGGAAGACGCTGAGGGGCGCAGGATCACGATCACGCACGGCAATCTGCAAAGCCTTCTGCAAAATTACGACCGCCGATTGCGCAAGGACACGTTCGAGACGTTTTACAAGGCTTACGAGGGGCACCAGCACACGTACGCGGCGCTTCTTGCGGGAAGCATCAAGAAGGATATTTTTTTCGCGCAGGCGCGCAAGTTTCCTTCGGTTCGCGAGAAAGCTCTGTTTTCGGAAAACATTCCGGTGGAGGTGTACGACAACCTGATCGGCACCGTCCACAACAACCTGAAGCCGCTGTACAAATACTTCGACCTGCGCAAGCGCGTGCTGGAACTCGACGAACTGCATGTGTACGACGGCAGTGTGCCGCTGGTGCGCGACTTCAAGTGGGAGATGAGTTACGAGGACGCGGTGGAGGACATCGCCCAGGCTCTCGTACCGCTCGGTGAGGATTACGTCAGCACCCTCAAGCGAGGCCTGCTGGACGAGCGCTGGGTGGACCGGTACGAAAGCAAAGGCAAGCGCAGTGGCGCGTATTCATCCGGGTGCTACGACTCGAACCCGTTCATCCTGATGAACTACCAAAGCGACCACATCAACAGCGTTTATACGCTGGCGCACGAGGCCGGTCATTCGATGCACACGTACCTGTCGAAGAAGAACCAGCCGTTTTTGTACGCGGACTACACGATTTTCGTGGCGGAGGTGGCGTCCACCTTCAATGAAGCGCTCCTCACGCGCTACTACCTCGGCCGCGAGTTGAGCCGGGAGATGAAGATCTACCTGCTCTGCCGGGAAATCGACAATTTCCGCGGCACGCTATACCGGCAAACCATGTTTGCCGAATTCGAACACCGCATTTACGCGGCGGCGGAAGCCGGGAAACCGCTCACCGTGGACACCTTCAAGGAGCTGTACCACGAACTGCTGACGGTTTACTTTGGCGACGGGGTCACACTGGACCCGTGCCTCGATCTGGAATGCTTCCGCATCCCGCATTTTTATTTCGGCTTTTATGTGTACAAGTACGCGACGGGCATTTCCGCCGCGTACGCACTGGCCGAACGGGTGACCTCCGGCGGCGACGCCGAACTGGCGGACTACCTGGGCTTTTTGAAGTCCGGCGGTTCCGCGTACCCGATCGATCTGCTCCGCAACGCCGGGGTGGACATGGGTTCACCAAAACCCATTGAAACCGCCCTCGGCAAGTTCGCCGACCTGGTGGATCAGCTTTCCGTCCTGATGGATTGAAGCGCTTCCCCGTGGCGAGACGATGCGGACAGGCATGCAACCCCGGTTCGACAACCCCTAAACAACAGAGACCCGTCGTTCCGATTAAAAACCTTTCGTAAAGGAAATCAGATCTTGCGAAATTCCAATTCCACGAACCAACCCAACCGGCAGAACAAAAACCGTGCCCGTTCTGGCAGGAGTAACGATCAGGGCAATCGGCCGCGTTCTCAAGGCCCTGCCCGCAACCGGCAGGCCACGGAAATGTGGATGGACTCGAAGACCCTGACCTCTCACATACCTCAGGCAAACCGGTCCAACCAGCAATCCAACGGACGCCGTAACGATTCCCAGAACAACGGCAACGGCCGTCATAAAAACCGCACCAATCAAAGCGGCGGTTACAAAAACCGGGGATCGAACCCGCGGCAGGACAATCAGAACCAGAACCGGCCGCGCAATGACCGCAACCAATCCCGTCCGGCACAGCAGGACGAAGTGCGCACGCAGTCCGCACCGCGCAACGGCGATGCCACTGCGGCCGCTCCGTCCGGAAAACTGATTGCGGGCATCGAGCCGTTCGAGCTGTTCTGCGCATACCACTTGGGCATCACCCGCGACAAGGGTTACAAACCGTCCAACATCAACGAAGTCGCGCGGCGCTTCAACACGGAACCGGCCATGATCAAGCAGGCATTGCAGGAATACGATATGGACCCGGGTTCATTGCTCGACCGCGATTTTGACATGGCGCTGGCGCAGTTGGACATTCAGGTGGCTCCGGAAGGGGTGGACCGGAAGGAACTCGCCAAAAACATTTACGAGGATTTTCAGAACGCACCGCGCACCAAGCGGGACTGGAAAAAACTGCTGGAAGAGGACAGGAAGGAAAACCAGAAGGTTTTCAAGGATTGACCGGTAGGGGCTCCAACTTCTCGTTCGACGGCGCTTCTGCGTCCACATCACTCCGTTTAAAACGCAGGGCCAGGTCCAGAATATCGTCTTCCAGCTTCATGGCCTTTCCGTTCGAACAGTTCAAATCGTTCAATAAAATCGAAAACGCGAAGCGTTCGCCGTCCATCGACTGAAAGTAT